>NZ_KI421500.1:1200224-1945224 GCF_000473145.1 Leisingera daeponensis DSM 23529 | reverse complement strand
GGGAGTGAAACAGTACCTGAAACCGAACGCCTACAATCAGTTGGAGGCCCCTTGAGGGCTGACAGCGTACCTTTTGTATAATGGGTCATCGACTTGGTCTCACGAGCAAGCTTAAACCGCTAGGTGTAGGCGCAGCGAAAGCGAGTCTTAATAGGGCGCATGAGTTCGTGGGATCAGACCCGAAACCGAGTGATCTAGGCATGGCCAGGTTGAAGGTGCGGTAACACGCACTGGAGGACCGAACCCACATCCGTTGAAAAGGATCGGGATGAGCTGTGCCTAGGGGTGAAAGGCCAATCAAACTCGGAGATAGCTGGTTCTCTGCGAAATCTATTTAGGTAGAGCGTCATCCGAATACCCCGGGGGGTAGAGCACTGGATGGGTAATGGGGCCCCACAGGCTTACTGATCCTAACCAAACTCCGAATACCCGGGAGTACTAGATGGCAGACACACGGCGGATGCTAACGTCCGTCGTGGAGAGGGAAACAACCCTGACCTCCGGCTAAGGCCCCCAATTCATGGCTAAGTGGGAAAGCAGGTGAGACGTCCAAAACAACCAGGAGGTTGGCTTAGAAGCAGCCATCCTTTAAAGATAGCGTAACAGCTCACTGGTCTAATTAAGATGTCTTGCGGCGAAGATGTAACGGGGCTCAAGCCATGAGCCGAAGCCGAGGATGCCCATAGGGCATGGTAGCAGAGCGTAGTGTGACATAGTTCCATGCGTCCTTACTTTCCTCCGGGAAAGATTGGACGCAAGGAGCTTTCGATGAAGCCGGGGCGTGAGCCATCCGGTGGAGAGATCACTAGCGAGAATGATGACATGAGTAGCGACAAAGAGTGTGAGAGACACTCTCGCCGAAAGTCCAAGGGTTCCTGCTTAAAGCTAATCTGAGCAGGGTAAGCCGGCCCCTAAGCCGAGGCCGAAAGGCGTAGGCGATGGGAACCACGTTAATATTCGTGGGCCAGGAGGATGTGACGGATCATGAAGGTTGTTCGCCCTTATCGGATTGGGCGGGCCGCTGATTGGTTCCTGGAAATAGCCCTCCATCAGACCGTACCCTAAACCGACACAGGTGGACTGGTAGAGCATACCAAGGCGCTTGAGAGAACGATGTTGAAGGAACTCGGCAAAATACCTCCGTAAGTTCGCGAGAAGGAGGCCCGGGTTCAAGGCAACTTGGATCCGGGGGCACAAACCAGGGGGTGGCGACTGTTTATTAAAAACACAGGGCTCTGCGAAGCCGTAAGGCGACGTATAGGGTCTGACGCCTGCCCGGTGCCTGAAGGTTAAAAGGAGGGGTGAGAGCTCCGAATTGAAGCCCAGGTAAACGGCGGCCGTAACTATAACGGTCCTAAGGTAGCGAAATTCCTTGTCGGGTAAGTTCCGACCTGCACGAATGGCGTAACGACTTCCCCGCTGTCTCCAACATCGACTCAGCGAAATTGAATTGCCTGTCAAGATGCAGGCTTCCCGCGGTTAGACGGAAAGACCCCGTGCACCTTTACTACAGCTTCGCACTGGCATCAGGATTGTGATGTGCAGGATAGGTGGTAGGCATCGAAGCCGGGACGCAAGTCCCGGTGGAGCCTCCCTTGAGATACCACCCTTCGCACTCTTGATGTCTAACCGCGGTCCGTTATCCGGATCCGGGACCCTGCGTGGCGGGTAGTTTGACTGGGGCGGTCGCCTCCTAAAGAGTAACGGAGGCGCGCGAAGGTTGGCTCAGAGCGGTCGGAAATCGCTCGTTGAGTGCAATGGCAGAAGCCAGCCTGACTGCAAGACTGACAAGTCGAGCAGAGACGAAAGTCGGCCATAGTGATCCGGTGGTCCCGCGTGGAAGGGCCATCGCTCAACGGATAAAAGGTACGCCGGGGATAACAGGCTGATACTGCCCAAGAGTCCATATCGACGGCAGTGTTTGGCACCTCGATGTCGGCTCATCTCATCCTGGGGCTGGAGCAGGTCCCAAGGGTACGGCTGTTCGCCGTTTAAAGAGGTACGTGAGCTGGGTTTAGAACGTCGTGAGACAGTTCGGTCCCTATCTGCCGTGGGTGCAGGATACTTGAGAGGAGTTGCCCCTAGTACGAGAGGACCGGGGTGAACGATCCACTGGTGGACCAGTTGTTATGCCAATAGCAGTGCTGGGTAGCTATGATCGGACAGGATAACCGCTGAAGGCATCTAAGCGGGAAGCCCCCCTCAAAACAAGGTATCCCTGAGGGCCGTGGAAGACCACCACGCCGATAGGCCGGAGGTGTAAGCGCAGCAATGCGTTCAGCTGACCGGTACTAATCGCCCGATAGGCTTGATTTGATCCAGTAACAGACAGTGTTACATGGCCAAACAAGCAAACCATCCCAAAAAAACGGACAACGTTGATTGTAACCGACGCAGGCTGCCGTGCCTGCCGCCACAAGGCGGTGACACAGCAGCAGGGCCGGAAAGCGCATCCCATAAACAAATGCGCTGCCTGCCCCTCGAATGCCTTGATACCCAAGGCCGTCGGTATTGGATTTTTCTTGGTTTGGTGGCCACAGCACAAGTGAAACACCCGGTCCCATCCCGAACCCGGAAGTTAAGCACTGTCGCGCCGATGGTACTTGGGCTCAAGCCCTGGGAGAGTAGGTCACCGCCAAACCTAGTAAAATCCAATACCTCTCATAACGATCATTAAACAAAACCCGCCGCTGCGCACCCCGCCAGCGGCGGGTTTTGCGTTCCAAGGCAGGGAACTCCCGCGCCATGCAACAGACCCGCACCGCCAAGACGCACCGCCGCGGACGGCAGGCCGCAGCTTTTCCGGATTCCACTCAAAATGCGGCAAAAATCCCGCGGAAAACGGCGGCAACCTCCCTTCAGGGAGCTTCGGAGTAAACGTTTGTTAGAGACTGGCACCTAAAACAGGTTGGCAATAGACCTGCAACGAAGGCTCTGCAAACATGCCCCGACTTCCCGCTTTTCTCTACCGTCTGCCCGTCCGTATCTACTCGCTGGCCGTGCTCGCGCTTGGATTGACTGCCGTGCTCACGTTCCTGATGCTGAACCAGGCCGTGAACAACGCTTACGAAATGCGTTACAAGGAACTGCACAATGTCACCGATGCGGCGGTCAGCCTGCTGCGCGACCTGGATGAAGGGACCCGCACCGGGCGGTTCACCCCGGAACAGGCCCTCGATATCGGCCGCGAGCGGCTGACCGCGCTGCGCTTTGGCGACTCCGGCTATGTGTTTGTCTTTGACCATGACCTGGTGGTTCAGGCGCATCCCACGGTGCCGGACTGGGTCGGCACCAACCAGGGCGGTTACGAGGATGTGACCGGCATCAAGGTGTTTCAAGAGCTGGAAAAGATCGCTGCCGCCAAAGGGGCGGGGGAGCTGACCTATTACTTCAAGAAGCCCAACTCCGACGTGATCGAGGCCAAGATCGGCTACGTTCAGGCCTTTGAGCCGTTCGGCTGGATTGTCGGTACCGGCGCCTATGTCTCTGATATCGAAGCGGACGTGGCGGCGATGCGCAACAAGTCTCTGGCGGTTCTGGGCGGCGGCTTGCTGCTGCTGGCTGTGGCGGCCTATTTCATCACCCGCAGCGTGACCGCGCCGCTGAATGGCCTGAAGAGCCGGATGACCAGCCTGGCCGATGGCGACACCGAAAGCGGAATACCTTCGGCTGGCGCGCGCAGCGAGCTGGGTGAAATCGCCCGGGCCGTGGATGTGTTCCGCGAGGCACTGATCCGCCAGAAGGACATGGAGCAGGAGCAGCAAGCGCTCGAGGCCACCCGCAGCGGCGTGGTGGAGGCCCTCAGCAGCAAGCTGTCCGACCTGTCGCATGGCGATCTGACCGCTCAGATCACCGAAACCTTCCCCGCCGAATACGAGCAGCTGCGCCGTGACTTCAACAGCACCGCGCAGACCCTCAGCCAGACCGTTGAGCAGGTGATTGCCGCCGCCGACAGCATCCGCAGCGGCGCGGGTGAGATCAGCCAGGCTTCGGATGATCTGTCGCACCGCACCGAGAGCCAGGCCGCGACCCTGGAACAGACCGCGGCGGCGCTGGACGAGCTGACCGCGTCGGTCAAATCCGCCGCCGAGGGCGCCCGCAGCGTCGAGGCGACGATGGAGGAGGCCAAGCGCGAAGCCGAAACCAGCGGCGAGGTGGTGCAGAGCGCGGTGTCGGCCATGACCGAGATCGAGCAGTCCTCCAACCAGATTTCCCAGATCATCGGCGTGATCGACGATATCGCCTTCCAGACCAACCTGCTGGCGCTGAATGCCGGGGTCGAGGCGGCAAGAGCCGGCGAGGCGGGCCGCGGGTTTGCGGTGGTGGCCTCCGAGGTGCGGGCGCTGGCGCAGCGGTCTTCGGACGCCGCAATGGAGATCAAGACCCTGATCAGCAACAGCTCCGGCCAGGTGGCGCGCGGCGTGGAGCTGGTTGGCAAGGCGGGCGAGGCGCTGCAAAGCATCGTGTCGCAGGTCAACCATATCTCGGAACTGGTGTCCGGCATCGCCGAAGGGGCGGCGGAACAGTCGACCGGCCTCAACGAGATCAACACCGGTGTCACCCAGCTCGACCAGGTGACCCAGCAGAACGCCGCCATGGTGGAGCAATCCACCGCTGCCGGCCAGTTGCTGAAGGAAGATGCCACCCGGCTGACCGGGCTGGTTGCCCACTTCAAGATCCACGGCACCCGCGCGGCCGCTCCGGCACGGGCCGCGGCTGTCCCGGCCCGGCCTGCCGCGGCGCCAGCGCCGACCGCGCATGGGCCCAGCGACTGGGATATGGAGGCCACGCCGCAGCCTGCCGCAATTTCCGAAGGCAATGCCGCCAGGGACCTTTGGCAGGACTTCTGACCTCTGCCGGCAGCCGGAACGAAAAAAAAACGCCCGGGGGATGACCCCGGGCGTTTTCTGTTTGGTGCGGTGCTGACGGATCAGCCGATGATCGCGTTCAGCGTCTGCGAGGGGCGCATCACCTTGGCTTTCAGCTCTGCGCTCGGGTTGTAGTAGCCGCCGATGTCGGCGGCGCCGCCCTGGGCTGCCGCCAGTTCGCTGATGATCTGCTCTTCCTTGGCGCCGAGTTCCTCAGCGATGGGGGCGAAATGCGCCGCCAGCTCCGCGTCCTCGGTCTGCGCTGCCAGGGCTTCGGCCCAGTAGCGGGCAAACCAGTAATGGCTGTCGCGGTTGTCCGGCTCACCCGCCTTGCGCGAGGGCGAACGGTTGTGGTCGAGGATACCCTGGGTGGCGTCCTCAGCCGCGGCACCCAGCACGCCGGCCTTCTTGTTGCCCTTGCTGTCGGCGAGGAAGTTCAGCGATTCCCCCAGCGCGCAGAATTCACCCATCGAATCCCAGCGCAGGTGGTTTTCCTCAACGAGCTGCTGCACGTGTTTCGGGGCAGAGCCGCCGGCGCCGGTCTCGAACAGGCCGCCGCCGTTCATCAGCTTGACGATCGACAGCATCTTGGCCGAGGTGCCCAGCTCCAGGATCGGGAACAGGTCGGTCAGATAGTCGCGCAGCACGTTGCCGGTGATGGCGATGCTGTCCTCGCCCTTGGTGATGGTTTCGAGGCTCTGGCGGGTGGCTTCGCGCGGCGCCAGGATCAGGAACTTGTCCGCGACGCCCGCGGCTTCCAGCGCCGGCTGCACGTATTTGATCAGCTCGGCGTCATGGGCGCGGTTAGCGTCCAGCCAGAAGATCGCCTCGGAGCCGGTCAGCCGCTGGCGGTCCAGCGCCAGCTGGATCCAGTTCTCGATCGGCGCTTTCTTGACGGTGCAGGAGCGCCAGATGTCGCCCGCTTCAACCTCATGGCTGTGCAGCGTCTCGCCATTGGCCAGAACCACCCGGATGGTGCCATCGGCGGGCGCCTCGAAGGTGGTGGGGTGGGAGCCGTATTCCTCAGCCTTCTGGGCCATCAGGCCGACGTTGGCGACGGCACCGGCGGTGGCCGGGTTCAGCGCGCCGTTTTCCTTGAAGAACTTGATGCTCTCGTCATAGACCGGCGCATAGCAGTTGTCGGGGATCACGCAGTTGGTGTCGCCCTTGGTGCCGTTCTCGTCCCAGCCCTTGCCGCCGGCGCGGATCACCGCGGGCATCGAGGCGTCGATGATCACGTCGGAGGGCACATGCAGGTTGGTGATGCCCTTGTCGCTGTCGACCATGTACATGGCGGGGCGCTCGGCTCGCACGGCGTCGATGGCGGCCATGATTTCCGGGTTGCCCTTGACGCGGTTCAGAAGGTCGCCAAGGCCGGAGTTCGGGTCGACGCCCAGGGCCTCAAGCTGCGGGCCGAACTGCTCGAACACCGGTGCCAGCCAGGCCTTGACCGCGTGGCCGAAGATGATCGGGTCGGAGACCTTCATCATGGTGGCCTTGAGGTGCAGCGAGAACATGGTGCCGTCCGCCTTGGTGTCCTCGATGGCGTCCTTCAGGAACGCCGACAGCGCCTTGGCCGACATGAAGGTGGCGTCGGCCACGGTGCCCTCTGCCAGCGGCCAGCTGTCCTTCAGCACGGTGACGGTGCCGTCCTTGGCCACAAATTCGATCTTCGCGTCACCCGCCTGCGCGGCGGTGATGGTCGCGGATTTCTCATTTGCATAGAAGTCGTTGCCCGGCATCGACGTCACTTTGGTCTTGCTGTCCGCGGACCATTCGCCCATCGAATGCGGGTTCTTCTGGGCGAAGTTCTTGACCGCCTTGGCGGCGCGGCGGTCGGAGTTGCCTTCGCGCAGGACCGGGTTCACCGCCGAGCCCTTGATGGCGTCGTAGCGGGCGCGGATGGACTTTTCTTCCGCGGTCTTCGGCTCTTCCGGGTAGTTCGGGATGTCATAGCCCTGGCCCTGCAGCTCGGTGACCGCGGCCACCAGCTGCGGCACCGAAGCGGAGATGTTGGGCAGCTTGATCACGTTGGCGTCCGGGGTTTTCACCAGTTCGCCCAGCTCTGCCAGGTCGTCGCTCTGGCGCTGCTCTTCGGTCAGGTTTTCCGGGAAGGCGGCGAGGATGCGGCCGGCCAGCGAAATATCCTTGGTGCCGACAGAGACACCGGCGGCGGCGGCGAACTTGCGGATGATCGGCAGGAAAGATGCCGAGGCCAGTTCGGGCGCTTCGTCTACAATGGTATACAATATGTCCGGGGTTTGATTTTCTGCCATGTTCCACAACCTTTCAGCGATCTCGGAGGCTTTGATGTCTTCAGCGCAGCAGGGCCGCGCCGGTTTGGGTATTCCGGTGCTGCCGAAGCGGGGCCCGGGAAACCGGGCCGGAACCGGCTTTGGCAGCCATAGGTACGGCTCTCATGTAGAACACCATTGCTGCGGGTGCAATGGTTTGGCGCATCAGACGCGCGCGCGGATTGCCGCGGCAGAAGGGAGGGGCGCTGCCCCTTTTGGGCCTTTGGCCCAATTCACCCCGGAGTATTTGGGGAAAAATGAAAACGGCGGGAGGTATTATTCGCGCAGCTCGTCCGGGGCGACGCCCCAAAGCTTTTTCTTGGGCGCCCAGCCGCTGTAGCCGCCGGCCGAGATCTCGCACCACTCGGTTTCGCATTCGCCGAGGCGGGCGACCACGCCCAGTTCAAAGGCAGCCGTCACCGGCGCGCGGGTGTCGGGGCGGGCGTGGACCGTCAGCATGTCTTCCTCCACCAGCACGGTGCGCACGCCAGAGAGCAGCGCGTAATGCACCCAGCCGCCGGCGCCGTCGCGGTCCTGCACCCGGCGCCAATGGCCGTATTCAGCCGTGATCTCCAGCGGCATGCCGCGGCGTTTGAACACCCAGTCGATCTTGTGGGTGAGCGACGGGCCGCGGCGCACATTGCCCGTGGCCGCCTTCATCGAGACATAGCGGGGCAGCGGGAGGTTGGTGACAGGCCCGCGGGATTCGGCGGCACAGGCGGCGCCTGCCAGCGCCAGGGATACCGCTGCTGCCGCCAGATGGCGGATGGCCATTGCCGCTTGTCTCACTGCCTGATCGCCTCTTCTTGCCCGGCCAGGCTGGTCCCAGCCTGCTGTCCCGGTCTTCTGCCCGTTTTCTGTTGCCCCCGGCCGCGGCGGTAAAATACCGGCCTGCGGGCGAGGGAATGCGCTTGGGTTCTTGTGCCTTCCCGCGTCCTGCGCCACGATGCCATGGAGGCGTGCGGATTGAAAAGCCCA
The DNA here is from genome assembly GCF_000473145.1 of Leisingera daeponensis DSM 23529. NCBI lineage: Bacteria > Pseudomonadati > Pseudomonadota > Alphaproteobacteria > Rhodobacterales > Roseobacteraceae > Leisingera > Leisingera daeponensis. Next base: position 1,937,084 of record NZ_KI421500.1, on the reverse strand, counting down.
AGGGAGAGCACAAGTGCCAAGAGACCGACTGAGTGTTGTCGTTACGCGACGGTTGCCGGAACCTGTGGAGACCCGGCTGAGCGAGCTGTTTGATGTGCGCCTGCGCGAGGATGACACACCGATGACCCGGACCGAGCTGGCGGCGGCGGTGAAGGATGCCGATGTGCTGGTGCCCACGGTCACGGACACCATTGATGCGGGGCTGCTGGGGCAGGCGGGGGACCGGCTGAAACTGATCGCAAATTACGGCGCGGGGGTGGATCACATTGATGTCGCCACAGCCCGCCAGCGCGGCATCCTGGTGTCCAACACGCCCGGGGTGCTGACCGATGACACCGCCGACATGGCGATGGCGCTGATCATGGCGGTGGTGCGCCGGATGCCCGAAGGGCTGACGGTGATGCAGAAGGGCGACTGGCAGGGCTGGGCGCCGACCGCGTTCCTGGGCGGGCGCATTGCCGGGCGCCGTCTGGGCATCCTGGGCATGGGCCGGATCGGCCAGGCGGTGGCCAAACGCGCCGCGGCCTTCGGCATGCAGATCCATTACCACAACCGCCGCCGCCTCCGCCCCGAGGTGGAGGAGAAGCTGGAGGCCACCTATTGGGACAGCCTCGATCAGATGGTGGCACGGATGGATGTGATCTCCGTGAACTGCCCGTCGACGCCCTCGACCTTCCACCTGATGAACGCGCGGCGCTTGAAGCTGATGAAGCCCTCGGCGGTGATCGTGAACACCTCGCGCGGCGAGGTGATCGACGAGATGGCGCTGACCCGGATGCTGCGCGCCGGAGAGATCGCGGGCGCGGGCCTCGACGTCTATGAGCACGGCACCGACATCAACCCGCGGCTGCGCGAGCTGCCCAATGTGGTGCTGCTGCCGCATATGGGGTCGGCCACCATCGAGGGGCGGATCGAGATGGGCGAAAAGGTGCTGCTGAACATCAAGACGTTCGAGGACGGCCACCGGCCGCCGGATCAGGTGGTGCCGTCGATGTTGTAAGCGTCCGGGGCGGCTGGCCGGAAATTTAGGGGAGACCTTTCATGAAGTATCTGATTCTGGCCACTGCCGCGCTTGCCGCCGGATCCGCCGCCGCACAGGACGCAGCCGACGCGGTCGCGCCCGAAGCGGCAACTGCCGGCCCGTTCGAGGCGATTTCCCCGGAAGTGGCCGCCGCGCTGGAGGCCAAGGCCGCAGGCCGCCCGGTGGAGGCGGAGAACTGGATGGTCGCCGCAGCCAACCCGCACGCGGCAGAGGCCGGCGCCAAGGTTCTGCGCGCAGGCGGCACCGCCGCGGATGCGATGGTGGCGGTGCAGACCGTGCTGGGGCTGGTGGAGCCGCAATCCTCGGGCCTTGGCGGCGGCGCGTTTCTGGTCTGGTACGATGCCGCCACCGGCGAGGTGACGACGCTGGACGGGCGCGAGACCGCTCCGCTGGCTGCGGTGCCGACGCTGTTCCAGGACGAAGACGGCGAGCCGTTGGAGTTCTTCGACGCGGTTGTCGGCGGCCGCTCTGTCGGCACCCCGGGCACGCCCGCCCTGCTGGAGGCGGCGCACCGCCGCTGGGGGCGGTCCAACTGGCCGTCGCTGTTTGAACCGGCGATCCGGCTGGCGGAGGAGGGCTTTGCCGTCTCGCCGCGCCTGGCCGGGCTGGTGGAGCGCGATGCCGAGCGGCTGGCGCGGTTCCCGGCCACCGCCGCCTATTTCCTGCCGGAGGGCGTGCCGGTGCAGGACGGGGCCACGCTGCTTAACCCCGAATATGCCGCAACCCTGCGGGCGCTGGCGCAGGAGGGGGCCGGGGCGTTCTATTCCGGATCCATCGCCGCTGAGATCGTCCGCGCCGTCACCACAGCCGAGGGCAACCCGGGGGTGCTGTCGGCCACCGATCTTGCGCTCTACCATGTCAAGGAACGCGCGGCGGTCTGTGTCGCCTACCGCGATTTCGAGGCCTGCGGCATGGGGCCGCCGTCCTCCGGCGCGCTGACCGTGGGGCAGATCCTGGGGATGCTGAACGCCTATGACCTGGCTGCGCTGGGGGCGGACAGCGCCGAGGCCTGGCGGCTGATCGGCGACGCCTCCCGCCTCGCCTTTGCCGACCGCGGCCGTTACATGGCCGACAGCGATTTTGTGCCGGTGCCCACCCACGGGCTGGTGGCGGCGGACTACTTGGCGGGCCGGGCAGAGCTGTTGCAGGGCGATGACGCGCTGCCAGAGGTGTCGCCGGGATCGCCCGAGTTCGACCATGCAGGCCTGGTGCCGGAGCTGGCGGATGACGAGTCGATCGAGCTGCCCTCGACCTCGCATATCTCCATCGTGGACAGCTACGGCAACGTGCTGTCGATGACCACGACGATTGAAAACGCCTTTGGCTCGCGGCTGATGGCGGGCGGTTTCCTGCTGAACAACGAGCTGACGGATTTCTCGTTCCGGACCCATGCCAATGGCGTGCCGATTGCCAACCGGCTGGAGCCGGGCAAGCGGCCGCGCTCCTCCATGGCGCCGGCGATTGTGCTGCGCGAGGGCAAGCCGGTGCTGGCCATCGGCTCCCCCGGCGGCAGCCGCATCATCGGCTATGTGGCGAAATCCATCATCGCCTGGGCCGACTGGGGCCTGAACATCCAGGAGGCGCTGGCGCTGCCGAATCTGGTCAACCGGTTCGGCACTTATGATCTTGAGGCCGGCACCAGCGCGGAGGACCTGTCGGAGGCGCTGACAGAGCTGGGGTATGAGGTGGACGCCCGCGACCTGACCTCCGGCCTGCATGCAATTGAGATCGGCGAGGGGCTGAAAGGCGCCGCCGACCCGCGTCGCGAGGGGATTGCCCTAGGCGGCTGAGGATGTTCCGCCGGGCCTGCGCGCCGGGCCTACGGGGTTCTGGGTATTGCTGAACTCCGGCAGCGGCGCGTAGGTTAACAGGTGAAATTTTCTGGGGAGACCGACCATGGTGCAAGCCACCTCACTGCCGCGCAACGAGGCCGGTATCGAGGCCGCAATCGAAACGCTGAAACAGCGTTTCGGCGGCCGGCTGCAGACCGGACAGGCCATCTGCGAGCAGCACGGCCATACCACCACCTGGATTGTCAATCAGGCGCCCGACGCGGTGGTGTTCCCCACCTCCACCGAAGAAGTGTCGGAGATCGTCGCGGTCTGCGCCGAATACGGCGTGCCGGTCATCCCCTTCGGCACCGGCACCTCGCTGGAGGGCCATGTGAACGCGCCCGCCGGCGGCATCTGCATCGACATGATGCGGATGGACAAGATCCTTGCGGTCCATGCCGAGGATCTGGACGTGGTGGTGCAGCCCGGCGTCACCCGCGAGCAGCTGAACACCTACCTGCGCGATCAGGGCCTGTTCTTCCCGATCGACCCCGGCGCCAACGCCTCGCTTGGCGGCATGGCGGCGACGCGGGCGTCCGGCACCAACGCGGTGCGCTACGGCACCATGAAGGACAACGTGCTCAGCCTGGAGGCGGTGATGGCCGACGGCGGCGTGATCCGCACCGCACAGCGGGCCAAGAAATCCTCCGCCGGCTATGACCTGACCCGGCTCCTGATCGGCAGCGAGGGCACCCTGGGCCTGATCACCGAACTGACCCTGAAGCTGCAAGGCATCCCGGAGGCGATCCGCTCCGCCCGCTGTTCGTTCCGCACCGTGGACGAGGCCTGCCGCGCGGTGATGATGACCATCCAGTACGGCATCCCCGTCGCCCGGATCGAGCTGCTGGACGCGCTCAGCGTGCGCGCCGCCAATGCCTATTCCGGGCTGGACTTGCCGGAAACGCCCCTGCTGCTCTTGGAATTCCACGGCTCGGACGCGGGTGTGGTGGAGCAGTCGGACATGTTTGCCTCCATCGCCGAAGAGTTCGGCGGTTTTGACATTGCCGCCACCTCGACGCCGGAGGAGCGCAACAAGCTGTGGCAGGCGCGCCATGACATGTACTGGGCCAGCCTGCAGCTGCGCCCGGGCGCCAAGGGGATCTCCACCGATGTCTGCGTGCCGATCTCCAAGCTGGCGGAATGCGTCGGCGCTGCGCGGGACAAGGCGGAGGGCATGGGTCTGATGGCGCCGATCGTCGGCCATGTGGGCGACGGCAACTTCCACGCGCTGCTGCTGATCGACATGGACAGCGAGATCGAGCGCCAGAAGGCGGATGAGTTTGTCGGCTGGCTCAACGATCTGGCGATTTCCCTGGACGGCACCTGCACCGGCGAGCACGGCATCGGCCAGGGCAAGCGCCCCTATCTGCGAAAGGAACTGGGCCCGGCAACCCGCTATATGGCGGCGGTCAAGGCGGCGCTGGATCCGGACAACATCATGAACCCGGGCAAGATCCTGGAGATCTGAACCGCAGGCACCCGCCAGCGGCCCGCTCCGGGCCGGCAGTGGGATTTGAGTATTTGGGGAAAGATGAAAACACTGGCCCTGCGCCTTCATCTTTCCAGAAATACTCACTGCGCAGCGGCAGCGGCAAGCGCGCCGCCTTGGGGGTTGCGCCCCCGGCGCACGCCCGTGTCACCGCATTTTAAACCCCGGCTGCCATACTGCCCCCTGATCGCGGTCACTGCCGGGCCTGACACCCCTGGCACCATGGAACAGGGCCCTTTGGCACGGGCACGCAAAAACGACGTTCAGCGTGCGGGAGAATCCCTCCCGTCCCGCCTCCGCCCCCTTGGCGGCGCCGCCATCCTTATCCTTGCGCCCTGCAAGAGCAGCACCGGATGATCAGCACAGGATGATCAGAGCAGGCAGAACGCAGCAGCAGCCGGCAGGGCAGGGGCCCTGGCCGGACTGAAGCGCTTGCATCGCACTCTTCCCCGAAAAGCCGGAAAGCTGCCGCAATTCTGCGCCAGGTCCTGATCTGGGATGGCAGCAAAGCATTCCTGCGGAACCGGAGAGCGGCATGGCATTGAAGAAAGCAATGGGTATCCTGGTGTTCAGCACCCAGGCGGTCATCGGCTATGACTACCATATCCAGACCCGCGACGCGGGCCTCAGCTGGGGCGATCTCAGCGCCACCGATTACGGCACCATCGTGCAGGAGCGTTTTGCCCGCGCCCGGACCCGGGACATCGCCCTTCTGGCCGGGCAACAGGACGGAGAGGTTCCGTCGGTCTGGGGGGAGGCCGCCAGCTATGGCAAGCGCTTGCTTTCAGGCGGCGCACAGGCCGCCGAAGCGCAGGACAGCCAGGAGGCCCCGCCGCCCGTCTGCATCCGCCGCGGCAATGTTGCGGACTGCTGACAGGCGCCAGAACAGTCTGATCGGGAACCATCAGGGGGCGCCAGCCCCCTTTTTGCTGCGCGGTAAGACGCGATTTCCGGCGGTGCTGCGGCCAGAATCCGGTATGCTGTGGCGCGCAAGGTCGGTTTTGGCTGTTTTTGCGTCGGCCTGATTTTGCGCGGATTTCAATGCGCAGGCATAACCGTCGCCAAGAATCTCACAAAGCTGGAGAGCGGGAGAATGAAAACCCAAGTCAAAGCACTTGTTGTTGGCGGCGGCGCCGTCGGCACCTCGATTGCCTATCACCTGGCCAAGGCCGGCTGGGAAGACGTCATGCTGATCGAGCGTGACGAGCTGACCTCCGGCTCGACCTGGCACGCAGCCGGCCTGCTGCCGCTGTTCAACATGTCCTACGCGACCACCCACATCCACAAGTACTCGGTCGATTTCTACAAGACCCTGGAAGAGGAAACCGGCCTGAACGCAGGTTTCGCCGTGGTCGGCAACCTGCGCATGGCGCAGACCCAGGAGCGCATGGACGAATACATGCTCTATGCCTCCACCGCGGAAACCTGCGACGTGAAATACGAGTGGCTGACCCCGGATCAGATCAAGGAGCGCTGGCCGCTGATCGAGACCTCCGACCTGAAGGGCGCGATCTACCATACCGAGGACGGCTACATTAACCCGGCAGACGTGACCCAGGCGATGGCCAAGGGCGCCCGCCAGCGCGGTGTTGAGATCGTCCGCAAGCTGCAGGCCGATGCCTTCCACTGGACCGGCACCCACTGGGAAGTCACCTGCACCAAGATGGTCGAAAAGGGCGGCAACCTGGTTGCGTCCGACGAGCAGGTGGTGATCACTGCGGAGCACGTCGTGACCGCCTCCGGCAACCACGCGCAGCGCACCGCCAAGATGCTGGGCATCAAGATGCCTGCGATCCCGGTCGAGCACACCTTCATCGTCATGGACAAGGACCCCGAGCTGGTCAAATGGCGTGAAGCGGGCAACCCCGAGCACCCCGTCGTGCGCGACGCCGACAACGAATCCTATGCCCGCGAAGAGCGCGGCGGCTGGATCCTGGGCATCTACGAGCGCGGCGCGCCCGCACAGTTCGAGCACGGCGTGCCGGACAGCTTCCGCGCCGACCTGTTCCCGCTGGATCTGGACCGGATCGCCGAGCAGTACATGGCGATGGCAGAGCGCGTGCCGTCCTGCGCCGAAAGCGGCCTCAAGGACGACTTCAACGGCCCGATCTGCTACACCCCCGACGGCAACCCGCTGGTCGGCCCGGCACCGGGCCTGCGCAACATGTGGCTGGCGGAAGGCTTCTCTTTCGGCATCACCGCCGCTGGCGGCACCGGCTACTACCTGGCGCAGATGATGGTCAACGGCGAAGCCGAGATCGACATGGCGTCGCTCGACCCGAAACGCTACTCCTCCAACTGGATGACCACCGAGTTCGCGGCGCGCAAGAACGAAGAGTGCTATGAGCACGTCTACATCCTGCACCACCCGGACGAAGAGCGCGAAGCCTGCCGTCCGCTGCGCACCGCACCGGCCTACGAGCGCCAGAAGGCCCGCGGCGCACAGTTCGGCTGGGTCAACGGCTGGGAACGCCCGAACTACTACGGCCCCGTCGATGCCCCGGCAAACTTCGACCACGACGCCCGCTCCTTCCGCCGCGGCGGCTGGTGGCAGTATGCCGTGGAAGAGGCGAAAGCCGTGCGCAATGGCGTTGGCCTGATCGACGCGACCGCGTTCACCAAGCACGTCGTCAAGGGGCCCGGTGCGACGCAGTTCCTGGACTGGTTCACCTGCAACAAGCTGCCCAAGATCGGCCGCATCAACCTGACCTATGCGCTGACCGCTTTCGGCACCACCCGCACCGAATACACCATCGTCCGCAACGGCGAGAACAACTACTACCTGGTCTCCGCCGGTGCCTGGTCCGAGTATGACGCCGACTTCCTGCGCAAGGCGGCCGAGGACAAGATGGAGGAGTTCGGCTACATCGAAATCCAGGACGTGACCACCCAGTGGGGCGTCTTTGCCATCGCGGGCCCCAAGTCGCGCGATGTGCTGAAAGAGGTGATCGTCGACGCCGATCCGGAAACCGCGCTGTCGAACAAGCGCTTCCCCTGGCTGTCGGCCAAGCAGATCGAACTGGGCATGTGCCCGGTCAATGCGATCCGCGTGGCCTACACCGGTGAACTCGGCTGGGAACTGCATCACCCGATCGAGATGCAGAACTACCTGTTCGACCTGCTGGAGAAAGCTGGCGAGAAGCACGGCATGAAGCTGGTGGGTGCGCGCGCGCAGAACTGGCTGCGCCAGGAGAAATCCTACCGTGCCTTCGGCAACGAGCTGGGCCGCGACGCGACCCCGCTGGAAGCCGACCTGCCGCGCTTTGTCGACCTGGAGAAGGACTTCCACGGCAAGGACAAGCTGGTTGAGACCGGTGTCCGCGTGAAGTGCTGCACCCTGCTGATCGACGGCCCCGCCGATGCCGATCCCTGGGGCCGCGAGGCGCTTTATGCCGAAGACGGCACCCGTGTGGGCCGCCTGACCTCCGGCGGCTACTCGGTGGCCTTCGGGAAATCCATCGGCATGGGCTATGTGAAGCCTGAGCACGCGGTGGAAGGCACCAAGCTGCAGGTCAAGATGCAGGACAAACTGTGGGATGCGGTCGTCACCTGCGACAGCCCCTATGACCCGAAGAACGAGACCATCCGCCAGAACGGCTGAGGCCAGAGCGATGAAACAAGGAAGCCCCGGCGATTGCGCCGGGGCTTTTTTGGGGGGGCGGCGGCCAGCCAAGCGCGGCCTGTCCGCCCCTGCGGTCGTTAGGACGCCAGTTTTTCCGCTTCGGCGACCGCGGCCTGGAAGCCGGCCTCCGGATCTGCTGTCAGCAGCGTGGGCTGGAAACGGATTTCTTCGATATTCTCCACACCGGCCTGGTTTAGCCAGAACTTCAGGTAGGCAGACTGGTAATCCACGCCGAAGGCAGGCGAAGGCATGTTCGGGCCGTAGGCTCCGCTGGTCAGGGCCAGCACGGCCTTTTTGCCTTCCAGCAGGCCGAAGTAGCCTTTTTCCGGGTCAAGACCCCACAGCAGGCCGGGCTGGTGCACCAGGTCGATGTACTGCTTGAACTTGTAGGGGATGCTGCCGTTCCACATCGGAGAGGCGATCAGGTAGATGTCGGCGCTGATGAAGCGATGAGCCATGGTGGTAATCTCGTCCCAGGCAGTCCGCTGGGAGGCATCCTGGTCCTGGCCGGTGATGATGTTCATCTTGGCGGCAACCTTGTTGCCATCAAAGTCCGGCAGGGTTTCGGCGGACAGATCCAGAACGTCCACCTCGAGCTGGGCGTCCTGCGCCTGCAGCTTAGCAAGATAGGCGTTAGCCACCGCGGTGGACTTGGATTCATCGCCGCGGGGCGATGCCTTGATAAACAGCAGTTTGGTCATCTCATGTCTCCTGTCTGAGGGAATGACTGTCTTTGACGAGTGCAATATGAGGGCGGAACCAACCCGCAAAAATGGATTGAATCGCAAAGCACTTGTGCGCAAATTGCACAAATGATTCAGGGCGCCAGCATCTCTCTGTTTGTCTGCGTGGTTGAGGAGGGCAGCTTCTCGGCGGCGGCTCGTGTTCTGGGGATGGCGCCGTCGTCGGTGGCGCGCCAGATCCAGCAGCTTGAGAGCGCCCTGGGCGCACGGCTGTTTCAGCGCACAACCCGGAAGCAGAGCTTGTCTGAGGCTGGTGAACTGTATTACCGCCATGCAAAGCGCGCTGCCGAGGAGATGGACGCCGCCCGCAGCGGGATCGCGCGCATGACCGGCGCACCGGCCGGGGTGCTGACGGTGACGGTTGAGCCGGATCTGGCGGTGGCCCTGATTTCACCGCTTCTGCCCGAGTTTCTGCGCGCGCATCCGGAGGTGAAGGTGAGGCTGCTGTTCTCCTCTCCCATTGCGGATTTGGTGGAAGGCCGGATCGACCTGGCAATCCGCATGGGGCAGCTGAAGGATTCCAGTCTGGTCGCCCGTAAGCTGTTTGATAGCCACTCGCAGCTCTATGCCAGCCCGGCTTATCTCAAGGCGCAGGGCAGGCCGGCGCACCCTTCGGATCTGTCAGGGCATCAGTGCCTGTCGTTCCGCACATCCGCCGGCCCTTCGTTCTGGCGGTTTGACACGCCGGACGGCCCTTGCGATGTTCCGGTCAGCGGTCCGGTTCAAGCCAACGGGCTGGCGTTTCTGAAGGCGCTGGCGGTGTCCGGATGCGGGGTCGTGATGATGCCCGGGTGGGCAGTCCGGGAGCAATTGGACAATGGCAGTCTTGTTCCCTTGCTCACGGAATTTGTTTCTCTTCCCGCAGGCACGCCGGTCAGCGCGGTCTATGCGGAGCGGCGCCAGCTGGAGCCGAAAACACGTGCTTTTGTGGATTTCCTGACGGCCCGCCTGCCAAAGCCCTGAACCGGCGGCCAGTCCGGATCCGGTTGAGGAGCCTGCGGCGGACGCCTTTCTGATTGGCTGCGGACATTGCTCTCCCGCCCGTCACCGTCCGGATATGAAATCCGAAGGTTCCCGTTGGGCCAGGCAGGCCGCGCCGCCGGCGCGGCCTGCCTGGCCCCCGTGGCGGCGCGCCGGGCGCGGCGCAGGGCCGCCGCGGTCAGCCGCCGGCGGTCTCCGCCAGCTCCATATGGCCCCAGCCGCGTGACAGCACCTTGCGCAGGATCGGCTCGAAGAACTCCAAGGGCTTGGTCGGATACGCAGCGTCAAAGGCGGATTGGTCGTATTTTTCGCAGAAATACCGGCAGTCTTCCCAATAGGGGCTGTCGCGGTATTTGTCCCGCGCGTTGCGGTCGCCGCCGAAATGGTGGTTGTAGTAGAAGCCCTGGAACACGCAGTGATGCTTGAGGATCCAGTAGGTCTTCTCGCTGACATAGGGCTTCATCATCGCCGCCGACAGCTCGCCGTGGTTGTAGGGCGACAGGATGTCGCCGACATCATGCACCAGAGCGGCCACGATGATTTCATCCTCGGCGCCATCCTCCCAGGCGCGGGTCGCGGCCTGCAGGCTGTGCTGGTAGCGGTTCACCGGATAGGGGGTCCAGTCCTCGTCCAGCGAGCGGACCGCGGCGAGGATCCGCTCGGGCAGGGCGGCATTGTAGGCCTCCTCGTATTTCTCCACTGCCGCCCAGTCCTCGGGCGTGGCTTCGGTGAAACTGGTCCAGGTCGGTTTGTGGCTTTTGTCCAGCATGGGGCGTGTCCTTCGGTTGATCTGCTGGCAGCCTAGCTGGTCCCGTTTGAGCAGGAAAACGAATTGAATTGCTCAGGCTGATCGGAAATATTGATCACCATGCAGATCAATTCCTTTGAGACCTTCCTGGCGATTGAGGCCTGCGGCAGCTTTCACGGTGCGGCGCGGGCCTTGAACGTGACCCAGACGGCGGTCAGCGCCCGGATCAAGGCGCTGGAGGACCGCCTGGGCGTGGCGCTGTTTGAGCGCGGCCCCGGCGGCACCCGGCTGAGCGAGGCGGGTCGGCAGTTCATGCCCTATGCCGAGCAGATGATGCGGACGTGGGAGTTCGTCTCCGGCGACCTGAAGGCAAGCCTGGCTGGCCAAGTGCCGCTGCGGCTGGGGGCGCAGCTGTCGGTTTGGGATCCGGTGCTGGTGGATGTGGCGGTCTGGCTGGAAGCGGAGCAGGGCACGGTGCCCTTCACGCTGAACTATGACCACGCGATGAATATGGGCGAGGCGGTGGCGCGCCGCCTGCTGGATCTGGCGATCGTCAACGAGGTGCCCGCGGGCACCGGCCTGGTGGCGGAGGAACTGCCGCCGGAGCGGCTGGTGCTGCTGGCGGACCAGCCGCTGCGGCTGGGGCAGGACCCGCTGCCACTGTTCATCAACCTGGAATTCGGCAGCGAGTATGACGCCCGGCTGCGCGAGGTTCTGCCCCGCCGCAGCCGCCAGCACATCGTGCTGGGCAACGCGCTGATGGGGCTGCGCTACCTGCAAAAGCGCGGCGGCATGGGATATTTTCCGGCCTATATGGCGGCAGAGGCGCTGGCGGCGGGGACGCTGCACACGGTTGAGGGCGCACCGGAGATCAACCTCAGCTGCCGCGCGCTCTATGTGCCGGACAACCCGGCGCTGGAGCATATACGCCAGGTGGTGCGGGGCCTGCAGGAGGTGCGCGGCAGCGGCTAGGGAAGAAAAGCCCGGCGCGGAATTCAGCGTGTCAGCTGATCGAAACACTCCATCGCCTTGGCCGCATACATCATCGCCGGGCCGCCGCCCATCTGGATCGACATCGCCAGCACATCCCCGACCTCGGCGCGGCTGGCACCGGATTTGACCAGCGCCTCCACATGCAGGCCGATGCAATCCTCGCAGCGCAGCGCGACCGCGATGCCCAGGGCGACAAATTCTTTTTGCTTGAACTCCAGCACGCCGCCCTGTTTCACCGCCTTGCCAAGCGCGCCGAAGGCCTGGGCGGCTTCCGGGATCGCCCCGTTCAGGTTGCGCAGGCCCGCGCGGGTGCCCTGCAGTTTCTCGTGCCAGTCCATCTGCTGTTCCCTCAATGATACATTCGCATTATTGAAGGTGTATGGGCGGCAGAGTCCAGCGGCCTTGATCCAGGTCAGATGGCCGGTTTTTCCGCCACCAGCGCCAGGTTGTTGGCGGGCATCTCCACCGCGTGCAGCAGCTCCAGCCCGGCGCCGTGCAGCCAGTCAATGACGTCGAAATCGTCCTTGTAACCGGTCTCCGGGTCATGAGCGCTGAGCGCGGCGTGAAACGCCCGGTCGCCGTCGCTGGTCAGCTCGCCGCCGCGCAGGAAGGGGCCGTAGATCACGAACCGCCCGCCGGGGGCGAGGGCGGCGGCGGCCTCGCGGATCAGGGTGCGGGCCTCGCCCTCGCTGATCAGGTGCAAGAGGTTCACCAGCACGATCAGGTTCTGGCCGCAGTGCGCTGCGCCCCAGCCGGGCGCGGTGGCGTCGAGCGGGACCGGCGGGAGGATGTTCTGGAGCCCGCTCTCTTCGCCATAGGCTCGGATGCTTTCAAGCCGGACTTCCTCCACCTCGCTGGGCTGCCACGTCAGGCCGGGCAGGCGGGCGGCATAGGCCGCCGCGTGCTGGCCGGTGCCGCTGGCCAGTTCCAGCGCGCGGCCCCCGGAGGGGGCGACTTGTGCCAGCAGATCGCACAGCACATCGCTGTTGCGGGCGGCGGCGGGGGCAAACAGCTTGCCGTCCTGCGGGGCCGCCACCGAGGCCGAGCCGGGAACCGGGCGCACCGGCATCAGCGCAGCCGGGCGGGTGACAGCGCTGCCACCGTGTCCGCGTCCAAGACGGGTGCGCGGCCTGCCACCAGGTCGGCAATCAGCTGCGAGGCGGCCGGCGCGGTCATGATGCCATAGCCGCCCTGACCGGCGCACCAGATGAAATCCGGCTGGTCCGGGTCCGGCCCCAGAACCAGGGTGCCGTCGCGGACAAAGCTGCGCAGGCCGGCAAAATTGCTTTCGACCCGGGTGACCGGCTCGGTCACCATTTCCTCGTACCGCGCCAGCCCTTCGGCCAGCACCATGTCGTCGGCATAGGCGTCATGCGGCTCCACCGGGTCGGCATCTGCGGGGGAGACCAGCAATTTGCCCGCATCGGGTTTGGCATACCAGGTCTCGCCCACGCCCAGCAGCATCGGCCAGCCGCTGACATCAAGGCCGCCCGGCGCCGGCAGCCGCGCCATCGAGCGGCGCTTGGGCTGCAGGCCGATCGCCGCCACCCCGGCCAGCGCCGCCACCTGATCGGCCCAGGCCCCCGCCGCATTGACCAGAGTGCGGGCCTGATAGGTCTGGCCGCCCGCGGTAACTTCCCAGCCGCTGCCGGTCCGGGTGATCGCGCTCACCGGCGCCTTGGCCGCAATCTGGCCGCCCTCGGCGCGCAGGGCCTTGGCGAAGTCCTGCAGCATCCGGTCGGTGTCGATATCCTCCGCCGCGCCGCTGATCGCGGCAAAGCCCACGGTCTCCGGGTTCAGAATGGGCACCATGGCGCGGGCCTCGTCCAGCTCCAGCGTGGCCATGCGCAGCGCATCCACGTCGCGGGCAAATCCGTCGGCGTCCCCCTTGGCCCCCACCAGCATCAGCCCGCGCGGCGACAGGTAGCCGCCGTCGCGCAAATAGGCGGCGCTGGCGCGGTTCAGAGAGACGGTAGGGCCGTGGCCGTAGTTCTCCTCGAACAGGGCGGCAGAGCGGCCGGAGGAGTGGTAGCCAAGCGCGTCCTCCATTTCCAGGAGGGTGACGCTGCCGAGGTCCGCAAGCCGCGCGGCGGCGCTGATGCCCGCCATGCCGCCGCCGATGACGATGAAATCCTGCATGGGTCTAATCCTGTTCTTCCAGCCGGTCAGTCGCAGGCGCAGGCCGCGGGCTGAAGGCTTCGATTGTGCTGTAAAGCTCTGCGTCCATGCCGAAATCCAGCGCTGCCAGCGAGGGCTGAAGCTGCTGCGCGGTGCGGGCGGAGATAATCGGCATGGGGGCAGCGGGATGCGCCGCGGCCCAGGCCACCGCCAGGGTGGCCGGATCGGTGCCGCGCTCCGCCGCGAGGGCCGACAGGCGCTGGGCGGCCTCGTGCATGAAGGCCGGCCCATAGCGGGTGCGGTAGCCGTCGTCCTCCGTGATGCGGCCGCTGCCGCCGCGGGCGTATTTGCCGGTCAGCAGGCCGCCGCCCAGCGGGGAGTAGGGGGCCGCGGCGATGCCCTGATCGGCGCACATCGGCAGGATTTCCACCTCGGCCTGGCGTTTCACCAGCGAATACATCGGCTGCAGGATGTCCACGCCGGTGCCGGAGGCCAGCCCCGCCATCTGCGCCTTCATCACCTGCCAGGCGGCAAAGTTCGACAGGCCGGTGTAGCGGATCACGCCTTCGTCCTTGAGCGCGGCGAAACAGTCCATGGTCTCGCGCAGGTCGGTGTCCGGGTCAAACCGGTGCAGATAGAACACGTCGACCGTGTCCAGCCCCAGCCGGCGGCGGCTCTCGTCGAGCTGGGCGCGCAGGTTTGCAGCACCCGCGCCGCCGGTATAGCCCGCCTTGGTGGCGATCAGCAGCCGCTCGCGCTCATCCTTGATCAGGCGGCCCAGGATCTGCTCCGCGTGGCCATCGGTATACAGCCAGGCGGTGTCGAAGTGGTTGATCCCGGCGGCGCGGCAGGCGGCGTGCATTTCTGCTGATTGCGCCTCATCGGCGCGGCCGCCGAACTGCATGGTGCCAAAGGCAAAACGGCTGGCCGGGGTGCCGTCCGGGGCGGTCAGAATCTTGCGCGCGGTCTGGGTCATGGCGCGGAGCTTGGCACAGGGGGGCAGGCAGGGAAAGGCGGTTTCCACGCGCCTGCCGCACGCCTCCCGTTGCCCTGCCGCGGTGCCATAATCCGGCCCCGCGCTGGACCGGCGCGCCAGCGGCAGCGCGGAAAGGCTTGCGGTGCCGCTGGCCTGTTGCTGATCCTAAGCAGCGAAACAGATTTTGTTTCTGTCCAAATCCCGCACATATGCGGAAAACCGAGGCCCGCGCTGCCTGGGCTCGCCCTCGCATGTGCCGCCCAGCTCAATCGCCTTGCGGTGCAGCCTGGTGACTTCGGCGGCGGAGCCAAGGCTGAATCCCACCATGGTGCCGTTGCCACTGGCGGCCGGTTCGCCGTCGAAGGGCAGGGCGGCGGCAAAGGCAAAATCGTCCTGAAGCCAGTAGGTCATCCGTTCGCTGGGCCGGACTTGGGTAAGGCCCGAGTGCTCGAACAGGGCGTCGTAGAATTTGACCGACGCGTCCATGTCGTTGGTGCCGACAACGGCGTAATTCAGTTTCAAAGGCAGTCTCCAATATGCTTCACGGTTTCGCGGGCGGCCGGGCCAGGTTCGCTGGCGTCCGGCTGTCCGGAGCCGGGTGTACACCAGGGCAGTGACAGCGCGTGTCAGCAGGCTGCGCGGGATTCAGGCTTTTGTCCGCAACGAAAAAGGCCCGCCAGATGGCGGGCCTTTGTGGGTCTCGTAAGGGGGCCGCTTACTGCGGAATATCGCCTTCGAGGCCTTCGACATAGAAGTTCATGCCGGCCAGGGTGCCGTCGTCGGCGGTCTCACCCTCTGCCAGCCAGTCGCTGCCGTCCTGCTTTTTCAGCGGGCCGGTGAAGGGGTGGTAGGAACCGTCCGCAATCGAATCCTTGATGGCCAGTGCAGCCTCTTTCACGTCCGCCGGAACGGCGTCAGAGATTTCGCCGATGCCCACCATGCCGGCGCCGATGCCGTCCCAGGTGTCAACCGACTCCCAGGTGCCGTCCATCACGGCCTTGGTGCGGGCAATGTAGTAGGGTGCCCAGTCATCAATGATCGAGGAGACGCGCGGCTTCGGCGCATATTCCGCCATGTCGGAGGCCTGGCCGAAGGTGATCACGTTGCCTGCGTTCTGGGCGGCGGCCTGCGGCGCGGTGGAGTCGGTGTGCTGCAGGATCACGTCGGCGCCCTGTTCGATCAGCACCTTGGCGGCGTCGGCCTCTTTCGCCGGGTCGAACCAGGTGAAGGCCCAGACGATCTTGAACTGGACGTCGGGGTTCACCTTCTTGGCGTGGATATAGGCGGAGTTGATGCCGCGGATCACTTCGGGGATCGGGTAGGAGCCGATGTAGCCGATGATGTTCGACTCAGTCATGTGGCCCGCGATGGTGCCCTGCACCGCACGGCCTTCATAGAAGCGGGCGGAATAGGTGGAGACGTTTTCGGCGCGCTTGTAGCCGGTGGCGTGCTCGAACTTCACATTCGGGAACTTCTTGGCGACGTTGATGGTCGGGTCCATGTAGCCAAAGGAGGTGGTGAAGATCAGGTCCGCGCCTTCCAGCGCCATCTGGGTCATCACCCGCTCGGCATCCGGGCCTTCGGCCACGTTTTCCACATAGACGGTTTCGACCTTGTCGCCGAACTCGGCCTCAACCGCCTTGCGGCCCTGGTCGTGCTCGTAGGTCCAGCCGCCGTCGCCGACGGGGCCGACATAGACAAAGCCCACTTTGGTCTTGTCTTCGGCCAGCGCCGCGCCGGCGGCCAGGCCAAGCGCCACCGCGGCGCTGGTCAGGAGGTTGGTCAGTTTCATCAAGGGACTCCCCAGTTGGTATTGGTTGGCCCCGGCAGCCGGGGCGGTCAATGAGGCCCCCCGCGTCAGCGGGAGGCGTGGAAATTGCGGCCAAGCGCAGCAGGTGCGCTGCTTTTGTCCGCGGAAAGGATAACAAGCACCAGGATGGTAATCAGATAGGGCGACATTGCCAGATACTCGACCGGGATGGCAACGCCTGCCGCTTGCAGATTGAGCTGCACCACGGTCACACCGCCAAAGAGATAGGCACCCAGCAGTGCGCGCCAGGGTTTCCAGCTGGCAAACACCACCAGCGCCAGGGCAATCCAGCCGATGCCGGCGGTCATGCCCTCGGTCCACTGCGGCACGCGGATGAGGCTGATGTAGGCGCCGCCCAGGCCCGCGCAGGCGCCGCCGAACATGATCGCCATAAGGCGGATCTTCAGCACCTTGTAGCCAAGCGCATGGGCGGCGTCGTGGTTTTCCCCCACCGCGCGCAGCACCAGGCCGAGGCGGGAGTATTTCAGCACCCACCAGACCGCGGCGGTCAGCGCGATGCCGAAGTAGAGGATGATGTCATGTCCGAACAGGATCGGGCCGATCACCGGCAGGTCGCTGAGGACCGGGATATGAATATCGCCCATGCGCGGCGGCTTCACCCCGACATAGGACTGCCCCATCAGCGCCGACAGGCCCAGGCCAAAGAGCGTCAGCGACAGGCCGGAGGCGACCTGGTTTGCCTGGGCAAACTGGGTGAGGATGGCGAACAGGATGGACAGCGCCGCGCCTGCGATGGCGGCGGCAATGAATCCGAGGAAGGGCGAGCCGCTTTCCACTGCGGTGGCAAAGCCCGCGATGGCGCCGACGATCATCATCCCCTCGACCCCGAGGTTCAGAACACCGGCCTTCTCGACCACCAGTTCACCGATGGCCGCCAGCAAAAGCGGGGTTGCCGCCACCATCAGAGAGGCGATGAGCAGGACCGGGTTGATTGCAGAAAGATCCATGTTACGCCACCTCCGGCTTGCCGATTGCGATGCGGAAATTGGTGAGCAGGTCAAAGGCCAGCAGGAAGAACAGAAGCATCCCCTGGAAGACCTGAATGGCCGCGGCCGGCAGCTGCAGGTTCGACTGCGCGATGTCGCCGCCGATGTAGGTCAGCGCCATCAGCCCGCCTGCCAGCAGGATGCCCACCGGATGCAGGCGGCCCAGGAAGGCGACGATGATCGCGGTGAAGCCATAGCCCACGTTGAAGTCGATGCTGATCTGGCCCGACGGCCCGGAGACCTCGAACAGCCCGGCAAGACCCGCCAGCGCGCCGGAGGTGCCGAGGCAGAACAGCACCAGCCTTGTGGGGTTGACGCCTGCGAACCGGGCTGCCCGCGGTGCCTCGCCTGTCAGGCGGATGTGGTAGCCGGTCATGTGGCGGTTCAGCAGAACATAGGCAAAGATCACCGCGATCAGCGCCGCCACAACGCCCCAATGCATGCCGGTGCCGGCAATCAGCTCGGCGTTATGGGCGCTGTCCCAGGCCTGCAGGTTGCGCGAACCGGGGAAGCCGAAGCCTTCGGGGTTCTTCAGCAGGCCCAGCGAGACCGAGGCCAGGAACTGCTCGGCCACATAGACCAGCATCAGCGAGACCAGGATTTCATTGGTGCCGAAGCGGGTTTTCAGAACCGCCGGGATCATCGCCCAGGCCCAGCCGCCAAGCGCGCCCGCCACAACCATCAGCGGGAAGATCAAGAACGACTCGGCAGGGTAGAAGGCAAGGCCCGCACCGGCGCCGCAGATGGCGCCCATGATGTACTGGCCCTCGGCACCGATGTTCCAGATGCCCGCGCGGAAGCCCAGCGACAGGCCGATGGCGATCAGCACCAGCGGCGCGCCTTTGACCAGCAGTTGCGGGCGGTAGTAGAAGGAGAACTCGCCAAACAGCGGTTCCCAGAAGATGGTGCGGATCGCCTCCGCCGGCGGTTTGCCAAGCGCGGCAAACAAGAGCCCGCCGAAAAACATCGTCGCCAGCACCGCCACCAGCGGCGTCGCCATCGACCAGGCGCGCGACGGCTGCGGCCGTTTCTCAAGCCGGATCATGTAGCGGCTCCCTGTTTCATCTTTTGATTTCTGTTGCGGAGGTCAGACATGCGCCACCTCCATGCCGTGGGCGCCGCCCATCATCAGGCCGATCTCATCCACCGTCAGGCCTGCGGCCTCGCGCGGGGCGCTGAGGCGGCCCTCGTTCAGCGCGGCAAAGCTGTCGGAGATTTCCATCAGCTCATCCAGATCCTGGCTGATGCAGATCACCGCGGCGCCCTTGGCCGCGAGGTCCAGCAGCGACTGGCGGATCGCGGCGGCGGCGGCGGCGTCCACGCCCCAGGTCGGCTGGTTCACCACCAGCACGTCCGGGTCCTGCAGCACCTCCCGCCCGATCACGAACTTCTGAAGGTTGCCGCCCGACAGCGACCGCGCCGCATTGCCGGGACCGGGGGTGCGCACGTCGAACGTCTTGATGATGCGCTCGGCAAACTCCTTGGTCTTTCCCCAGTCGAGGAAGCCGTTCTTCTCCAGCCCCTCCCGCACCGATCCGGTGAGCATGGCGTTCTCCGTCAGGCTCATATCAGGCGCGGCGGCGTGGCCGAGGCGTTCCTCGGGTGCTGCCAGCACGCCGAGCTTGCGCCGGGCGGTGGGGCCAAGCCTGCCGATCGGCTGCCCGTGCAGCTTCACCGCGTCGGCCTCGGTCAGGGTCTCGCCGGAAAGGACGCCCAGCAATTCGTCCTGGCCGTTGCCGGCAACGCCGCCGATGCCTAGGATCTCGCCCTTGCGCACGGTCAGATGCACGTTCTTGAGAGCGGTGCCGAAGGCCGAGGGGGCCGGCACCGACAGGCCGGAGATATCCATCGCGACGGCACCGAACTCGCGCGCCCCGCGCTGGGGTGTCTGCAGGGTGCTGCCGACCATCAGTTCCGCCATGTCGCGGGCGGAGGTCTCAGCCGGGATGCACTCGCCCACGTTCTTGCCCAGGCGCAGGATGGTGGCGTGATCGCACAGGGTGCGGATTTCCTCCAGCTTGTGCGAGATATAGAGGATCGAGGTGCCCTCGGACTGCAGCTTCTGCAGGGTCTTGAACAGGATCTCCACTTCCTGCGGCGTCAGGACCGAGGTCGGCTCATCCATGATCAGCAGTTTCGGGTCCTGCAGCAGGCAGCGGATGATCTCGACCCGCTGGCGCTCGCCCGCGGACAGGTCGCCGACGGTGCGGTAGGGGTCAAGCGGCAGGCCGTAGGTTTCCGACACTTCGCGGATGCGGGCGGCCAGATCGCGCATTTCCGGCGGGTTTTCCATGCCAAGCGCGATGTTCTCGGCCACGTTCAGCGCGTCAAACAGCGAAAAGTGCTGGAACACCATGGCGATGCCGTCGGCGCGCGCCTGGCGCGGCTCGGCCGGTTCATAGGGCTGGCCGCGCAACAGCATCTTGCCGCTGTCCGGTTTCACCAGCCCGTAGATCATCTTGACCAGCGTCGATTTCCCGGCGCCGTTTTCGCCGAGCAGGGCATGCACTTCGCCTTCGCCGATGTCAAAGGAAACTGTGTCATTGGCCACAACCCCGGGGTAGGCCTTGGTCAGGCCTTGCAGGCTCAACAGTGGTACACTCACGCGCGCCGGTCCTCTCTCTGTTCGTCTTCTTTTCCATGCCGCAGCAGCTGCGCTGCAACACCGACCGCAATCATCTGCGGATGTTTTCCAAGTTCCGGATCGCCGATCGGGCAGGTGATCCTTGCGATTGCCCCGGGGGCGTGCCCCAAGGCGGCAAGACGCGAGCGGAACCGCGCCCATTTGGTTTTGGAGCCGATCAGCCCGGCGAAGGCAAAGCCATGACTCAACAGCGCGTGGCATAGCGCCAGATCCAGCGCATGGGAATAGGTCAGCACCAAATGCGCAGCGTTTTCAGGCGCATGCGGCACAAGGAGCGCAACGTCAGCTGCCGGAACCGCGGTGACGCCGGCGGGGATCTCTGCCGGGAACCGCTCGGCGGCGGTGTCCACCCAGGTGATCTGCAGGTCCGGCAGCGGTGCCAGCACATTGACCAGCGCCCGCCCGACATGGCCCGCGCCCCAGATCCAGACCGGCAATTGCGGCTGGTGCACCGGCTCGATCATCCAGCCCTCGACCAGCTGCGGCGCCGGTGCCTGGCCCTGGCCGCGGGCGCCGGCGAGGAGCCGCTTCACCGCGACCGGCATCAGCGCCGGGCTGGCCGGGCGGGCAATGACGTGGCTGTCCAGCGTGTTCAGGTCTGCGGCCTCATAAACCTCGCTGAAGAGCGTGACCGCACCGCCGCAGCATTGGCCTAGGTCCGGCCCCAGCGCATGGGTGCTGATCTGCTTGGGGGCCACCTGCCGCCGGGCGGCCTCTGCCGCCTCGTGCTCCAGAGTGCCGCCGCCGATGGTGCCGGACTGGCCGTCCTGCCAGACCAGCATCGCGGTGCCCGCCTCGCGCGGGGAGGAGCCGCGGATGGCGGCGATCACCACCCGCACCACGCGGCCATGCGCGGCAACCGCCCGTCGCAGCTCCTCGACGTCAAATCCCATCGCGCACTCTCCGCACCGCGCGCCAGACCTCTTCCGCGGTGGCAGGCGCGTTCAGCGCCGGGTAGGTCTCGCCGAAGGCCGCGACCGCATCGCTGAGGGCCAGCCAGGCGGAGATGCCCAGCATGAACGGCGGCTCCCCCACTGCCTTGGAGCGGTAGATCGTGTCCTCGCGGTTCCGGCCGTCGAAAAGATTCACGTTGAACACATCCGGCCGGTCGGAACAGGCGGGGATCTTGTAGGTGGAGGGCGCATGGGTGCGCAGGCGGCCGGTATCGTCCCAGACCAGTTCCTCGGTCGTCAGCCAGCCCGCGCCCTGGACATAGCCGCCCTCGATCTGGCCGATGTCGATGCCCGGGTTCAGCGAGGCGCCGGCGTCATGCAGGATGTCGGCCCTTAGGATGCGGTTCTCGCCGGTCAGCGCATCCACCGCCACCTCTGTCACCGCGGCGCCATAGGCGAAGTAGTAGAACGGGCGGCCCCGGCCCTTGATCCGGTCCCATTCGACCTTGGGGGTCTTGTAGAAACCGGTGGCCGACAGGCTGACGCGGCCCTGGTAGCAGGCCATCGCGGCCTTCTCGAATGTCATCTCGTCCTGGCCGATCCGCACCATGCCGTTTTCAAACACCACGTCGGCGGGGCTGGCCTGATGCTGCAGCGCCAGATGTTCTGCCATGCGGGCGCGCAGGGTGTCGCAGGCGGCCTTCACCGCCATGCCGTTGAGGTCGGAGCCGGAGGAGGCCGCCGTGGCCGAGGTGTTGGGCACCTTGGCGGTGTCGCTGGCGGTGATCTTCACCTTTCCCAGCGGGATGCCAAAGCGGCTGGCGGCGACCTGCGCCACCTTTTGGAACAGCCCTTGGCCCATCTCGGTGCCGCCGTGGTTCAAATGCACCGAGCCGTCCTGATAGACATGCACCAGCGCGCCCGCCTGGTTGAGATGGGTGAGGGTAAAGGAAATCCCGAACTTCACCGGGGAGAAGGCGATGCCGCGTTTCAGGTGGGTCTGGCCCTGGTTCCACTTGGCAATGTCCGCCTTGCGCGCCGCATAATCCGAGGATTTCAGCAGCTGCGCGGTCAGGTCATGCAGAATGAAGTCCTCGACCGGCATGTGGTAGGGCGTGGTCTGCACGTCCTTGGGCGGCGGGCTGGTCTTGGCGGGCTGCGCCGGCGCGCCGCGGGAGGCGAGGTCGGCGTCCGGGTCCAGCGGCTGGCCGGAGGTGTCCTGCGCTTCGCCGGCGGGGGCTT
This sequence comes from Leisingera daeponensis DSM 23529, assembly GCF_000473145.1. NCBI lineage: Bacteria > Pseudomonadati > Pseudomonadota > Alphaproteobacteria > Rhodobacterales > Roseobacteraceae > Leisingera > Leisingera daeponensis. The sequence continues at coordinate 1,914,944 of NZ_KI421500.1, read as the reverse complement.
CCGGGGTCTGCATCGGCGCGTAGTAATTGCGCTGCCGCAGCTCTGCCGGGTCCAGCCCCAGATTATGCGCGATGTGGTCCATCACCCGTTCGATCCCCACCATGCCCTGCGGGCCGCCAAAGCCGCGGTAGGCGGTGGCGCTTTGCCGGTTGGTGCGCAGGCGGTGGCTTTCGATGCGGATATTGGGGATCAGATAGGCGTTGTCCGCGTGCAGCATCGCGCGGTCGGCGACCGGCAGCGACAGGTCCTGCGCCCAGCCGCAGTCCACCAGATGCAGGAACTCGACGCCTTGCAGGCTGCCATCACCGTCAAAGCCCGCGCGGTAGGAGATGCGGAAGGCGTGCCGCTTGCCGGTGATCACCATGTCGTCGTCACGGTCGTAACGCATCTTGCAGGGCTTGCCGGTCAGCCGGGCGGCGACGGCGCAGGCGACGGCGAGCGCGTTGCCCTGGCTTTCCTTGCCGCCAAAGCCGCCGCCCATGCGGCGGGTCTCGACCCGGACGGCGTGCATCGGCAGGCCGATCGCCTCTGCCACCTTGTGCTGGATCTCGGTCGGGTGCTGGGTGGAGGAGTGGACGTGCATGCCGCCATCCTCCTGCGGCAGCGCCATGGCCGCCTGGCCTTCGAGGTAGAAATGCTCCTGGCCGCCCAGCTCGAACGTGCCCTCGACCCTGTGCGGGGCGGCATCAATGGCTTTGGCTGCGTCGCCCTTGTGATAGATGCGCGGGCCTTCCTCGAACCGGCTGTCGGCAGCCAGCGCGGCGTCCAGGGTCAGGAGAGCGGGTTCTTCCTTGTAATCCACCTTGCCCTTGCGGGCGGCGATCCGGGCATTGAGGTGGCTGTCGGCCACCACCAGGAACACCGGCTGGCCGGCATAGTTGACAGTGCCGGCCGCCAGCAGCGGCTCGTCATGAATCGAGGGGGAGACGTCATTGGCAAAGGGCAGCCCCTTGGCTGTCAGCACTGCCACGACGCCGGGGCTTTGCTGCACCTCGCTGAGGTCCATCCCGGTGATATGGCCGCGGGCAATGGGAGACAGGCCAAAGGCCAGATGCAGGGTGCCGCGGGGGCTGGGGATGTCATCGGTATAGCGCGCCGCGCCGGTCACATGCAGCCGGGCGGAGTCATGGGGGAGGGGTTTGGAAACACTCATGCCCGCACCTCCAGCACCGAGACCGTCTGGCCGTTCTGGTCGGCGAAATAGCGGGCCAGCATGTTGCGCGCGGTTTCCAGCCGGTATTCGGCAGAGGCGCGCATGTCGGTCATCGGGGTGAAGTCCTGGTCGAAGGCCTTGGCGGCGGCCTGGATGGTGGCCTCATTCCAGGGCTGGCCGGTCAGGGCCGCCTCGACGTTTGCGGCGCGTTTCGGGATGCCCGCCATGCCGCCAAAGGCGATGCGGGCGGCGGAGACCTTGCCGTTCATCACGGTCACGTTGAAGGCGCCGAGCACGGCGGAGATATCCTGATCGAAGCGTTTCGACAGCTTGTAGACCTTCAGGGCGTCGGGCTGGCGCGGGAAGCTGACCGCCTCGACGAACTCACCCGGCTGGCGGTCCTGCTTGCCGTAGTCGAGGAAGAAATCCTCCAGCGGCAGTTCGCGGCGGCTGTCCCCCTTGCGCAGATGCAGGGTGGCGCCAAGGGCAATCAGCGCGGGCGGGGTGTCGCCGATGGGGGAGCCGTTAGCGATGTTGCCGCCGACGGTGGCGGCGGCGCGGATCTGCTGGGAGGCAAAGCGGCGCAGCATTCCGGCAAAGGACGGGTGCAGCGGCTCCATCGCGGCGCGCAGATCGTTCATGTCTGCCATGGCGCCGATGCGGACAGTGCTGTCCGTGACCTCAATGCCCTTCAGGCCGTCGCAGCCGCCGAGGAAGATTACCTGCGGCAGGTGGCGGAGCTGCTTGGTGACCCAGAGGCCCACGTCGGTGGCGCCGGCAATCAGGGTGGCGCCGGGGTGGGCGCTGTAGAGCTCGGCGAGTTCGTCGGATGAGGCTGGCAGGAGCGGGGGCGCTGCCGCCTGTTTGCCGGAAGGGGGCGCTGCCGCAGGTTTGTCAGAGGGGGGCGCTGCCCCCCGGCCTTCGGCCTCCCCCCGGAGTATTTCGGGAAAGCTGAAGGAGGCCTCATCGGCGATCCAGCCGGGGACGGGGATGTCCTTGGCGGCCTCGGCGGCTCGGATGATCGGGGCGTAGCCGGTGCAGCGGCACAGGTTCCCCGCCAGCTGATCGTCGAAATCCGTGGCGCCGTTGGCATGGGCGGTGACCATCGACATGATGAAACCGGGGGTGCAGAAGCCGCATTGGCTGCCGTGGTGGTTGACCATGGTCTGCTGCACGGGGTGCAGGCTGCCGTCCGGGCCTGAGGCACCCTCGACGGTGCGCACCGACTTGCCCTGCAGCTGCGGCAGGAACAGGATGCAGGCGTTCAGGGCCTTCGATCCGCGTGAATCCGTGACCATGACGGTGCAGGCGCCGCAATCGCCCTCGTTGCAGCCTTCCTTGGTGCCGGTGAGGCCCTGTTCCTCGCGCAGCCAGTCCAGCAGCGTCAGTGTTGGGCTTGCGTCCGTGATGCGGACCGTTTCACCGTTCAGACGAAAGGTGAGTGCCATCTTCGCGATACCGCCGCTTTACCCTGTTGACCCGGAGTGCCGTCCCTTCGATGCGGCGCAGAAGGGAAGGCGGGCTGTTTATTGCTTGCTGACATCAGCCTAGGGAGCAGCCCGTTGTCAAAGCAAGGAAAACCGCTGCCGCATTGCAGTATTTCGCGGCGCAAGAATGTTGCGCATCAGGATGGTAGGGCATTCATATTTATGCGTTTTATCTGCGCCTTTGCGGAGGCTTCACGCGCTGGCTGCGAAAGAGTTTCAACAAAATGGATAAAATACACCGGCGACCGCACCGGTTTTGCCGGGTGTTCGCCGCGCAGATCGCCCGTTCACCCTGCTGCGGCAATAAGATAGCGTGGCGGCATGACAAGCTCTCCCCGATTCATTCATCTGCGCACCCACACGGAATATTCTCTGCTGGAGGGGGCCGTGCGGCTGAAGAAGCTGCCGGATCTGTGCAAGAAGCACGGCATGCCCGCGATTGCGGTGACGGACACCAACAACCTGTTTTCGGCGCTGGAGTTTTCGGTGTCGGCGAGCGGCGCCGGGGTGCAGCCGATCATCGGCTGCCAGGTCGACCTGCGGTTCGCCGAGCCGGCACCCGGCGAAAGGCCCAAGCCGCCCGCGCCGCTGGTGCTGCTGGCCCAGAGCGAGGCCGGGTATGAGCATCTGATGAAGCTGAACTCCTGCCTCTATCTGCGGCAGGGGGGCGAGCTGCCGCATGTGACGCTGGAGGAGCTGGAGAGCTATTCCGGCGGCGTGATCTGCCTGAGCGGCGGGCCGGACGGGCCGGTGGGGCGGCTGTTGCAGATGGGGCAGCGCCCGGCGGCGGAAGCGCTGATGCAGCGGCTGAAGGCGATCTTCCCGGACCGTCTGTATGTGGAATTGCAGCGCCATCCGGGCGAGCATGGCCAGCCGGAGGCGGAAAAGCAGACCGAGCGCGGCCACGTGGAAATGGCCTATGCCATGGGGCTGCCGCTGGTCGCCACCAATGACGTCTATTTCCCGGACACGGAGATGTTCGAGGCGCATGATGCGATGATCTGTATCGCCGAGGGGGCCTATGTCGATCAGGTGGAGCCGCGCCGCCGTCTGACCGCGCAGCATTACTTCAAGAGCCAGGAGGAGATGGTTGCGCTGTTTGCCGACCTGCCCGAGGCAATTGAGAACACCGTGGAAATCGCCAGGCGCTGCGCCTTCATGGCGTACCGGCGCGATCCGATCCTGCCGAAGTTCGCCGATGACGAGGTGGCGGAGTTGCGCCGCATCGCCAATGAGGGCCTGCAGCAGCGTCTGGCGGTGATCCCGCATGCGGTGAGCGTCGAGGAATACCAGGAACGGCTTGATTTTGAACTGGGCATCATCGAGGGGATGGGATTCCCCGGCTACTTCCTGATCGTTGCCGACTTTATCCAATGGGCCAAGGACCACGATATTCCGGTGGGGCCGGGGCGGGGGTCCGGTGCGGGCTCTCTGGTGGCCTATGCGCTGACCATCACCGACCTTGATCCGCTGCGCTACTCGCTGCTGTTCGAACGCTTCCTGAACCCGGAACGGGTGTCGATGCCCGACTTCGACATCGACTTCTGCATGGACCGCCGGGAAGAGGTGATCAAATACGTGCAGGAGAAATACGGCCGCGACAAGGTGGGGCAGATCATCACCTTCGGCGCGCTTCTGTCCAAGGCGGCGGTGCGCGACATGGGGCGGGTTCTGCAGATGCCCTATGGCCAGGTGGACCGGCTGTCCAAGCTGATCCCGGTCGAGGGCGTGAAGCCGATGTCGATTGCCGACGCGCTGAAGGAAGAGCCGCGGCTGAGCGAGGAGGCGCGGAACGAGCCGGTGGTGGACCGGCTGCTGACCTATGGCCAGCAGGTGGAGGGGCTGCTGCGCTCTGCCGGGACCCACGCGGCGGGTGTGGTGATCGGCGACCGGCCGCTGGACGCGCTGGTGCCGCTTTACCGCGATCCGCGCTCCGACATGCCTGCGACCCAGTTCAACATGAAATGGGTGGAGCAGGCGGGGCTGGTGAAGTTCGACTTCCTTGGCCTCAAGACCCTGACTGTCATCCAGAACGCCATGGACCTGATCTTCCAGTCGGGCCGTGACCTGCATATCGCCGCGGACGGCACCCAGCTCTATGAGCCGCCGGAGGGGGCGGAGAACCAGATCAACGCCATCCCGCTGGACGACAAGGTTACTTACGACCTGTATTCCCGCGCCAAGACGGTCGCGGTGTTCCAGGTGGAATCCACCGGCATGATGGATGCGCTGAAGCGCATGAAGCCCACCTGCATCGAGGACATCGTGGCGCTGGTGGCGCTGTACCGCCCCGGCCCGATGGAGAACATCCCGGTTTACTGCGAGGTGAAGAACGGCCAGCGCGAGATCACCTCTGTCCACCCGCTGATCGACCATATCCTGGAGGAAACCCAGGGCATCATCGTCTATCAGGAGCAGGTGATGCAGATCGCCCAGGTGATGGCGAACTATACCCTCGGCGGCGCGGACCTTTTGCGCCGGGCGATGGGTAAGAAGATCAAGGAGGCGATGGACGCCGAACGCCCGAAGTTCGAGAAGGGCGCGGCGGAGAACGGGGTCGACAAGAAGAAAGCCTCTGAGGTCTTCGACCTTCTGGAGAAATTCGCCAACTACGGCTTCAACAAATCGCACGCGGCGGCCTATGCGGTGGTGTCGTATCAGACCGGCTGGCTGAAGGCGAACCACCCGGTGGAGTTCATGGCGGGCGTCATGAACTGCGATATCCATCTGACCGACAAGCTGGCGATCTACTTCGAGGAAGTGAAGAAGGGGCTGGGGCTGAAATACGTGCCGCCCTGCATCAACCGCTCGCTGGCGACCTTCAACGTGGTGAACGGTGAACTGGTCTATGCGCTGGGCGCGCTGAAGAACGTTGGCCTGGACGTGATGCGGCTGGTCGCCGAAGCGCGCAAGGAGAACGGATACGAGCGGCCGTTTGTCAATGTCTTCGACTTTGCGCGCCGGGTGAACCTCAAGAAGGTTGGCAAGCGGCCCCTGGAGATGCTGGCGCGGGCAGGGGCCTTCGACCAGCTCGATTCCAACCGCCGCCGGGTGTTCGAGAGCCTGGGCGCGCTGGTGGATTACTCCGCCGCGGTGCATGACCAGCGCAATTCCAGCCAGGTGTCGCTGTTCGGCGAGGCGGGCGAGGACCTGCCGGAGCCGCGGCTGCCTTCGGTGCCGGACTGGCTGCCGGCGGAGCGGCTGAGCGAGGAGTTCAAGGCGATCGGCTTCTACCTGTCGGGCCACCCGCTGGACGACTACATGCCGGCGCTGAAGCGCAAGGAGGTGATGACGCTGGACGAGGTGACCGCCAAGGCCGAACGCGGGCCCTTCATGGCCAAGATGGCCGGGGTGGTGGCCGGGCGGCAGGAGCGCAAATCCGCCCGCGGCAACCGCTTTGCCTTTGCCCAGCTTAGCGATCCCTCCGGCGCGTTCGAGGTGACGCTGTTCTCGGAAGTGCTGGAAAAGAGCCGCGAGTACTTAGAAACCGGGGCCAAGGTGGTGATCACGGCTGAGGCGACGATGGAGAGCGACCAGTTGAAGCTGCTGGTGCGCTCGGTCGGGCCGGTTGACAGCGCGATTGCCGATGCCGGGCGCAGCAGCTTGCGGGTCTATCTGAGCGATGCCAGCGCCGTCGGAACCGTGGCGCAGGTGCTGGAGGATGCCAAGGCGGCGGCCCGCAACGCATCGCGCGGCGAGGTCTACATGTATCTGCAGGATCCCGGCCTGCCCGGCGACGTGGAAATGGATCTGGGCCAGGCGTTCCCGATCAATCCGCAGATCAAGGGGGCGCTGAAATCGCTGGACGGCGTGATGGATGTGGAGGAGATTTGAGGCTGCGCGAGGCGCCCGGCGCCTCCGGCGGGAGGGCTGCGGCTGCCGTGCGGCCTTGCGCGTGAAGGAAAATTAGCAACTTATGCCGCTCTGACCGCGTTTCATATTTAAATGGTTCAGGCCGACATCGGTTCCGCCATAGGACTGGAGAGTGCCGCAGTGCAAACATTTCTGGATTTCGGGGAGTACATGCCGCATGGCATGTGCTTGCTTTGGGAACCTTGGCTGCTGATCCTTTGGGCCGGCTCTGACCTTCTGATCTTCCTGGCATATTTCGCCATCCCGCTGGCTCTGTTCAAGGTTCTGCGCCAGCGCAAGGATTTGAAGCACCGCGGGCTGGTGCTTCTGTTTGCCTCCTTCATCCTTCTGTGCGGCCTCACCCATGCGGTATCGATCCTGACGCTCTGGTGGCCGGCCTATCCGGCGCAAGGCTTGCTGAAATTCGCCACTGCACTGGTCTCGGCAACCACCGCGGTTGTGTTGTTCAAGCTGGTTCCGGTCCTGGTCGCGATCCCGAGCCGGCGCGAACTGGAGGACGTCAACGGCAGGCTGCTGGAGGAAGTGGCCGCGCATGAGGAGACCCTGGACGTGCTGCGGCAGGCCCGCGATGAGCTGGAAGTCCTGGTCGAGAAACGCACCGCCGAACTGCGGGACGTCAATGCCAAACTGGCGGTAACGGCGCGCGAAGCGGTGCACCGGAGCCACAACATGATCGCGGTGGTCTCGTCGATGGCGCGGCAAAGCGCGCGCGGGGTCACGGACGTGACCGATTTCGTCAGCACCTTCACCGGGCGTCTGAACGCGCTGGCCTCTGCCACCCAGACCGTCATGCAGGAGCCGTCCGGCGCTTCGGCGGATCTGGGCAGCGTGATCCGGGCGCAGCTGGAACCGGTGCTGCTGAGCTTCGGCGACAGGATGACGGTCGGCGGTCCCGAGGTGACCACCGGATCGGAGGCGGCGCAGCAGATCAGCCTGGCGCTGCACGAGCTGGCGACCAATGCGCAGAAATACGGCTCGGCTGATGGCGAAGACGCGCGGATCCGCGTGTCCTGGTCGGTCCGTGGCGAAGACGGCGGGCACAACCGGCTGCGGCTGCGGTGGGAAGAGGATCTTTGCCAGGAACCGGCGAGGCCGGTGAACGGTGCCGGAAGAACCGGGTTCGGCACGAGGCTGCTGACCCAGATCGTGCCATCCATGCTGCAGGGGGAGGCCAGCCGGACGATTGAGGGCGGCAAGCTGATCTATGAACTGGACATACCGCTGTCCGCCCTTACCGAGGGCGATAGCCAGGCTGAAAACGTGCAGCTTGCCACGCGCCTTGCGGCACAGGGCTTTGGTCTGGCCTAGGTTCGTGCAGGCCGGGCGCTCGCGGCTGGGCAGCGCCGGGGTTTAGCAGCAACTCCGGTCAAGACTATTACGCTAGAATTCTTGCACCGCTTGCGGGGCGCGTCAGTAATGCGGCGGGCGTTCGTCGGCGAAGACCACGCCGCCGCCGCCATCCTGCTGGCGCTCGGCCTCGCGCTGCATCAGCATGGCAACGCGGCGGGTCAGCACGTCGATCTCCTGCTGCTGGCGGGCCATCACGTCGCTCATCTCCTCCACGCTGCGGGTCAGATGGGCGATTTGCTCTTCCAGATGCTGCATGAGGTGTCTCCTGGGTTCTGAAGCTGCTCATAAAGGAGCGGAGTTGAAAAGCAAAGGACCGCCCGGCCGCGAGGCCGGGGAGCGACCTGCTGAAAGCACGCCTCCGGCATGACCCGCCCTCCGCGCGGCGGCGCAGCCCTTATGTCTCAATGATGAACTGCCGCGTAGCCTCTGCCGCCTTCGTCTTGCCGTTGCGGCCCGCTTCCGCTAGACCGCCGGGCGAGTGAAACCGCTACCCGTGAGGAGGCCTCAGATGGCCAAAGTGAAGAAACAGCCCCGCCCCAAGGCGCAGACGCCGAAGGGGTTCCGTGACTATTTCGGTGCGGAGGTGACCCAGCGCAGCGAGATGCTGCGGGCCATCGCGGGTGTGTATCATCATTACGGGTTCGAGGCGCTGGAGTCCTCAGCGGTGGAAACCGTTGAGGCGCTGGGCAAATTCCTGCCCGACGTGGACCGCCCGAACGAAGGCGTGTTTGCCTGGCAGGAAACCGAGGACGACGGAAACGGCGACTGGATGGCGCTGCGTTATGACCTGACGGCGCCCCTGGCGCGGGTCTATGCCCAGCACCGCAACGACCTGCCGACGCCTTACCGCCGTTATGCGATGGGGCCGGTCTGGCGCAACGAGAAGCCGGGGCCGGGGCGCTTCCGACAGTTCTACCAGTGCGATGCGGATACCGTGGGCAGTGCCTCGATGGCGGCTGACGCGGAGATTTGCGCAATGCTGTCCGACACGCTGGAGACCGTCGGCATTCCGCGCGGCGATTACCTGGTGCGGGTCAATAACCGCAAGGTGCTGAACGGTGTGCTGGAGGCGATGGGCCTGGGTGACGGCGATGCCAAGCGCGACGACGTGCTGCGCACCATCGACAAGTTCGACAAAGTGGGTGAGGCCGGGGTGCGCGAGCTGCTGACCAAGGGCCGCCTGGATGCCTCCGGCGCCTTCATCGACGGGGTTGGCCTCTCGGACGATCAGGCGGCGCCGGTGCTGGCCTTCCTGACCTCCAAGGCGGCGGAGGCAGCGGGCACCATCGCCAACCTGCGCGCCGCGGTGGGCGACAGCAAGATCGGCCAGGAAGGCATTGCCGAGCTGGAGCAGATCGGCGAGCTGCTGGCCGCGGGCGGTTACGGTAAGGACCGGATCGAGATCGACCCCTCGGTCGTGCGCGGGCTGGGCTATTACACCGGCCCGGTGTTCGAGGCAGAGCTGACCTTTGAGATCCTCGACGAGAAGGGCCGCAAACGGCAGTTCGGCTCGGTTTCGGGCGGCGGCCGTTATGACGGGCTGGTCAAGCGCTTCACCGGGCAGGAAGTGCCTGCGGTGGGTGTCTCGGTCGGCGTCGACCGGCTGCTGGCGGCGCTGCACGCCAAAGGGCGCCTGAGCGCCGAGGCAACCGGACCGGTGGTCGTTACCGTGATGGACCGCGACCGGATGGCGGATTACCAGGCGATGGTGGCGGAGCTGCGCAATGCGGGCATCCGGGCCGAGGTTTATCTGGGCAACCCCAAGAATTTCGGCAACCAGCTGAAGTATGCGGACAAGCGGAATTCTCCTGTCGCGGTGATCGAAGGCGGCGACGAGAAGGCCAATGGCGTGGTGCAGATCAAGGACCTGATCCTGGGCGCCAAGATCGCCGAAAGCGCCACCCTGGAAGAGTGGAAGGAACGCCCGAGCCAGTTTGAGGTGCCGCGCAGCGAACTGGTGGCCAAGGTGCGTGACATCCTGGACGGGCAGGGCTGATCATGACGCTCCGTTCTGATATTCAGGCCCGCGCGGCCCAGCTGCGGGTCCGGTTTGAGGCCGCTGGCGCGCAGGTGGTGGACACGCCATTGCTGCAGCCTGCCGGCACGTTGCTGGATCTTTACGGCGAGGACATCCGTGCCCGCGCCTACGTCACCACCGACGCCCTGCGCGGCGAGCAGATGCTGCGCCCGGACTTCACCGTGCCGGTGGTGGAGGCGCATATGCGCCACGGGGCGGAGCCTGCGCGCTACACCTATTCGGGTGAGGTGTTCCGCCGGCAGGAGCATTTTCCGGACCGGCCCAACGAATATCTGCAGGTCGGCTATGAGGTGTTCGAGCGCAATGATGCGGCGGCGGCGGATGCCGAGGTGTTTTCGCTGTTTGCGCTGCAGGTGCGCGGGCTGCCGCTGCGCGCGGCGACCGGCGACATCGGCATTCTGATGGCCGCCGTGCAGGGCCTGAACACCACGGAGAAGCGCAAGGCGGCGCTGATGCGGCACATCTGGCGGCCGCGCCGGTTCCGCTCCCTGCTGGACCGGTTTGCGGGCCGTGCCCCGGTGCCGGAAAGCCGCAGGAAGCTGCTGTCGACCGAGGGCGATCTGACCGGCTCCGCGGTGGAGCTGGGCAAGCGCCGCGCGGCGGAGGTGCAGGCGCGGGTCGAGGCGCTGCGCGAGGACGCCAAGGCGCCGCCGATTGCCGAGCATGAGCTGCTGGCGCTGGAGGCGCTGATGGCGGTGCGGGAAACCGTGCCATATGCGCTGGAGCAGATGCACGACATTGCCGTGGACCTGCCGCAGATCAACCCGGCGCTGGACCGGCTGGATGCGCGCACCGCAGCGATGAAGGCGCGCGGCGTTGATGTGGAGAACCTCGATTTCGAGGCGTCCTACGGGCGCACCTCGATGGAGTATTACGACGGGTTTGTCTTTGGCTTCTACGCCGAGGCGCGGCCGGATCTGCCGCCGGTGGCCAGCGGCGGGCGCTATGACGCGCTGACCCGGCAGCTGGGCGATGGCGCGGAAATCCCGGCAGTGGGCGGCGTTCTGCGCCCGGACCTGATGCTGCAGCTGGAGGAGTCCCGCGCATGACCTTGAAGCTGGGGGTGCCGTCCAAGGGGCGGCTGATGGAAAAGACCTTCGACTGGTTTGCCAAGCGCGGCGTTACGCTGTCGCGCACCGGCTCCGACCGGGAATATGCCGGCGCGGTCGAGGGCGTGTCGAACATGGAGCTGGTGCTGCTGTCGGCGGGCGAGATCCCGCGCGAGCTGGCGGCGGGGCGCATTCACCTGGGCGTCACCGGCACCGATCTGGTGCAGGAGAAGCTGCCGCGGTTCGAGCAGCAGGTCGAGGAGCTGGCGGAGCTGGGGTTCGGCCATGCCGACCTGGTGCTGGCAGTGCCGCAGTTCTGGATCGACGTGGACACGCTGGACGATCTGGACGCGGTTGCGTCTGCGTTCCGGGCGCAGCACGGCCACCGGCTGCGGATTGCCACCAAATACCACCGGCTGGTGCGGGAGTTCCTGACCGATGCCGGGGTGGCGGATTACCAGCTGGTCGACAGCCAGGGCGCGACCGAGGGAACGGTGAAGAACGAGACCGCCGAGATGGTGGCCGATATCACCTCCACCGGCGAGACGCTGCGGGCCAACCACCTGAAGCTGCTGAGCGACGGCCTTGTGCTGAAGTCGCAGGCGACCCTGTGGCGCAGCCGGGTGGCGAAATACACGGCGCAGGACAAGGCGGCGCTGAATACGCTGCTGGATTTCCTGGAAAAGCGCGTCTGAGCGCGGCAGCCTGTCTGCACGATCAGTGCCGCATGATCAAGAAACCGTGATCGTCGCGTGATGCCTTTCTCCGGCGCCCGGGTTTAAATCCGCGGCGCCGGCCTTAGCTGGGGTGGGGTACACTCCAACTGAAAGGACAGGCTATGAAGATACTGATGGTTTTGACGTCGCACGATCAGCTGGGGGACACCGGCGAGAAAACCGGGTTCTGGCTGGAGGAATTTGCCGCGCCTTATTACGTGCTGCGCGATGCCGGTGCCGAAGTCACCCTGGCCTCGCCTGCAGGCGGCCAGCCGCCGCTGGACCCGAAATCGGACTCTGAGGACGCCCAGACAGATGCCACCCGCCGGTTCAAGCAGGATGATGCCGCCCAGCAGGCGCTCGCCAGCACGGTGAAACTGTCCGGCGTCGATGCGGACCAGTTCGATGCGGTCTTCTATCCCGGCGGCCACGGCCCGCTGTGGGATCTGGCCGAGAGTGCGGACAGCCGCAAGCTTCTGGAAAGCTTTGCCGCCGCGGACCGGCCGATCGGGGCTGTCTGCCACGCGCCCGGTGTGTTCCGCCACGTCAAAGGCAGCGATGGCGCGCCGCTGGTGAAAGGCCGCCGCGTGACCGGCTTCACCAACGGCGAGGAAGAGGGCGTGGGCCTGACCGATGTTGTGCCCTTCCTGGTCGAAGACATGCTGAAGGACAAAGGCGCCGATTACCGCAAGGGCGATGACTGGGCCTCTTACGTCGAAGTCGACGGCAAGCTGGTCACCGGCCAGAACCCGGCCTCCTCGGAAGCTGCCGCCAAGGAACTGCTGGCCTTGCTGAAATAAAATGGCAGTGCTGGAGGGGCAGGCGGGGTGCCGCCTGCCCAGGCCGCCGCGGCGGCTGGATCAGATCACGCCGATTTCGGCCAGCGCCTGCGACAGCTCCGGCGGCAGCGGCTCTTCCTGGCTTTTGCCTGCGGGCAGGTCGGCGGGCGATTCTTCCGGCTTGAGGTAGCGCCAGCCCTGGAACGGGCGCTTTTGCGCGGTATGGGTGCGGTGCACCTCCGGATCCAGCACGATGGCGCAGCGGCGGATGCCGTCCTCGCCCGTCACCTCATCCAGCCGCAGGATGCGCTGGCGGCATTGGATCAGCCCCTTGATCACCCAATAGATCGAGCCGCCGTTCAGGATTTCGGCCTCGCGCTTGGGCCACATGCGGGTGACATGGCGGGGCAGGCCCCCGGGCAGGTCTTTGCGGCGCATCGCTTGCCAGGCCATCAGGCTTTCGACGCTTTCGGTGCCCACCGAAAGCTTCACAAGATTCACGCGTTTATCCACAGGTTCCCCACAGAGTCGTCCAGAGTTATGTCAGTATATAGTAGTTTACTGATCGCTGGCTTCAAGGTATTGTGTTCCTCCACGCTTATGCTGCAATAAAGCATTAACAATTCACGGATTCGCTGCCGGGGTCATTTCCGGTGCCGGAGCCGCTTTTCCGGCGCTTGGACGCCAACACGACACAAGTACGACTCAAAGGACCGACACATGAGCCGCTTTGCCGCCCCCATTGCCGAGCAGATCTGGGATATGAAGTACCGTTTCAAGCAGGCCGATGGCGCGCCGATTGACGTGACCGTCGAGGACACCTGGCGGCGGATCGCGCGGGATCTGGCGCGGGCGGAGAAAAAGCCGGACGCGTGGGAAGAGAAATTCTATGCCGCGCTGGAGGATTTCAAATACCTGCCCGCGGGCCGGATCACCGCGGGCGCAGGCACCGCGCGCCAGGTGACCCTGTTTAACTGCTTTGTGATGGGCACCATCCCGGACAGCATGTCAGGGATCTTCGACATGCTGAAAGAGGCGGCGCTGACGATGCAGCAGGGCGGCGGCATCGGCTATGACTTCTCGACCATCCGGCCGCGCGGCGCCGATGTGAAGGGCGTGGCGGCGGATGCCTCCGGTCCCTTGTCGTTCATGGATGTATGGGACGCGATGTGCCGCACCATCATGTCCGCGGGCAGCCGCCGCGGCGCGATGATGGCGACCATGCGCTGCGACCACCCGGATATCGAGCATTTCATCACCGCCAAATCCGACCCGGCCCGCCTGCGCATGTTCAACATGTCGGTGCTGGTGACCGACGATTTCATGGAAGCGGTGAAGGCTGACGGCTCCTGGGAGCTGCAGTTCGACGGCAAGGTCTATCACACCGTCGAGGCGCGCGACCTGTGGAACAAGATCATGCAGGCGACCTATGATTACGCCGAGCCGGGCGTGATCTTCATCGACCGCATCAACAAGGCCAACAACCTCAACTATATCGAGAACATCTGCGCCACCAACCCCTGCGGCGAGCAGCCGCTGCCGCCCTATGGCGCCTGCCTCTTGGGCTCGATCAACATGGCGCGGCTGGTGGCCAATCCGTTTGAAAAAGACGCGCATCTGGATCAGGCCGCGATGCAGGAACTGGTCGCCACCGCCGTGCGCATGATGGACAATGTGGTGGACGTGTCCAAGTTCCCGCTGGACGCGCAGGCGGAAGAGGCCAAGAGCAAGCGCCGGATCGGCCTGGGGGTCACCGGCCTCGCCGATGCGCTGCTGATGCTGGGGCTGGAATACGGCTCCGACGAGGCGGCGCGTCAGACCGACGAATGGCTGCACGCGATCGCCCGCGCCGCCTATCTGGCGTCGGTGGAATTGGCCAAGGAAAAAGGCGCCTTCCCGCTGTTTGATGCCGAGAAGTACCTGAACTCCGGCAACATGCTGAACATGGACGAGGACGTGCGCGACGCCATCCGCGAGCACGGCATCCGCAACGCGCTGCTGACCTCGATCGCGCCGACCGGCACCATTTCGCTTTACGCAGGCAACGTCTCCTCGGGCATCGAGCCGGTGTTTGCCTATGCCTACACCCGCAAGGTGCTGCAGAAGGACGGCAGCCGCACCGAGGAGGAAGTGGTCGACTACGCGGTGCAGATGTACCGCGAGAAATTCGGCGCCGACGCCAAGCTGCCGGACTATTTCGTCAACGCCCAGACGCTGAGCCCCGCAGCCCACGTCAAGATGCAGGCGGCGGCGCAGAAATGGATCGACTCGTCGATCTCCAAGACCATCAACTGCCCCGAAGACATCTCGTTCGACGACTTCAAGGACGTCTACATGCAGGCCTGGGACCAGGGCTGCAAGGGCTGCACCACCTACCGCCCGAACGACGTGACCGGATCGGTCCTGACGGTGAGCGAAAGCGCCGACACCGCGCCGGGCGAGACCGCCAAGGCGCCGCATGAGAGCGATATGGGCGAGAACGGGGCCGAGGTCGTCTACATGTCCGAGCCGCTGGACCGCCCGCAGTCGCTGGAGGGCCACACCTACAAGCTGAAGTGGCCGGATTCCGAGCATGCGATCTACCTGACCATCAACGACATCATCATCGGCGGCCACCGCCGCCCGTTCGAGGTGTTCATCAATTCCAAGAACATGGAGCATTATGCCTGGACGCTGGCGCTGACCCGGATGATCTCGGCGGTGTTCCGCCGCGGCGGCGACGTGTCTTTTGTGGTCGAGGAGCTAAAAGCAGTGTTCGACCCGCGCGGCGGTGCCTGGGTGCAGGGCAAGTACATCCCCTCGATCCTGGCCGCGATCGGCGGCGTGATCGAGACGCATCTGGTCAAGACCGGTTTTCTGGAGGGCGAGGGCATGGGCCTGAAGTCCGACCCGCAGGCGCAGGTGGTGAACCTGAACACGCCGCGCGGCAAGGCGTGCCCGAGCTGCGGCCAATACGACATGCAGATGGTCGAAGGCTGCATGACCTGCCGCAGCTGCGGCCACTCGAAGTGCGGCTGAGGCGAAGCAGTGTTGGAGTTTGTCGGACCCAAGAAATAACTGCCATTGATGGGGGTTTTCTGCCATTCTGACACGAGGTTAATTGCCACCGGCCGATTTTCGGCCGGTGGTTTTGTTTTAAAACAATGACTTATGTGATCTCTGCCTTCTGCATGCTGAAGGGATCCGTTTCCCCTCCGAAGATCAGCGCCACCTGTTGACTGAAATGGCCGTATTGAGCAGGACTGAAGCTCAAACCTGGCCAGGTTCTTTCCTTCAATTCCCCGATCGCACAGTGTGCAATCGGGGGCCAGACGGCGCGGCGCGCCGGGAAAGGGCCAGCTATGTCCAAGATCAAGTTCATCGAAGCAGAGTTCCACAATGCCGACAAAGACCGGCGGGCAATTCGGCAGCGCCTGGAACGGTTCCTGAAAACACGCCGCGCGCTCGAACGCGGTATCGTGCCTCCGGACCCTGAGGATCGTGATGACCGCCTTCGGTGGGAAACCGAATTGATGCAGATCGGTCTCGGGCGCGAAGGTCAGGATCGCGTGGACCGCCGGGTGAGCAGGCTGGCGGAACGGCGGGCAGCGGCCGCAGGTCTCTCCCACCTCAAACTCGACGACCGGAGAGCCTTGGAGGTTCTGCGCAACGGTGTGGGCCTGATCCGGATCGGGACAGAGCACCATGCGGATGAAATCGCTGCCGGGATCCACGCCGATATGCCTTGGATGGCGCCTGCGACCGATCTTCTTTGGAAGTCCATGCGGCGCTCAGTCCGCAATGGGGATGCAGGCTTCCGCCTGCATCCGGTGCTGCTGGACGGTCCTCCTGGAATTGGAAAGAGCATGTGGGCCCGTCAGCTGAGCAACGCACTTGGCGTGCCCCGCTGTGGTGTGGAGGCGACGGCGGAGCAAGCGTCGTTCGGTATCGTGGGCTCTCAGCGCGGCTGGTCCAACGCGCAGCCGGGGCGCCCTTTGATGACGATCCTGAAGCACCTGATTGCGAACCCGGTGGTCGTTGTGGATGAAGTGGAAAAGGCCGGGGTAGCAACTTCGACCAAAGGAAACTGCTTCGGACTTACCGAGGGGCTGCTGTCCCTCCTGGAGCCATCTTCGTCAGCTTCCTGGCAGTGCCCCTTTTACCAGGTGGGTTTCGACATGTCATGGATCAGCTGGGTGCTGACCTCCAACACCTTGGTCACTTTACCAGCCCCTTTGCTAAGCCGCCTGGAGGTCATCCGCCTCCCGCCAGTTTCAGTATCCGAACTCGCCGCTTTTGCTCGCCGTGAGGGCTGCCGGCGTGGATTGACGCAGGCGTCGGTCGCGGCAGTGGCCGAAGCGTTGGAAATCGCCGGACGCGGTGCGGAACTTAACCTTCGGCATGTCATCCGGATGCTGACCAGGGGTGAAGCGATGGAGAGGGCTGGAATCCGTCATTGAGCACAAAGTTTCTCCATCCTCTCACGCCATAGAAAAGGAGCCACATATGCCTGACCAGGACCACTACATCACCGATGAGGCGTTGCGCATCCTGGAACGGTTCCCTGAGGTGTAGGGACGCCCCCTGGACCATCAAGAAGACGCGCCTGGTGTGTGGGGGCACCTGCGGAGAGCGCTGGTTGCCCCTGATTGAGCGCCTGAGTGCTGCCTTCGCCGCAATTATCCCATCACGTCAGTTTGAGCAGCCTCCGGGCGCAGCAGCTCAAGCAGAATCTGGTTGGGCCGCGCTTCTTTTTGAAACATTGCCCTAATTTGCTTGTCCATGCCGAAGATATCCTATTGTTTTCAACTGAGGCCTCGGCACAATTACATTCCGGTGTTGATCGCGGAATTAGACAGTCATTCTGCTGACACTCCTCTGTCCAAATTTTCTACGCCCTTTGAAGAGGAGGGGGCAGTTGAGGGCGTCTCACTGATATCGGCGATATAGTCAATCTCGAACGCGGGTCTACTCATTCGCCCCATGAAGCTATTGAGAATTGCGGATGCGTACGGCATTCGAATTCGCCCAATTCTCTGCAACGGCCACGCAATTGCCTGTTCACTATTATTGTGTATAACCTTACCGCTTTTGATGGTGTTAAAACCCTCGGGTGCTGCAAAGACAAGCTGCAAGGGTTCTTCGTAGGAGCCTTTTAACTTCGACTTAATTTCCTTCCTGGTTGCGGCGTATTCACGCCACAAAGATGTTCTTTCTTCGTAAATAGCAGATTGACCGTCCATTAGGCCATCAGGTTTTATTTGGTCGTGGTCCACTCTAACGCAACCATCATCTCGGAAAGTGGCTAAGTCTAACGTGGCCAAGCGAACAGGTGCTGCCTCTCTTAGAGAGCAGTACCAACGTTTGTTCTTTAATGTGAAGGGTAATCGGTAATGACTCTCAGCCTGCTTGACGCTAGCCGTCAGGTGTCGAATAGGAATAAGGGTCGCTGTTTCTAGACCTCTCCGCCCAGTGTTGCGCAATGCTAAATCACACGGAGGAGCTAAAAGCACAAACCAAGTTTTCTTTCCTGATGTCGTACTGAAAACGTCTCCGCATACGAGCTGAGAGTAGCTAGCATTTAGGAAGCCTCCATCTTCCCAAATTTCCGCCTCGTGGAAAGCTGCCAGCCTTCGGTCAGGCAGTATTTTTGTTTCCGCAAGCGGGATGCTCCGCAGCCGCCGCAGATTCTGCGCCACAGTCTGGGCTCGCGCGTCGCTGGCGAAGAGTTCCCTAATGCCCTGAGATAGGCGCGCCGTCACCGCTCTCTCAATTACATGAGTTTCCGACACACCTTCTGCATAGGCTTTGTCGACCGCAAACTTCTCAAATTGCTCAGGTGCAATCCTGGTAAGATCGTTCATCGCACCTTCAAACGAGCTTTCGACAACCTGTTTCGCGGAACGGAGAATCTCGTGAATATTTTTTCTTATTCCTGCTCGTTTGATGGCAACCCGGAGCGCTTCATCAACTTCGACCGGGTCGTCATCATCTGGAGCTAGCCGCGTCTTCGATACAACGCACAGCGGAACATCAACTTTCTTTTCATGAAGACTATTCAGAAGTGCTTCTTCTTTATTAGCCTCAGTTTTCACCGTGGCTTCATGAGTTAAGATAAAAGCGGTTCCCTTCGAACCAAAGGTATGCAATGCGGCTACGACCTCTAGTCCAGTGGTATCGTCCACTGCGCCTCGGCTCGCTTTTAGGTCGATCATGTAGCATACATGCTCATCGCCTTCCTCGCAAAGCTGCTTTAATTTTTCTTCGTAGTTTTCAAAGGGCCAGCGATCATTGGTTGACACTCCAAGAAGGTTGCATACTTGTTCTACTTCGTTGGCGTTCAGTTCCTTCACCGCACCAGGTTCCATTTCATCCTCTTTGGCGAGATACTCCTCAAGGATTTGGTCTCGGCGTTCTTGGCTTATGTCAGTAAGAGCTTGGATGATCTGAAATGTAGCTTGTTCTTCATCATACTCGAATGATGCTAACGACTCTGACAGTTCTGGAAAGCCACATTCCTTGGTCGTTTCCACGTTTTCCGCCAGCATCTTACCTAAAGATTCAGCGGTTTGGTTGAAATGGTCATCAATCCAAACCACACGGTTTACGCGCAAACAGCTCAAAGCTTCAGAAATATTCATTTTTGACCGTCTCCGCTCAATACCGATGAAAGATCGACCAAAAACTTAAATCTTTTCCCGCGAGAATTTCTCTCCTCCGACAAGGAAGCGCTACATCCGTCGATTTCCAGCAATTGGGACACGATAAAAAGTCCAAGCCCTTGTCCTGCCCTGCTATCCAATTTGGTTGAAACAAACATCTCAAACAAAGATTCTTCTACCTTCTCATTTACACCTGGCCCCGTATCCCAAATAGCTAGGCCGGTCGGCAAAACTTCGAAATTTATCGTTCGCTCTGGTGATGCATGGTCGTTTAAATTTGAGTTCCGTAGCCAATAGATGCTGTTCTGGACCATATTGTCGACAACCTGCAGCAACCTTGATCGGTTCATCCGCACTGTGGTTGACACGTTGGGAGAAACCACGGCGCGGATTTCGTACCGCTCCATTGATAGCTTGCGACCTGCAATGTATTCATTGATGAAGTCCCCTAAGTTTATTTGCTCCTTAATTGCTCGGGTTCTAGGTAGCATGGGGTCAATCAGTGCCGCAGCGCTTGAAATTGCGGAACAAGATCCGCGGATAGACCGCAGCATGGGCTGCAGCGAAGTACCACGCTCTGATGCCTTTTGTAGTGCCTTGGTTTGCTGCCGGATTTCAGTCAGGTGCGTTCGAACCTCGTGTGCCAACCCGCGTGCGCTTAGTCCCACAGCAGCGCTCTCGAAAAGCGAAACAACCTGGTCACGTTGATCATCAATGTCCTCTCGAACACGTCGAAGGCTGTCAATCTGCTCAACTGTAGGCGACAGTTTATCTTTCACTTGTTCAATAGCGCTCATAGCCGTGTTCGCCAAACGCAACGCTTTTGCCGTGTCTTCATCGACGGACTTAATATTCAGATCAGCCAGATCCCGATGTAGACTGGAGGCCTGTTTGATCACCAAGTCGCGCACACCGGCTGTATCTGCGAGTGTCTTCTGCAAATGCACTATTGGGTCAACTGGCCTGCCGGTTTTCTGCGCCTCTTGTTCCTCCAGATTGTCGGCATAGGCAATGGCTGCACGACGAAAACTTTCCATTGAGTCTGTTGCGAACTTTCGGCAAGTTTGTGCAATCTGCAAAAAGCCACGGTAAGGCGGGTTCTCGACGAAACCCTCTCGGTCCGACTTCTCGGTGAGCAGGAAATTATGTTCCCCAGTCAATTCAAAGTAACCCAGTGTATTTTCGGGGCGGAGACCATAAGAACTGCCTGACGTGGATTCAGATGCCATATTTAGCCAATCGCCTGGAGACCTGACACGAAAACCGTCACGGAGAATTGTAATTCCTGATATTTCTTTAATTAGTTGGCGGGTTGCTGTCGTGCCGGTAACTGCTGCATCTCTATTGCTCTCAAAATCTTTTAAACTGAAGAAGTAGAACGACCCAGTGAATGGACCGGGATCTTCTACGGCTTCATCCTGACCGACGACTACTTCAGCCCAATCAAATGACTGTTCTAACTCAATGAACCAGGCAGCACCTGCATTGTATGGTTCAATAACGTATCCACGGGTGCGTGGAATCTTGCTTAATGCTTGGTGAAAGCCGCGTCCTCCGTCCTTCCCAAATGCGATCTCTGTTCTTCGCTTTTGGCTTTTAGTTTGGGTGCTGTTGAAGAGGTTTTTCCGAAAATATGCGTTTGCTTTGAGGCGTACTTGACCGTCGTCGTGATGCGACCACTTAAAGTCAAATTTAGCTACTGCTTTTGAAAGTATTTCGTTGGTTACAGCGACGAGTGAGTGATCTGCGCCGTCTAATGAAATTGAAACCGGGAAGGAAGAAGTCACTTCAAATGGCGAGATTAGGCTTGCCATACTGCGGGCAATAGTTGATCCGCGGCTTGGCTTGCGCCATTCTGATATATCACGCAAGCCTAAAACAGATACTTTTGTCCCTTTGAACCCTTTCGTATTTTCAATACTTGTTATGCTGACCGGAATTTGGTCAACTGTATCTGCAACATCACAATCGCCCCAGCGAAATACAGCTTTTGCAATCTTTTCCATCGGCGACTTGGACGTTTCGATAACAAGGATGTCACCTAATCGCATAGTGCCGAGGCGGCCGACGCCCTTATCTCCTAGCGGTGTTCGTCCCAAGGCCGTCTTCATCTTCGGGCCTGAAAGGGAACGTTTTTGAGAGCCACTAATTACCAGCCATGTGTTCTTAAGTTGTTCTTCACTAAGTCCATTTCCGGTGTCCTCAATCGATATGGAGCCGACGTAGTCAAGCCTGCGAATGGCCTCTTCATCTGCACTAATGGTGTTAACGTCTATGGGCTTTCCGTCTTTCTGAAAGAGGCTTACGAGTACATTCTCCGCTGGTACAATAAAGCGACTTAAATCTGATGCCGAACCTGTGTTCTGAATATATCCTTCTTCGCGCGTATCGATAGTTATTTGGCAACCAGGTGAATCTGCATCGTAAGAATTTTTAACGCACTCAAGTATCGCCTGTTCAACGTCGGTAACCAATTCGCTTCCCAGTTGAACGAGGACGTGCGAGCCTACACGGAGCTGCGGCTGTTCATTGCTGTCAATGTCATTGACTTCGGGTTCAGTCATGTAAATTCAACCACTAGTGTATTCTCAGTTGTTATCATCTCGCCCATGTTATTTTTGGATGGCATCCTTTTCGTAGGTAAACTCCTTTGTAAGGAAGTCACCGGGCGCCCTCCAAGAGTACAGGCCATCTCTCTGCATATCTGGTCGAATGGAATGATACGTCCTGCAGCCCTGCGATTTCCGGTTGTGAAAGCCCAATGGGCTCCGCCTGGCAGGCTATGCCTGATATGAGATAAGGCATTATAAAAATCTGCCATAAAAGACGCCACCTTTCTCAGCTCCTTTACCATCGGCTCACCTTTAGGGGTGTCGAGGAGTTGATCGAGGCTGGGAGATACGCCGCGCATAGCCTCTGCTTTTTCTGTTGCGCCCTTAAGTGATCCTCCCAAACTCGCGCTGTCGAGCGCATGTGTGTTCGAGATCAACCTGCCAGGTTCAATCGGCAGGTCTTCTGCCGGTATCCAGCACAAAGCCAAGTACGAAAACTGGCCGTAGGGAATTGTTGTCTGATTGTCTCCATAAGGAGGTGAGGTTACTAGAATGGTATGCTTAGCCTCATTGCTGTCAAAGCTGACCGCTCGCACGTCAGCACAATGAACACACGCGGTTGGCCGTTCATCGCGTCCGTCAATTAGTTCCCGATAGTGGCCTGCCTTCTCCAATGTGTTAGCTAGATTTTCCCGAAAAATTGACTGAACCTTCGTCCAGGAGACAAGGGCATCGTCTTTACGCGCATGAAGCTTATAGGTGCTGGTGCGGCTGTTTGAACAGAGGCGAATAGTTTCAGCAAAGACAGCCCAAAACACCTTCCTGGCTCCTTGATCCTCCACGTCAAGAATTGATCGCCGAATACGAGATAACTCTCGTGATGTCTCTATGGCAAACCATTTGCTGAGGCCTGGAAAGTTGACGTCAACTGATGATGATGCATCAGACGAAATTGCTTCCAGAACTGAAGTGGCGGCGGCTTCCAAATTTACACCACCGTCTATTGCAATTTTGGCTTCGCAAACAAGTACTGCAAGTGGGTTGATGTCACACCCTGTGAAATCCAGCCCGCGAATGAGGGATTCTGTTAAGACTGTCCCCGATCCAACAAAGGTATCCACTACACGGCATTCATTGCCGACGTGACCAACCAAGAGATCAATGATGTCCCCTTGCATGGTGGGCACCATCATTGCAGGGTAGCGAAGGATCGAATGAAGGTTCGGTCGTGAGCGGGCGCCCGTCACGGCCCAGTTTCCGGCCCGATGCTGCTGTAAAGTCCCAAGTTGTTGCGCCAGTGTCATTTTTTCCAACATTTTTCCGCGTGGAGCATTCCTGTTATTATCACCATGTGGGTGAAAAAGACCAGGCGCTATTTGAGGGTAAGGTGTGAATGGGTAAAGATTATCTATTAGGGGCCTTACAGTGATGCGCGTGAGATTGACCTTCACTTGAAGTTGTAGTCGCTCCCAGAGCTGGGGGGAAGTGCATGAAACGCAGGGTACGGCTAGCAACCTGTGAACAGGCATGCAAAATTGACCCCGTAGCGGGGTGATCGGCGTCCAAAAATGACCCCCTTACACTGATGTGGATGGCCGCGCTGTTGGTCGCCCTGTCGAGATCCGCGCCTATGCCGAGCGGGTCGAGTTCTGGCAGGACGGCAAGATCGTGGGGCAACATGCCCGGTCCTTCGGCCGCGACAAGGCCATCTACGACCCGCTGCACTACATTCCGGTGCTGGCCCGCAAACCCGGTGCCCTCAGGAACGGAGCGCCGTTCAAGGACTGGGAGTTGCCGCCCGCGATCAGGCGAGTGCAGCGCAAGCTTGGCAAGGTGCCGAATGGTGACCGCCAGATGGTTCAGATCCTGAGCATGATCCCAACCGACGGGCTGGATGCCGTGGATGCTGCCTGTGCCGAAGCCCTGAACGAAGGGGCCCCCGCCGCCTCAGTCGTCATCAACATCTTGGCCCGGCATCGTGAACCGCCGCCGCCGTTGACCATTGATACGCCGGACGCGTTGCGACTGACCTGCCAGCCCGTGGCCGATTGCCAACGTTACGACAGCCTCAGGAGGCCCAACCATGGAAAGATCGCAGGTTCTGGACGCGATGAGCCAGCTAAAACTCTACGGCATGAAGGCCGCCTACGATGAGATCATCACCGCTGCGGTGAAGAGGCAGCATGAACCGCAGCAGATCGTCGGTGACCTGCTGAACGCCGAGATCAGCGAGAAGCAGGCGCGCTCGATCAAATACCAGATGACCATCGCCAAGCTGCCTCTGGCGAAAGAGATCGACGAGTTCAGCTTCGAGGGCACGCCTGTCAACGAGACGCTGGTGCGCGACCTGGCCGCCGGGGATTTCCTTGAACAGCAGCGCAATGTTGTGCTCATCGGCGGCACCGGGACCGGCAAATCCCACCTTGCTGTGAGCATCGCTCGGGCGTGCATCCGGCGAGGCAAACGAGGACGGTTCTTCAACGCCGTGGACTTGGTGAACAAGCTTGATGCCGAAGCTCGTGCCGACCGGCAGGGACGCACGGCTGACCTGCTGTGCCGCCTCGACTTCCTGATCCTCGACGAGCTTGGCTACCTCCCGTTCGCCCAGACCGGCGGCCAGTTGCTGTTCCACCTCATCAGCCGTCTCTACGAGCGCACCTCGGTCATCGTGACTACCAATCTCGACTTCGGTGAATGGCCCTCCGTCTTTGGCGACGCCAAGATGACCACGGCGCTCCTCGACCGCCTTACCCACCATTGTGAGATCGTCGAAACCGGCAACGAAAGCTGGCGCTTCAAGACCAGAGAATAAACGAACTCCCGCTGGCCTGATACGGCTGCGCTGTGTGGCGGCTACACCGCATCGGGCCAGCTACCCGAGGGCACAGCAGGGGGTCATTTTTGGACGCCGATAGAGGGTCAAGACTGCGTGCCGATTGACAGTCACCCAGGTTCCGGCTGAGATCTTGACTGTAGGAACCGAGCTTGCGGCCTTTGTAGTAAGAGACAGAATGCGGCTTTCCAGTGCCTCAGCCGTACCCACCAGCGCGCGGCCATCCTTGGTCAGCTCGTATCCGCGTGCCAGCCGCCGGAACAGGTCGTGGCCCAGCCGCCGCTCAAGCGCCAGCATACGCCGGCCGAGTGTCGGAGGGCTTTTGCCGGTTGATGCAGCTGCGGCAGCCAGCCCGCCCTCACGCGCCACCGCCAGAAACAGGCGCAGATCGTCCCAATCCAGCTTCGTTTCATTCATGAAATGATCATTGCAAAGCGTTTCATGGAAGGGAAGCTGCTTTGATGGTCCAATGAGTGAACGGGAGGAGGGAGTTTTAGCATGCGTTTTTTGGATCAGGAGATAAACCCGCTTGGCATGGGATGCTGGCCGATTGGAGGGCCGATGTTCGCCGGAGATCAGCCACTGGGCTACGCCAATTCCGACGACGCGGAGTCCATCCGCACCATCCACGCCGCGCTGGCCGGCGGGATAAGTTTTTTCGACACCGCTCCTGCCTACGGCGCCGGCCATGCTGAGCGATTGCTTGCCCGCGCGCTCAAAGATCGTCCCGATGCGCTGATCGCTACCAAGATCGGGATTGCCATCGACGAGGACAGCAAGCAGCTGACCGGCGACGAGATTGCGCCGGAAGCGGTGCTGCCCGCCATCGACCGCAGCCTGTCGCGGCTGGGGCGGGACAGAATAGACCTGCTGCTGCTGCATCAAAACAGCCTGTCCGTCCCGCAGGCTGAGGCCATGTTCGACGAAATGGACAAGGCCATGGAGGCAGGCAAACTGCGCGCCTACGGCTGGAGCACCGATTTTGCGGAAAGCGTCTCCGCAGTCGCGCCGCGCAAGGCGTTTCTGGCGGTCGAGCACGCGGCGAACGTCCTAGTCAACCCGCCGCGCATTCAGGCGGCATCGCAGGAAAACGGTCTGACAGCGCTGATCCGTTCACCACTGGCGATGGGGCTGCTCGCCGGCAAATACGGGCCGGATGCCGTCATGCGCGCCGACGACATTCGCAGCACGTCCAATCCGAAAACCGGCTACTTTGCCGACGCGCGGCCGAACCCTGCCATGCTCAGGCAGCTGGAGGCCGTGCGGGAGTTGCTGACAACTGGCGGCAGGAACTTGGCGCAGGGCGCGATCAGCTGGCTATGGGCCAGAAGCGGCCAGGTGATCCCCGTTCCAGGCGCGCGCACCGTTGGTCAGATCGAAGATCTCGCAGCAGCTATTGGCTTCGGCGCTCTGCCTGATCCTATCATGGAAGAGATTGAAACCCTGATTGAACGTGAGCCGGAAGAGGTGCCCGACAGAGCCCGATGAGCTGTAGCCGATGACCGGCTCTCATATGGGGTTGATAAATGACCACACCTACTCAACAGGTGGCTGGCGCAGCGCGGAGTAACGAATGCTGGACCGGCTGTTCGTGCCGAATGCGGCGAATGCCCGGTCAAAGCCCATACCTCCTGGTTGCCTACGGGATGGCGAATATTGACTTCCTTTGGAATGGTCCAAAACGGTTGCAAACGTGACGGCTATTGCTAATCTCTGATTTAGCCGGAAGCGCCCATTGTAAGGAATTCGCTTCGCAGTTCCGAACCGGCATTCCCCCAAAATTGGAGATCTGGCATGCGCCAACCTAACCTGCCTGCTGGCGGTAGCTGCCGCTGTTTTGCGACCACGTTTGAAATACTGGTCACCCCTCTCATAACTCTCGCATGCCATTGCCTGGATTGCCAAAGGATGAGCGCCAGTGCGTTTTCGCTGACGGCGATAATCCCAGCAGACGGCTTTAGGGTTGTTGAAGGCATGCCTGTTGCAAGACCATTGCCTGGATCACCGCGGCATCATTATTTCTGCCCCAGCTGCATGACTTGGATGTACACGAAAATCGGCGGGGCTGATGCAAGGGTAAACGTGCGCCCAACGCTCTGTTATGACTCTTCCTGGGTCGAACCGTTTGCCGAAACCATGACTAGAGACAAGTTGACATGGGCTGAAACGCCTGCCGTTCACACCTATGAGGCATTTCCGTCACCTGCGGAATTCGAAGAGCTTCTCGCCAAATTTTCGGACTGGAGTGCATTCGGTTGAGACGATCCCCGAATGCACTCCAATCTGCAAACCTCGAACGTTTTCAACACAGGCAGTGGCGTGCGTTCTCATGCTCTGCAGTGTCACTTCGGTTTGGAACGTAACCACCTGATCCGCCCGACAATGCTCTCCGTTAAGTCCCGGTTTGTTGCGGTTCCACCGATATCAGGCGTGCTGATACCGCTTTCCAGAGACTGTTCCACCGCCTTGACGATTACAAGCGCCAAGTCGTCTCGTTGGCAGACATGCTCCAGCATCATGGCAACGCACAAAATGGCCCCGATCGGGTTCGACCTATGTGTTCCCGCGATATCTGGTGCTGCGCCATGTACCGGTTCGAGAAATACCGTTCTGGTGGCCAAGCCGTAGGAAGCGGATGGTAAAAGACCTAAAGATCCGGCTATTGCTCCAGCACAGTCCGACGCGAGATCTCCAAAGAGATTGTCTGCAAGGACAACATCAAACCTCCTTGGGTTCTGAATTAATGCGTAAAGGAAGTAATCTGCATACAGGTGTTCCAACTGAACATCTTTAAAATCATTTCTTGCTATTTCAGTTACTACGCTGCGCCAAAGCCTACCGGTTTCCATCACATTTGCCTTGTCGATCGACACAAGGTTGTGCGACCGACGTTTTGCAAGTTGCATAGCCAGTCGGCTCACTCTGGAAATCTGTTCAGAACTGTAGCTTTGAGTATCGACGGCAACGCTTTGATCGCCTACACGCCGCGTCTCGCGCGGAAGACCCGTATACACTCCGCCAGATAGCTCCCGAACGATTACAAGGTCGGCGTTTTTGGACACATCACTTCGAAGAGGCGAAGTGGAAGTGCAAAGTGGCCAACTCCGGATTGGACGAATGTTAGCATAGAGTTGCAGCCGCTGCCTCAGCTGCAGTAAGGCACCCTGCAGGCCACTTGTAAGGCGTACTGCGTCCCAATCTGCCCCTCCTTCCGCACCAAACAAGACTGCGTCAGCGTTGCAAGCAGCATCCAAGGTTTGCTCGCGAATGAACACGCCATGCTTTCGAAAGGCCTCCATGCCGACCGGCTGATGATCAAGTTCAATCGAAAGTGACGTACCAGTAACCGCTACATCTAGTACTTCGAGCGCACTACTAACGACTTCAGGCCCGACCCCGTCTCCTGGTAAGACAAGCACACGTATATGTTGCGTCGTATCTGTCATACTTCGGAAACTCCCAGTGATTACTTAACGTCAAGGCAAATACAATTCTTGGCCGCACAGCGTTCACGGATCACCCGTGCGCATCTAATTGGTAAGGCTAGACACACCGATGCAGACGAGGGTTAGGAAACGGCTATTTCACCAAAATAGCCGAGCCCGTTTCAATCGGTCGAGGGGCCATCAAAAAATGCTTCCGCCTCTATTCTGTCAACTTTTCCGTTTGGCTTCAGAGGCAGCGCGGCGACAACCCTGAATTCGGACGGCAGCATGTGGCGCGGGAGGCTATCAGAGAGGAACCCCCGTAGGCTTGATGAGTCTATCCTTGAGCCGACCACCAACGCTTTCAGCGCCCGGCGGGCACCTTCTCCGTGAGCTACTACAAGTGCTTGCAGGACGTCCGGGTGCTTGACGAAGCAGCGCTCGATTTCTTCGAGCTCAATCCTGTAACCGTTGAGCTTGATTTGATTGTCGTTTCGACCGCAGAACTCAATCGCTCCTTGGGCGTCGTATCGCCCTAGATCGCCGGTCCGGTATACGGGTTCGAGCTGACCTTCCGGCCTAGTGAGAAGGGCGAAGCGCTCAGCCGTGAGGTCGGGCCGCCCGATATAGCCAAGCGCAATCCCTGGCCCGGCAACACAGATCTCGCCGACCTGCCCATTCGGAACTGGTACGAGGTCAGGGCCAGCAATAAACACCGACCGGTTGTTTACTGCCACGCCGATGGGGACGCTGGCCGAATTCGGCGCCAGTCCTGAAACATCAAAGAATGTCGAGAAGGTAGTGGCTTCTGTCGGTCCATAGACGTTAACGATCCTGAGATTAGCATGGGCCGCCGCCGCCGCTCGCACATGACGCGGTGACAAAGCCTCACCGCCAGTCATCACCGTGGAAAGGGTTTCGAAAGTATCAGGTGCCGTGTCTACGATCACGTTAAAAATCGCTGCTGTGCAAAGAAGAACATTGACGTTGTTCTCGCGAATGGTTCGTCGCAGCCGAGAAATGTTTGGGTAATCGCTATCGAAGAGGACTGCTGTCCCGCCATGCAGCAGCGGAGCCCAGAGTTCGAAGGTCATGCCGTCAAAGTAAGGTGGCGCGTGAAACAGTGTGACGGTTTCGGCCGACAGTTCCGTGTAATTGGCTTGAAAAAGAAGGCTGGTGATCCCGCGATGAGGAACCATCACACCTTTTGGCTCGCCACTGGAGCCTGAGGTGAAGTTCACGTATGCGATATCGTCGGCTCCCGCAATCGGAGGTAGAGCCGCAGAATCCATATCCGGCCAGCGGGTGATATCCGCCAAGTCTGCGTCCGGTGTTACGGTGCGGATGCGCGCAGGGAGGATCGGGGCCTCCGCAGTATCCGAAAGCAGGAACCGGGCTTTGCTGTTCCGTAACGCAACCTGCAGACGTGAGAATGGCCAAGCTGGATCAACCGGCATATAGGCGCCGTCTGCCTTTAGGATGCCGAGCAGCGCAGCAACCAACTGCGGTGTCCGCTTCATGGAAATTCCGACAATGTCCCCCGAACGGTGGCCGAGCGCGAATAACTGTTGCGCGACGTGATCCGAAGCGCGGTCTAGGGCTGTATAGGACACGGCCTGATCACGGAAACGCAGTGCGGTCGCATCTGGTCGTGCCTCAGCCGTTTTTCGAAACAAAGTGGCGACGGATTCACGCGGGTAGGCATAAGGTGTCGGAATACTTTGGCCACGGGTTGAGCGGACTTTGCTCACGTCAGCCAACATGTGCAGAAACCGTCGCTATGATATCTGCAAACGTCGGCCGCGCGTAGAGCTCCTCCGGCGGCAG
The DNA here is from genome assembly GCF_000473145.1 of Leisingera daeponensis DSM 23529. NCBI lineage: Bacteria > Pseudomonadati > Pseudomonadota > Alphaproteobacteria > Rhodobacterales > Roseobacteraceae > Leisingera > Leisingera daeponensis. The sequence goes on along the minus strand of NZ_KI421500.1, from coordinate 1,885,221 downwards.
GGTCTCCTCTCCGAACGCATCCTCAACCCGCATCATAAGCTTGGCCGCCGCTAGCGAATTTCCTCCTGCTTCGAAAAAGCTCGTGTCCGGACCCGCAGGCTCGGCACCAAGCACCTCGGACCAGATAAGGACAAGGGTGCTTTCCATAGACGGTGTGACCGGGTCTTGCGATTGCATCAAGGTGTTCTCCTTAGCTTTGGTTCCGGCTTTCCCGGTGCTGCAACAATAGGTAGGTGATCGCTGCGCCAATGCCGGCAACGGCGGCGCAGATCAGAAACAGCCCCGCAAAGGGAGGAAATGGCAAGGCTGGCATTGTGTCCTGCAAGGTTAGGATCGCGCTGAGCATTGCGACGCCGATGGCAAAACCGCCCTGCCGCAGCACAGTCATGACCGCCGAGACCGAACCCGCCTTCTCTATCGGGGCGCTGGCGATCAGAGCACCGGAAACCTGGGTCTGGATTGCTGCTGCGCCCGATCCAGCCACAATCATGGCGAGGATGGCAATCCGAGGGTCACTGGCCATGGCGCTGGCCGAGAGACCGAGGCAGCCGATACCAACAAGTATTAGGCCAACACAGAAGAAAGACGACTGTCGCCACGTCTTGGCGATGCCGACGGACAGCATGGGCACGAGAAACATGGGCACCGTGAAACAGAGCATCAAATAGGTGACTTTTTCCAGCGGCAGCCCGAGCGACTCGGTGAGGAATTGGGGGATGAAGAGGACAAGTGACCAGTAGCAAATGGCGAGGATCAGCGGAACGAGAGCGAGTCCGGCGAATATGGTGTTCGCAAATAGGCTCAAGTCCACGGCTGGGTGCGGTTGTCCGAGTTCGATCCTGACGAATAGGGCAAACAGCAACAGGATCGCTCCGATCCAGAAAGACAACGCAATCTCGGCACCCGGGAACACTGGACCATTGAGCAGCAGCCACGTCATCGTGAACAGCAGCATCCCGAAGACTATCGATCCGCGGATATCGATCCGCGCCTCCCTTCGCGGTTCATTGGGATCGCTGACTAAGAGCAGCGTTCCGGCAAGGATCGCTATACAAAAAGGCACCTTAACGAGGAAAACGATATGCCAGCCGAAGTGGGCGGTGATCAGGCCACCGAGACCAGGGCCGACTGCCATGGCAGAGCCTGCAATAGTACCGATGATCCCGAATGCTTGGACCCGGCTTTCTTTGTCCGGGTACTGGCTGCCGACAAGAGCGTAGCCACCGCAGACCATGAAAGCGGCGGCAATTCCCTGCATCACCCGACCTAAGATCAGGATTTCGAAGCTTAGCGCAAAGCCGCAAATCATCGATGCGGCTACGAAGGTTGCGGTGCCCAGCAACAGGGCACGCCTGTGACCGTGCCGGTCTGCAATAGCTCCAGCGGCGATCAGCATCACTGCGAAGGCGAGATTGTAGGCATTTGCCACCCAGACGTATTGCGCGCCGTCGAGCGCGAGACTCTTGGCAATCTCGGGCAGGGCAAGTGATACCGCAGTCACGTCGAATGTCGCCATGAAGGCGCCAAGGCCGAGAATGACCGCAGGTGCGTAGTAGAAAATACCGGATTTCACAGCTTGCATTGTAATGGAGCCTTCCTGTGTTGATCTTGCACTGAGGTCAAAGGTGCGCCACCTGCGGCTCTTGCGAGATGACGGGCTGCGCGGGGCAGGCGATTTCGTTAATCCAGTCGGAGAGCAGCGCGCAAAAGGCCTCGGCAAAGGTTCGCGCTTGGTTCGCGTCGAACAGCGTCTCCGAGAATTGCCAAGAGATCCGGCACTCGGCGACCTTCCTGATTTTGCTCGGTGGTGTCACAACAACGTTGACGTCGAACTTGGACGTCCGATTTTGCCGTTCGTGAATGACACCAGCGGCCTCCCCGAATCTCAACTTAGGCACCGTAGAGTCATGGAAGCTGAAGCAGTGCTGAAAGATCGGGTTACTACCCTTTTTCTGGCGGATGTTGAGAGTCCTGACAAGCAGCGACAGCGGAACATCGTGGTAGCGTATCGCCTTAAAGAAAGACTTCTGTACGCTACGCAGTGTTTCTGTCGCGCCTGCTTCCAGTAGCACCCGCACCGGAACGGTGTTCACTACCATGCCGATCATCGGATCGATGTCCTGCTCGGATCGCGCGCTCACCGCCGTACCGACGCAAAAGTCCTGTGATCCGGTGAGATCGCCGACGAGTCGCGAGAAAACGGAGAACATCAGAACGTATTCGGACACGGCACACTTACGCGCGGCGGCGCTTAGGCTCTTGTAAAAGGCCGCGTCGAGATAGGTGTCGATGTTCAAGCCAGCGAGGTTGCTGCCTTCGGGGCGCTCTGCTCTGAGGGAGACTTCAAAGTCCGAGCCGTCAAGGTAGCCGTGCCAGAACGCTAGCGCTGCCTTCCCATAGTCGCCCTCGATCTGATCCCGCTGCCAAGCCACGAACTGCTGATACTGTGCCGGGATGTCATGCAGTTCCAACTGCACATTCGCAAGGATGGCGTTATAGGCGGCTTCGATCTCACTCCAGAGCCGGCCAAGGGACCAGCCGTCATGGATCACGTGATGCTCGACCTGGATTAGACGCCAGTTCGCCTCGGCCATCTGCACGGCTGTGATCGTGAACAGCGGTGGCCGAGAAACGTCAAAAGTGGTCTCGAGCCTTGCTTTTAGTATCCCTTCGAAGGCGGCTTCGACCGCCTCCGGGGTCGTATCCCTTAGGTCGATATGCGCTACCTCAAAGGCATAGGGCGCGTTGATCTTTGCGACGAATCCCTCCGTGCCAAGTTCGATTGTCGTGCGTAGCATCTCGTGCCGCGCGATCACCGCCGAAATGGCCTGTTCCAGAACCGACAGCTCGAGCGCACCCTCTATCTCAATCGTGGCCTGGAAATTGTAGGCCTTGTTGTTGGGATAGAACGCCTCCAACAGGCAGATCTGTTCCTGATTATAGGAGACACGATTAGTGCGCGGGTAGTCGGAGACGCGGCGCGGCGCCACTCCGATCAGTCCCTGCGTTGCGGTGGCGCCGACGTTCATGATGCCCTCGCCACGAACATGTAGCGGAACTGTTCGATCCCGGCTTCGTACTCGGCCTCGCCGAACCGGAACTCGTAGAGCGCGTCATTGCCTTCGGCTCGGAACTTGTCCTCGAGGGATTTCAGCACGCGAACCTTGGTCGTCCAGTGCTCGTTTTCTTCCTTGCTGAGGTCGACAGCGTCATACGATCCGAATTCCGCGTCCATCAGAGTGGCCAATTCAGTCCGTTCCGGCTTCCACGTCTCCTTGGTGAAGGTCCGGATCGGGAAGGTGCGCAGGACGCCGACGGCTACATCGGGTGTGCCGATCTTCTTGAAGGTCTGCAATGCGCCCTGCGGCGATGGGAAATAATAGATCGTGTCAATTGATATTATGTGCGTGAAGGTATCCTCGGGGAAGTCCAGGTCCTTGACGTCCATGACGTGGAACTCGAGCTTGTCGGTGGAGAGAGCCAGCGACTTGGCGAACTCGATTGCACTTGGTGAGATGTCGACCCCGACTACCTTCGCCCCGGTCTTTTCCATGATGTACTTGGAAATCAGCCCATAGCCGCAGCCGATGTCGAGGATAACGTCGCCCTTGGTCGGCTTCATCGCCTCCAGCAGCAGGTCGATCTGGCTAAAATCCGCCATGCCGTGTTGGCCGAAGTTGTCGCCGTAGACCTGTTCGCAGAATTCCGCATGGGCGGCGCTGTCCATAGCAGTGGCATAATATTGCTCAAACCAGTTGTGACGTTTTTGGCGCCGCTCATCGTCATTATAACCCAGAAGCCGCTCGGTCTGGGACTTCGAGCCGTCCGGTGTCGGAGCTTCTTCGACTATAGCACCGTGGCTGGTTTCGGTAACGATCTTGGCGAAATCGGATATAGTGGGGTTCTCCACCAGCGCGAACAGCGGCACTGATTTGCCGAGGTCTTTCTTGACGCGCGCCACCATGATCATCGCCGCCAGAGAATGCCCGCCCGCCGCGAAGAAATCGGTGTCGGGTGACATGGTCTGCACATCGTGCTTCAGAATGTCGGCCCAAATTATCGCGATCTGGTCTTCCATTTCGTTGAAGCCGGTTTCAAGAACTGTAGTCATGTGTCGGTTTCTCCTGATTTTCCGAGCATCCGCAAAACTGCGGTCCGGTCGACTTTCTGGTTTGTTGAGAGAGGGATATCCGAGACCGCACTCATCAGGCTTGGGACCATGTAAGGCGGTACTATCTCTTGCATGTGACGGTTGAGGTCCGCAGGCTCCAGCGGCTGCTCGGCGGTATAGATTGCGACCAGCGATTGCGTGCCGTGTTCTCGTACCGTGGTGACATAGGCCGCGCGTACATGCCTGTGACGGAGCATTGCATTTTGGACCTCGGTCAATTCCACACGGTTGCCGCGAATCTTGACCTGCCCGTCGATGCGCCCGGCGAAAACCAGTTGCCCGCTGGCATTTCTTCGAACGAGGTCTCCGGTCCTGTATACCTTGTGACCAGGCACCAGCGGATGGTTGAGAAACGCCGCCGCCGACTTCTCTGGTAGGTCGATGTACCCGGGTGCGACACTGGCACCACCGAGGTAAAGTTCGCCCTCGGGCGCAGTTTCGGACAAGACACCGTCCGGGCCTGCAACAAGCGCGTGCATATTTGGAATCGCCTCACCGATCGGCACCGATCCATCCAGATCCTTCGCCGGATCAAAGGTATGCACTATGCAGCCGACCGTGGCTTCGGTGGGGCCGTATTCATTGATAATGTCGACGCCACCTAGCTGCGCATAGATCTCCGCCGCCCCTTTGCCGGATAGATCTTCGCCTCCGACGATCAAACGCCGGATGCTGGTCTGCCCGGCGTGGAAGTTGGACAGGACTGTCAGGTAGGAGGGGGTAATCTTTATCACGGTTACTTTTGGGTCGTCGAGGATCGTGCTGATCACCATCGGATCGTCGACCCCGTCGAATAGGGCGATCGACGCGCCAGCAAGCAGCGGCGGAAGGATGCAGGTGACAGTGAAGTCGAAAGCTAGTGTTGAATAAAGCGCTATGCGGTCGTCTCGTTCACGGAAGTAGCGCCTGGCGGCAAAGCCGGAGTAATTCAGAAGGTTGGCATGGGTAATGCCGACCCCCTTCGGGTTTCCCGTGGTGCCGGAGGTATAGAGGATATAGGCTAGGTCGCCGGGGTTGACGGGTGCCCATACACCCTGGGTCATCGGGTTCCTGGCATCCTCGACCGAAAGGCACGCGGCACCGAGCTGCGCACAGAGCCCGGCGCTGTCATTTGAATGCAAAACGACCGCGGCGGCGCTGTTGGACACGATAAAACGCAGCCGGTCCACCGGGTGGCGCTTGTCGAGCGGAATGTAGGTTGCGCCAATCTTGAGGACGGCAAGGATCGCTGCGACCATGTCTAAACCGTGTTGCACCGCGAGACAGACACGGCTCTGGTAGCCGCAGCCGTTTCGGGTCAACATTGCGGCGATACCGTCCGCACGGCGTTCGAGTTGATCATAACGGATAAGGGCGCCGCTATTGGACAGAGCCGTTCGCGAAGAATAGCTCTGAAAGCTCTCGCTCAGTAATGTATTGACTGTGGCACGTTCGAGTGTTTCTGCATCAGTAAACATGGCTGGCTACAGGCTCCCTTTTGGCGGCCGCGGTTATGGCTGCAGCAAGTAGCGGCCCGGTGACGCGGTCGAAGTTCTCGTCCGTTAGACCGCAGAGGTTGATCCGGCCATCACCAGTCAAGTAGATCGAGTGATCCTCACGCAAGCGAGTGATGGCATTCGCATCGAGCGGCAGGCGGGTGAACATCCCGCGCCCAGCACGGACTGCGTTTGCAAGGGCCGGAATGCCCACGGCCGCGACCCTGTCTGCAAGCCGGATTCTGGGCACCTCCAGACGGCGGCGAACGGCCTCGAGTTCAGTAAGCCAGTCAACGCGCAGCTGTGAATCACCGAGAACCTGCGCTACGACCGACGCTCCATGGTCCGGCGGCATAGCGTGATAACGGCGCAGGATGTCGTTCATCAGGCCTTGCAGTAACTTGGCGGTTTCCGGGGCGCTGGCTTGAACGTAGAGGCAACCTGTGCGCTCTCGGTACAACCCGAAGTTCTTCGAGTTAGTCACGGCGACAAAGGCTTCGGAGTTTTTCTTGAAAATCCTGCGCACTGCATAAGCGTCCGCGTCTGGATGGTCCGAGAGACCCTGATAGGCGAAGTCAATCAGTGGAACGAGAGCACGCGTGTGGAGGTAGTCGGAAATCTTCGCCCAATCCTGTGGACTCGGGTCGATCCCGGTTGGATTGTGGCAGTTGGCCTGTAGCACCACAATATCGCCAGGTTGAGCGGCATCGAGCGAGCGCAGAAGTAAGGCGACATCCAGCTTGCCGTCTGGGGTTATTGCGTAGGTGTAGTCGCGTTTGGCAAGCTGGTCCCGCAATAAAAGCGGCTCATAACTCGACCAACCGGGTGTGGACGTCCAGATCACGGCCGCGGGAGCGATCTTGCTGACCATCATAGATGCAAGGCTGAGAGCAAAGGAACCGCCAGGCACCTGTGCCGAAGCCAGTGTCTCAGGCATATAGTCTGCGCCGAACACCAGATCACAAACCGCAACCGTGTAGTCACTGTTACCCTGCAATCCCGTATATGTCTTCGTTTCCTGCATCCGCAGTAGCCTGCGTTCAGCTTCCTTGACGGCGGCGAAGACCGGGGTCCGGCCATCGACATCTTTGTAGACACCAATGCCGAGATCGCATTTTTTGACTCGTCCGTCGGCGCGGAAGCGCGACACGAGCCCAAGGATAGGATCCTCAGGAACGTCAATATGACTGGGAAAGAAGCTCATTGTCCCACCACCGCATCCGCGTTTGGTCGTGCCCCGGGCTGCGCCGGTGTGGGTCGCGCCGAGCGGGTGTAGGGCACAAGCCCTCCCGCGGCCAGAATGTCAGCGGCCAGTCCTGCTGGCAGGCTCCCTTGGTGCCGAGTACCCGCAGTCAAGTTGTCCACCCTGCCTGTCTCAAGGTCGATTTCCAGCGTGTCATCTTCATTGAGTGCGTCAAAGAACCGAGCGTCGTCCAGTAGAACTGTAGGGACACCCTCGTTCACGAGATTGCGGCGGTGGATGAAGCCGAAGCTGCGCGCGATCACTGCCTTAAATCCCGCTCCGGCCAGCGCCCAAGCCGCATTCTCTCGGGACGATCCGCAGCCCCAGCCGTGCCCAGCAACCACAATATCCTGCCCCGCTGCGCAGGCCTCTGGTACTTCGGGTCGGGTAAAGGCAAAGCATTTCTTACCGCTCGCTACCTTGTCGACGATGTTGCAGAACTGACCCGGAATGATCGCGTCGGTATCCACGTTGTCTCCAAACACCATGGCGCGGCCGATAACCCGCCCTGCAAGTCGCTCTGACGGAACGGCTCGCGGAGTGCGACTCTGTATGTTGCTTATTCTGCCACCGCCGACCTCGGTGTAGCGGACAGGCGCCGTTGCACCTGCTGTGCCTCGGTTAATAAGGCTATAAAATCGGTCTTGCTCCAAGTGCTGGAGGTAAGGGCGAGGGTCTTCAATACGCATCGAGGCGGCGCTGGCGGCGACTGTCGCCGCAGATGCGAGCCATGCCAGAGAGCCCTTACCCATGCGATTGCGGAAATTCCGGTTCTGCGACGACAGCCATGTCTCGCCTTCACCGGCCTGCTCGGATCCGACACCAAGGCACAAATGGCAGCCGGGAACGCCGATGCGGAAACCGTAGTGCCGGTAGACCTCAAGCAAGCCAAGATATTCGAGCCGCCGTCGCATTTCTACGTCACCTGGCACTACCAACCGCTTGCCAGTGGTGGCGGGTGCGACACCGCGCGCGCGCATCGCTTTTAGCACCAGCGCGCCGAGGATGATCTCCTCTTCGGTTGTGGTGCAAGCGCCGATGAAACAACCGTCCAGCGGTTGGCCGACACAGGCGTCGACGTTGGACACCCTGTCGGGCGAGAATGGCTTTGCAACCTGCGGACTAAGGTTCGTCAGATCGATCGTCTCGTGGTCAGCATACTCCGCTCCCGCGTCGGCTTTGAAAAACACGGCCTCGTCCAGTGCCCGTCCGCGGGAGGACAGAAATTCCGCGACGGAGGCGTCGGGTTCGAAAATCCCGGCCAGCCCGCCCAGCTCCGCCGTCATATTGCATATGGTGAAGCGTGCATCTACGGATACAGTGCGTGGATGCTCGGTCGAGAATTCCACCACTCGTTCAAGCGCCCGAGTATTGCTGCCAAGGACCTTCAGCGTCCGCAGGATGATGTCCTTTCCGGTCACACCAAAGGCCGGTGTGCCTTTGAAGGCGATAGCGATAGTCTCGGGCATCTGGAGCCAGGTGCTGCCGGTTAGCGATGCAACCGCTACATCGGCCCCACCCAGACCAAAGGCTAACGCCCCAAGGGCACCGTGCGACGTGGTGTGTGAATCGGCCCCGATGACGAGCTGCCCCGGCAACCCATGATTGCGGTAGAAGGCCGTATGCATGATCGCTTCATTGGCGTCATAAAACGCTTCAATGCCGCGGGACCGGGCAAATGACTGCGCGCCACGAACTAGTTCCATCGTCTTCTGATCCCGGATCAGCGAGACTGGGTCTACCGTGTGGTCGATTGCCAGCAGGAACCGGTCCGGGCGCTGAATCGGCAGGTGGCTCAGCAGGTCATAGGTCACCGACATCCCGTTCAACGACAACTCGGAAGACAGGAACCAATCGATGTTCAGATTGAGGAAGTCACCGGCACGCGCTGAGGTCCACCTAGCTGACTTCGAGGCAACGATTTTCTGGGTCAGAGTCGACGGCATTACTTAACCATTGCCTCCAGCGCGGTGGTTTTGGCGATGTGCTTGCGTCTGCTAGTTTCAAGGACTTCTTGGATTTGTCTGTCGGTCAGGATTGCTGGGGAGTTCTTTGCAAACGCGAGGATGCTTACCACAGCGTCATCGCGTTCGAGCGTGGGCATTCCCGGACAATTTTGGTTCAGCCAGTGCTCGACATTAGTGCGCCCCGACATAGGCCCCACTTCGATCTTCTGCTCCAGTCCGAACCAGGATGCCGGCACGCTAGAGTATATGCGGTCGGCTAGCCATGCATCGCCAAGATTGCGAGCCTTGGCGACAGCAGCCGCATGCACGCCCGTCGACGTTCGGAATGCATCGCGACCAAGGGCCGGATAGTTGTCCGGCAACGGAGCATTGCAATGGGTCGAAACTGCGTTACAGGCATGCATCAGTTGTTCGAAATTCCCACTGCTCTGCGCGCCCATCAGCCGGAGGTTAACTAGCATTTGGTCCAACGCCGTATTACCGGTCCGTTCGCCCAGTCCGAGAACTGTTGCATGAATCCGGTCAGCCCCGGCCTGGAGGGCAGTCAGGCTGTTGGCCAGCGCAAGCCCCCTGTCGTTGTGCCCATGCCAGTCGAGTTTCACGTCTGCACCGGATTTTTCGATGATCGTTTTTGCGAATTCAATGATGGACCGCGTTCCGGACATGTCCGCTGAACCTACGGTGTCCGCTACGCAGATACGCGAAGCGCCTTCATCGATGGCTGCTTTATACAGTGTGGCGATGTCCTGGGGGCGTGATCGCGTGGTATCTTCAGTGACAAACATCACAGGAAGCCCCTCGCGCACACAGGCCCGGATGGACTGCATGCTCATGTCCATCAGTTCAGAAAGCGACCACTCTTCGACCGTACGGCGGATAGGTGAACTACCGACAAACAGTGAGGCAGTTATGAGCTGGCCGGAAACCTCGCATGACCGAATATGTGCGGCGACGTCATCGGGATGTGTCCGAACTGCGGATACCATCTCGAGGTCATAGTGGCTTTCAGAGATATGACGGGCTAGATCGATGATGTCCCGAAGCGATTTCTCGCCTGAGCCGGGAAGCCCCAATGTTACACCGTGGACACCAAGCGCGCTCATTGTGTCGACGACAACCTTCTTTTGGGAAATATGAGGTTGGAACGCCGCTGGCGACTGAAGGCCGTCGCGCAGAGTGTCGTCTAATATCTGCACTGCATCAGTATCGAACAGCGGCGTGCTGTTCCAATCGTGGACGAGAAGATCGGCTGGACTGCTCATACATTTCCCCAACGCAAATGGTGTAGATTCCGAAAACTCTACGGACTGATAAAAAGAACACTCATAGGGGAGCGTATAGGTTGATCTGGCCAACGTCTGGTTGAAATTTCTCATAAAGTGGTGTTCTAGTAGCACCACTATGAATAACTTGCCCCTGTCGTTACTCCGGTCTCTCGCGGCTGTTCACAAAGAAGGCGGTGTGCGCTCTGCTGCAAAATTGCTGGGTGTTGAACACTCTGCCATCAGTCGTGCTCTGCGCGAGTTGGAACTTGTTCTCGGCGCGCCACTCACTGAACCCAAAAGACGAGGTCAGGGATTAGTTCTGACTTCGCAAGCTCGTTATCTCGCCAAAGCTACTTTGTCCGCGATGAAAGACCTGGACCAGGCGGTCACCCAGTTTCGCGTGCCAACGGCTGCCAAGGATGTAACGATAGCAACGCTGCCTTCCATTGCCGCGCGATGGCTTATGCCTAAAATGCAGTTCTTTAGAGAGGCACATCCAAACATAGATGTTTCGATAATTGTTGACCAACCGCGTGGAGCTGCTGTCGACCCGACTTACGATCTTACGCTCCGAATGGGATCTCGATCTGGAAGTTCTGTTGGAGTTCTCATACTAGGAGATGATGTAGCATTCCCAGTGATGGCTCCATTGCTTTGGGAGCGTTTGGGTAAGCCCACTGACGTCTTGGCTTTGAAAAAAATGCGTCTGCTTCATGATCGCGATAGCGAAGTGAACTGGGTGCGATGGAAAGATAAGAATGGGCCTGTCGATCTCGTCACACATATCGGACCACGTATGACGTCTTCCGACCTTGTCTTACAGGCGGCGGAACTGGGCCACGGCATCGCAATCTGTCGAGGAAGGTTGGCAGCTAGCGCGTTACTATCTGGGACATTGGTTCGCCCATTTGGAGAACTTGCGATACCATTACCTTCAGCATGGTGGTTGTATGAAGGGGAGCGGGCCCAACAAAGACAATCAGTACGCTTAGTGCGCGACTGGTTGACAGCAGAATTCGCCAGTGACTCGCATTTGCCTTCAATGGGGTGAGAACGGCCGTGAGAAAGTCGACCACGGTAGCGGCGGGATGATCCTGCTGCGGGCGGCGTAAAAGTCGTCCACCTTTGCCCTTCTTTTAACGGAGGGAGGGCGGGAGGATCTTCACCGTGGATTTATATCGCAAGGTTCGTCTGGCGTGCGCAGAGGGCATGTAGGATCGAACGAGAGAGTGTCCGACCTTTTGTGTATGACTGATCCGGTTCATGCTTCACCGTAAGGCTCCGGCGAAGACCGCGGTCCCTTTTGCTCTGTGATGTGATACCCCTTGTTCATGGAGATCGAAGAGGACAAGATTGACGACGCGGATCTGGGATTGCTCTGGTTGACGCTGCATGATGAGCGTCGCGCCTGGAAGGGAATGGACTGGACGGCACTGGATCGATTGTATCGGAATGGTTTGATCCATGACCCGGTTAACCGGGCCAAATCTGTCGTGCTGACCGATGAAGGGCTACAGCGCTCAAAGGCCCTGTTTCAACGGTTGTTCACGCGGCCGCCGCAGTAGCGCCCTCACGGGCTTTCCAGTTCCAGGGCAAAAGTTCCGGCACGCCCGAGACGGGGATGTCGGGCAGCCGGGCGAGGGCATCGGCCAGCCACGCCTGCGGGTCTATATTGTTCATTTTGGCAGTGACGATAAGGGTGTACATGGCGGCGGCCCGCTCACCGCCGCGCTCGGAGCCGGCAAAAGCCATGACTTCCGGCCCAGGGCCACGCCGCGCAGGGCGCGTTCGGCCGCATTGTTCGTCAGGCAGATGCGTCCGTCATCGAGGAATGCGGTAAAGGCCTGCCAACTGTCCTCTTTCTCGAACATGTAGTTGATCGCCTTGGCCACCTTGTTGTGCCTGGACATTTTCGCGCGCTCTTCCAGCAGCCAGTCATGGAGATTATCGACCAGCGGGCAGCCTTGTACGCTTGCAGCATCGCCGCTTTGTGACAACTCGAAATCCTGTGAACCGCCCGAGCCATTTGGGGACGCTCTGAAGAACCGCTATCCAGAGAAGCGGGTATCATCAGTACCGGTGGCCTCCGAGGTCGGGCGACTTAAATCCGGGTACGCCCGTCAAAGTGATGCTGTCGGTCAATTCCAGCAAGTACTCCAAAGTATCCTTCCTCGGTATACTCGCACACCCTGGAGGCGTGATAGTCGCGATCCACATCCCATATGGGAGTTTTGAGTGCGGGTAAATTACAGCGTCTGCGCCCAATGCGGCTGGATCTGGTTCATCACTTGAAGTCCGATTTTGTAATTTATTCCAATGAGATGGCGTGCGCAGAACTTGCTGACTTGTTAGTATGAATCCGCTCGTCAGAACCCTGCTATTGCCGATACAGAATGGCCGGCGACGCTTAGGTGTAGAATGGGAGTGTCCATACCGCCCCTTAACGGAAAAAAAATTTCCGAAAAAATATTGACGACTTGAAGGGGGGTAGCTACAAAACTTCCAACCACAGGCAGAGGCAGCAGCATGGCAACGGTCAATCAAATGAGAGCAGGGCTCGCGGGTCTCTTCGGCTGCAGTGAAATGCGGCTGAAAGCCCTGAGCCAGAGCCTTGCAGCTGCCGGACTCCGAACTGAAGGCGGGGCTGGGCGTGGGGCCGCCCAAATGAATGGCCGGGATGTCGGCCTTCATGCAATTGCTCTGGGATATGACTTGGCAACCAAAGATGCTGCGCAAGTCCTGGCACCGATTAATGCAATGCCGCTTCAAGAAGGGCTTTGGCTGCATCGCAACACGGTCAGATGGACCTTCGAACGTGGGATGCTTGAAAACAGCAAACTTCTTACCGCACTCGCCAAGGCATACAAAGGCCCGGCAACCGATTTGCCCGTCCCCTATGACTTTGGAGAGTTCATCGGAATGTGGGTCGATGGGGTCTTTGAGCCGCAGCTTGGAACCTATTTGGACGGCCGTGCCGAACTGACAATTCACCGCACGGGGCCAAAGGCGCATTTCCGGTTCGAACGCCAAGGAGACCTGATGGAGCTGACTTATGCCGCTGAAGGCTGTACTGCGGCTGAAAAACCGAAGTGGGACCAGCTGCTGGTCATCCGCGAAGAACTGTTCCAAGAGCTGGCCGCGATAGTCCGCTGAATGATGTGAAACCGGCGGCTTGTGAGTGTTTGCAGCGGCGAATCGGTTTTTGCCTGGAGGCTTCAAGCGCCCGTTTTTTTGGCGTCAGATGGCAGGGATTGTTGAGCAGTTTGCGAAAACACGCAGCGGGTTTTTCTTTTTCGGATTTCTGCCCGGCCGCAAGGACTGCTGAAACTTGTGCCACAGTCTGGCGCAGGCACAATTTGTAAGGTGCTGATCTAGCGGCCGGGAGTGAAAACGGAACTTTGATTTGCTCTGTATCTCATTGAATCAAAACAACAAAAATCCTTCTCGGAAGGCGATCAGGTTGTTATCGTCTCCGGGTGCCCGGTACTGGGATTTTCGCTCAGGCTCCGGCGTGATTTGAAACTGACTGAACGAGGAGAAACGCCGATGAAGAAATGACCCCTTCAAAATGAAAGCGCCCGAACCTCGGCAAAGGAACGAGCGCGTTCATAAGGCAGATCAAAGTCCACCTGTGTAGCAACAGTTCAATAGCAATTCCGGCTCCGGATTTCAAGGACGGCGACTGCCTCACCAATACAGCTGCATCCGGCCTGGACGCCTTGCGTCCGGGACCGATGGAGCACGCGCTGCACCGGTCAGTTTCCAGGTTTCGCATTCGGTTTTCACCGGGGCGGAGCGCCGGAAGAGCTGTGCCTGGTGACGGCCGAGAGCGATCACCGCTGCCCAGTTCCGGGCGGCGGGCCACTCAACTGTGAGACACTTCAATGTCCTATCCTTTTCAGCAGGGAGGCATCCGGCTTCCTGAACCCAGCCTTGCCAACCGCGATGTCGCGGCGGCCTCCAAGGGGCACTTCACCGGCCACGCCGTCCTGGGCGATGGTCCTGGACGCATTGTCCAACTCGAAAGCCATCACGAGCTGCAGTTCTGCCTTTGCCTGGCCGCCCGGCCGGAAACCGGCGAGATCTACGAGCAGGTTAGCTTTGAATGGCACGATGCGGACGGCGAGCTCCACCCTCACTACTTCGACTTCGTGGTGGTGCAGACCGATGGAGCGGTTATCGCCTATTCCGTGCGGCCAACGTACGGCGTGAGCGACGAGTTCTTCGAGGAGATGTGCCGGATCTCGGATCAGGCGCGGAAAGCAGGCTTCGTTGCCGATGTCCGCCTGCTGACGGAAGAGGATCTGGACCCCGTCGAGCTGTTCAATGCCGAACTTCTTCATTCCGTTCGCGAGGAGAACCCAGAGGCCGATGACGCGGCGCGTAAAGTCCTTCGGGACATGCAGGATATCGAGACGCTGGAGACTCTCAAGGACCGTACCGGCTGCGGCGCCATGGGCTTCCGGGCGCTGATCCGGCTGATCCGGTCCCGCCATCTCCAGCTCGTCAGCCACGAGCGCATTTCCCCGAAATCCCAGGTCTTCAAAAGGGAGCAGGTCTGATGAAGCTGTCCTACGACTACCACAATGTAGCCGCACACGCGGCGTTCGAGCCGGTTCTGAACGTGCTGGACCTGCACCATCCGCTCCAGCGGATTGAGATCGATGACTGGAAAATCGATCTGACGACGCTGATGCATTCCAGCGGCCGCATCGACTTTTTCAATGAAGAGGAATGGCTCCTGTTCGGAGTGACCACCGGACCTGAAACCGGTGAGGTCTGCGAACAGGCCGACTTCGAATGGCACGATGAGGACGGCGTCCTCCAGCACGTCAGCTACGAGCATATCTCCCCGAAATCTCAGGTCCTCAGGAAGGAGCAGGTCTGATGGGAATGATGGAGCTGTCTTACGACTATCGCAAAACCCGCATCGCAATTGGTGCCTTCGACCGCATTACCGTCAACGAGGTGTCTTACAGCTTCCTCTTTGAGAATGAAGCTGGGAAAACGCTGAAAATGGAGGATGGAACAGGCCGGGCCTATCAGTTCTCGCATGAGGAACTGAGCCGCCTGTCGTCGCTGGGCCGTCTCCGCATTGAGCCGGATTTTTTCCATCCGGAAAAGGCGGCCCGGCAGCAGCAGGCCAGCACCGGCCTTCTGTCCGCTCTGCCGTTGACCAAAAACGCCCGGGTCTCGAAGCGCAGTGCCTATGTTGAGGCGTTCCTCGAAATGGAGCGCAATGGGGAAATCAACCGCACCGATGCAGCTATCAAAGCCAACGAAAAAGCTTTGATCGGCTACGCAACGGTGTATGCGGAAAACCTCAATCCTTTGGGAGTTGCCAATCCTGGAAAGTCGGCGGACATTTCGGTCCCGCCAAGCCCCCGGACGCTGAGGACCTGGATCAAGGCGGCGGAACTTGATGGTCAGGCGGGTCTGCTGGACGCGATGCATCTGCGCGGGAACCGCAACCGGATCCTGGGACCTGAGGCGGTCGGGCTGCTGATGAAGGAAGTGCGCGGCTACATGAGCTGTGAGAGGCCGACTATGAAGACGATCCATGAAAATGTTCAGATCGCCTTCGAGGACCGGAATGCCGAGCGGAAAGAACGCGGCCTGCCTGCCCTCAATGTGCCCAGCAGGGAAACCACACGCCGCGCGATCCGGTCGCTTGATCCGTTTGCTGTGATCACTGCACGTTTCGGTGAAGCGGCGGCCCGCAAGAAGTTCAAGCCGGTACTGAACGGGCTTGACCTGACCCGCCCGCTCCAGCGGGTCGAGATCGATGAATGGGAAATCGATCTGATGACGCTGATGCATTCCAGCGGGCTCATCGACCTGTTCAATGAAGAGGAACGCCTCCAGCTGGGCCTGGACAAGACCAAGAAGCGCTGGACGCTGACGGTGGCGATCTGCTGCACCACCCGCTGCATCGTGGGGATGGTTATTTCCACGGCACCGAAAGCACGAGCCGCGGTGCAAGTGCTCCAAATGGTTGTCTCGAACAAAGGCCAATGGGCTGATCTGGTTGGCGCGCTCGGTCATTGGGACATGTATGGTATTCCGGAACTGATCGTCACGGACTGCGGAATTGCGTTCAAGTCGCAGGCCTTCCGCTTCGCTTGTGCCGATCTCGGGATCACCAAGGAACTGGCAATCGCGGGCTGCCCGGAAGTCCGCGGCACCATTGAACGTGTGTTCAACACCGTCGCCAAGGACCTTCTTCCCCGCCTGTCCGGGCGCACGTTTTCTGACGTCGTCACCAAGGGGGACGCAAATCCGGAAGAGCGTGCGGCACTGACGCTGGACGACCTGGTCTTCGTTCTCGTGCGCTGGATTGTCGACATTTACCACAACAACCCGCACCGCGGGTTGGGCGGTGAGACGCCCGCGGCATGCTGGCGCCGTTTGATGGGGAAATGGGGCGTCCGGCCGTCTCCGGACATGCGCCGCAGCCGCCTCGTCTTCGGTCACCGGATGACGCGCGTACTCAGCAAGGAAGGCCTGACCGTTCTTGGCGTCCGCTACCATTCGGAACGGCTGGCCGACTGGATGCTGCGCAAAGACAAATGCGATGTCGACGTGCGCTGGCACCCCAAGGACATCGGCGCCATCGAAGTGCGGCTTGGCAGCAACTGGTACACTGTTCTTGCCATCGACCATGAGCTTGATGGCGTTCCCGCGCAGATCTGGCTGTCGGCCACCCGGGACGTACGGTCCAGGAACCCGAAAGCCAACCGGATCAACACCGAGGTTGTTCAAAAGGCAATCAAGGCGATCTCCGAGCGCAATGCCGAGGCCATGGCGCTGGCCAATCTGGTGGTCGAGGACTGGTCTCCGGAGCGCATTGCGCGCGAGGAAAATCGCATCTTCCGGGGCGTCCAATTTGGCAAACACAAGCCGTTGCTGAAGGCCAAGGACGGCATCGGCAGTTCTTTCCCTGCCCCAGAAGCGGAAACCAGCGAAACCGAGAAAACCGCCAGCAAGAAACCGGCCTCTGCACGCCGTGGAACCAAACCTTCCAACCTGACCATCGAGGACAACTGATCATGACTGACCATGCAAAGATCGCCGACACGCTGGAAACCCTGCGCAACCTTCATGTCGGATCTCCCAGGGACGCGGAATTCGCGTCCCACCTCGACCGGCTCCTGAAACGCGATACCTCGGGCAAACTGCTGCCCGAGGCTTTGCGCTTCACCTCCACGGGAGAGACGCGCGGTATTCTGGTGATCGACGGGCCCGGCGGCGGCAAATCCACTCTGGTGCAGCGCGGCCTTTTCCGTCACCCCGTGTTCTCCCAGAAGCCGGAGGGGCATTCGCTGTATTTGGATATAGTGGTGCCGAGTCCCGCGACTCTGAAGAGCGTGACGCAGGAGCTTTTGACCCGCAGCGGCTACCCCTTAAAGTCCGGCCGCAGTGAGGTCTGGAGCCAGCTCCAGGTGTTCCGTGAACGGCTCCACATGCTCGGCATCGCTGTCCTGTGGATCGACGAGGCGCATGACTTGTTCTGTGCCGACCGGAACCTGATCCTCAGGGCTGTGAAGACGCTGATGCAGGGGGAGCACCCGGTGATCGTGATCCTGTCCGGCACCGAAAGGCTCCGGGAAATCATCCGCACGGACGCGCAGGTTAAGCGCCGGTTTTCCACCATCAACCTGAAACCGGTCGCAGTGCATACAGACAAGGAACAGTTCGCCGCCCTGATCGAGCAGTACTGCGCCCGCGCGGAACTGGAGCCGCCTCAGCAGGAGGATCTGGTCGACAGGCTGTTCCATGCCTCCCGCTACAGGTTCGGACGCTGTATCGAGACCATCAATGCGGCAATCGAGCAGGCGCTGAACCAGGACGACGCGGCCCTGGATATCTGGCATTTCTCGGAAGCCTGGGCGTTCGATGAGGGATGCGCGCTCGACCAGAATGTGTTCGAGGCTCCGGAATGGTGGACGATCGACCCGGATGCGTCCGATGAGGAGGAAGAACCCAGGAAACGGGTCAAACGCAAGCGGAAGCAGAGGGAGAGGGCATGACCATGGACAAGCTGTATCCCTCTCTCTCGTTTGCACACGGCGAGACGCCGCTGTCTTGGGCTGCGCGTCTTGCCGCCTTCCACACTGGTGGCGGTCTCCGGCCGTTCCTCAATGACATGGACGTTCCGCTCATGCGGCTCGCGGGCGGGCATGCAGACGCGATCAGGCCTCTGTGTGAACTGGCCGGTCAGGACCACAAAGTAGTGGAGTACAACACCATCCGCAGCCTGGGGCGTATGCGTTTTTCGCTGCGTTGTGAGGTCTTTTCCAAGGAATTCATGACGGGAGCCGTAACACGCTTTTGCCCCGCCTGCCTTGCAGAAGATGAAAGCGGAGCAAACCGTCCCCACGCGCGGCGGCGCGCGCGGTTGAACTGGCTATTTACTCCGGTCAGGATTTGCCCGCACCATCAGTTGCCCCTGATTCAGCGGAGGCGCGATGCCTGGGACAACAAGGCCCGGGAGTTGCGGGTGCTGGTGCCGGAAACAGGTGCGGAGCTGCTTGCCTTGGCCGCGTCATCGCCGAAACGTCCGCCGTCGCCACTTCAGGATTATGTCATCGGGCTTCTTGATGGTGTCAAGGGGCCGGAGTGGCTTGATGGTCAGGGGATCGAACAAGCGGTCCGCGCCACAGAGGTATTGGGAGCAGTGCTCAAGTTTGGTGCGGATGCAAAAGGCGGCGGCCTCAAAGAGTTGGAATGGGATGAAGCGGGCCGGACTGGATGGGTTTATGTTTCCGGAGGGCAGGCAAGCATTAGAGAGGCATTGGATGTGATCCTGGCCGATGCGAGACACCCAGCAACCAGGTGCCAAATCCGGGACAGGACTTACGGCATGCTCTACTCTTGGCTTGCCCGGACCAAATTGTCCAAAGAACCGGGACCGATCCGGGGCATCCTGCGCGAGCACATACTGGACAATTTTGATGTGAAGGCAGGACAGCCACTGCTCGGGAAATCCGGGGTGCAACCGCGCCACCGCAATATCGCTTCTCTGGCCGCGTCTGAGGGCGTGCATGATGTCGCCTTCAAGGATGTGCTGCGGGCGAAAGGTGTGATTCAAGAGGATGAAGCGAAGCGGCCGGCCTCCCATGTGCTTGTGGACTATGAGATTGGCAAGGCGGTAGCTGCAGAGATGAAACGGGCTGTTGCGGTCACATTGCTTCCAAAAATTCTCAATGCGTCCCGGCCCATGGTTGCAGCTCTGATTGACGAAGGGCTGCTAACTCCGTTGCACGACGGTGGCCTGAAGCTGGGCAAGATCAGCCGGGCGGTCGACCGTGAGCATGTAGACGCGCTTCTTGCCCGCATTGAGCGAATTGCCACTCCTGTCGCCGATGCGCCTGAAAACTTGGTCAGCCTGGCGAAAAGTGCAGAAATCAGCCGGAAGAAGATTCAGCTGATCCTCTCGGCCGTGTTCGGTGGTCGGCTACAGCGTGTCATGCGGCTGGAAAAAAAGCCCGGCCTCAGCGGCCTCCTGGTCGATCCGCGGGAGGTGAAATCCCTCACTCCGCGGGGCCGGCCTGGCATGAGTGCCGGTCTTGCGTTCATGATGCTGGGCATCGGAGCGGTTGCTGGCAAGCGGCTGATCTCAGGCCAGTTCTGCGAGAGGGTTCTGAAAACTGTCAGCGTTCCGGGCGAAGGAGATGCATGGGTCACACCCGCCGCCATGGCTTGCTTTCGCAGCAGGTATGTGACCTTCAAAAGCCTTCTGATTGAGGCGAAATGCAAACAGCCTCAGTTGAAACAGATGCTGGCAGCTCATGAAGTGACGCCGGCTTTCGACCCGAAGACCCTGGGCGCGATTCTGTATCGAAGGGCTGACCTGCCGGAATCCTTGGGAATCTGACCTCCCAACGCATGCACCACCCAGATTGCCGCCTTCGGGCGGCATTTTTCTGGAACTTTCGATGGCAAATAATCCCGTGGAAAATGGCAGAAAAGCCGCCCCGGCCAAATTCGCGCAGATATGGGTTGTTTAAAAACAATGGCTTGCGGGGAGGGGGCGGGCATCAATGGCATTTTTTCAGTGGTACCGACAGAGTTGTTGTGAGATCCGCGATAAAATGACCATTTTGGGGGTTCTTTGACCATTCCGACATGGGTTTAATGACCACCGGCCGCGGCGCGGCCGGTGGTTTTTTTAAAACAATGGCTTAGGTTGGGTTGCCCTTTGCCTGCTGACGAGGCCGGTTCGCCTGAACAAGCCCGCTCCGCCTGTTGGCTGAAACATCCGTGCTGAGCAGGACCGAAGCTCAAACCTGGCCGGGTTCTTTCCTTCATTTTCCCGAACGCACGCAGTGCAATTTGGAGCAGGGCGGCCCGGCGCGGCGGGCGGGGCGGGCTCTGAACCCGGGGCGTCAGCTGGCCTCGCAGGGAGGGACAATCCCCGGGCTGGCCGCAACCAGTTTCAACGCACTGATTTTACGGCGAATTATTGACGGTTCCTGAGCCCCTTAGGTCTTCGTTAAGGATATCGCCGGACTCTCGTGGGGCATATCCATCGTTGCGAGGGCGCCATGAACGAGGTCATTTCTTCGACACTCCAATCCCCGTCCAAGGGGCTGCGGGAGGTATGGGGGTGGTTCGATGTAAGCCAGGACGACCGGGTCCGGGTGTCCGGCCTGCTGCCTCTGGCCGAACAGAATATCGAGGCGATCCTGGAAGAATTCTACAGCCGCGAGGGCGGGTACGACCGCCCCGGCGGCGATGGCCCTCCGCACGGCATGCAGGACGTCCGCGACGAGCAGCGGCGGCATCTGCTGGAGCTTTTTGAGGCGGGCCTCGACCAGAAATCCTTTCAGGACCGCAGGCGCGCCGGGCTGTTCAATGAAAACTATGGCATCTCGCCAAGTTTCTATCTGGGCCTCTATACCTTTGCCATCAACCGGATCTGCGATCTGCTGCGTCAGGAGGCCGAAGACGAAGCCAGCGCGCTGGAGACCGAGAAAGCGCTGCGCAAGGCGGCGGCGTGCCATCAGGCCATGACGATCGAAGCTTTCTCGGCCGCCCGGAGCGATGCGATCGAACAGCGCGAACGCCAGTTGAGCGAGCTGCCGACGCCGGTGCTGCGCCTGCAGGCGGGGCTGCTGCTGGTGCCTGTGGTCGGCGTGCTCGACAGTCACCGGTCGCGGCTTCTGACAATGCAGATCCTTGATGCAATCCGGGAGCAGAATGCCCGCGCGGTGGTGCTCGATATTACCGGGGTGGCTGCGGTCGACAGCATGGTCGCCAATCATCTGATCCAGACCATGACGGCTACCCGCCTGATGGGCGCGCATTCCGTGCTGACGGGCATCAGCGCCGAAGTGGCGCAGTCCCTGGTCAAGATCGGCGTGACCGGCGAGGCGCTGAACCCGGCGGGAGATCTTGAGCGGGGTGTTGAAACCGCGCGCAAGCTTCTGGAGCGCTAGGGTGGTCCGGCGTGTCCCCATCATCAGCCAGGGCGATCTGCTGATAGCAGCGGTGCAGGAGGAGCTGTCGGACAGCGACATCCAGGAGATGCAGAACCAAATTTTGCTTGAGGTTGCGCGCCTGTCGGCGACCAAGGTCATCCTGGATGTCAGCCTGCTGGATGTGATCGACAGCTTCGGCACCAGGATGCTGAGCGATATCGCGGCGTCGGTCATGCTGCGCGGCGCAAAGATTGCAATAGTGGGCATCCGCCCGGAAATCGCAATGGCGATGGTGCTGCTTGGCCTCAAGCTGGAGAACATCCCCACAGCGTTGAACTTAGATCACGGCATCGCCATTCTGCGAGACCGTCCATGAACGCGCCCGCAGCGGATCCCGCTGTGCTGCTGCAGCGGGTCTCCTGTGACAGCGATGTGGTGGCGGCCCGCCAGCTTGCGCGCCGGCTCGCTGACGAGCTGGAGTTCAGCAGGCCGGACCAGGCCCTGATTGCAACTGCCGTATCGGAGCTGGCCCGGAACATCGTGAATTATGCCAAGGAGGGAGAAGTCGAAATCTGCACGGCCAGGGCCGGTGCAAGGACCGGCATAAAGGTTACCGCCCGGGACCGGGGGCCGGGACTGGCCGACGTGGAGCTTGCCTTGCAGGACGGCTACTCCACCGGCAACAGCCTGGGCCTTGGGCTGCCGGGAACGCGGCGCATCGTTGATGAGTTCGATATCTGCTCGAACCCCGGCCGGGGCCTTGTCGTGACGGTGATAAAATGGCGGTAAGCGCAGACAGCGGCAGCATCGCCTTTGACACCGGAGCCCGGATCGACTGGGCCGCGGCGCAGGCCCCGAAGACGGCGGGCTCTGTTTGCGGCGACGGCTATTTGCTGCGGCGGACCGGCCGCAGGCTTATGGTGGCCTTGGCAGATGGCGTCGGCAGCGGGCAGGGCGCCCAGGCCGCTGCAAACGCCTGCCTGGAAGCGCTTGCGACCGTCTCCGCCAGTTCAATTTCGGAGGTGTTTGAAACCGCGCATGAGCGTGTCCGGGGCACACGCGGCGCAGCGCTTGCCGTGGCGCTGATAGACCCTGAACTCGGCGCCGTCGAGTGGGCCGCGGTCGGGGATGTCGAGGGTGTTATCTGCGCACCTCCGCCCGATAGTGAAGGCAGCACCGCTATCCTGCAAAGGGGCGGAACCCTGGGGCTGCAGTTCCCCGGGGTGCTGCCCCAAATCCAGCCTTTCCCGCCCGATCATGTTCTGGTCCTGGCCTCGGACGGGGTATCGCGGCGGTTCCGCGATGCTCTCCCCACCGCCCGCATCCCCCCGCCGGAGTGGGTCGCCTCCTGCCTTGCCACTTACGGCAAAGACCACGATGACCGCACGGTTGTTGCCGTTTCCCATCAGCGGAGGCGCCCATGACCGGTGTGGGCTGGCACCCGGCGAAAGAGGCTTTGACGCGGGTGGCGCAGCGGTATCAGACAGCCTTGGCCGCCTATCTCCAAAGCGGAGAGCCTGAGCATCTGGCGGAGGCGTATGAGACGGCGCGTCTTGCGCTGGAGGCGGAAGTGCCCTTGCCCGACTTCGGGCTGCTGCATTTTGCCGGGCTGCGCGACAGCCTGCTTCCGGCGGGCAGCAGCAGCGAATGCTTTGAGCGGGCGGAGGATTTCTTCCTGGAAGGCGTGGCAGTCTATGACATGGCGCTGCGCGGCTACGTCAGCGGCATGGCCAGCCTGAGAAAGGAAATCGCAGAGCGCCGCCGGGTCGAGCAGGAATTGCGCGACATCACCTTCGAGCTGGCCCGCCAGCGGGACGAGCTGGACCGGGAGGTCCGCAAGCGCACGAAAGAGATCCGCCTGCGCGCGCAAGAGCTGGAAAGCAAGAACCGGCAGCTGGTGCAGGCCAACCAGGACCAGTCCAATTTCACCTATGCGCTGTCTCATGACCTGAAGACACCGATCAACACGATTTACTGTTTTCTGGGCGTTCTGCTGGAGGATTTTCAGGCGGATTTGAAGCCTGAGGCGCAGGAGCTGATCACGGATCTGATCGGCACCGCCCAGCGGATGCGCCAGCTTGTCGATGATGTGCTGGATTACTCCAAATTTGTCGGTCATGAGTTCACACCCGAGCGCGTGGAGCTGCAGCAGATGGTGCAGCAGATCCTCAAGGACATGGACGCATTGGCCGCCAGTTCGCAGGCAGAGATCCAGGTGGGGCCGTTGCCCGCGGTAATGGGCAGCCCGTTCCAGATCCGGGTTTTGCTGACAAACCTGCTGTCGAATGCACTGAAATACGGAAGTGACGGGCGGCGGCCCGCAGTCCGGATCGAGTGTGCGCCGGCTGAAACGGCGGGCAAGGTGCGGTTGACCGTGTCGGACAGCGGGCCTGGGATACCGGAGGACATGCAAGACAGGGTTTTCGATCTGTTCAAACGCCTGCACCGCTATGAGCAATGCCCCGGGTCCGGCATCGGGCTTGCCCTTTGCAAGCGTGTGGCAGAGGCCCATGGCACGGCGCTTCAGCTTGTTTCGGAGGCCGGGAAGGGCGCGGCGTTCAGTGTCGATCTGGATTTGGAGGAGAAGCAGGATGGGTAGCCGTGATAAAGTCGTTTACGTCATTGATGATGACCGGATGGACCGGAAGTTTGCGGAACGCATCATCAGCAGATCGCAGATGTTCGATAACTTGGAGCTGTTTGACGGGCCTTTGGCAGCGATGCAATTCATCCAAGACGGCGGCCGCCCGCCGGAACTGATTTTCCTGGACATCAACATGCCGCCGATCAGCGGCTTCGAATTTCTGGAAAGATACGCCGGTCAGATCCAGGCCATGGACCCGGTGCCTGTGGTGGTGATTGTCAGCACCACGGTCAATCCGGCGGATCTGGAGCGCGCGGCCAAGTTCCCCCTGGTCAAGAAATTCCTGTGCAAGCCCCTGTCGCCGGATCACCTGGCCGAAGCGGCGTCGCTGCTGCACTGATGCGCCGCGGGCCTTGCAGCGCCCCGGTTGGCGGCGGGGCGCAGGGCGGCAGCCGGGGCCGCCTCCACGGCTGGCGCCGGAGCATAGCCGTTTGACCCCGGCGCCGGTGCTGTTATTGGTTGCGCCGGATCGGGAAATGAAAGTCACAGCACATGAGCACCGGCAGTCAGCACCAGGGCGCGGGCACGCTGCCCGCCAGCCCGAACGGGCGGCAGGCAGTGCTGCTGCGCAAGCGGTTTGACGATGGCCTGGCCGCCGGCAGCCCGTTTGCGGCATGGGCGGCTGTCTGGAAAAAGATGCTGCTGGTGCAGGACGGCTCAGCCACGCTGATCTGCGAGACACTGGCCGGCGGGCCGGTGCAGCTGGATGTTCTGCACCAGAAGGTCACGGCGGACGTTCCTGCCGGGGTCAGGGCGCATCTGCCGGGCACGTCGTTTATTGAACGCCAGGTCTGCATGTCGCACCAGGGCGAGGTGATGATGGACAACCTGACCTATGTCGCGCTGGAGCAGCTCGACCCGGAGGTGCAGCGGCACCTGGAACAGGGGCTGGCGCCGATCGGCTACATCTTTGATATCAAGCTGACCCGCAAACGGCCGGTGCCGTGCCCGGAAGGGGTGCTGTCCCGGCTGTGGCAGCGCTGCGGCGTGCCCGACCCGGAGGCGGCCAGGACGTATGTCCTGGAAATCGAAAACACCTCCTGCATGCTGATCACCGAAACCTACCGCTCGGGCATGATGCAGGGGCTGCCGCTGGCGGGGCCGGGGGCGCAGACCGCCTGACGCGGCCGGTGGCGCGCGCACCCGTCTGGCCGGTGCTGTCACATGGCTTGCGATACCTGCCGCGCAAGTTCCGCCAGCGCGCGCGACAGGGCGTCGGCAGCGGCTGACGGGCCGGTGCCGTTGACGGGCACCAGAATGTCAAAGGGTCTGACGAATTCGCGCACGGTGCCTTCGGGCGAGGAGACCGCAAACTGGCCGGTCAGCGCAAACACCCCGTCGGCGCGCGCATAGGCCTGATCAACCCGCACATCCAGCCGCACATCCGGGCCGGTGTTCAGCGGCCAGGGCTCAACCGCGGCGGCGGCGCCGGTGCGCTGGTTCAGCCCGCGGGCCAGCGCCGCGGTCATGCCGCGGGCGGGGTCGTCCGCCCATTGCGCCCCGCCGAGGGCAAACAGCGCGCCGCCGTCTCCTTCGGCGACGATTTCCGACGCCGCGGCATAGGAGGGCAGGGAGACCAGCCGCACCTCGATCGTGCGGGAGCGCAGGTTTGCCACTTTCTCGCCCGGCGCTGCGGAAATCAGGTAGCGGGCGTCATTGGAGGGGCCGCAGGCCGCAAGCAGGGCAAGGGGGGCCAGTAAAGTCAGGGCTTTTATCATATTACTTTCCAAACAGCAGGGAATTCGGATCGCGTTCAATCTTGCGGGCCAGCTGCGAGACCGCGCGGGCGGCTGTCTTGACCTCGCGCAGGGCGTCCAGCGTCTCGGAGTTGAAGCTGGAGCGGGCGCCGTAGGAGGCGATCAGCGCCTCGGACTGGGCGACCAGCCGCTCCAGCCGGGCAGACAGGGCCGGCAGGCCTTCGGCGGCAGCGGCCACCGCATCGGCGGCGCCGCGGGCGGAGGCCATGGTGGCGTTGGCATTGTCCACCAGCCCACCCTGGCGCAGCGCCTCCAGGGTGGCGCGCACCTCGTCCAGTGCGCCGGTCAGGGCAGGAGGCAGATCGCGCGCCTCCTCGGTGCCGATCAGCGCATCGGCGCTGTTCATCAGCTGGCTGGCGGAGCGGATCAGCTCTTCGGCTTCCAGCGAATTGGCCTTCGCCGCCAGGTCGCGGAAGTCGCTGACCAGGGCGGGAAGCTCATCCGATGCTGCGGCAAGGCTGGCGGCGGCCTTGCTGCCCTGCTCCAGCGCGGCGCTCAGATTGGCCGCGGCATTGCCCTGCTGCACCTCCGTCAGGATGGCGCGCAGCTCCGTCACCGCGGCAGTCAGCTCCGCCGGCAGGGCGCGGGTGCCGGGATCCGCGACCAGCGCGCGGGTGTCCTCCAGCAGCGCCACCGCGGCGGCGGGAACCTCGCGGGTGCTGTCGGCAGAGGCCAGGTCTTCAATGCTGGCCAGGGTGGCGATGGCCTGGGCCATCAGCTCCTCAACGGGCAGCTCGCTGATACGCTCCATCGCGCCTTCGGCGGTGGCGGTGAAATCGGGCAGGTCGGAGGGGGCGCTGGGCAGCTCGGGGAAGGGTTCCGCGCTTCGGTCGAACCGCGCCGGCGCGGCTTCATCCAGCGTAACCAATTCAACAATCAGTTCCGAACTCAGCAGTCCGGCCGCGGCCAGCCGGGCCCGCAGACCGCCGTCGACCGCCTGTTCCAGGAAATCCAGGACCTCCGCTTCTCCGGCGCCGGGCGGAAGCCCCATCAGGGCAGGCTGCAGAAGCAGTTTGGCGATCAGCCGAACCTCGGGCTCGTCGTTCTGGTTCTGGATGGCGGCGTTCAGGGTGCTGACTTCGCCGACCTTGACGCCGCCCAGCCTGACGGCGGCGCCGCTGGCAAGCCCGGCCACCGACTCGTCAAAGGCGACAGCCACTGATACGCCTTCCGACTGCGAGCGCGCAAACGCTGTGCGGCGGGCGGCGGCCTCGTCCTCATGAATGTCGAACACCGTGTCCTTGCCCACTGGTTTGCCGCCGTCGAAAACGGTGTCGAATTCGATGCCTCCGGCCACCAGCGAGGCGATGCTGTCCACGTCCAGCGACAGCCCGCTGGCACCGAAGGAGACTGAAAAGCCAGAGGTGTCCCAGAACCGGGTGGCGGAGTTGATGCGGCGGTCATGCGGGGCGTCGATGAAGGCATCGACAACAACGCTGTCGCCGCTGGCCGTCAGACGCGGCTGCTCCAGCCGGCCGACCTCAACGCCGCGGAACAGCACCGGCGCGCCTTCCGAGATCATGCTGCCATTAGGGGTGCGCAGGGTGATGCGCCGCCCGTCCCGGCCCGGCTGCACCAGCGGCGGCCCGTCTACGCCCTCGAAGCGGGTGGCGGCCACGCCGGGCTCCTGATCCCAGGTGCCTTCGATATAGACACCGGACAGCACCGTGCTGAGGCCGGAAATGCCGCGCGTGCTGACCTCCGGGCGGACCACCCAAAAGGCGGCGTCCTGATCGAGGTAGGGGGCAATCTTCTTGTCGATGCGGGCCCAGACAGTGACCTTGCTCAGGTCTTCGGTAAAGCCGAGCTCCTCTACCTGACCGATCGCCACATCGCGGTAGCGCACCGCGGTTTCGTTGGCCACAACGCCGGAAGCGTTCTCGAAAGTGATGCGGATCAGAACTCCCCGGCTGGAGTATGCCTGCCAGGCAACGCCCAGCGACACCGCCAGCGCCGCCAGCGGCACCAGCCAGACCAGCGAGAGGTTGCGCCACGGCGACGGGCGCTGCGCGGAGACTTTCATCGTGGCGGGTTCGGGCGTGCTCATTCAAACTCTCGCTTTTCCGCGTTCCAGATCAGGCGCGGATCAAAACTTTGGGCTGCCAGCATGGTGAAGGCAACCGACAATGCAAAACTGACCGCTGCAATCCCCGGGGTGACGGCAGCGGCGAAATCCAGCTGAACCAGGGCAGTCAGGATCGCCACGACAAACACATCAATCATCGACCAGCGGCCGATAAATTCGACGACCTCATAAAGCACCAGCCTGCCGTGGCTGCCAAGGGCCGCGGGCCTGCGGACCGAAACCGCCAGATAGCCGATGGCGAGAAACTTGGCGAGCGGGATCACGATGCTGGCAAAGAACACGATGAAGGCCACGCCGTAGGAGCCGTGGCCGAACAGCTCCACGATGCCGCCGAGCAGCGTGTTCTCGGAGGCGCGTCCAAACGTGGTGGTGCGCAGCATCGGGTAGATATTGGCGGGGACATAGGCGATCAGCCCCGCCGCCAGCCAGGCCCAGACCCGCTGCAGGCTGTAAGCGGAGGGCGGGGTCAGCGCGCTGCGGCAGCTGTAACAGATCTGCGCGCCGCCTGGATTGACGGCCCCGCAGGTGCGGCAGCCGGTCAGCCCGGCTTCGGCTGCGGTCAGGAACCGCGGCGGGTTTTCAGGGTTTTCCATACGGTCAGCCTGCAAATGGAACTGTCGGTCAGGATGGTCACCACCAAAAGCGCCGCGAAGGCCCAGAAGGCAGGCCCCAGCCCGACCCGTGCGAGGCCGGACACTTTGACCAGAGCGACCGCGACACCGATGATGAATATCTCTGCCATCGCCCAGGGCTTCAGCCGCTCTGCCCAGCGGTAGACGGCGGCCGCATGCGGGGCAGGGTGCCAGCCCAGCGCCATCGGCGCCAGAGTGTAGACCAGGGCGCCGTAGCGGGCCGCGGGCAGCAGCACGATCAGCAGGCCCGTGGCCAGCGACAGCGGCGCCATCGGTCCGCGGGAAAACGCCAGCACCGCATCCAGCACCGAGGCCCGGTGCGACAGCCCCTGGGCCTGCAGTTCCAGAAACGGGAAGCCGGCCGCAGCCGCCAGCAGGATCAGCGCCGTCAGGGACAGCATCGCAATCCGGGTCATCGCCCCCGATTTGGGCGCCGCCAGCACCGTGCCGCAGCGGGCGCACCGGGCGACGGTGTGCTTGGCCACCTCCTGGTCGCGGTGCAGCACGTCACAGGCAGGGCAGGCGATCAGCTGTTCCGGGTCCATCTTATCCTTGTCCGCTCAAGCAGCCGGCCGCAGCGCGGCGCTCCATCTGCCGCAGCCTGCAGCACCGGGCTCTTCTCGCCCGCCGGCAGGTAACGAAGGCGTTGGCATTCATAACCACAAAGGATCGGTCCGCAACACTCAAAACATGCCTCTTTTCCTGGAAATGCGCGCAGGAGATAATTATCGCACCCTTGCAGCGCCTGCCCCGGCCGCAGCGTCCGGGGGAGCCTTCAGCGTCCGCGGGTCCTGCCGCCGCAAGCATGCCCGCGAATCCCGGCCGGCACACCCGTGAAGCCCGGGCAGGATGCCGGCCGCGCTGGCCAATGCGATCCCTTGCAGGGGCCGATGATATTTTGCCTATATGCAAGACTCTAGCCTGGCTGTACTGGGTCGGCAAGCCAGCCGCGCACCGCCTCCGGCGGCCCGGCGGCAGCATGTTTGAAAACGGATACGGCACCTTATAGGTTCGAAGCAGATGATTGATCCCCATTGGCGATGACGCCCGTCCGCCGGACACTGGTACCGGCGGACGGACCAGCAGAACCTGTCAGAAAATCCCTGCAGAGCAGGGCCGAAACCCATCCAACCGCCGCCTGCGCCAGCCGCGCCGCTGCTGCGCGGCAACCTGAAAAGGACACCACGTGAAAATTGCCATGCTTGCCCGCAATGCCAACCTGTATACCCACAAGCGCCTCAAGGCCGCGGCAGAGGAGCGGGGGCACCAGCTCGACATCATCGACACGCTGCGCTGCTACATGAACATCGCAACCCGCCGCCCGGAAGTTTATTACAATGGTGAGCAGCTGAAGGGCTATGACGCCGTGATCCCGCGGATCGGCGCCTCGGTCACCTTCTATGGCACGGCAGTGCTGCGGCAGTTCGAAATGATGGGGGTCTACCCGCTGAACGAAAGCGTCGCCATCGGCCGGTCGCGGGACAAGCTGCGCTCGATGCAGCTGCTGGCGCGCGACGGCGTCGGCCTGCCGGTCACAACCTTTGCCCATGACCCCAAGCAGACCGAGGAAGTGCTGAAACTCGCCGGCGGCGCGCCGATCGTGATCAAACTGCTGGAGGGCACCCAGGGTATCGGCGTGGTTCTGGCCGATACCCACCGGTCGGCCAAGTCGGTGGTCGAGGCGTTCCGCGGCGCCGGCGTCAACATCCTCATGCAGGAGTTCATCAAGGAGGCCGGCGGCACCGACATCCGGGCGATCGTGATCGGCGGCAAGGTCGTGGCCGCGATGAAGCGCACCGGGGCCGAGGGCGACTTCCGCTCGAACCTCCACCGCGGCGGGTCGGCTCAGGTCGTGAAACTGACGCCGGAAGAACGCGCCACCGCCGTGCGCGCGGCAAAGACCATGGGCCTGAACGCCTGCGGTGTTGACATGCTGCGCGCCAATCACGGCGCGGTGGTGATGGAAGTGAACTCCTCCCCCGGCCTGGAAGGGGTGGAAAAGGCCACCGGCCTGGATATCGCCGGCAAGATGATCGAGTTCCTGGAAAAGAACGCCAAGGCAGGTGCCACCAAAACCAAGGGCAAGGGGTGAGCGCATGAGGGGGCGGCAGCATTTTACCATCGGCCGCGCCAGAGTGGCGCCGGGCTCGCGGCTGACGGTCGACCTGCCGGTCAGCGTCCTGTCCGATCACACGCCGGTGACCATGTCAGCGCATGTGGTGCATGGCCGTCAGGACGGGCCGACGGTCTTTGTCAGCGGCGGCGTGCATGGCGACGAGGTGATCGGGGTGGAGATCATCCGGCGGCTGCTGCGGGCGCCGAACCTGACGACGCTCAAGGGCACGCTGATTGCGGTGCCCATCGTCAATGCCTTCGGTTTCATCAACCATTCCCGCTACCTGCCTGACCGGCGCGACCTGAACCGGGCGTTTCCCGGCAGCGAGCACGGCTCGCTGGCCTCGCGTATGGCGCATCTGTTCATGAGCGAGGTGGTCGCCCGCTCGGATCTGGGGATCGACCTGCATTCGGCGGCGGTTCACCGGACCAATTACCCGCAGATCCGCATCTCGCCCGACAACCCGAAAACCCGGGAGCTTGCCGGGGTGTTCGGCGCGCCCATCGTGATGCAGTCGCCGCTGCGCGACGGCTCTTTGCGCGGTGCGGCCAGGGAGATCGGCAAGGACATCCTGCTTTTTGAGGCGGGCGAGGGCCTGCGGTTTGACGAGCTGTCGATCCGGGCCGGGCTGGCCGGCATCCTGCGGGTGCTGCGGCACATGGGGATGGTTCCGGCCAAGGGCATTTCCAAACCCAAATCGCAGCCGCAGTTCTGTGCCTCCAGCAAATGGCTGCGGGCGCCGATGGGCGGGCTTCTGAGGGTCTACAGGAATGACGGGGAACTGGTCCGGGAAGGGGAGCTGATGGGGTCGGTCTCGGACCCTTTCGGCGAGCAGGACAAGGAAATCCTGGCCCCCTTCGACGGGCTGATTGTCGGCCGCGCGGTAATGCCCGTCGTGAACGAGGGCGATGCGGTGTTCCATCTGGGAAGGGTTCCCTCCTTCAGAAAGGCAGAGGATTCGGTCGAGGACATCAGCGCCCAGCTGGAGGACGATCCGATGTTTGACGAGGATGAGATCCTGTAACCCGCCCGGCAGGGCGGGCCTCCCGCCGGGGTTTTCCCGGCCAGCGGCAACTTTTTCTTGCCGCAAGGAAGGCGATGCGCTACGCGCGCCTAACCGGTCCCGCAAGGGCTAAGAGGGAATCCGTGGTGCCTGCCGGGCGCCAAACGGAACTGCCCCCGCAACTGTAGGCGGCGAGTGCTGTGCCATCGTGTCACTGGATCCCAGCGGTCCGGGAAGACGGCCCAGACGATGACCCGCCAGTCAGGAGACCTGCCGGTAGAGAAACCGAAGCACACCGGGCGGGGTTGTCCGGGGAGGTTGCCGGCAGGATGCGCCGCCGCGATAAGGCGCCGCAGAGGAAGGGCTCAGACCCTCCGCACCGCCGGTCAATGCCCTTTCACCCGTTCTCCGGTCATTGACACATGGAGATCGACTAAAATGTTCCTGCGTTCCGGCCTGATTGGCCTGTCCTTCACCCTTGCGGCACAGGCCGCGGCAGCTGATGAGACCTTTCCGCTGACCATCGAAAACTGCGGCCAGTCCCTCACCTTCGAAACCCCCGTGGCGTCCTCCGTAACCGTTGGCCAGGCGGCCACCGAAGTGCTCTATGCGCTGGGGCTGGGGGATAAGGTGCTGGGCACCTCGGTCTGGTTCAACGACGTGCTGCCGGAATATGCCGAGGTGAACGCCAAGGTCGAGCGTCTGGCGGACAACGACCCGAGCTTTGAAAGCGTGGTCGCCAAACGCCCCGGCCTAGTGGCGGCGCAGTACGAATGGCACGTCGGTCCCGAAGGCATCGTCGCCAAGCGCGAGCAGTTCCATGACCTCGGCATCCCGACCTATGTGCTGCCCGCAGATTGCGCCGGCAAGGACAACACCACCGGCGGCGACGGCACCCGGACAGAAATGTTCACCACCGAGAGCCTGTATCAGGGCATCGAAGAGCTGGCGGCGATCTTCGGCGCGGCCGAAAAGGGCGCGGAGCTGGTCGCCGGCTACAAGGCCCGCGAGGCTGCGGCGGTGGCCAAGGCGCAGGAGGTTTCTCTGAAAGACGCCTCCGCCGTGTTCTGGTTCTCGTCGCCTGAGATGGAGAGCGACCCGTTCGTGGCCGGCCAGAAAGGCGCGCCGGGCTACATGATGCAGCAGCTGGGCCTGCGCAATGTTATCGAGACCGACGAGGAATGGCCGACCGTCGGCTGGGAAACCATCGCCAAGGCCAACCCGACGGTGATCGTGATTGCCCGCATGGACCGCCGCCGGTTTGCCGCCGATGATTACGAGAAGAAGCTGGAATTCCTGCGCACCGATCCGGTCGCCAGCCAGATGGACGCCGTGAAGAACGGCCGCATCGTGGTGATGGATGCCCAAGCCATGGACGCCACCATCCGCGCGATCCCGGCGCTGGAGGATCTGGCCGCTGAACTCAGCGCGATCGGCAACGGCGCATGAGCGCAGCCGCCGCACTTGCCTGGCAGGGCATCCGGGGCGCTTGCCTGGCCCTGCCGGTGCTGGCTGCGGCGGTTCTGGCAGGCGCAATGATCGGGGAAACCTCGCTTGCGCCTGACCTCGTCCTGTCCGTTC
The DNA here is from genome assembly GCF_000473145.1 of Leisingera daeponensis DSM 23529. Classification (NCBI taxonomy): domain Bacteria; kingdom Pseudomonadati; phylum Pseudomonadota; class Alphaproteobacteria; order Rhodobacterales; family Roseobacteraceae; genus Leisingera; species Leisingera daeponensis. Next base: position 1,851,858 of record NZ_KI421500.1, on the reverse strand, counting down.
TGGTCAACAAACTGGCCGGCGCAGGCCTGCCGGTGGACCCGGTGGACCAGGGCATCATCTGGAGCTACCGGCTGCCGCGGGCGCTGGTGGCCGGGGCCTGCGGCGCGGCGCTGGCGGTGGCGGGCGTGGTGCTGCAGGCGCTGCTGCGCAACGCGCTGGCGGATCCTTACATCCTTGGCATTTCCGCCGGTGCCTCGACCGGGGCGGTGGCGGTGACCATTGCTGGCCTCGGCGGCGGCGCGTTGTCGCTGTCCTTCGGCGCCTTCAACGGCGCGCTGCTGGCGTTTGGTTTTGTCGCCGTTCTGGCGCGCGCCGCCGGGGCGGGCAGCAGCCGGGCGGCAGCGGCCCAGATCGTGCTGGCGGGCATTGCCGGCTCGCAGCTGTTCAACGCGCTTACCGCCTTCATCATCGCCAAATCCGCCAATGCCGATCAGGCGCGCGGCATCATGTTCTGGCTGATGGGCAACCTCAGCGGCGTGCGCTGGCCGGATGTGTGGCTGGCGGTGCCGCTGGCGCTGGCGGGCTGGATGATCTGCCGGTTCCACGCCCGGGCGCTGGATGCCTTCACCTTCGGCACCGATTCCGCCGCGGCGCTGGGCATCCCGGTGCGGCGGGTGCAGGTGGTGCTGATCTTTGCCACCGCGCTGATGACCGCTGTGATGGTGTCGATCGTCGGCTCCATCGGATTTGTCGGCCTGGTGATCCCCCACGCGGCGCGGTTCCTGGTCGGCCCCGGCCACCGCCGCCTGATGCCCGCCGCCGCCCTGACCGGCGCGGTGTTCCTGATCGGCGCCGACATCGTGTCGCGTATCATCATCCCCGGCCAGGTGCTGCCCATCGGCGTCGTGACCGCGCTGATCGGAGCGCCGGCCTTTGCCATCATTCTGGTGCGCGGGCAGAGGACGGCGCGATGAGGATCGAAGCCCGCAGCCTGTCCTTCGCGGTGCGCGGCAAGGCGCTGCTGTCGGATGTGTCGCTGATGGCGCAACCGGGGGAAACGCTGGCGCTGGTCGGCCCCAACGGCTCCGGCAAATCGACGCTGATGCGGCTGCTGGCGGGGCTGGCCCGGCCCTCGCAAGGCGACGTGCTGTTGGCGGAGCAGCCGCTGGCCCGGCTGTCGCGCCGGGAAATCGCCCAGCGGATCGCCATCGTCGAGCAGCAGGCCGACACCGCGGAGCGCATCACCGCGCGTTCGGTGGTGGAGCTGGGCCGCACCCCCTGGCTGTCGGCGCTGCGGCCGTGGAGCGAGGAAGACACCCGGCAGGTGGACAAAGCCCTGCGGACGGTTGAAATGGAGGCATTTGCCCAGCGCGAATGGGCCACCCTGTCGGGCGGCGAGCGGCAGCGGCTGCACATCGCGCGGGCCCTGGCCCAGCAGCCGGGGCTGCTGCTGCTGGACGAGCCGACCAACCATCTGGACATCCACCACCAACTGTCGATCCTGAACTGTGTCCGGAACCTGAAGGTGACTGCCGTGGTGGCGCTGCACGATCTGAACCAGGCGCTGACCTGCGACCGGGTGGCGGTGCTGTCGGGCGGGCGCCTGGTGGCATCGGGCACGCCGCAGCAGGCGCTGACGCCGGACACGGTATCGGAGGTGTTCGGGATCACGGCCCGGCAGGTCCGGGATGCGGACGGCGGCGCGCCGCATCTGTCCTTTCACCTTGCCTGAACGGCGGCGGGCGCAGGCGCGCGGTTACCCCGGCTGATCCGGTGACAGGTCGCAGGACTGGATGAACCGGCTGCATTCCTCCGTCAGGGCCGCAAACCGGGAGCGTTCGCGCTGGTAGAGGTAGACCTCCCGCTTGTCCGGCAGATCGGCAATGGCGCGGAAGGCGGTGGTTTCCGGCATGAACCGGGCCACGGTCTGCGGCAGCACGGTCACCCATTTGCCGGTCCGCACCATGGTGATCAGCGAATGGGTGTTGTGGATCGTCACATCGGCGGCGCTGCTGGCCGCGACGAAGCGTTCGTTGCGGATCAGGCCGCACAGGGCGTTGCGGACAAAGCCGGGTCCGGTAACCTCGGCAATCGATGGCGGCCGCTCCTGCCGCAGAAGCGGGTGATCGGCGGAGCAGACCAGGCCGAACCGGTCCTCGAACAGCGGCACAGCCTTGACCCCGTTCAGCGGATGATAGCCGGACGCGATACCGATATCCGCCTTGCCCTCGGCCAGGGCGTCCAGAACCTGCTGGGTGTCGGTGTCGCGCAGCTCCACCTTCAGGCCCGGGAAGCGGGCGGTCATATGCTCCAGCACCGGCGGGAACACCAGTGCCGCCACCGAGGGCACCGACACGATGCGGATCAACCCGTGGGTCGCCTCCGCCGCCATTTCGATGCTCTGCACCGTCTGATCAAAGCGGCGCACCTGTTTCTGCGCCAGTTCAAAGACTTGCTCCCCCAGCGGCGACAGCTGGTTCTTGCGCTCGCCCTCGAACAGCTTCTTGCCCAGATGATCCTCCATCTGCTTGAGGGTCATGGAAACAGCTGACTGCGTGCGGCCCAGCCGGTTGGCGGCCTCCGACAGGTTTCCGGTCTGCGCCACGGTGCAAAAGGCGCGCAGCATTTCGATCTTCAGGGCCATGGCTTCAGGATTGTTGAAATTGCGTTCAGTTTATTGAGTTTGACTGATGCTGGGGCCGAAGTCCATCCTGCTGCAAACCTGAATTTCAGCATCTGGGGCTTCTCTGTGACCAAACTGAACCTGATTGCCGGCGAATGGCTGGCGGGCGAAAGCGAAATCGAAAACCGCAATCCGTCGGATCTGAGCGATCTGGTCGGCATGTTTGCCCAGGCCAGCGCCGATCAGCTGGACGCCACGCTGGATCAGGCGCAGATCGCGCAGCGCGAATGGGCTGCCTACGGGCTGGAGCGCAAGCAGGCGGTGCTGATGAACATTGGCAACGAGCTGATGGCCCGCGCTGAGGAACTGGGCACGCTGCTGAGCCGTGAAGAAGGCAAGCCGCTGGCCGAGGGCAAGGGCGAAGTCTTCAGGGCCGGCCAGTTCTTCACCTACTACGCCGCGGAATGCCTGCGCCAGATCGGGGAGAACGCCGATTCCGTGCGCCCGGGCATCGAGGTGGACGTGCGCCGCGAGGCGGTGGGCGTGGTCGCCATCATCTCCCCCTGGAATTTCCCCACCGCGACCGCTTCGTGGAAAATCGCGCCGGCGCTCTGCTACGGCAACGCAGTGGTCTGGAAGCCCGCGAACATCACTCCGGCCTCTGCCGTGGCTTTGACCGAAATCATCGCCAAGCAAGACATCCCCAAGGGCCTGTTTTCGCTGGTCATGGGGTCCGGCCGCTCGATCGGCCAGCGCCTTGCCGAAAGCCCCAAGGTGAACGCGATCTCCTTCACCGGCTCGGTGCCGGTGGGCAAGGGCATTGCCGCCGCCGCCATCCAGAACCTGACCAAGGTGCAGATGGAGATGGGCTCCAAGAACGCGCTGGCGGTGATGGACGACGCCGATCTGGATCTGGCGGTCACCCTGGCGCTGGGCGGCGCCTTCGGCGGCACCGGCCAGAAATGCACTGCCTCCTCCCGGCTCGTGGTCCACGCAGCCGTTCACGATGCCTTTGTCGACAAGCTTGTCGCCGGGGCGCAGGCCATGAAAGTGGGCCACGCGCTGGAAGAGGGCGTGCAGATGGGGCCAGTGGTCAGCGAGCAGCAGCTGAACGAGAACCTGGCCTATGTTGACCTTGGCACATCCGAAGGCGCGGAGCTGGCCTGCGGCGGCCAGCGTTTGGAAATGCCGCACGAGGGCTTTTACATGTCCCCGGGCGTGTTCCTGAACACCACCAACGATATGCGCATCAACCGCGAGGAAATGTTCGCGCCGCTGACCAGCGTGATCAAGGCCGGCAGCTATGACGAGGCGCTGGCGGTGGTGAACGACACCCGCTTCGGCCTGACCTCGGGCATTGTCACCCGGTCGCTGGCCCGCGCCACCCATTTCCGCCGCAACGCGCGCACCGGTGTGGTCACCGTCAACCTGCCGACCGCAGGCACCGACTACCACGTGCCCTTCGGCGGCCGCGGCGACAGCTCTTATGGCCCGCGCGAGCAGGGCAAGGCGGCGGCGGAGTTCTACACCACCGTCAAGACCGCCTACATCAGCGCCGGCCAGCCGGTCTGATGCCCGCCTGCCGCCCGGCCTGAACTTTTCCGGCGAAACGCCGGATACAGCGCCCGTCCTGCCCCCGCAAACCTTCGGACGGGCGCTGACCATCCTTGAACGAGGTGCCTGAATGACCGGCTACCGTATCGACTGCCTGCAATATGCCAACTGGTCGGAAAAGATCTTCCGCCAGCTGCGCGAGGGCGGCGTGGACGCGATCCATGTCACGATTGCCTATCACGAGACTTTCCGCGAGACGGTTCTGAACTTCGAAAAGTGGAACCGCTGGTTCGAGCAGCACCCGGACCTGATCATGAAGGGGCAGTGGGCCAGCGACATCGACAGGGCCCGCGAAACAGGCCGCACCGCCGTGTTCTTCGGCTTCCAGAACCCCTCGCCGATGGAGGACGACATCGGCCTGATCGAGATCCTGCACACCCTCGGCGCCCGCTTCATGCAGCTCACCTACAACAACCAGTCGCTGCTCGCGACCGGCTGTTACGAGGCTGAGGACACCGGCATCACCCGCATGGGCCGTCAGGTGATCAAGGAGATGAACCGGGTGGGTCTGGTCGTGGACATGAGCCATTCCGCCGACCGCTCCACCATCCAGGCGGCGGAGATTTCCGCCCGTCCCATCGCCATCACCCATGCCAACCCGCATGAATGGTCGCCGGCCCTGCGCAACAAGAAGGACGATGTGATCCGCGCGGTCACCGGCCATGGCGGTATGCTGGGCTTCTCGGTCTATCCGCACCACCTGAAGGATAAATCGGACTGCACCCTGCAAAGCTTCTGCGAAATGATTGCCCGCACTGCCGACAAATACGGGGTGGAGCATCTCGGCATCGGCACCGACCTTTGCCAGGACCAGCCTGACAGTGTGGTGGAATGGATGCGGGTCGGCCGTTGGACCAAGGACATCGACTACGGCGAAGGATCAGCCGCCGCGCCGGGCTTCCCGGAAATGCCCGGCTGGTTCAAGGACAACCGCGACTTCGGAAACATCGAGGACGGCCTGCGCGCGACGGGCATGAACGATGACGAGGTCAGCGGCATCATGGGCGGGAACTGGTACCGGTTCTTCGCCGAAAACTTTGGCCCAAAGGGATAGGTCATGGGACGAACCGCGCAGACAACGGTATCACGGCGGGATCCGGCGCAGGTCATGCGTCTCAGCCGCCTCGGCTCCCTGCACCAGTGCCGCCTCAGCTTTATGCGGGTGCTGACACGGCGCATGGCGCGGGAAAACTGGAGCTTTGCGCGCCCGAAGTTTGATATTGATGCCAAGGGTGTTGGCGCGGCTGTCTATACCGCCACCGGCCCTGCGCGGACCTACTCCCTGATTGCCTTCGCCCACGACCTGCCGCCGGAAATGCGCTCGGACCGGGTGATCGCGACCGCATGGGATGCGACCTTCACCCTGTTCGACGGGGTTCCAGCGGATGCCGATATCGAGCGGCTGTCGCAGAACGTGCCTTACCAGGAGGCGGGCCGGGTCAACGAGAAATCCCTGTCTGTTTCCCGCGCCAACCGCTCGGTGCGGCTGTGGGCGCATTTTGTCGATGCGCTTTCGCAAGGCCGGCAGCCGGACCCGGCGCAGGTGGACGCCGTCGGCTACCTGATGCGCACCACTGCCGTCTACGGCTCCGGCAAGCTGGGCGCGGCTGACCGGGAGGCCATCGCGGACCGCCCCGAACTCAGCGCGCCGTTCCAGGCAGAGATGCTGTCGGTCTACCTGACCCGCGTCTTCGTCCGCGATCTGGTGGAGCACATGGCCCGTGCCAAGGGCGGCGAAAACGCCGTGCCGCTGGCGCCCGAAACCGCGCGGCGGCTGGGGATCGGCAATTCCACCGGCCTCGGCATGGCGCCTTACATCGTCAACCACCCGGTGCTGTTCAACAACTGGATCATGGCGCGGGAAGAGGCGATTGCCCGGGTGCGCTCGGTCGAAACGGCCACCGCGGAGGAAGCCGCCTGCTTCCGCCGGATGCTGCGGCGGAGCGAGCTGTCGGCCGCGCGCTGGCACTCGCAACATCCGGTGCAGCTCGAAAAGCTGGCCAGTCTGCGCAAGGACCTCGTCCAGCTGGCGGCCTGGGCGGCGGCGGAGGATCTGCGCACTGACCGCCCCTGGGACCGCCTGATCCGCTGGAGCGGGACGGCGCTGAGCCTCGAAGGGCAGGAACTGGCGGCCTCGCTGATCCTGGAACCCTATGCGGACCTGGTGGACGGTCTGTCCGGCTGCATGGCCGATACGAACAAGGACGCCTTCATCATCAATGGCGCAATGCCGGTCTCTCAGGTCCGCAGCCTGCTGAAAGAGAGTTTTGGCTGGGCGCTGGAACTGGACTGGGCGGCCCGCGAGAACTGCGCCCGCGCCTGGTATGTCTCGGAAGAGAAGCTGGAGCCGCGCATGGGCGAGCGCTTCGACGAGCCCATCGCCAATTATGAACAGCCGCTGGCGCCGGCCCGTGACGCAGCCTTGGCCCATGCCGCGCTGGCCGGTTGGGACGCCGATGCGCCCGTCGCGGCCTTCCTGCTGCGCCACCCGGAACACCGGCACACGGTGCGCCGGGCGCAGATGAGCCAAGCCGCCCCTTACGGCGAAATCCGCAGCAACACCATCAGCGACCGGGTGCTGCCGGTCGACATGCTGCGGGCGAAGCTGTCGTTCTTCGGGGCCACCCATTTCGACCCGCGCTCCGACCGCTGGGTGCGGATCTGCATGTATTCGGGCGCGCCTTATCCCGAGGATCTGACCACCGCCAACGCGGATCTGTGGGTGTACCCGGAGGCAGACCAATGAGCTATGCGCTGAACGAAGTGGAAGCCACCGCCAAACGCGCCGCCCGCGGGGCAGGGTACGACTGGGGCCTGGCCGAGGAAGCCGCGAAGGCCACCCGCTGGCTGTGCGCGCAGGGGCTGGACGGCACGGCGGTGCTGGCCCGGCTGCTGGAGGCTGGCTTTGCAGCTGAGCTGCAGGCTCACGTCCCGCAAGGCATCGAGGGCGACTGGCTGGCAGACGCGCCGCTCTGTCCGCTGGCAACTGGCGCTGCGCTGTCCGACTGCGCGGCGCGGCTGCGGGACAGGCCAATGGCCATCGGCCCGGTTGCCCAGCCTGCGATGATCCTGCCCTTTGCCGCAACGGCTGCACGGCAGCTTGGCACCTGCGTCACGGTTGCGGGGGAGGGCTTCCAGGCTGTCACCGACGGCGCCGCCCTGCACAGCGAAGGCACCCTGCCGGACGCGGCCGCCCGCCTGAGCATCCGCGCCGCGGGCAGCCTGGCAAACCCGGACCCCGGCCGCACCCGCGCCGAACCGGAGGAGGCGGCCTGGGCCGCGCTCAACCGTTTTGCCCATAAAACCTACGCTCCGGCCACCGAGGAGTCGCGCCTGCTGGGCGCCGGCGCCGGGCTGTCGGACAACGACTGAGAAGGCACCGAGATGACTGAAACCCAAACCCTGACCCTCGCTGAGATCGAAGACCTGTCGTTCCGCGCCCTGGTGGCGGCGGGCACGTCAGAGGCGAATGCGCGGCCCTTGGCGGCTGCCACCGCTGCGACCGAGGCGGACGGGGTGGCCAGCCATGGCCTCGCCTATATCCCGATCTACGCCGAGCATGTGCAGTGCGGCAAGGTGGACGGCAACGCCACGCCGGTGCTGACCCGCCCCCGGCCCGGTGTCATTTCTGTCGATGCGGCCACCGGCTTCGCCCATCCGGCCATCGACGCAGGCTTTGAGGCGCTGATCCCGGCCGCGCGGGAGCAGGGCATCGCGGTTCTGGCCATCCGCAACAGCTACAACTGCGGCGTGCTGGGCTACCACACCGCCCGCCTGGCCCGCGCCGGGCTGGTGGGTTTGGGCTTCACCAATGCGCCCGCCTCGATTGCCCCCTCGGGCGGCAGCAAGCCGGTGGTCGGCACCAACCCGTTTTCGGTTGCGGTGCCCGGCGAGGACGGCGAGCCGGAGCTGCTGATCGACCAAAGCGCCAGCACCATCGCCAAAAGCGAAGTGATGAAACACGCCCGCGAGGGCAGGGAGATCCCGCTGGGCTGGGCGCTGGATGCAGACGGCACCCCCACCACCGACCCGGACGCGGGCCTCAAGGGCTCGATGGCGCCGTCGGGCGGCTACAAGGGCGTCGGGGTGGCGCTGCTGACCGAAATCATGGCCGCCGCGCTGACCGGCGCAACGCTGGGCATCAATGCCTCGCCGTTCTCCGGCACCGCGGGCGGTCCGCCGAAAACCGGCCAGATGTTCATCGCAATCGACCCCGCAGCAACCTCGAATGACACATTTCGTGCCGGAATGGTCGGAATCGTGGGCGCGGTGCGGGCACAGCCTGGCGCACATCTGCCGGGCGACGGGCGCCGCGGCAAGCGGATCAAGGCCCGGGACCAAGGCGTCGCGGTCAGCGTGGCAACGCTGACCAGGATCAAAGCTCTGTTGGGCTGACGCCAATCCCCGGCGGGGCCGCACCCCGCCGGACATTCCGCACCCCGGTGCGGCACGTGCGAAACGGGAGGAAACGCATGTCAATTAAGCAACCTTTTACCGATTTGGAGATCAAGACCTCCAACGGCGGCTTCTACGAGGGGCACAGCGTCGAGATTGCCTTGCTCAGCAAGGGGATCATGGTCGCGCTGGTGCTCTGGGCCCTGGTGTGGCCGGCAAACGCCACCGGCGTGCTGGGCAGCCTGAACTGGCGTATTCTGGAGGACTTCAACGCCTTTTACATCATCATCGTCGGCTTCTTTGCCTTTTTCCTGTTTGTGGTCGCCGCGCTGCCGCAAACCGGTAAGCGGATCATGGGGGCCCCGGGCGAGCCGAAGGAATTCTCGGACTTTTCCTGGTTCTCGATGATGTTCGGCGCCGGTCTGGGCGTCGGCCTGATGGTGTTCGCCACCGCAGAGCCGCTGGGCCTATGGGGCTCCAACCCGGTGGTGCTGTCGCAGGAGGTCGCAGCGAACAGCGAGGAGGCCATCCAGTCCGGCTTCCGCTACACCTTCTTGCATTACGGCTTCCATGCCTGGGCGATCTACGTGGTGACCGGCCTGTCGCTGGCCTACTACGCCTATACCCGCGGCATGCCGCTGACCATCCGCACCGCGCTGACGCCGCTGTTCGGCAAGCTGATGAACGGCTTCCTGGGCCACGTCGTTGACGTGCTGGGCGTTGTCGCCACCATCCTGGGCGTCTCCGTGACCATCGGCTTCGGCGTGTCGCAGTTCGTGGACGGCCTTTACGCGATCACCGGCATGGAATGGATGATGGACATGAGCGGCGACGCGCCTGCACCGGGCACCGTTGGCCTGCTGGCCGGCCTGTTCGCGATCATGGGCCTGTCGATCATCTCGGCAGTGTCCGGCGTCGGCCGCGGCGTGAAGTATCTGTCGAACCTGAACCTGGTCCTGTCGATCATCCTGCTGCTGGTCTTTGTGGTTTTCGGCTCCTTCGTGTTCGCCATGAGCACCTACGCGTCGGCCATTGTGGACTACATCCTGAACTTCACGGCGCTGAGCTTTGGCGCTTTCGGCCCGCAATCCGCGGCTGAGTTCTCGGCGGCGCTGCCGGCTGAGGCTGCCCCCTATGCCGATGCGCTGCGCGGCGGTGCCACCAACGCCTGGGGCTCCTTCGAAGGCTTCAAGTCCGGTCTGGAAGGTGAAGCTGCTGCCCTGTCCGACGACGTGCTGTCGGCGGCCTATGCCGCGGGCGAGCCGCAGCGCCAGTTCGGCTGGCAGGCAGGCTGGACCACATTCTACTGGGCCTGGTGGATCGCCTTCTCGCCCTTCGTGGGCCTGTTCCTGGCGCGCATTTCCCGCGGCCGCTCGGTGCGTGAATTCATCGTCGGCTGTGTGCTCGCCCCGGCGCTGGTCTGCTTTGCCTGGATGACCATCCTGGGCGGCACCGCCATCGACCTGGAGCTGAACGGCGCGGCCGAAGGCGCGATCATCGGCGCCTCGAACACAGCCAAGCTGTTCGTCACCCTGCAAAGCATGATCAGCGGCAGCCTGCTGTCCGGCGTCACCATCATGTGCGTGGTGCTGATCATGACCTTCCTGGTCACCTCGGCGGACTCCGGCATCCTGGTGATGAACACCATCATGTCCGGCGGCGACCAGAACATCGGCAACAAGCACAAGATCGTTTGGGGCCTGATCCTGACCGCCGTGATCGGCACCCTGCTGTTTGCAGGCAAGACCAATGGCGGCGCGGACCCGATGGAGGCCCTGAAGAGCGCGATGATCATCGGCGCACTGCCCTTCACCATGGTCATGGGCCTGATGTGCATCTCGCTGGCCAAGGCGCTGTTCCGCGACGGTCAGCGCGAAAAGGCCGCAGAGCGCGCACCTGCCGAATAAGCACTCCCGCCGTCCTTGCGGGCGGTGCAGGGGCCGGGGGGAGCAATCCCTCCGGCCCTTTTTTCAAGTCCGGGATCCGGCGATCAGCGGTGCTGGCCCTTCAGCGCGCGCGGCTCTGGTGAGCCGGGTGAAATGCTTGAAAATGGAAATTCCTGCGGAACTTGAGCGCAAGAATTCCCGTTTCTGGATTAATTTGTGAAACAGGCGTATACTGGTTGTCCATACCGATTGAACCTGCCTTTCGGGCCTTGGATGTGTCCGGGGAGCGGGGAAAGGGGGCGGGATGCTGATTGCGGTCGTGCTTGTGCTGATCGTGGCGGGGTCCGTTGCGTTCCATCTTTACAGCCCGTGGTGGTGGACGCCGATCGCGTCGAACTGGGACTATATCGACAACACGCTGGTTATAACCTTCTGGATCACTGGTGCGGTGTTCGCCGCGGTGGTGCTGTTCACGGCCTATTGCGTGTGGAAGTTCCGGCACCGTCCGGGCCGCAAGGCTGAGTTCGACCCGGAAAACAAGCGGCTTGAGTGGTGGCTGACAGCAGTGACCGCCGTTGGCGTGGCAGCGATGCTGGTGCCGGGGCTGTTCGTGTGGAAGCAGTTCGTCACCGTGCCCGAGAACGCGAGCGAGCTGGAGGTCTTCGGCCAGCAGTGGAACTGGGCCTACCGGCTGCCCGGCGCCGACGGGGTGCTGGGCACTGCGGATGCGGACTGGGTGAGCGGCGAAAACCCCCTGGGCGTCAATCCGCATGACCGGTTCGGTCAGGATGACCTCATCATCGAGGGCGGCGAGGTCTATCTGCCGGTGGATCAGCCGGTCAAGCTGCTGCTGCGCTCCATCGACGTCTTGCACAATTTCTACGTGCCCGAGTTCCGCGCCAAGATGGACATGGTGCCGGGCATGGTCACCTACATCTGGTTCACCCCGACACGCACCGGCAATTTCGAGGTGCTGTGCGCCGAATACTGCGGCAGCGCGCATTCCTTCATGCGCGGCTATGTGACCGTGGTGGAGGCGGAGGAATACCAGGACTGGCTGCAGGAGCAGCTGACCTTTGAAGACTACGCCCGCGCGGCGGCTGAACCCGCGACAAGACTGGCAGAACGGTAAGGGCAGAGCCCGGCCGCGGGCGGAAACGGAGTGCCCGCTCCGTTTTGCCGGAGGCAAACCTCCGGTTTGACGGGGCGGCCGGGCACTGCCCGGCCTGCAGCCGGGCGGGACGCAAACGCGATGGAGGCCTGTAATGACCGACTACCTGCCTGACCACGACAGCACTTTGCCGCCGCGCGAAGTTGCCGACGTGATGCCGCCGCATGCGCACAGCTGGATCGGCAAATACGTCTTCTCTCAGGACGCCAAATACATCGCCATCCAGTATTCCGGCACTGCCGTCGCGATCGGCCTGGTGGCCCTGGTGCTGTCCTGGCTGATGCGGCTGCAGCTAGGCTTTCCGGGGCTCTTCGACTTCATCACGCCGGAGGCCTATTACCAGTTCGTCACCATGCACGGGATGATCATGGTGATCTACCTGCTGACCGCAATTTTTCTGGGCGGCTTCGGCAACTACCTGATCCCGCTGATGGTCGGGGCGCGGGACATGGTGTTTCCCTTCGTCAATATGCTCAGCTACTGGATCTACCTGCTGGCGGTTCTGGTGCTGGTAGCCAGCTTCTTTGTTCCCGGCGGGCCGACCGGTGCGGGCTGGACGCTGTACCCGCCGCAAGCGGTGCTGTCGGGCACGCCCGGCGGCGCGCAAAGCGGCATCATCCTGATGCTGGTCTCGCTCATTCTGTTCATCATCGGCTTTACCATGGGCGGGCTGAACTATGCCGTCACCGTGCTGCAGGCCCGCACCCGCGGCATGACCATGATGCGGCTGCCGCTGACCGTCTGGGGTATCTTCACCGCCACGGTGATGGCGCTGCTCGCTTTTCCGGCGCTGTTCGTGGCCTGTGTGATGATGCTGTTCGACCGGCTCCTGGGCACGTCGTTCTTCATGCCCGCGCTGGTCGAGCTGGGCGAGAAGCTGAGCTACGGCGGCGGCAGCCCGATTGCCTTCCAGCACCTGTTCTGGTTCTTCGGCCACCCCGAGGTATATATCGTGGCGCTGCCCGCCTTCGGCATCGTTTCCGACCTGATCGCGGTGCATGCGCGCAAGAACGTGTTCGGCTACCGGATGATGGTCTGGGCCATCGTGATCATCGGCGCGCTCAGCTTCATCGTCTGGGCGCACCACATGTATGTCTCGGGCATGCACCCGTGGTTCGGCTTCTTCTTCGCCACCACCACGCTGATCATCGCGATCCCGACCGCGATCAAGGTCTATAACTGGATCCTGACCCTGTGGAAGGGCGACATTCACCTGACCCTGCCGATGCTGTTTGCACTGGGCTTCATCGTGACCTTCGTGAACGGCGGGCTGACGGGGCTGTTCCTGGGGAACGTGGTTGTCGATGTGCCGCTCAGCGACACGATGTTCGTTGTGGCGCATTTCCACATGGTGATGGGGGTGGCGCCGATCATGGTGATCTTTGGCGCGATCTACCACTGGTATCCCAAGATCACCGGACGGATGCTGAACGAGGCGATGGGCCAGATCCACTTCTGGGTCACCTTCATCGGGGCCTATGCGGTGTTCTTCCCGATGCACTACGTCGGGCTGGTCGGAGTGCCGCGCCGCTATTTCGAGATCGGCGAGCCGGCCTTCCTGACCGCGCCGGTCGATGGGCTCAATGCCTTCATCTCCTCCGCCGCGCTGATTGTCGGCGCGGTGCAGGTGCTGTTCCTGTTCAACATCTTCTGGAGCCTGCGCCATGGGCTTGCGGCGGGCGGCAACCCCTGGCGCGCCACCTCGCTGGAGTGGCAGACGCCGGAAACGCCGCCGCGGCATGGCAACTGGGGGGATGAACTGCCCAACGTCTACCGCTGGGCCTATGACTACAGCGTGCCCGGCGCGCCCAAGGATTACGTCGCCCAGAACGACCCCTGGGTGCCCGAAAGCGAGGGGAGGCGGCTGTGACGGTCATCCTTGCCTTTCTGGCGCTGGTCGCCCTGGCCGCCGGGCTGTGGCTGTCGCAGCAGCGCCTGGCCTCCAAGCCCTGGCTGGAAACCGGGATTGCCCCCTTGGCGGGCCATGGCCCGGGCAAGGCGCCGGGATTTATCTTCATCGCGGTTTTCCTGGCCGTGGCCGGCGGGCTGTTTGCGATGCTGGGCAGTGCCTTTGTCATGCAGATTGACGAGACGCCGTGGGAACTGGTGCCGCTGCCCGGCCGGGTGTGGCTCAATACGGCGCTGCTGCTGCTGGCCAGCCTGTTCATGCAGTTTGTGGTGATCTCCGCGCGGGCGGGCACCACGCGCTGGCTGCGCGCCAGCCTGATTGCCGCCAGCATCGCCACGCTCGCCTTTCTGGCCGGGCAGGTGCAGGTATGGATTGCGCTGACCAGCGGCGGCTACCCGCTGGACGGCCCCCCGGCGGCCAGCTTTTTCTACCTGATCACCGGCCTGCACGGGCTGCATGTGCTGGGCGGCATCATCGCGCTGGCCGCGATCTGCCTGCGCCACGCCGAGGGCAGGGACGTCAAGGCGCTGCTGCCGGGGGTGCGGCTCTGCGCGCTCTACTGGCACGCGCTGCTGGCCTTCTGGCTGATGCTGTTTGCGCTGCTTCAGGGCTGGGGCAACGCCTTTCTGGCACTGTGCCGCGCCGCCGTGAATTGAGGGAGGGAGACTCATGGACCATCCGCTTCAAGGCCAGGACCAGACGCTGCTGCAAAAGGGGCACAGCGGTTTCGCCGCCGACTGGAGCTCGGACCAGCGGGTGTTCAAGAAGGTCTCCTGGGGCAAGGCGATGATGTGGATCCTGCTGCTCAGCGACACGTTCATCTTCGCCTGCTTCCTGGTCGCCTACCTGACCGCCCGCAGCTCAACCACTGCCGAATGGCCCAACGCCAGCGAGGTCTTTGCCCTGCATATCGGCGGCCGGGACCTGCCGCTGATCCTGATCGCCATCATGACCTTCGTGCTGATCTCCTCCTCCGGCACCATGGCGATGGCAGTGAACTGCGCCTACCGCAAGGCGCGCAAGGCGACCGCCGCGCTGATGCTCGCGACCGCCGCGCTGGGCGCGGCCTTTGTTGGAATGCAGGCGTTTGAATGGTCCAAGCTGATCAGCGAAGGCGTGCGCCCCTGGGGCAACCCCTGGGGGGCAGAGCAGTTCGGCGCCAGTTTCTTCATGATCACCGGCTTTCACGGCACCCATGTGACCATCGGGGTGATCTTCCTGATCATCGTGGCCCTCAAGGTCTGGCGGGGCGACTTCGACCGGGACCAGCGCAGCTGGATGTCGGCGGGCAACGGCGATTACGAGGCGGTCGAGATCATGGGGCTGTACTGGCACTTCGTCGACCTGGTCTGGGTCTTCATCTTTGCATTCTTCTATCTGTGGTAGGGGGCCGCCATGACAGACACACCGCACGCAATGGAAACCCGGCATGTGGCGCATGACGAGGGGCAGCAGCACCCGATCAAGCTCTACTTCGTGGTTTGGGTCTTGCTGTTCATCCTTAGTGCCGGCTCCTACTGGGTGGATTACGCGCAGCTGCAGGGGCTCTTGCGCTGGAGCCTGATCCTGATCTTCATGGTGCTGAAGGCAGGGCTGATCATCGCCGTCTTCATGCACATGGCCTGGGAGCGGCTGGCGCTGATCTACGCGATCCTGCTGCCGCCGCTGGCGCTGATCGGGCTGCTGGCGATTTTGATCATCGAGTCGGGGTACACCGCTGAGACCCGGGTGATTGAGTTTGGCCAGGGGGCGGCAGCATCTGAATGAGCGTCCCGCCTGGCCGACAGGCCGGGCAGCGCCCGACCCGCCCCATGGGCGGGCGCTACACGCCCACCCCGGGCCAGGCGCTGCCCTCTTTTCTGTTTTTCAATGGCTGCAAAAAAAAGGCGCCCCGGTTTCGCGGAGCGCCTCCTTTTTCAATTTCCGCAGCCCTTACGCTGCCAGATCAAACCGGTCTGCGTTCATCACCTTGACCCAGGCCGCCACGAAGTCCTGCACAAACGCGTCTTTGAAGTCATCCTGCGCATAGACCTCGGCCAGCGCCCGCAGCTGCGAGTTGGAGCCGAACACCAGATCGGCGCGGGTGGCGGTCCATTTCACTTCGCCGCTGGCGCGGTCGCGGCCCTCGTAGGTGCCGTCGCCGGCCGGTTTCCACTGCACGCCCATGTCCAGGATGTTGGTGAAGAAATCCGTGCTGAGCGTGCCGGCCCGATCCGTGAACACCCCATGCGCCGCGCCGCCGTGGTTGGCCCCCAGCACCCGCAGGCCGCCAATCAGCGCCGTCATCTCCGGCGCGCTGAGGGTCAGGAGCTGCGCCCGGTCCACCAGCATCTTCTCGGCCGGAATGCTGTAGTCCGCCTTGCGGTAGTTGCGGAAGCCATCGGCCTCCGGCTCCAGCACGGCAAAACCCTCGATGTCGGTTTGCTCCTGGCTGGCATCCGTCCGGCCCGGCGTAAACGGCACCTCGACCGGATGGCCAGCGGCCTTGGCAGCCTCTTCCACCGCGGCGCCGCCCGCCAGCACGATCAGATCGGCCATCGAGATCTTCTTGCCGCCGGATGCGCTCCCGTTGAAATCGCTCTGGATGCCTTCCAGAACCTTCAGCACCCTGGCCAGCTTTTCAGGCTCGTTCACCTCCCAGCTCTTCTGCGGCTCCAGCCGGATGCGCGCGCCATTGGCGCCGCCGCGCATGTCGGAGCCGCGGAAGGTCGAGGCCGAGGCCCAGGCGGTGGAGACCAGTTCCGGCACCGTAAGCCCGGAGGCCAGCACCTTGGCCTTGAGGCTGGCAACGTCATCCGTTTCCACCAGCGCGTGATCCACCGGCGGCACCGGGTCCTGCCAGATCAGATCCTCCGCCGGCACCTCATCGCCCAGATAGCGCGACTTCGGCCCCATGTCGCGGTGGCACAGCTTGAACCAGGCGCGGGCAAAGGCGTCAGCGAATTTCTCCGGGTTGGCGTGGAAGCCGCGCGAGATTTTCTCATACTCCGGATCCATCCGCATCGACATATCGGCGGTGGTCATCATCGGCGGGTGCGTCTTGCCGGGGTCATGGGCATCCACCACCATATGCTCGGGCCTCACGTCCTGCGCCTGCCACTGGTTCGCACCGGCCGGGCTCTTGACCAGTTTCCACTCATAGCCGAACAGCACGTCGAAATACCCCATGTCCCACCGGGTCGGGTTGGGCTTCCAGGCGCCTTCAATGCCGGAGGTGGTGGTGTCAGCCGCGTTCCCGCTGCCATGCGAGTTCAGCCAGCCCAGCCCCATATGCTCAATGTCTGCGCCTTCCGGCTCGGTGCTGACCAGCCCGGGATCGCCGGCGCCATGCGCCTTGCCGAAGGTGTGGCCGCCGGCCACCAGCGCCACGGTTTCCTCGTCATTCATGCCCATGCGGCTGAAGGTCTCGCGCACATCCTTGCCCGAGGCGACCGGGTCCGGGTTGCCGTCCGGGCCTTCCGGGTTCACGTAGATCAGACCCATCTGCACCGCTGCCAGCGGGTTGGCCAGGTCGCGCTCGCCGGAATAGCGGCTGTTGGGCTGGTCGCTGGTGGCCAGCCATTCGGTCTCCGCCCCCCAATAGACGTCTTCCTCCGGCTCCCACACATCCGCGCGGCCGCCGCCAAAGCCGAACACCGGGCCGCCCATCGATTCAATGGCGCAGTTGCCCGCCAGGATCATCAGGTCCCCCCAGGAGATCTTGTTGCCGTATTTCCGCTTGATCGGCCACAGCAGGCGGCGCGCCTTGTCCAGGTTGCCATTGTCCGGCCAGCTGTTCAGCGGCGCAAAGCGCTGGCTGCCAGTGCCGCCGCCGCCGCGCCCGTCGGCGGTGCGGTAGGTGCCGGCACTGTGCCAGGCCATGCGGATGAACAGCGGCCCGTAATGGCCATAGTCCGCAGGCCACCAGTCCTGGCTGTCGGTCATCAGCGCGTAGAGATCCTGCTTCACCGCCTTCAGGTCCAGCTTCTTGAACTCTTCGGCATAGTTGAAATCAGCCCCCATCGGGTTCGAGGCAGGCGAATGCTGGTGCAGGACCTTCAGGTTCAAGAGGTTAGGCCACCAATGCTTGTTGGTGGTGCCGCCGGATGCGGCAGCGCCGTGAAACACCGGGCATTTTCCTTGGGGAGTATTTCCGTCCATTTTTGTCTCCGATCGTGGCTGCAATTGTTGACGCGCTACGCGGCAGAAGCGCCCCGGGACCCGTTCGGCGGCTCCGGGCCAGCGCGCTGAGGCAGCCCCGCCATGAGGCTGCGCGCGCGGTAAAGCTGCTGCCGGTTTTCCCTGTCTTCGTGAGGTGAGGCTAGCAGAGGATACTCATTGGATTAAGTTGCATTTATTCATCGCAGTGATAAGCAAATCCTATGATAAATGTGACCCTTCGCCAGATGCGCTATTTCGAAGCGCTGGCCCAGCACCGCCATTTCGGCCGCGCGGCAGAGACCTGCGCGGTGTCGCAGCCCGCTTTGTCGGTTCAGATCAAGGAATTGGAGGACGTGCTGGGGGTGCAGCTGGTGGAACGCGGGGCGCGCCAGGTGCGCCTGACCAGCTTTGGCGAGGATCTGGCCATGCGGGTGCGCGGCATCCTGCGCTCGGTGGATGAGCTGGGCGAGCTGGCCCGCGCCTCGCGCGAGGGGCTGGCCGGGCGGCTGCGGATCGGGGTGATTCCCACCATCGCGCCCTATCTTCTGCCCTCCATCGTCGGCACGCTGACCCGCCAGTATCCGGAGGCCGACATCCGGGTGCGCGAAACCGTGACCCCCAAACTGCTGAAGGAACTGGGGGAGGGGCGTCTGGACACCGCCATCGTGGCACTGCCGGTCTCTGAGCCTGCGTTCGAGGAAGTGCCGCTGTTTTCGGAGGACTTCGTTCTGGTGCGCCCGGGGGAGGACAGCGGCAAGCCGGTTCCGGGCCCCGAGGGCTTGCGCGAAATGCGTCTGCTGCTGCTGGAGGAGGGGCACTGCTTCCGCGATCAGGCGCTGTCGTTCTGCAACATGCAATCGGCGGCCCCGCGCGAGCTTTTGGACGGCAGCTCCCTGTCGACGCTGGTGCAGATGGTCAGCGCAGGCATCGGTGTGACGCTTATTCCCGAAATGGCGGTGCCGGTCGAAACCCGCTCGGCGGTGGTGTCGGTGGCGCGCTTCCGCGACCCGCAGCCCGCCCGCACCATCGGCATGATCTGGCGCCGCAGCAACCCGCTGGCGCGGCAGCTGATGCAGGTCGCCGAGGTGGTGCGCCAAGCCGCCGATGCCTTGCGGGCCAGCTACAGCCCGATGAACTGAGCCGAAGAGGGGGTGTCTTTCATGCGCACGCCCGCCGCCTTTGCGCTCCGCTGATTGAGCGGCGAAGACCGGCTGCAACCCAATGAAGATTGGTGCGCAAAGGGCACGTTCACAGGCCTTTCAACGGCATCGCAGTTTCCGCATTGAGGACACTGCGTTAACGTTCCGTAAAAAATAATACACTGAAGCGGGCATACAGGCAGATGAAAACGGGCTTTCACGGCACGTTTGTTATGTCCTGGTCGCAAACCGAGATCGACGGCCTTCCGGCCGCGCCGGTGGACGCGCTGAATACGGGCGCGGCCTGGTCCTGGCATGGCGATGCCGTGCGGGTGGACGGGCCGGCCAGGCCGTCGCGGCTGGATATGGCAAACGGCGATGCAGAAATGCGCCGCCGCGCGGCGCGGTCGGTGCGCCGGCTGGTCGGCGCGGCGCTCCAGGACCGGACCGGTGCCGGCAAGGCGGAGGCTGACGGGCCGCTGCCGGACAGCAGTTTCGTCGTGACCAACGGCGTGCAGAGTTTCACGGCAACCCTGATTGACACCGGCCCGGGCCAGCGCCCGCTGGTGATGTTTGCCGGCGAATTGCCCCCGCGCGGCACCGACCTGTGGGTGGTGCATCACGCGCTTGGCACCGCGCGCTCAGCCCGGCCCGGCGGCGGACCCGAGGGCGAAGGCGGCGTCATCTGCTTTACCCCTGGCACGCTGATTGCAACCCTCGGAGGGCCGCAACCGGTGGAACAGCTGCGCGAAGGCGATAAGGTCCAGACCCGCGACAGCGGCGCGCAGGAGATCCTGTGGATCGGCTCCCGCCGGATCACCGGTGCGCGCCTGTATGTAATGCCGCAGCTGCGCCCGGTTCGGATTCACGCAGGCGCCTTGGGGCTCGGCCGGCCGGAGCAGGAACTGCTGGTCTCTCCCGATCACCGGATGCTGCTGCGCGGCGCGCATGTGCAGGCGCTGTTCAACACGCCCGAGGTGCTGGTGGCTGCTGGCGATCTGGTCGATGGCCGCACAATCCTGCCCGATGCCTCGGTGCGCGAAGTCACCTATATCCACCTGATGCTGGCCAGCCATCAGGTGCTCTGGGCCAATGGCGTGGAAACCGACAGCTTCCACCCGTCCAGTGCCTCGCTCACGGCGCTGAGCGGCTCGGACAGGGAAAGGCTGCTCCGCCTGCACCCGGAGCTGGAGCACGACCCGCTCTCCTATGGCGCCTATGCCCGCCGCAGCCTCAGCCCGTCCGAGGCGGCGATCCTGCGGCACGAGGCTGCCTGACGCCTTTGCCTGGGCGGGCAGGGGACCATGCGGCGGCCTGGCCCGCGGCGGATGCAGATTTTCGCATCATTCGGGCGCAGCCGTGTTGACTCCGCCCCGAACCCCGATATAAGCGCGGCTTCATTGGTGTTGGTGGCCCCCGCAAGGGGATGCCTGTCATGCCCGGATCCTGGATGCGGAGCAAGAGGACAACGCCCTTCGATTGTTGCAGGTCTCCTGGAACAGGTGAACACGGACGGTGCAGTGGCAGACGCGATTGCAGCCCGAAAGGTGGGAACCGGTTTCCGGAATAGCTGCAATGCCACTTAAGAAGGAGATCAGCCGTGACCAAACGCACGTCTGCCAAGTACAAAATCGACCGCCGCATGGGCGAAAACATCTGGGGCCGTCCGAAATCCCCGGTCAACCGCCGCGACTACGGCCCGGGCCAGCACGGCCAGCGCCGCAAGGGCAAGCTGTCCGACTTCGGCATCCAGCTGCGCGCCAAGCAGAAGCTGAAAGGCTACTACGGCGATCTGACCGAAAAGCAGTTCCGCCGCATCTATGGCGAAGCCGAGCGTGTGAAGGGCGACACCGGTGAAAACCTGATCGGCCTGCTGGAGCGCCGCCTGGACGCCGTCGTTTACCGCGCCAAGTTCGTGCCGACCGTCTTTGCGGCCCGCCAGTTCGTCAACCACGGCCACGTCCTGGTCAACGGCAAGCGCGTGAACATCCCCTCCTACCGCGTCAAAGAAGGCGACGTGATCGAGGTCCGCGACAAATCCAAGCAGATGGTTGCCGTTCTGGAAGCCGTCCAGCTGGCTGAGCGCGATGTGCCGGATTACATCGAAGCCGACCACTCCAAGATGACCGCAACCTTCGTGCGCACCCCGGCGCTGGGCGACGTGCCGTATCCGGTGATCATGGAACCGAACCTGGTCGTCGAATTCTACGCCAAGAACTAAGCCTGCTGCCTTCAGGGCAACTGGCGGAAGGGCTGTCCACACGGGCAGCCCTTTTTCTGTGGCGCGGCCGCCTTGCCGCAGCCGCCCGGCGCGACAGCAAGGAAAGCTGTGGTCCGGCGGCATCATTGGTACTATCCTGTCCGAAAAGCGACAGGGAGTGACCCATGAAGTTGATGATGAAGGCGGCTGCCGCGGCGGCGCTTACGGTTCTGGCGGCAGCGGCAGGCGCGGCACCACTGAAACTCACACCCGCAAATCCGCAGCCCTCTGGCGTCAAGCCCGGTCTCGCGGTGGTCTACGCCTACCCGCAGGACGTGAAAACACTGGCCGAAGCCTCCTCCGCGCTGAAGACCGGCAGCGAGCCGGGCCGCCCGATTGCCGGGCTGGACAACCGCGACACCGAAGAGGGGCAGAACACCCTGACCGCCAAGCGGCCGATGCATGTGGCGGCCAGAATCACGGGCTACGTGAAGTTCGACCAGCCCGGCATCCACAATATCGACTTCCTGACCAACGACGGCCTGCGGGCCAATATCGGCGGCCAGACCGTGGGCGAATTCGACGGCCGCCAGTCCTGCGACAGCACCATCATGACCCAGGTCGAGGTGCCCTCGGCCGGCTGGTATCCGGTTGATATCCTGTATTTCCAGCGCCTTGGCACCGCCTGCCTGCACATGCGCATGGGGCCGGACGGCAAGCGCCCGAAATGGATGAAGGACAGCGCCTTCGGTCACTGACACCCTGGGCTGCGGGGCAGGGGGCTGTTCCCCTGCCTGTATTCCTATAAGGGCAGCGGGCGGTCTTCTGCGATGGCTTCCATCGCGAAATAGGAGGTCACGCTGTCCAGCTCCACGCCCGAGATCAGCCGCTGATAGACTTTGTCATAGCTGGCCATGTCCTCGGTCACCACTTTCAGCTGATAATCGTAATCGCCGCCGATCCGGTGGAAATCCACCACCTCCGGGATCGTCAGCACATGGCGGCGGAACTTTTGCAGCCACTCCGCCGAATGGTGCCGGGTGCGCAGCAGCACGAACACCACCAGATCCAGCCCCAGCTGCTTGCGGTCCAGCCGCGCGGTGGAGCCCCTCAGCAGCCCGCTCTCGTTCAGCGCCTTCAGCCGCCGCCAGCAGGCATTCTGCGACAGCCCCACCTTGTCGGCCAGCTCGCGCTGCGACAGGCTGGCGTCCTGTTGCAGGGCCTTCAGGATCGCGCGGTCAATTTGATCTGCCGATTTGGTCATGATTGGATCATATGACACAAAAATGGGTCAATCCACTCAGTAATTGATAAAGTTATCTCGCAAATTCCCGTTCATAGTGGTCTCACTGATTTCGGAGGCGCGACATGACCCTGGCAGCATTCAAACAGACAATCCGGCAGGCCGCACAGGACGGAACCCTTGGCCGCAGCGTGATTGGCGACGGGGTGATGATCCCCGGTCTCGATGGCGATGTGCCGCTGGTCTATGCCGACTACGTCGCCTCCGGCCGCGCCCTGCGCCAGGTGGAGGATTTCGTGGCCGCCCAGGTGCTGCCCTTCTACGCCAACTCCCATACCGAGGCGTCGTACTGCGGCACCCAGATGACCCGGCTGCGCCGCGAGGCGCGCAGCGAGATTGCCCGCCTCACCGGCGCCACGGCACAGGATGCGGTGATCTTCACCGGCTCGGGCGCCACCGCGGGCCTCAACCGGCTGGTGAGCCTGTTCGGTGTCAACGAGGCCGCCCGCCCGGTCGTCTTCATCGGCCCGTATGAGCATCACTCCAACATTCTGCCCTGGCGCGAGAGCAAGGCCGAGGTGGTCGAGATCCCCGAAGCGGCAGAGGGCGGTCCGGATCTGGCGGTGCTGGAACTGGCCTTGAGACAGCACGCGGCCAGCGATCTGAAAATCGGCAGCTTCTCTGCGGCCTCCAACGTGACCGGCATCGTGACCGATCCCGATCCCATCAGCCACCTGCTGCACGCCCATGGCGCGCTGTCGGTCTGGGACTATGCCGGCGGCGGTCCCTATCTGCCGGTTGACATGGGCGCGGGCGGCGCGGCGCGCAAGGACGCCGTTGTCGTCTCACCGCACAAGTTCCCGGGCGGTCCCGGCGCTTCTGGCGTGCTGATCGTCAACCAGTCCGCTGTCCGCCGCCGCTGCCCGTCTTGGCCCGGCGGCGGCACCGTCAGCTTCGTCTCCCCCTGGCGCCATGAATACAGCCAGGACCTGGCCGCCCGCGAGGAGGCCGGCACCCCCAACGTGATCGGCGACATCCGCGCGGCCCTGGCGTTTCTGGTTAAGGAGGCCGTGGGCCAGCAGCAGATCGAAGCCCGCGAAGCCAGGTTTGCACAAATGGCCTGGGACGGCTGGCTGTCCAACCCGCGCCTGCGCATCCTTGGCCACCGCGAAGCGCACCGGCTGCCGATCTTCTCCTTCCTGGTGACGGACGCGGCAGGCAAGCCGGTCCATCAGCAGCTGTTCACCCGGATGCTGAGCGACGTCTACGGCATCCAGGCCCGCGGCGGCTGTGCCTGCGCAGGCCCCTACGCGCACCGTCTGCTGGGCATCAGTCATCCGGAATCGGAAACCCTGTTTGCCGACCTGCAGGCGGGGGAGGAGATGAAGAAACCCGGCTGGGTCCGGCTCAACTTCTCCTACCTGATGGAGGATGAGACAGCGCAGTACATCATCAATTGCGTCAATGACCTGACAATGAAGGCCGGGGAGATCGCAGCCCGTTACAACGCCGATCCGCAAACCGCGCGCTTCAAAGCGCAGGCCGCCTAAGGGCATCCGGACGGGATGCTTTCCCGCATCGGGGAAGCACCTCACATGCTTGTGAAATGTAGGCAGTCGGCCCCGTCATTTAAAGGGGAATGTCTATCCCAAATCCCCCGCGACCGCACCCGCCCGGCATGGCACGCTTTACCCAGTAGTTAATTGGTTGGAGCGAGGCCATGGCTCTCAAGCTTTCTGCCCCCGTTGGCGACAAGAAACGGATTACCAAGCCGGACCCCAAGACCGGCGAAAGCAAATTCAAGCCGGTGAAAAACGCGCCCGCGGATGTCGAACTCGTCCGCCTGATGCTCAAGGCAAACGGCTATTCCGTCGAGATCAGCACCAAATGCGATGCCGGGCTGATCACCATGATCCGCGATTTCCAGAAGAAGAAACTGGGCTTCAAGAAGCCCGACGGCATCGTCGATCCCGGTATGCGCACCTGGAATGCGGGCCTGCCCAAACTGGCCGCGATGCACGCCGCCGACACCAAGGTGGAACGCGTCGAGGTGGTCGAAAACGGCAAGACCAAGCTGATCACCGTGGCCGAGTTTGAAGCCGGGCAGGAAGAACTGCGCCGCAAGCTGCTGGCCAAGGCGGAAATGATGTACGGCCAGGCGGAATCCTGGGTCGATTTCTGCAACGATGTGGAACACACCCGCCAGGGCAACGAGACCTTCCTGAACGCGCTGACCGAATTCGCCGTCAGCGTGGTCAACGACAAGACCGATCCGCCGTGGACCCCGATCCTGAACGCCCGCTCCGAGGCGAGTTTTCTCAAGACCTTGACCAGCAAGAAAAAGCCGGACTGGAAGAAGGTTTACAAACAGGATGTGAAGGCAACCAAGGCCTATAACACCGGCGGCAAGGCGTTCAAGAAGTTCATCGACCAGCGCATCAGCACCGCCGGCGCCATCGTCTGGAAGCTGGAGGTCGTGCGCGAGGTCTCGTTTGCCGTGGTCGAAACCTACATGACCGCCCGCCTGGTGGCGACCAAGGGCATGTCGCCCGCCAAGGCCCACGCCATCGCCGCCGCCAGCACCGAGGCGCTGAAATCCAGCGCGGGCCAGCTCGGCGAGCATCTGGCGGGCAACACCGTCACCTGGGACGGCGCCGCCAAGAAGGTGTTCATCGACAGCTTCATCGCGGGCCTGGCGGGGGCGGCCGGCGGCAAGCTGACCGCCAAGCTGTCCGCAGGCCTTGCCGATGACCTGGCCAAGGCCGCGGCCTCCAGGCTGTCGCGCGAAATGCCCAAGAAGGCAGTGAAGGCTTTCTTCGAGAAATTCCTGAAATCCAAGGCCGGCGAAGCCATGGTGACGGAGGCCTTGAAGGAAACCATCGGCCTCGCCAAACCCCTGATCGAAAAGGGCCGCCCGCCTAACACCAAGGAAATCAAGGAAAGCATCGCCAAGATCCTGACCGCGGGGATCATGTCCGCAGGCGCCGGCAAGGCGCTGGAGGCATTCTCTTCCGGCTTCACCGGCGCCGCCGAAAAATTCCTCAAGACCACGCTGGCGCCCGCCGCCATGGAAGGCGCGGTCAAGAAGGACCTGATTGCCAAATACGGCACCAAGGCGACGGAGGATTTCATCAAGCTGCACGGCGACGCCATCTATGGCGAGATTGCCAAGCAGATCTCCGGCAAGACGCTCAGCAAATACGCGGGTGAGGCGCTGGCCGGCGCGGACGGCTCGCAGTCAGCCTCCACCATGCAGAAGCAGGCCAACGAGGCGATGCGCAAGGACATGGAACTGCGCAAGCAGATGCAGAAGATCATCATGGCCGAAGCCAAGCGTAAAATGCCCAAGGCTGCAGCCGCGCACTGACGCGCGCATGCGGCCGGGGCAGACTGCCGCTGGGGGGCGGCAGCAAGGGGGAAGCGTCATCTTGGTGCTTCCCCGTCCGCGTTTGGGCCGTTATGACGGGTTGGAATTAAGGAGCCCGTATTATGACCCAACTCACACCGCAGCCCGGTATCATGGACATCGCCCTCTATCAGGGCGGGGCTGCCCATGTGAAAGGGGTGAGCAATGTTGTGAAGCTCTCCTCGAACGAGAACCCCTTTGGCCCCAGCCCGCGCGCAATTCAGGCGATGCAGGAGGCGGCCGCCCATATGCACCGCTATCCCAGTTCGGATCACGCGGCGCTGCGGCAGGCCATCGGCGAGGTGCACGGGCTGGAGCCGGAGCAGATCATCTGCGGTGCCGGCAGCGACGAGATCATCGCTTTCCTGTGCCAGGCCTATGCCGGGCCGGGGGATGAAGTTCTCTATACCGAACACGGCTTTGCCATGTACCGCATCAGCGCGCTGGCTGCCGGTGCCACCCCGGTGGAGGTGAAGGAGCGCGAGCGCATCACCGACGTGGACGCGCTGCTGGCGGGCTGCACGGCACGCACCAAGCTGGTCTTCATCGCCAACCCCAACAACCCCACCGGCACCATGATCAGCGAGGCCGAGGTGGCGCGGCTGGCAGATGGCATTCCCGATGGTGCGCTCCTGGTGCTGGACGGCGCCTATGCCGAATATGTCGAGGGCTTTGATGCCGGCGCCGCGCTGATCGGCGCCCGCAGCAACGTCTTCATGACCCGCACCTTCTCCAAGATCTACGGGCTGGGCGGCGCCCGGATCGGCTGGGGCTACGGCCCCAGGGAGATCATCAACGTGCTGAACCGGGTGCGCGGCCCCTTCAACGTCTCCAGCACCGCGCTGGCGGGGGCAGAGGCCTCGGTGCGCGATACGGATTACGTGGATTACTGCCGGGCCGAAAACGCCAAATGGCGTGCTTGGCTGGCAAATGCGCTGGCGGAGCTTGGCGTGCCGTCGGATGTCTCCAGCACCAACTTCATCCTGGCCCGGTTCTCCAGCCAGGCAGAGGCGGAGGCTTGCGATCTGTATCTGCAGGCGCAGGGGCTGATCGTGCGCCGGGTGGCGGGCTACAACCTGCCCGCCGCGCTGCGGATCACCATCGGCGACGAAGACTCCTGCCGCCGCATCGCGCAGGGCGTCAAGGCATTCAAAGAGAGCAAGGCCAAAGAGGTTCAGGCATGAGCGGGGAAGTTTACGGCCGCGTCGCGCTGATCGGCCTGGGCCTGATTGCATCCTCGATGTTCTGGGCCATGAAACGCGCCGGGCTGGCAGGCGAGGTCACCGGCTATGCCCGCAGCGCTGAGACTCGTGACACCGCCCGCCGCATCGGCCTGTGCGACCGCGTCTGCGACAGCGCCCAGGAGGCGGTGCAGGACGCCGATCTGGTGGTGCTCTGCGTCCCCGTCGGCGCGATGGGGCCGGTGATGGAGGACATCGCAGCGGTTCTGAAACCCGGCGCCACCGTGTCTGACGTGGGTTCGGTCAAGCGCCACGTGATCGAGGCGGTGCTGCCGCATATCCCCGAGGGCGTGCATTTCGTGCCCGCCCACCCGCTGGCAGGCACCGAGCATTCCGGCCCCGAATCCGGTTTTGCCGAACTGTTCGACAACCGCTGGTCGCTGCTGGTCCCGGTCGAGGGCACCGATCCGGAGGCGACATCACGCCTGCGGGCCTTGTGGGAGGGTATGGGCGCCCATGTCGATGAGATGGACGCCGACCACCACGACCTGGTGCTGGCCGTCACCTCGCACACCCCGCACCTGATCGCCTACACCATGGTCGGCGTCGCAGACGATCTGCGCCGGGTGACCGACAGCGAGGTGATCAAGTATTCCGCCGCCGGTTTCCGCGACTTCACCCGTATCGCGGCCTCGGACCCCACCATGTGGCGCGACGTGTTCCTGACCAACAAGGACGCCACGCTGGAAATCCTCGGCCGCTTCACGGAGGAGCTCTTTGCCCTCCAGCGCGCCATCCGCACCGGCGACGGGGAGCATCTGCACGCCTACTTCACCCGCACCCGCGCCATCCGCCGCGGCATCATCGAGGCCGGCCAGGACACCGACGCGCCGGACTTCGGCCGGGGGCAGAAGAAATGATCCGCGCGGGCGTGCTGATCCTGGCGGGCCTGTTTGGCGGCGCCGCGCAGGCCGCAACGCCGGACGCTTCTCTGGAGCCGCCCGAACGCCCGGCAGCAGACGCGGGGCTGGCGGCTGCCTTGGACCCCGTGCCCGGCATGCGCCCGGCCGCCCGGCCGCAATCCGAGCAGCGCCTGGCAGCAGCGGCCCGCCCCGCCGGCCTGCCTCTGCTGGCCCCCGGAGATTCCCTGGTGCCCTTCGCGCGCCCGGACAGCCTGTCAGAGCAGGTGCTGTTCAAGCGCCGCCAGCGGCGCAAGGGCTCGGTTTGCGGCGACATCGACATTCAGGGGGATGATGCAGGCAGCGTCACCGGAGCGCTGCCCGGCTGCGGCGTCAAGGATGCGGTCAGGGTGCGCGAAATTGCCGGGGTCCGCCTCAGCCAGACCTCGCTGATGACCTGCAACACCGCCCGGGCGCTGAAGACCTGGATCAACCGCGAGGTCGAAACCGCCTTCGGGCGCCGCAACAAGGTCGTTGGCCTGCGGGTCGCGGCCCATTACGCCTGCCGCACCCGCAACAACCGCCCGGGCGCCAAGATCTCCGAACACGGCAGGGGCCGGGCGATCGACATTTCCGGCTTTACCCTTGCCAGCGGCGAGACCGTCACCGTCCTGCACGGCTGGCAACAGCGCAAGACGCGCAAGAAGCTGAAGAAGATCTGGCGCGCGGCCTGCGGCCCCTTCGGCACCGTGCTGGGGCCGGAGGCCGACCGTTACCACAAGGACCACTTCCACCTGGATATCGCCCGGCACCGCGGCGGCTCCTACTGCCGCTAAGGGCCTGGGCCTGCCGGGCTTCCGGTCTCCTTCCGGCCCGGAATATCCCGCAGGAACCCGCACCAGCCAGCACCGCGCCGGCTGCTTGCGGGCACGCGGTCAGCGGATGATCAGCCGCGGCGCATGGCCCAGCGGCAGCGGGCCAAGCGTCACATACCCGTCCCGGAATCCCAAGGCGATGTCGAGGTCGCGGGAATTGCCGCTGGCCTCTGCCAGCAGGCCCA
This sequence comes from Leisingera daeponensis DSM 23529, assembly GCF_000473145.1. Classification (NCBI taxonomy): domain Bacteria; kingdom Pseudomonadati; phylum Pseudomonadota; class Alphaproteobacteria; order Rhodobacterales; family Roseobacteraceae; genus Leisingera; species Leisingera daeponensis. The sequence goes on along the minus strand of NZ_KI421500.1, from coordinate 1,823,052 downwards.
GCACCCGCTCCACCGTGCCGCGCAGGGCAGGCGGCAGCGCGCCGGTGCGCTCGGCCATCAGCACCAGCCCGCGCCAGTTCTCCGCCTGCAGCGCAATTTCCCCCGCGGGCAGCCCCTCTTGGTCCACCGTCAGCGTGCCGGTTGCCTTCAGCCGCAGATCGCCCCAGCGGGCATCGGCCAGTTTCAGGTCAATCCGGCGCGGCTGCGGCCGCTGCTGCTCCAGCGCTGACCGGTCCCAGGGGGCGTCAAAGGCCACCGTCATCTCCAGGGCCAGCGTATCGAACCGCTCCGGCAGCGGCGCGCTGGCCGCCAGCAGCCGCCGCCAGGCCGCGCGCGGCGCAAACTCCTGGGCGCCGGCGCTGATCCGGTAGGTCTCGGGGCGGTCCGTTTGCACCATGCGCAGGTCCAGCGCCGCGCCGCTCAGCACCGTCTCGCCGCCGCGCTCGATCTGCCAGTCGCCGGCAACGGCTGCCAGCTGTTCCAGCTCCAGCGCCGCACCGGGCTTCAGGTGCAGGCTCGCCTGCAATCCCTTTGCGGTGATCACCGCGGTGCGGTCGAAATAGGACAGCCGCTGCGCCGTCGCCGGGAAATGCAGCTCCAGCCGCCCGGGCCATGCGGCTGGGCTGTCCAGCTCCAGCCAGTCCGCCCGCCAGGCCGTGCCGGTGCGGGGATCCGCCAGGGCAGGGCGGCTGATCCGGGTCTGGTGCCGCAGCGGGTAGCCGCTGGTTTCCAGTCCGGAGTGTTCTGCCTGCCAGCCTTGCCGCTCCTGCTGGGAAAACCAGCTTTCGATCCCCATGCGCAGCCCCCAGGCCGCCGCCGCCCAGTACAGGCTCCACACCAGAAGGGCAGCCATCAGCAGTTTTGCCAGACGCATCGGATAGCCTCTTTTGTCCGCAACAGGATTGCTGTTTATAGGGGGGCAGCAAAAAGGGCCAGACGACATGACCATGTGGGTATTCGGATACGGATCACTTCTTTGGAACCCCGGCTTCCCGGTGGCCCGGCGCGAGGTTGCGGTGCTGCACGGCTATGCGCGCTCCTTCTGCATGTCCTCGATCCACCACCGCGGCAGCGAGGAAAAGCCGGGGCTGGTGCTGGCGCTGGACTCCGTTAAAGACGCCCATTGCAAGGGCATCGCGCTGGCGGTCGAAGCCGGCCACGAAGAGCAGACCCTGGCAGAGCTGCGCGAGCGCGAACTGATTTCCTCCGCCTACCTTGAGCGCGATCTGGAGGTGGAACTGGCGGATGGCTCCATGGTCACTGCCGTCACCTATGTGATCGACCCGCACCACGTGCAGTATTGCGGCGGTCTCAGCCTTGAGGAGCAGGCGCAGATCATCGCCCATGCGGTTGGCGGGCGCGGTCCCAACACCGAATACCTCTACAACACCGCCGAGCATCTGGCCGAGATTGGCCTGCATGACAACGATCTGGACTGGCTGGCCGGCCGGGTGCGGGAAATCACCGCATAAAGCCTTGGCGCTTCTGACACTTTGCTTATAGGCTGCGAACGCAATAAGAGCAGTCAAAAGTGTCAGGAGCCAAGACGTATGGCGCAGCCAGACCGCAAAACCAGGCCGCAATTCTCCCAGCCGGTGCGGCAGATCATCATGATGCTGATCGCACTTGGGCTCTCGGGCTTTGGCGCCTTTGTGGCGCTGCCGCGGGTGCTGCCGGTGTTCCAGGCCAACCCCTGGCTCAACGGCTTCATCGTGTTCGTGTTCGTGATCGGGGTGCTGGCCTGTTTCTGGCAGGTGGTACAGCTTATCGGCTCGGTGCGCTGGATCGAACGCTTTGCCGCCGGCGACAATCAGGAACACCGCCGCCCGCCGTCGATACTGGCGCCGCTGGCCTCGCTCCTGGCAACGCGCAGCGCCCGGATGCAGCTCGGCTCCGCCTCGACCCGCTCCATCCTGGATTCGGTCGCCAGCCGCATCGACGAAGACCGCGAGATCACCCGGTATATCGTCAACCTGCTGATTTTCCTTGGCCTTCTCGGCACCTTCTATGGCCTGGCCACCACCGTTCCCGCCGTCGTTGACACCATCCGCAGCCTGGCGCCGCAGGAGGGCGAAGAAGGCCTGTCCGTCTTCAACCGCCTGATGACCGGCCTTGAGGCGCAGCTGGGCGGCATGGGCGTGGCCTTTGCCTCCTCGCTCCTGGGTCTGGCGGGATCGCTGATCGTGGGCCTCTTGGAGCTGTTCGCGGGCCATGGCCAGAACCGCTTCTACCGCGAGCTGGAGGAATGGCTCTCCTCGATCACCCGCGTGAGCTTCTCCTCCGGCGAGGACGGTGCCGGGGACAGCGGCGTGGTGTCCCAGGTGCTCGACAACATGGCCGAACAGATGGATGCGCTGCAGGCGATGTTTGCCGAAACCTCCGAAGGCCGTGCGGCGGTGGATCAGAAGCTGGGCGATCTGGTGGACACCATTCAGGAGATGAACCGCCGCCAGGAACAGACCGGCACCATCGTTGCGGCGCTGGACCGGGTGGCGGTCGGGCAGGAGGCCCTGACCGAAATCCTGCGTGCCCAGGGGGAGCAGGGGGCAATCGACGCCGAAAGCCGGATGCGGCTGCGCTCGATCGACGTGCAGATGCTGCGCATCCTCGAAGAAATTTCCGCAGGCCGCCAGGAAAGCCTGGCCGAGCTGCGCAAGGACATCGACCTGATGATCAAGGCCTTTGCCCGCCCGCGCGGTCTCTCGCGCGGCGGCCTGCCGGGCCGGGACGCGGGGGAGTAACCGATGGCCCTTTCCCGGCGCACAGGACAGCGGTTCCAGGCCTCGATCTGGCCCGGGTTTGTCGATGCGATGACCGGGCTGCTGCTGGTTCTGATGTTCGTGCTGACCATCTTCATGGTGGTCCAGTTTGTGCTGCGCGAAACCATCACCGGCCAGGAAAGCCAGCTGGATGAGCTGGCGGCCGAAGTCAGCGCGCTGGCCTCCGCCCTGGGGCTGGAGGAACGCGAGAACAGCCGCCTGAACGCCCGGCTGGGGGCGCTGACCTCGACCCTCAACACTGCCGAGCAGGATCTGGCGCAGGCCCGCGGGCTGATCTCCTCGCTGACCGCCGAACGCGACCGCCAGGCCGGTGAACTGGCCGAGGCCGCGAGCCGCATCACCAGTTTCGAGGCGCAGGTGGCCGCCCTGATCGCCAGCCGCGACGCGGCTGAGGCGCGGGTGGCGGATCTGAGCGCCGAACGCCAAAGCCTGGAAGCCGCCCGCGACACATTGCTGAGCGAGCAGGAGGCGCTGAACCTGGCGCTGGCGCAGGCCCGCGGCGAGATAGATGCCCAGACCGAAGCCGCCCGTCTGGCGGCAGCCGAGCGCGAGGCGATGGAAGCGCTGATCGCCAGCCTGAAGACGGAAGAGGCCGCCAAATCCGAAGAAATCGCGGGCCTTCAGGAGCAGCTGAGCGCCGAGGAAGCGGCCCGGATGGTGCAGGCCGCCGCCGCCGAAGCCCTGCGCGAAAAGCTGCAATCCGCAGATGCCGAGCTGACCGCCATGACCCTGGCGCTGGAGGCGCAGCGGCAGGAGGCGGAGGACACGCTGACTTTGCTGGCCGCAGCCGAGGCGGCGAAGAAGCAGCTGGATGCGCAGCTCTCGGAGCTGGAGGCCGCCCGTGCCGGTTCTGATGCCGAGGCCGGACGGCTGGCGGCAGAGCTGGCAGAGGCCAAGGCGGCGCTGGCCGCAGCGGAAACCCAGGCCGGCGAGCTGGACGTGCTGCGCCAGCGGCTGCTGGCGGCAGCCGCCGCGCAGGAAACGGCACAAGCCGGCGCCGCTGAGCAGATGAGCCGCGCCGAAGAGCGCGCCGCCCTGCTGGCTCAGGCGCGGCAGGCGCTCTCGCAGGAGAAGGCGGTGTCAGAGGAGGCCCGCCGCGAAACCGCGTTGCTGAACCAGCAGGTGGCAGCCCTGCGCGAGCAGCTGGGGGGCTTGCAGGCCATTCTGGACGACTACCAGACCCGCGACGCCGCCCAGCAGGTGCAGCTGCAGAACCTGGGCCAGGACCTGAACGCAGCCCTCGCCCGCGCCGCATCAGAGGAGCGCAGGCGGCGGCTGCTGGAGGAACAGGAGCGCAAGCGGCTGGAAGCCGAAGCCGAGGCGCTGGCCAGCAAGGCACAGGATCTGGAGCGCTACCGGTCCGAGTTCTTTGGCCGCCTGCGCGACCTTCTGGGCACCCAGGAAGGCGTCCGCATCCAGGGCGACCGCTTTGTCTTTGCCTCCGAGGTGCTGTTCGCGCCCGGCAGCGCCACCCTGTCGCCCGCGGGCAAGGTGGAGATCGCCAAGGTGGTGTCGATCCTGCAAAGCGTGGTGGCGGCGATCCCGCCGGAGATCAGCTGGATCATCCGGGTGGACGGCCACACCGATGACACGCCCCTGGTCGCGCATCCGAAATTTAACGACAACTGGGAGCTCAGCCAGGGGCGGGCGCTGTCGGTGGTGCGCTACATGGTGGAGGCGCTGGGGGTGCCGCCCTCGCGGCTGGCGGCCAATGGTTTTGGCGAGTACCAGCCGGTGAACTCTGCCGGCACGCCGGAGGCCCGCGCCCAGAACCGGCGGATCGAGCTGAAGTTCACCGAGAAATGATCCGGCCGCAGCTTTGCGGAACGGCCCCGCGCCGCGGCTGGCGCTCGCAGCCCGCTCAAAGCCCCGTGCCGCCGCCGCCGGCGGGAGGTGCAACCCGCTTCACTATTGGAGACAAGCTACTAGTTACGCACGGGTTGCTGCCCCACCGGGCAGTAGGGCTCTTATAATACTATTGCGAAGGCGGGAGTTATCAACGTTTGACAGAAAATGCCCTGCCTGCTGCCGACCCGCTCCTGTTTCCCGGCGCGCTCCCGCCCGGCGCCAGGCCGCCCCGCAGGGGCGTCCGCGCCGGTTGGGCCGCGCATCTGCCGGGGCCGCGGCCCCGGCAGATGCGGCACCGTGATACAGGAACGTTCTAGTCCGGGGTGTCCGCCAGCGTCATGCTGCTGCTGAAGCTGTCCACCTCGCTGCCGCCGCGCAGCAGCCGCGCCGTGCCGGTGTAATGCCCCGCAGGCCAGGAGCCGCCGCGCAGACGGCGGCCGGCCGCGCGGAAGAACTGCGCCTGATCCTTTTCCAGCGCCTCGCGGCGGTTCACAAGCTCGCCGCCCGGGCCGGTCACCGTCAGTTCCAGCGTGTCGCCTTCCTGGCCGCCGAAGGCATAGGCCCAGAACACAAAGGCCGGCGCATCCGCGGCCAGCGGCGCCTGGTCGGCGGTGCCATCCTTGACCGCCTGGTATTCGGGGATGGCGCTGCTGAAGCCCGCGCCCAGCACCCCGCCCGGCCGGTAATCCGGCGGATCCGCCCACAGCGCCGGGGCGGAGGCCGCGCCGCAGGTGCCAAAGCTGTCCGGGGCAAAGGGATCCACCACCGCGCCGTCCTTGCGCACCGACAGATGCAGATGCGGGAACTGTGTCTTGCCGGACAGGCCGACTTCGCCCAAGGCATCGCCGGCCTTCACCTTCATGCCGCTCTGGACCTGGATCGAGCCGCGCTTCATGTGGCAATACTGGGTTTCCCAGCCGCCGCCGTGCTGCAGCACCAGGCCGTTGCCGCACTCCTTGCCGTCGATCGCGGCGGCATTTTCGGCTGTCGCATACTGATCCGGCATGGTGTTGCGGGTGCCCAGGACCACGCCATCCGCGGCGGCGCGGACCGTGGCGCCGGCCCGCATGTCCGACAGATAGGGCAGGGCGATATCCGTGCCCTTGTGGCCGTCATAGCTAAGCTTGCCGCAGGTGAAATCTGCGGCCCCGGGGCCTGCGTCGTGGTCCACGTACTGCTGGATGTGGCAGTCCTCGCCCAGGGTGCAACCGAGCGGGAACTGCAAACGAAAATCGCCCGCCGCGGCGGGCGCGGCGAGCGATAGTGCGATCAGCAGCCCTGCGGGGCGCATCAGTCCGCGGTCAGCAGCGGCGGCCGGTCGCCGGAAATCCGCGGGTTGCTGGGGCCTTCCAGGCGCAGATCCAGCTTGCCGTCCTTGATGCCGACCTTGACGACGCCGCCCTTGGTCAGCTTGCCGAACAGCAGCTCTTCTGCCAGCGGCTTCTTGATGTGCTCCTGGATGACGCGGCCCAGCGGACGCGCGCCCATGCGGTCGTCATAGCCCTTGTCGGCCAGCCACTCGGCGGCCTTGCGGGTCAGCTCGATCGAGACATTGCGGTCCATCAGCTGCGCTTCCAGCTGCAGGACGAATTTCTCGACCACCTGCAGGATCACTTCCTTGCCGAGCGGCGCGAAGGAGATCACCGCATCCAGGCGGTTGCGGAACTCCGGCGTGAAGGTGCGCTCGATGGCGGCGGTATCCTCCCCCTCGCGGCGGTCGCGGCCAAAGCCGATGGCGGCCTTTGCCTGCTCCGATGCGCCCGCGTTGGAGGTCATGATCAGGATCACGTTGCGGAAATTGACCGTGCGGCCGTTGTGGTCGGTCAGCTGGCCGTTGTCCATCACCTGCAAGAGGATGTTGTAGACATCCGGGTGCGCCTTCTCGATCTCATCCAGCAGCAGCACGCAGTGCGGGTGCTGGTCGACACCGTCGGTCAGCAGGCCGCCCTGGTCGAAGCCGACATAGCCCGGAGGCGCGCCGATCAGGCGGGAGACCGCATGTTTCTCCATGTATTCCGACATGTCGAAGCGCAGCAGTTCGACGCCCAGCTGATCCGCCAGCTGTTTCGCGACCTCGGTCTTGCCGACGCCGGTCGGGCCTGCAAACAGGTAGTTGCCAATGGGCTTTTCCGGCTCGCGCAGGCCTGCCCGGGCCAGCTTGATGGCGCTCGACAGCGCGGTGATCGCATCATCCTGGCCGAAGACCACGCGCTTCAGCGATTTCTCCAGATCCTTCAGCACCTCGGCATCGTCCTTGGAGACGTTCTTGGGCGGGATGCGGGCGATCTTCGCCACCACGGCCTCGATCTCCTTGACGCCGATGGTCTTGCGGCGCTTGCTCTCGATGAGCAGGTGCTGCGCGGCGCCGGCCTCGTCAATGACGTCGATGGCCTTGTCCGGCAGCTTGCGGTCGTTGATATAGCGCGCCGACAGCTCCACAGCGGTCTTGATCGCTTCACCGGTGAACTTGATGCCGTGATGCTCTTCGAAATAGGGTTTCAGCCCCTTCAGGATCTCGATGGAGTCCTCCACCGACGGCTCGTTCACGTCGATCTTCTGGAACCGGCGGGACAGCGCGCGGTCCTTCTCGAAATGCTGGCGGAACTCCTTGTAGGTGGTGGAGCCCATGGTGCGCAGCTTGCCGCCCTGCAACGCGGGTTTCAGCAGGTTGGACGCATCCATCGCGCCGCCGGAGGTGGCGCCGGCACCGATCACGGTGTGGATTTCGTCGATGAACAGCACCGCGTCCGGGTGGTCTTCCAGCTCCGAGACCACGGCCTTCAACCGCTCCTCAAAGTCGCCGCGGTAGCGGGTGCCCGCGAGCAGCGCGCCCATGTCGAGCGAATAGATGGTGGTTTGCGACAGAACATCCGGCACTTCGCCCTGGACGATCTTGCGCGCCAGGCCTTCCGCAATCGCGGTCTTGCCGACGCCGGGGTCGCCCACCAGCAGCGGGTTGTTCTTGCGGCGGCGGCACAGCACCTGGATGCAGCGCTCCACTTCCTGGTCGCGGCCGATCAGCGGGTCAATGTCGCCCTTGCGGGATTTGGCGTTCAGATCGACGCAGTATTTGGCCAGCGCCGACTCCTTCTTTTCGCCTTCGGGCGTGGTGGTCAGGTTGTCCTCTTCCTGCTCCGTCGCGCCGGTCACCGGGCGAGATTCCCCGTAGGCCGGATCCTTGGCCACGCCATGGGCGATGAAGTTGACCGCGTCATAGCGGGTCATCTCCTGGTCCTGCAGGAAATAGGCGGCGTCGCTTTCGCGTTCGGCAAAGATGGCGACCAGCACATTCGCCCCCGTTACCTCAGTGCGGCCGGAGCTTTGCACGTGGATCGCGGCGCGCTGAATGACGCGCTGGAAAGCGGCGGTCGGCACCGCCTCCGATCCGTCGATGTCGGTGACCAGATTGGCAAGATCCTCATCCACGAATTCCACCAGGGAGGATCGCAATTCGGTCAGGTCCACGCTGCAGGCGCGCATCACGCGGGCCGCGTCGGGCTCGTCGATCAGGGCCAGAAGCAGATGTTCCAGGGTTGCGAATTCATGACGGCGTTCATTCGCCAGCGCGAGCGCTGCGTGAATGGCCTGTTCCAGGGTGCTCGAGAATGAAGGCACGGGCGTGCTCCTCTGATCTTGGGTTGGCCGGCGGGGCGGTATTAACCAACCCCTCAGTTCAACCATGTGCTTATATGGTTAGAGTTTGGTTGATAGCGCGCCGGCTTCAAGGGCTTTTCTTCATTTTGGGGTCACAATTATTTTCTCCCTGTTGCGCCCCGGGACCCTTGATTTGCTCAGAAATTGTCTTTGCGCTTGCGGATTTCGGCAAAAACCTCCGCGTCTTCAGCGTCTTCCATGCCCAAATGCGCCCTGATAGCGCTATCTGCGGCACGCAGGAACGGATTGGTGTCAAGTTCCAGCTGCAGGGAGGAGGGCACCGTCGGGATCCCTTTCTCCCGCGCGCGTGCGATATCGCGGGCGCGGTCCTGCAACGCCGGGTTGCCGGGATCCACCGTGACCGCAAAGCCGGCGTTAGCCTGAGTGTATTCATGGCCAGAGTAAACCACGGTCTGCGGCGGCAGCGCGGCAAGGCGCGACAGGCTGGCCCACATCTGCTGCGGCGTGCCCTCGAACAGCCGCCCGCAGCCCAGTGCCATCAGGCTGTCGGCGGTGAACACGGCCGCCGCGCCCGGGATGTAATAGGCGATGTGCCCCACCGTGTGGCCGGACACATCCATCACCTGAACCTCTTCGCCCATGAGGCTGAATGTGCCGCCATCCTCGACCGCCTTGTCCAGCGGCGGCAGCCGGTGCGCGTCTGCTTCGGCGCCGATCACCTTGGCGCCATAAGCTTCCCGCAGCTCTGCCACCCCGTCCACATGGTCCCAGTGATGATGCGTCAGCAGGATCCAGTCCAGCCCCCAGCCGCGCTCCGCGAGCGCCGCCTTGACGGCGCCAGCCTCCGGCGCATCCACCAGCGCGGTCTCGCCCGAGGCCGGATTATGGATCAAAAAGGTATAGTTATCGGACAGGCAGGGCAGGGTGATGATCTCAAGAGGCATGGTCATTCGCCTTTACATTGCTAAACTGCACCCAGATTGGCCGAAGCAGCAGGCGCCCGCAATGCATCTCGACGTGCAGGATCTGAGGAACTTCTACTACCGCAGCACGCTGGGCCGTGCGGCGCAGGCGTCGATCCGCGGCCGCCTGCTGGAGCTGTGGCCGGAGGCCGAGGGGCTGACGGTGGCGGGCTTCGGCTTTGCCGCGCCGCTGTTGCGTCCCTACCTGGCGGAGGCGCGCCGGGTGATGGCGCTGATGCCGGGGCCGCAGGGGGTGATGCAGTGGCCTGCGGGGATGCCCAATGTCTCGGTTCTGTGCGAGGAGACCAGCTGGCCCGTCGATACCGGCCGGATCGACCGGCTGGTGCTGCTGCACGGGCTGGAGACCTCGGAACGGCCCTCCCGCCTGCTGGAGGAATGCTGGCGGGTGCTGGGGCCGGGCGGGCGGGCGATTTTCATCGTCCCGAACCGGGCCGGGTTCTGGGCGCGCTCCGATCTGACCCCGTTCGGCTATGGCCGCCCCTACACGCTGCGCCAGCTCGAAGGCCAGCTGCGTGAGCATCAGTTCGCCATCGAGCAGCACACCGCGGCGCTCTACCGGCTGCCCAGCCACAAGCGGTTCTGGCTCAAATCCGGCGCCATGCTGGAGAAGATGGGCCGCAAACTGCCCGCGATGCTGGCCGGCGGGGTGTTCATGGTCGAGGTCAGCAAGCAGACCTACCCGCAGAAGGGCCACATGATCCGCTCCAAGACGCCGAGCCGCATCCGGGTGCTGGAAGGCCTGTCCAATCCGATGCCGGAACCGGCCTGACTTTGGGGGCGCGGATTTCGATTCCCTGAAACTGTCCGCAGGCACGCCGCAGCGCGGCAAAAGCGGCCCCGGCAGCGATGTGTGACGGTTTTTGCCGCAAATGCCGCTTTCCGGAATCGCCAAATTCTGCAGTTCAGCCGCACTTTTTTATTTAACGACTGTGGTCAAAGGGCCGCACTTCCCGCAAGCCTTTGAAAACACGTGAAACATGCTTTTATCCGTTACCGTTATAGGCAGTTGATAGGTCGCATCCGCTCTGCTAGACCCACGCTGATTTCAACGCCCCGCTGCCAATGGGGGATGACTCACGCCCCCGGACGCCGCCTGAAGGCCAGGTATGCCAACCGGGGCCAAAAACATATCGGAAGGGTGGACGTGTCCGAACCAGCTTCGATTTCTGCAGGCATTGCTGCGCGCTATGCCACGGCGGTGTTCGACATCGCTGAAGAAAACAAGGCGCTCGACAGCCTTGAAACCAGCATCAATGACCTGGCAGCCGCGCTGGCTGACAGCGAAGACCTCAACAGCCTGATCCGCTCGCCGCTCGTGTCGCGCGAAGAGCAGGGCGCCGCGATCACCGCGGTGGCAGACAAGATGGGGCTGGATCCCGTCCTGCGCAATACCCTTGCCCTGATGGCCGACAAACGCCGCCTGTTCGTGGTGCCCGCGCTGATCGACGCGCTGCGCGCCCGGCTGGCCGACGCCCGCGGCGAAGTCACCGCCGAAGTGGTGTCCGCCAAGGCTCTGACCAAGACCCAAAGCGACAAGCTGGCCAAGACCCTGGCCGAGCGCGTGGGCAAGAAAGTCACCATCAATGCCACCGTCGATGCGTCCATCATCGGCGGTCTCGTCGTTAAAGTGGGCTCGAAGATGATCGACAGTTCGATCCGCTCCAAGCTCAACTCCCTACAGAATGCAATGAAAGAGGTCGGATAAATGGGTATCCAAGCAGCAGAGATTTCTGCGATCCTGAAAGACCAGATCAAGAATTTTGGTCAAGAAGCTGAAGTGGCAGAAATCGGCCGCGTGCTGTCCGTTGGTGACGGTATTGCCCGCGTTTACGGCCTCGACAATGTTCAGGCCGGTGAAATGGTCGAATTCCCGGGCGGCATCATGGGTATGGCGCTGAACCTGGAAAACGACAACGTCGGTATCGTGATCTTCGGCTCCGACCGCGACATTAAAGAAGGCGACACCGTCAAGCGCACCAACTCGATCGTGGACGTTCCGGCCGGCCCCGAGCTGCTGGGCCGCGTTGTCGACGGTCTGGGCAACCCGCTGGACGGCAAGGGCCCGATCAACGCCTCCGAGCGCAAAGTGGCAGACGTCAAGGCGCCGGGCATCATCCCGCGTAAATCGGTGCACGAGCCGATGGCAACCGGCCTCAAGTCGGTCGACGCGATGATCCCGATCGGCCGCGGCCAGCGCGAGCTGATCATCGGCGACCGTCAGACCGGTAAAACCGCCGTGGCTCTGGACACCATCCTGAACCAGAAAACCTACAACGACGCCGCAGGCGACGACGAGTCCAAGAAGCTGTACTGCGTCTACGTCGCGGTCGGCCAGAAGCGCTCGACCGTGGCCCAGCTGGTGAAGAAGCTGGAAGAAGCCGGCGCGATGGAATACTCCATCGTCGTGGCCGCAACCGCGTCCGACCCGGCGCCGCTGCAGTTCCTGGCGCCCTACGCCGCAACCGCGATGGCCGAATACTTCCGCGACAGCGGCAAGCACGCGCTGATCATCTATGATGACCTGTCCAAGCAGGCCGTGGCCTACCGCCAGATGTCCCTGCTGCTGCGCCGTCCGCCGGGCCGCGAAGCCTATCCGGGCGACGTTTTCTACCTGCACTCCCGCCTGCTGGAGCGTTCGGCAAAGCTGAACGAAGACTTCGGTGCCGGCTCGCTGACCGCTCTGCCGGTTATTGAGACCCAGGGCGGCGACGTGTCCGCGTTTATTCCGACCAACGTGATCTCGATCACCGACGGCCAGATCTTCCTGGAAACCGAACTGTTCTACCAGGGCATCCGCCCCGCCGTGAACACCGGTCTGTCGGTTTCGCGTGTGGGCTCCTCGGCCCAGACCAACGCGATGAAGACCGTTGCAGGCCCGGTGAAACTGTCGCTGGCCCAGTACCGCGAAATGGCGGCCTTCGCCCAGTTCGGTTCCGACCTCGACGCCGCCACCCAGCAGCTGCTGAACCGCGGCGCCCGTCTGACCGAGCTGATGAAGCAGCCGCAGTACTCGCCGCTGACCAACGCTGAGATCGTCTGCGTGATCTTCGCCGGCACCAACGGCTACCTGGACAAGATCGCGCTCAAGGACGTCAGCCGCTGGGAAGCGGGCCTGCTGGCGCATATGCGCGGCAAAGGCAAAGAGACCCTGGACTGGATCACCAACGAAGATCCCAAGATCAAGGGCGATGCCGCTGACAAACTCAAGGCTGCGATCGACGAATACGCCGCCACCTTCGCATAAGGAGAGAGTCGGGACATGCCTTCTCTCAAGGACCTTAAAAACAGGATCGAGTCGGTCAAATCGACCCGCAAGATCACCAAAGCCATGCAAATGGTGGCCGCGGCGAAACTTCGCCGCGCCCAGGAAGCTGCCGAGGATTCCCGGCCCTACACCAAGCGGTTCAACGCCGTGATGGCAGGGCTGGCGGCCTCGGTCGGCGGCAGCGACTCCGCGCCCAAGCTGCTTCGCGGCACCGGCTCGGACCAGGTTCACCTCCTGGTGGTCATGACCGCCGAACGCGGCCTCTGCGGCGGCTTCAACTCGAACATTGCCAAGCTTGCCCGCCAGAAGGCGGCCGAGCTGAAGGCCGCGGGCAGGACGGTCAAGATTCTGACCGTCGGCAAGAAGGGCCGCGACGCCCTGAAGCGCGACCTTGGCAGTGATTTCGTCGGCCATGTGGACCTCAGCGATGTCAAGCGCGTCGGCTATGCCAACGCGCAGGCCATCGCCAAGGACATCCTGACCCGGTTCGATGCTGGTGAATTCGACGTTGCCACGATCTTCTTCTCGGAGTTCGTCAACGTGGTGACCCAGATCCCGACCGCGCAGCAGATCATCCCGGCCTCCTACGAGGGCGGCGAGGCCCAGGACGGCGCATCTGCGGTCTATGACTACGAGCCCGGCGAAGAGCGGATCCTGGCGGACCTGCTGCCGCGCGGCGTGGCGACCCAGATCTTCTCGGGGCTGCTGGAAAACGGCGCATCCGAACAGGGTGCCCGGATGAGCGCGATGGACAACGCAACCCGCAACGCGGGCGATATGATCGACAAGCTGACCATCGAGTTCAACCGCTCCCGCCAGGCCGTGATCACCAACGAGCTGATTGAAATCATTTCGGGCGCTGAGGCGCTCTAAGAGACAACCGGAGACCAACAAATGGCACAAGCAAAAGGCAAGGTGACCCAGATCATCGGCGCCGTTGTGGACGTCCAGTTTGACGACCACCTGCCCGCAATTCTGAACGCACTGCACACCGAAAACGAGGGCAAGACCCTGGTTCTGGAAGTGGCACAGCACCTCGGCGAAAACACCGTCCGCACCATCGCTATGGACGCAACCGAGGGCCTGGTCCGCGGCCGCGCCGTGAGCGACACCGGCGCGCCGATCTCGATCCCGGTCGGCAACGCCACCCTGGGCCGCATCCTGAACGTGGTGGGTGAGCCGGTGGACGAAAAGGGCCCGGTCAACGCGACCGAAACCCGCGCCATCCACCAGCCCGCGCCCGAGTTCAGCGAGCAGTCCACCGAGTCCGAGATCCTGGTGACCGGCATCAAGGTGATCGACCTGCTGGCCCCGTACTCCAAAGGCGGCAAAATCGGCCTGTTCGGCGGCGCCGGCGTGGGCAAGACCGTTCTGATCATGGAACTGATCAACAACATCGCAAAAGTGCACTCCGGCTACTCGGTGTTCGCGGGTGTTGGCGAACGGACCCGTGAAGGCAACGACCTGTACTGGGAAATGATCGAATCCAACGTGATCAAGCCGGACAACCTGGAAGAATCCCAGGTGGCCCTGGTCTATGGTCAGATGAACGAGCCTCCGGGAGCCCGTGCCCGTGTTGCGCTGACCGGCCTGACCCTGGCCGAACAGTTCCGCGACCAGTCCGGCACCGACGTTCTGTTCTTCGTGGACAACATCTTCCGCTTCACCCAGGCAGGCTCGGAAGTGTCGGCTCTGCTCGGCCGTATCCCCTCCGCTGTGGGCTACCAGCCGACCCTGGCCACCGACATGGGCGCGATGCAGGAGCGTATCACCTCCACCAAGAACGGCTCGATCACCTCGATCCAGGCCGTCTACGTTCCCGCGGACGACCTTACCGACCCGGCACCGGCAACCACCTTTGCCCACCTGGACGCGACCACCGTTCTGAACCGTGCGATCTCCGAGCTCGGCATCTACCCCGCGGTGGACCCGCTCGACTCCTCGTCGCGCCTGATGGACCCGCAGATCGTTGGCGAAGAGCACTACAAAGTGGCTTCCGACGTTCAGCAGATCCTCCAGCGCTACAAGTCGCTGCAGGACATCATCGCCATCCTCGGCATGGACGAACTGTCGGAAGAGGACAAGCTGACCGTTGCGCGTGCGCGTAAGATCCAGCGTTTCCTGTCCCAGCCGTTCGACGTTGCGAAGGTGTTCACCGGCTCTGACGGTGTGCAGGTTCCGCTGGAAGACACCATCTCGTCGTTCAAGGCGGTTGTGGCCGGCGAATACGACCACCTGCCCGAAGGCGCCTTCTACATGGTTGGCGGCATCGACGAAGTGCTCGCCAAAGCCGAGAAGATGGCTGCGGAAGCCGCCTAAGAACGGATTTTCCCCCGCGCTTTCGCGGTGCGGGGGAACCCTGAAAGGAGGCCCCAATGGCACAAACGATGCAATTCGACCTCGTCAGCCCCGAGCGCGCCCTGGCGTCGCTGCAGGTGAGCGCGGTTCAGATCCCCGGAGCCGAGGGCGACATGACGGCGATGCCGCAGCATGCGCCCACCATCACCACCCTGCGCCCCGGCGTGCTGAAGGTCGAAAGCCCGGAAGGCAACGCGGAGTATCTGGTGACCGGCGGTTTTGCTGAAATCGCAGGCGACAGCCTGTCGGTTCTGGCCGAACGCGCGATCCCGATGACTGAGATGACCCGCGATCAGATGAACGAGCTGATCGAGGAAGCCCGCGAGATGTACAAGACCGCGAAAGAGGAAGACCAGCCGCACGGCCTGGTCGAGGACGCAGCCAAGCTGCTCGCCGACATGGAAGCCCTGGGCACCCATATGTCCCTCTGATCCAAACGCGGATTGGACGATACAGAAACCGGCTCCCCTCTGGGGGCCGGTTTTGTTTTTTGGGGCAGGCGGGTCTCGGACGGCTGCAGGACGATAGTGGACCGTTCCTCAGTAGGAGCGGGATAGGGGATTTGCGGGGCAGAGCGGTCCTTAAGACGGAGATCTCAGTTCTACTACTCACGGGCGAGTGCAGTGGTCGTACCCAGAGGTGCGGCAACGCAAGGACATATCTGAAGCAAGGGCACGCTCTTCCTCCGACAGTTCAGATGCTTCCTTTTTAACGTTTCCTGAAGCTCCAGTGTCTCCCAGGTCTTCAGCGATCAAGAACCACATCAATGCCATGACACGGTCACGCTTTAAGCCTGTGCCGGTTGCATACAAAAAGCCCAACATGTTCTGAGCCTTTGGATTACCCTGATGGGCCGCAAGGCTGAAATACTTGACGGCCTTTAAAGGGTCGCGAGCGAACCCCTCGCCTTTGCCTTGCAGGTAGAGGTTCCCAAGATAAAGCTGGCCCGTGTCCGAACCCTGGTCAGCAGCCATCTTGTACCACTTGATGGCTTTGGGGATGCTCGGAGATTCCCCACAAGCACATTCGCTTAAAATACCCATTCCAACTTGGGCGCGGGCATCACCTGCTCTTGCCAAAGGCAGCCACTCTTTGCGTGCGTTTGCGTAATCGCCCTTGATATAGGCTTGGGTGCCAGTGGCAAAATCCGCAATACCCGGTGTAGCTGCCAGAAAGGACAAACAAAGAACGCCGACCTGAATTAGGCGGCTGGAAAAATGGGACAATGGACAAAATTCCTGTTCAAAAAGTGTTCGCCCGACACTTGCACGCGCTTGGGCTACACGCAACCGCCGTGAACAGCTAAGCGGCGAGGCCGACGCTACCCAATTCTCCTCGCCATCAGGGAGCGTGGCTTGAATTTAGGGACAGCTTTGGGCTCAGCCCAGACCTTGGCTCGCGTTGAAGTGCGGGGTGTAACGGCAGCGTCAAATGGCGCTTCTTCCCTTCTCCACGCTTTCTCTTGCTCACTACGCTAATTCTTCCGCTCTTAACCCAATTCTCACCAAATTTTCCGAAATTACCCTGCAGGACGTTTACCCAAACAGCAGGATTCCCCGTGACCGATTGGACCTCCGGCTATGTCGCCGGCATCGACTACACCTTTGATTTTCACAGCCAGCTGACGCCCGCCCTGCTGGAATTCGCCGCCATGCGCCAGGGCCACCGGCACGGGTTCGGCACGGACCGGCTCAGTTACTGCGAACTGGGCTGCGGCCAGGGGTTTTCGGCCAATCTTCTGGCGGCGGCCAACCCGCATATCTCCTTTCACGCGATGGACTTCAGCCCGGCGCACATCGCCGGCGCCCGCGAACTGGCGCAGGAGGCCGGTCTGGACAACGTCCATTTCCACGAACGCAGCTTCGCGGATTTCGGCCAGGCGCCGGACCTGCCGGACAGCTTTGACATCATCGCGCTGCACGGGGTCTACAGCTGGGTCTCCGCCGAAAACCGCCAGCACATCCTCCGCTTCATCTCGGACCGGCTGCGGCCGGGCGGGCTGGTCTATGTCAGCAGCAACGCGCAGCCGGGCTGGGCCGCAGCGATGCCGCTGCGCCGCCTGCTCGCCAGCCGGGCAGAGCAGGGCCGCGGCCCGCTGACAACGCGGATCCAGGAGGCGATGGACTTCGCCCGCCAGCTGAGCGCGGCCGGAGCGGGCTTCTTTGCCAGCAACCCTTCCGCCGCCCAGCGGCTCAAGCACATGGATGCGATGCCCGCCAACTATCTGGCGCATGAGTATTTCAACAAGGACTGGACGCCCTTCCACTTCGAGGATCTGGCCGCTGAACTGGCAGGCGCCAAGCTGAGCTTTGCCGGTTCGGTGCATCCGCTCGACAATATCGACAGCGTCCGCTTTACGCCGCAGCAGCAGGCGCTGCTGGAGGCTGAACCGGACCCGGACCGCCGCGAGGGGCTGCGGGACGTGCTGCTGAACGAGCATTTCCGCACCGACATCTTCGTGAAGGGCAAGCTGGCGCACACCCCGCGCGGCGAGATCGGCGCCTGGTTCGCAACGCCCTTCGCGCTGACCCGCACCTACAGCGGCGGCGCGCTCAGGTTCCACCACCGCGGCAAGGACCTGCCGCTGGCGCAGGCCCAGTACGCGCCGGTCCTGAAGGCGCTGGCCCAAGGCCCCGCAACGGTGCGCAGCCTGCTGGATCAGGGCGTGTTCGGCGCCATGGACTGGGGCAGCATCACCGTCATGCTGTCCGCGCTGGCCGCCACCGGCTGCATCGCGCCCTGCCTGCCGCCAGAGGGGCTGACCAGGCGCGAGGCCGCCTGCCGCGCCTTCAACCAGGCCGTCTGCAAACGGGCCGAGGACAGCGAGACGCTGCGCTTTCTGGCCTCGCCCGTCACCGGCGGCGGGGTGGAGCTTGACCGGCTTGAGCAGCTGTTCCTGCTAGCCCGCGGCGAGGGGCTGGAGACGCCCGCGGAATGGGCTGACCTGGCCTGGCGCATCCTGGCGCCGCAGGGCCAGCGCCTGCAGCACGAGGGGCGGGTGCTGGAAACCGAAGAAGAGAACCTTGCCCTGCTGCGTGCCCGGGCCGGCAAATTCGCCGCCCGCCGCCTGCCGCTGCTGGAAAGCCTGGGCGTCGCGCTGCACAGCAGCCGGACAGCCCTGGCGCAGGAGGCCGCGGCCTGATCCCGACAGGGCCGGCGGCGGTCTTGCCGCCGGCCTTTGCGCTGCCGGAAAGTTGAGCGGCGCGTGCCGCATTAGCAATTTGAAAAGCACTGCCCGGTACACATGAACCAGCATAAAACAATCACTGACAGGAACTGACCCGTGTCCTTCGAAGACCGCACGCTGACTGCTCAGACCAGGAGCAAAGAGGCTTCTTTTGCCTTGGACGAAGTGTTTTTCTCCCGCACCGATGACCGCGGCGTTATCCAGGCCGGCAACGCGGTGTTCAGCCGGGTCGCCAAATACCCGCTGGAGGAGCTGCTGGGGGCGCCGCACAAGATCATCCGCCACCCCGACATGCCGCGCGCGGTGTTCCAGTTGCTGTGGGACACCATCAAGGACGGCGGCACCGTCGGCGCCTATGTCAAGAACCGCGCCCGCGACGGCAGCTATTACTGGGTGTTTGCCGTGGTGACGCCCTGCGACGGCGGTTATCTGTCGGCGCGGATCAAACCCACCAGCCCGCTGCTGCGCACGGTGCAGCAGGAATACGCCACCCTGCGCCAGGCAGAGCAGGACGAGGGGCTGAGCCCGCAGGAGAGCGCCGCGGTTCTGCTGGCCCGCCTCAAGGAGCTGGGCTTTGACACCTACAACGATTTTGCGGGCCACGCCCTGGCGGAGGAGCTGCTGGCCCGCGATGCCGGCCTCAACCGCCCGGCCTGCGCCCGGCTGGCGGAACGCCGCGCGATGCACGCGACCGCCGGCACGCTGGTCGGCGAGACCGAGGCGCTGGTGCAGGAGTTCGAATCCATGCGCACCATCCCGCATAACCTGCGGGTGATCGCCTCGCGGATCGAGCCGGCAGGCGGGCCGGTGACGGTTCTGTCCCAGAACTACAGCTCCATGTCGCGCGACATGTCCAGCTGGTTCGAGGCCCACGTCTGGGGCAAGGACAGCAATTTCAGGGCCATCAAGGGCACGGTGACGGCGGCGATCTTTGTCGAGGGGCTGGCGCGCATCCTGACCGAATGCGGCCATCAGCTCGACCAGGAAGACGGCACCGCCTCCACCGACATCGCCCGCGAACTGGCCATCCTGTCGGACCTGACCGAAAGCCAGTTCACCAAGGCCCGCGCCAGCCTGCACGACGTCCGCTTCGAGGCTGACCGCATCCAGAAGGCCTGCCTGACCCTGCACCGCCACTTCATGGCGCTCACCACCACCCGGGTGCTGTGCAAGATCGAATGCGCGCGGCTGGGCCACGTGGGGGAATCGCTGAACTCGATCATTGATGAGCTGGGCCAGTTCCAGGACCGCATCTCCGCCCGGCTGGAACGCATTTCCGAGCTGAGCGCGGCGCTCGCCAGCGAGGAAAAGTAACCCGCCGCCGCCGTGCGCCCCCGCAACAGGCGCTGGCGCATGGCTGCTGAGTTCTGGATTATCCTGCTCTATGGCCTAGACTGACAGTCAGGCTAAGCGCTTGGGAAACGGAATGAAAAGACTGCGCAATCCCCGCACGGGGGTCGATCAGGGCGATATCGGGATCTTCTCGGATTTCGAGGACGGCGGCAAAATGTGGACCGGCTCCGGGCCGCGGGAACGGCGCCGGGCGGTGCAGTTTTCCGAGGCCTTCGCCCGCCCGCCTGCCGTGCATGTGTCGGTATCGCTGTGGGATATGGACAGCTCCGCCGCGATCCGGGCAGAGCTGGTGGCGGAAAACATCACCTGCGAAGGCTTCGATGTTGTCTTCCGCACCTGGGCCGACAGCCGCGCCGCCCGTGTGCGCGCCGCCTGGCTGGCCATTGGCGACTTGCCCCATGCCGATGACTGGGACGTCGATTAAACCTTTGCCGTAAGGCTTCCGGCCTGCAAAAGCTTCTGAAACTTCGGGCATTCCAGGTGGCTGGGCGCCGGGCATTCCGCCGCATGGCGCAGTGCGTCGCGCAGCACCGTCAGCTCCTGGATCTGCGCCTCCAGCGCGTCAGCGCGCGCATGCAGCTGCTCCCGCGGCAGGTCGGGCTGGCCGTCCTTGCCGAACATGGCCGCAATCTCCTGCAGCGAAAACCCCGCCGCCTTGCCCAGCGTGATCAGCGACAGCTGCACCAGCGTGCCGGGCCCGAACTGCCGCCGCAGCCCCTTGCGCCCGGCCGCGGCGATCAGCCCGATTTCCTCATAGTACCGCAAGGCCGAGGCCGCCACGCCGGAGCGTTCTGCGACCTCGCCGATATCCAGAAGTTTCATCCTTGACCTCAAGCTGGCTTGAATTCGCAGGCTGCCACCCGGAACCGGAATGAACAAGGGAATTTGCGGATGACGACGGAAACCACAGGCCTCTGGCGGCAGCCCAAGGCCATCGCGCTTTTGCTGGCCGCCAGCCTCACGGTCATGGCCAATGCCACCATCAGCCCGGCGCTGGCCGGGCTGGAACAGGAGTTCGCGGATGTGCCCGATGCGGGCTTTCTGGTGCGGCTCCTGGTCACTGCGCCCTCGCTGGGGGTGATGCTCACGGCGCCGCTGGCGGGCTGGCTAACCGACCGCGCCGGACGGCGGCGGGTGCTGCTGGCAGGGATCTGGCTGTTCATTCTGTGCGGCACGGCGGGGGTCTGCCTGCCGGACCTGCACCTGATGCTGGCCAGCCGCTTTGGCCTGGGGGTTGCGGTGGCGCTGATCATGACCGCGCAGACCGCGCTGATCGGGGATTACTTCACCGGCGCCCGGCGGCAGGCGCTGACCGGCCTGCAGATCTCGGCCCGCAATTTCGGCGGGCTGGTGTTCATCGGCCTGGCCGGACTGGCCGCCACCCAGTCGCCGCGGCTGCCGTTCCTGATCTACGGGCTGGCGGTTGTTTGCCTCTACACAGTCTGGCGCTTTGCCCCCGAACCGGACCGCACCGGCTCAGCGCAAGCGCAGGCAGAGGGGGCAGGGCACCCGGCCTGGCTGGCGCTGGTGATTGCGGTCTCTGCGTTGCAGATGCTGACCAATGGCCTGTTTTTCATGATGCCGACCCAGCTGCCGTTCTTCTTTGCGTCCCAGGGGCTCAACAGCGCGCTGATGACCGGCGCCGGGCTGGGTCTCTTGTCGCTCTGCGGCGGCCTCACCGCGCTGGCCTATGCCCGCTTCAAGGGCGCGCTGCCCCACGCGGCGGTCTTTGCCGCGGGCTACGGCGCGCTGGCGCTTGGCTTTGCGGTTCTGGCGCAAGAGGGCAGCCCGGCCCTGTCCCTCACCGGGGCGATGGCCGTCGGCGTCGGCTATGCCACGGTGTCGCCGGGCTTTGTCGCCATTGCCCTCGCCCTGGCCCCGGCGGGGCGGCGCGGCACCGCGGGGGCCATCCTCACCGCTTCGGTGTTCTGCGGCCAGTTCCTGTCGCCCTTCGCCAGCACGCCGGCGATAGCGCAATGGGGCTACGGCGGTGCCTTCGGCGCGGCCGCGGCGGTGCTGGCGCTGATGGCCGCCGCCGCGCTGGCCGCGGCGCTGCACACCGCCCGCCGCCGTGCCGCGGCCTGAAACGAAAAAGCCCCGCTTGACTGCGGGGCTTTCATCAATTCCGGGGTAACAGCCGCCTCAGCCGCCGTTGGAATAGAGGCTCTCGTAAATCGGAACCAGCGTCTTGTCCTCGAACAGCGACGACACAGAGGTGCCGTGCCAGATGTTCAGGATCGCCTGGGTGAACAGCGGCGCGGTCGGCACGATGCGGATGTTCGGCGCGGCCTTCACTTCCTCGGTCGGCTGGATCGAGTCGGTCAGCACCAGCGATTTCATCACCGAGTTGGTGACGCGCTCCACCGCCGGGCCGCTCATCACGCCGTGGGTGATATAGGCGTGGACTTCCTTGGCGCCGTTGTCCAGCAGCACCTGGGCCGCCTTGCACAGGGTGCCGGCGGTGTCGCACATGTCGTCGACGATCAGGCAGATCTTGTCCTTCACATCACCGATCACGGTCATCTCCGCCACTTCGCCCGGCTTCTCGCGGCGCTTGTCGACGATCGACAGCGGCGCGTTGATGCGCTTGGCCAGCTCGCGGGCGCGGGCCACGCCGCCCACGTCGGGGGAGACAACCATCAGGTCGCCCATCTGGTCCTTGAACTGCGCCTTCACGTCCAGCGCAAAGATCGGGCTGGCATAAAGGTTGTCCACCGGAATGTCGAAGAAGCCCTGGATCTGCGCCGCGTGCAGGTCCATGGTCAGCACCCGCTCCACGCCCGCGCCGGTCAGCATGTTCGCCACCAGCTTGGCCGAAATCGGGGTGCGCGCCTTGGTGCGGCGGTCCTGGCGGGCATAGCCGAAATAGGGGATCACTGCGGTAATCCGCTGGGCCGAGGAGCGGCGCAGCGCATCGGCGATGATCAACAGCTCCATCAGATTGTCATTGGCCGGGTTCGAGGTCGGCTGGATGATGAACATGTCCTCGCCGCGGACGTTCTCATAGACTTCGACGAAGATTTCGCCGTCATTGAACCGCTCGACGCGGGCGTCCGCCAGCCCCTGGTCAACACCGCGGTGCAGGCTCATCCGGCGGGCAATGGCTTGGGCAAGAGGAAGGTTGGCGTTCCCAGCAATCAGCTTGGGTTCGTTCAAGGTCGGCATTGGCTGTTATCCCCAGGCAGCAATGGCAATGTGTCAGATTCGTGATATTGAACCCCGCTTATCATGCACTTACCGTCGCGCAAAGTTCTAAGCGGGAGATACAGCCTATGGCAGCAATTGATTTCTACTTTTCCACTCTTTCGCCTTTTGCCTATCTCGCCGGGACCCGCCCGTGGCAGATTGCGGCCCGCCACGGCGACGAAGTGACCTGCAAGCCGCTGGACATCCTGGCGCTGTTTGCCCGCACCGGCGGCACGCCCCCGGGCGAGCGGCATCCGGCGCGGCAGGAATACCGGCTGATCGAACTGCAGCGGCAGGCGGATAAGCTGGGCCTGCCCATCAATCTGAAACCTGCGCATTGGCCGGCCAACGCAGCGCCGTCCTCCTATGCCATCATTGCAGCGCAAAACGCAGGCGGCGGCGATATGGGCGAGCTGGTCCATTCCATCCTGCGCGCCTGCTGGGCGGAGGAGAAGGACATCGCAGACGACGCGGTGATCCGCGCCTGCCTCGCGGGCGCCGGCTTCGACCCCGCGCTGGCGGACAGCGGCCTCCTGGCCGGCGCGGAGACCTATGCGCAAAACCTCGAGGATGCGGTCACTGCCGGCGTGTTCGGCGCGCCGTTCTGGGTGACGGCGGACGGCGCCCGGTTCTGGGGCCAGGACCGGCTGGAAGATCTGGACGCCCATCTGGCGGAGGCGGCAGCGTGACGGATCAGCTCGACAGTATCTTCTCGCGCAGCTTCGGGCAGGGCCCGCGGCAGGTTCTGGCGGTGCATTGCTCGCTGGCCCATTCCGGCGCCTGGCGCGGCCTGGCAGAGGTGATGGCACAGGACATCACCCTCACCGCCTTTGACATGCTGAGCCACGGCCGCAGCCCGGACTGGGACGGGCAGGGCAATTACCAGCTGCTGAACGCAAAGGCGGGCCTTGCGCTGCTGACAGAGCCGGTGGATCTGGTCGGCCATTCCTTTGGCGCCACCGTTGCCCTGCGCATGGCGATGGCGCGCCCGCATCTGGTGCGCAGCCTGACCCTGATCGAGCCGGTTCTGTTTGCCGTGGCCAAGGCCGACGCCCCGGACGTGCTGGCCGCGGTCGAAGCGGACAGCCAGCCCATCGACGCCGCCTGGAAAGCGGGCGATCTGGAGCTGACAACCCGGCTGTTCAACCGCCTTTGGGGGCCGGGGGAGCCGAAATGGCCCGACCTGCCAGAGCAGCTGCGCGCCGCGATGATGCGGGCAATGCCGGTGATCCCGGCCAGCTACGGCACGCTCTACCTGGATGAAAACGCCACCCTGGCGCCGGGGGCCTTGGATCCCGTCACGATGCCGGCCCTGCTGCTCACCGGCTCGGACAGCCCGCCGGTGATGGCCGAGATTGCCAAGGGACTCGCCCGCCGCCTGAGCAATGCCCGCGCCGTCTCGGTGCCCGGCGCAGGCCACATGCTGCCGGTGACGCACCCGCAGGAAACCGCCGGCCTCCTGCGCGGGTTCTGGCAGCCCGGCTAATCCTTTGCGCCGCCGCTGCAGGCAGGGAAGGATAGGGCAGCACGGACTGCAGCGGCGGGGGACACACCGATGGCATCGAAAAAGGACCTGTAGAAAACGCTCCTCAAGGGCTTGGAGACCGGCGATCCCGCCGCCGCCGCGGTCGTCAACGAGGCGAAATACATCCAGCACAACCCGCAAACCCATGAGGGCAGCGAGGGGCTGGCGGACCTCTTTGCCCGCCTCGCCAGGACCTCGCCCAAGGTCGCCTTCAAACGGGTGTTCGAGGATGGAGATTTCGTCTTTGCCCATATCGAGTATGACTTTGCCTCCCTGCGCGCGGCCTTCGAGGTGTTCCGCTTCGAGGACGGCAAGGCGGTCGAGCACTGGGACAACATCCAGCCCTTGCGCGGCCCCAACCCTTCGGGCCGGGGGATGCAGGACGGCGCAACCGAGATCACCGGCCTGGACAAGACAGAAGGCAACCGCGCCCTCGCGCGCCGCTTCACCGAACAGGTGCTGATCGGGCGGCAGCTGAACCTGCTGCCCGACTATGTCCGCGATGACCTTATCCAGCACAGCCCGGAGCTGGCGGACGGTCTGCCCGCCCTGCGAGAGGCTCTGGCGGCCTCAGACAGCGGTGCGCCGGCCATCCAGTACCAGCGCCTCCACCGCGTGCTGGCGGAGGGCAATTTCGTGCTCTGCGCCAGCGAAGGCCATCTAGGCGGCGTCCATACCAGCTTCTACGATCTCTACCGCATCGCAGACGGCAAGATCGCTGAGCATTGGGATACGGTCGAGACCATCCCGCCGCGCAGCGCATGGAAGAACAACAACGGCAAGTTCTAAGGCCGGCCCGCCCTCACCAGGGCTTCGCCCCCTGCTTGGCCCAGACATCCAGGAAATTGCCGTGGTTCGGCATTTTCACCGCAGGCAAGGTTTCAGCCGTCATCGCGGTCTCCGCCTCAATCACCCCGTTGCGCTCCAGGATATAGGCCGCCAGCGCATAGGCCTCGTCATCGCTCAGCGACTTCGGCGCCTCCAGCGGCATCGCCCGGCGGATGTAATCAAACAGCGTGGTGGCATAGGGCCAATAACTCCCCGCGGGCTTGGCCCAGACATCATTGGGGCCAACCGGCGGCATCACTGGCCCTTCGCTGCCGGTCTTGCCGTGGCAACTGGCGCAGTTCGCGGCATAAATCTCCGCCCCTTGCGCTGCCGTGCCGCTGCCCTCGGGCAGGCCGGTGCCATCGGGCTTCACATAGGTGGCATAAAAGGGAATATCTGCCGCATCCAGGGGCTGCCCCAGCCCGGGGCCTTCGGCGCGGGCGGCGGCGGCCGTCAGCAGCAGGGCGGCGGTAGCAAGTTTAAAGATAGACATTCTGAACCGCTCCTTCTGCCGTGATCTGCCAGGGCTGTATGGCGTTGTAATGCAGGAAGTTCGACGCGTGATAGCGCGCCTTCCAGTCAGCGCGCGCAGGCTGCACCGCGCCGGTCTCGTCCGTTGCGCGGCTCATCAGCACCAAGGGCGAGCCGTCCCAGTGCCAGGGCAGGCTGAACCGCGTCAGCGCCTGCGGCCGCACCGGCCCGGCCAGCGCCGCCTCTGCCCAGCTCTGACCGCCATCGGCAGAGACCTCGACCTTGGCGACCTTGCCCGCGCCGGTCCAGGCCAGCCCGGAAATCTCGTAATATCCAGCCCCGCTCATCGTCATGGTCGAAGACGGATGGGTGATGAACGACTTCACCCCCATCGCAAAGGTGAACTGGACTGAGGAGCCATCGGCCAGGATCTCGGTATATTCGCCCGATTCATCCTTGGTATGGACCGGCGCCTCCGTCACCCACAGGCTGGTCAGCCACTTGATGTTCATGTTGCCCTCAAACCCCGGCAGCAGCAGCCGCATCGGATACCCCTGCTCGGGCCGGATCCGCTCGCCGTTCTGGTAGAGCGCCAGCATCCCGTCGCTCATCACCTTCTCCATCGGGATCGACCGCGCCAGGCTCGGCCCGTCGGCACCAGCCGCAACCACCCACTTGCCCTCGGGCTTCACCCCGGCTTCTTCCATCAGCACGCGCAGAGGAATGCCGGTCCATTCGGTGTTCGACAGCAGCCCATGCAGCATGTCGCAGCCCGCCTGCATCGGCTCCGGCATCACCGCGTTGAACAGGCTGTTGCCGGCGCATTCCAGGAAATGGGTGGCTGTGACCATCGGATAGCGCTCCAGCGCGTCCCGGCTGAACTGCAGCGGGCGCTCCACCAGCCCGTGGATCATCAGGCGGTGGCGGGCCGGGTCAATGTCCGGACGGCCGCCGTGATGCACCTCGAAATGCAGCCCGCTGGGGGTGATGGTGCCGCGCAGGCGGTGGTGCGGCGTGCCCGACAGGCTGAAGGCCGGCGCCACATCCTGCCACGGCTCGATGATGGCGCGCTGCACCGCGGATTCAGCGGCCGCAGGCATACCGTAACCGCGCGCCCGCGCGCCTGCGGTCCTGGTCCATTCGGGAATTTCCGCCTCCGCCCGCGCCGCGCCCGGCAGCGCCAGCCCCGCAGCGGTCCCCGCCGCGGCTGAGGCCAGCAGCGCCCGGCGGCTCAGCAGCCCGCCGCCCGCGGCATACTCCAGCGCCGCGCCGTCAATGTCGGATCGTGTCATGAAGGTCCCCTCCCTTGCTGGCAATTGCTGCTCGCACAGGGCCCCACGACGCGGGTTTTGCTACCCGCTGCTTCCGTCATCCTACCATAAAACCGGCCGCAGCAGCAGGGGAGCGCGAAAGGATGCGGGGGAAGAATTGCCGGCCCGGCCTAAACCCTGGGCGCAGGACCGCCAGGAGCCGCCGCCAACCCCAGGATCAAAGCAGCGACAGGAACGCCCGGATATCTTCGTTCGGCACCGACCAGTCGCAGACGAACCGCGCGGTGACCAGCTCATGCTCCGGCCCCTGCAGCAGCCCGTCCCACAGGTGATAGATGGCGCCTGCCGCGAACAGGTCCTGATGCCTGCGGCGGGGCAGGGCGGCAAAGACCATGTTGGCCTGCGCCGGATGGGTGAAATGCGCCCCCGCCGCCTCCAGCCCTTCGGCCAGCAGCGCCGCCTTGGCATTGGCCGCGCGGGCGTTCTTCAGCCACAGGTCGTCGTTCAGATAGGCCAGCATCTGCGCCGACAGATACCGGTGCTTGGAAAACAGATGCGCGCCGCGCTTGCGCCGGTACTCGAACTCCTCCGCGTGTCTGGGGTCAAAGAAGATCACCGCTTCCACCCCCAGGCAGCCGTTCTTGGTGCCGCCGAACGACACCGCATCCACACCCGCTTTCCACGTCATCTCGGCGGGCGTGCAGCCCAGCGACACCAGCGCGTTGGTGAACCGCGCGCCGTCCATATGCACCGGCAGCCCGTATTCCTTGGCCGCCGCACAGACCGCTTGCAGCTCCGCCAGGCTGTAGACGGTGCCGAACTCCGTTACCTGGGTCAGCGACACCGGCCCCCGCTGCGGCCCGTGCACGCCGCGGGTTTCCTCACCCTCGATGGCGGCGCGCAGGCCTTCGGAGGTCATCTTGTCCGCCTCCGTCACCAGCGTCAGCTTGGCGCCGCCGGTGTAAAATTCCGGCGCGTTGCATTCGTCCATGTTGATGTGGGCGGGCCGGGTGCAGAACACCGTCTGCCACGGCTGCGCCAGCGTCGACAGCGCCAGCACATTGGCCGCGGTGCCGGTCGCGACCAGATACACCGCCGCCTCCGGCGCCTCGAAAATCTCCCGGATCCGCGACGTCACCTCGGCCATCTCCGCATCCGCCCCATAACCCATGGCATAGCCCCGGTTGGCTGCGGACAGGGCGTCGAGGATCTGCTGCGGCACCGGGCCGGAATTGTCTGAGGCGAAATGCATCGGGCGGGGTCCTTGCTCTGTTGCGGCTGTCCGCTCCCAGACCTAAGCCAGCCCCGCGCCGCTGCCAAGCCGGCAATGGCCGCCCGCCGGAACGTCAGAACACCCCGCCGAGGAAATACCCCAGCGCAATCCCGGCCGCCGCCGCCGCCGAGGACCACAGCGACAGCTGCGCGCTCAGCCTGGACCGGTGCCAGGCGCGGATCTCCGCTTCCTGCCGCGGGCTCAGCCCCTGACCGGCCAGAAAGGCCTTGGCCCTGCGCTCGTCCGTGGCGGTGAAATAGGTGCCATGCTCAAACGGCATTTTCTGCTGCCCCTTGTGATTGCTCCGGTCATTCAGCCGCCGCCCGGACAGGCGGCCGCCGCAACCGGCTGGCAGCAGTTTCGGCCTGAATAGGGAGATTTGCAACCAATGGTTGCATCGGATGCGCGTCAAATTGACCGCGATCCCCGCGCGCTCCCGCGCGCCCCGGCGGGCCCGCTCAGCCCAGGGGCTCGTCGATGATGTGGTCTTCCCAGTCTTCTTCGGCGATCTCGAACTCCGACACCGTCCAGCCGCGCACCGACACGCCTGCCTCATGCACGCTTTCCGGCGTGCCGGTCAGCAGCGGGTGCCACTCCGGCAGCGGCTTGCCCTGCCACAAGAGACGGTAGGCGCAGGTCTGCGGCATCCAATAGGCGTGGGTGTCCAGGTTGTCCGGTTTCAGCACGATGCATTCCGGCACGAACTGATGGCGGATCGGATACTGCGCGCAGCGGCAGGTGCTGTCGTCCAGCAGGCGGCAGGCCACCCGGGTCAGCGCCACCTCGCCGCTGTCCTCGTCCTCCAGCTTGTTCAGGCAGCACTTGCCGCAGCCGTCGCACAGCGCTTCCCATTCCTTCTGGCTCAGCTTGGCCAGCGGCTTCTTCTCCCAGAACCGCGCGCCCAGACCGGAGCGGTCGATCACATCCTTGCCCCGTCTCATAGCGCCGCCAGGATTTCGCGCGCCCGGGCGCAATCCGCATCCATCTGCGCGGTCAGCGCCTCCAGCCCGTCGAACTTCAGCTCAGGCCGCAGGAATTCCACCAGCCCCACCGACAGGGTCGCGCCATAAAGGTCGCCGGAGAAATCAAACAGATAGGTCTCGATATTCGGCACCACGCCGCCGAACATCGGCCGCACCCCGATCGAGGCCGCACCGAAGTAGCTGCCCTTATGCGGCCCGTCCAGAACATCGACCAGCACCGCATAGACGCCGAACCGCGGCTGGTGCAGCCCGTCGATCGACATGTTGGCGGTCGGAAAGCCCAGCTCCCGCCCGCGCTGCTCGCCGCCGATCACCACGCCCTCGATCCGGTGCCAGTGGCCCAGCATCGCCCGTGCATCCGCAGGCCGGCCTTCGCTCAAGGCATTGCGGATCGCGGTGGAGGACACCGCGTGTTCGGAATATTCCATCAAGGGCGCAATGGTGACGCCAAACCCGTACTGCTCGCCAAAGCGCTGCAAGTCCGCGGCATCGCCCGCACGCCCCTTGCCGAAACAGAAATCGGCGCCGACGACCACATGGCGCAACCCCAGCCCTTCGGAGATCACATCGCGGGCAAACTCCTCCGGCGTCAGGCTCGACAGCGCGGTGTTGAAGTTCAGCTCGTAAAGCCGCTCCACCCCCAGCTTCTCCAGCCGGTGGGCCCGGGTCTCGGCGCGCATCAGCCGGAAAGGCGGGCTGTCGGGCGCAAAATACTCGCGCGGGTGCGGCTCGAACGTCATCACCCCCAAGGGCGCGCCGGGGACGGCCTTGCGGGCCAGCTCGATCACCGACTGATGGCCCAGATGCACGCCGTCGAAGTTGCCGATGGCAACGGTGGCGCCCCGGTCCTGGTGTTCGACGAATTCAAAATCTCTGACGATACGCATGGCGCATCCGTACCCGCAGCCGCGCGGCGGTTCAAGCGGCCAGTGGCGGGGGAGGGAGGGGAGCCGGGCGAGCGCCCGCCCGCCCGGCGGCGCTGCGCGCCTTGTTCCGGGCGGCGAGAGGAAGCTCGCAGGGTGTTGCGTCCCCGCCGTACGCCCCCTTCACGCAATCCTTATGCCACTATGCCAAACTCACAAATGATCGCGATCCCCCAGCCATGGTTCCCGCGCGCGGGGCCATGATACGAGGCGCAGGCATCTGTGGAGCTGCCTGCGCAACACCCCGGAGACCGGCCCTGATAAAAAGGGGGTCGTCCAAGCGAGCTTGTCCGAGCAGGCCCCCTGCGGGGTCTGTCCACCTCCATCCGGCGGCGCCGCCCCCTTAACTGGGACACAGGCACAGCGGCACGGAAAGACCGGACCAACAAAGACCAGAAAAGCAAAACCGCCAAGGGCAAAGGCCCCCGGCGGCTGAAACGGCTGCGTGCGGAAAACTCAGTCGAACTTGCGCGACGGCGCCATCACCATGGCTTCGCCCACCAGCACCTTCTTGCCGTCGACGATGCAGCGGCAGTCCAGCTTGACCCGGCGCTTGTCGATCACGATGTCGGTCACCTCGACCTCCGCCAGCACCAGATCGCCCGGCCGCACCGGGGCCAGGAACTTCAGCGACTGGCTCATGTAGATGGTGCCATGGCCGGGCAGCTGCTCGCCGATCACCGCCGAGATCAGCCCCGCTGTCAGCATCCCATGCGCGATCCGGCCCTCGAAAATGGTGTCCCGGGCATAGGCGTCGTCCAGATGCACCGGATTGCGGTCGGTGGATACCTCGGCAAACATCTGGATGTCCTCATCGGTGATAACTTTGCGCAAGTAGCGCACCATGCCCATCTCGATGTCTTCGATGCAGATGGTCCCGCGCGGCATGTTGTCCAACATTCGATCCTCCGTTCACCTGTCTGGCCTCAGGCGCCGATGAAATAATTGCGCGCTCCATTGCCCGCTTGCGCAACTTTATTACTTTGCAGTTGCAGAAAATCAAGAGGGTTTGACAAAAGAAAACCCCGCCTGTTGCGGCGGGGTCGGGGTGGCAGATGCTGCGCGATGCCCGGTCGCAGGGGCCGGGCAGGGGCGGTTTAGCGCAGGAAACCAATGGCATAGGCCGCGCTGGCCTGCTCCTTTTGCAGATAGGCCTCCAGCGCCGCCGGGTCAGGCTGGACCGATGTTTTTGTCTCACTGGCTGCCAGGCCGCCGGTGATGAACAGGGAATCAATGCCTTCGCCCATGGCGCCGGCGATATCAGTGTGCGGCCCGTCGCCGATCGCCAGGATATCCGCATCCGCAACGTCCTGGCCCAGCTCCGCCAGGCGGCGGCGCGCCAGGTCATAGATCGGCGGATGCGGCTTGCCGAAATACAGGCTCTCGCCGCCCATCTCGGTATACAGCCGCGCCAGCGCGCCCGCGCACCACTCCCGCGTCTCGCCGCGGTCCACCACGATGTCGGGATTGGCGCACAGCAGCTTCATCCCCATCTGCTTGGCATACAGGAAATCGGGCCGGTTCACCGCCGGATCCGCATGGGGGTCGAACGGGCCGCAGCAGACGATGCCCTCGGCCTCCTTCAGCGGCACCCGGGTGATCTCCACCGGATCGTGGATCACATGCAGCGGCTCGAAAAAGCCCGCATCGCGCTCCCACTCGCCCATGAAATAGACCTTGTTGCCAACCGCCCCGGTGAACATCGCCGCCCGCGCGGAATCGCCGCTGGTGGCAATGGTGTCATAGGCGTCCTGCGGCACGTTGAACTGCCCCAGCTGCGCCGCCACGCCCGCGCGCGGTTTCGGCGAATTGGTGACCAGCACCACGATGCCGCCCTCCGCCCGGTACGCCTGCAGCGCCGCCACCGCTTCGGGAAAGGCGGTGATCCCGTTGTGCACACAGCCCCACAGGTCGACGAACAGCGCCTTATACCGGCCGGAAACTTCGGAAAGGGAGGAGATGATCTGGGTCATGGCAGCTTCTTCCACACAAAAAAGGTCCTTTGTTCCACCTATGGCAGAGGCTCCTGGCGAAGGCCAGTGCGGCGGCGGCAGGCGCTGCTCCGAAAATTCAGCGTAAAAACCCCGCCGGTGCCTCTGCGCCTTCAGGTTTGATTAAATGTAAGCGTGAAAGATCGCCTCTGAAAACAGCTTCAAGGTGTGTTTCCCATGTTCCGTACTTTATCCATGAAGACCCGGTTTCTCATTGCCGGTGTCATTTCCGTCGCCGCGATCCTGATCCTGTCCTCTTTTGCGGTCTACAGCCTCTGGCAGAGCGAGCTTGAGCTGGAGCGTCAGATCACCGCAACCCAGGTGTCCCGCCATGTGCTGCGGGCGGACATGATGCACGACGCGGTGGAGGCTTCGGTGCTTGCCGCCGTGCTGGTCGGGGCCGATGGCACGGCGGAGCAGAAGGCAGATACCCGGGCCAAGGCGGCGGAGAAGGATGCGGTCTTCCGCGAAGAACTGTCGGCCCTGCAGGCGATGGAGCTTCAGGCGGAAGAACGCGGTCTTCTGGAAGCCGCCCTGCCGCAGATGGATCAGTTTCTGCGCTCCGCCGGCGACACCATTGACACCGCGCTCAGCGGCGGGGCCGGGCTGGAGGCAGCTCTGTCCGCGTTTCAGGACCAATCCGGCGCGCTTGGCGCTGTCCTCGGCCCGCTGGGGGACACGATCGTCAGCAACGCGCGCGCCACCGCCGTGTCGGCCCGCGCGCATGACATGATGCTGCTGTATTCGCTGCTCGCGGTGTCCGCTGCCCTGATCCTTCTGTCCATCTACAATGCCCGCAAGATGACACAGAACGTCGTGCGGCCCGTCGGCCGGCTGCGTGCGGCCCTGCAGGAGGTGGCCGAAGGGGAGTTCGGCATCAAGGTGGCCGACAGGATGCGGGATGATGATTTCGGCGATATTGCCAGCGCCATCGACAAGGTGTCGGCCCGGGTGATCTCCGCCCTGGAGGAGCAGAATGCGCTGCGCCAGGAAAGCGAGCAGGTGATCGAGCGCCTGCGCAAGGGCCTCAAGCGGCTGTCGAACGGGGATCTGAGCGACCGGATCGCCGAACCGTTCGCCGCCGATTACGACCCGCTGCGGGTGCATTACAATGAAACCGTCGACAGGCTGAACGAGCTGATGTCAGAGGTGGTGCAGGCCGGCGTCCGGATCCAGCGGCAGTCGGGGGAAATCCAGACCGCGTCGGAGGATCTGTCGTCGCGCACCGAAAGCCAGGCGGCCACCCTGGAGCAGACCGCCGCCGCGCTGGAGCAGATGACCGCCAGCGTCAACTCCTCGGCCCGCAACGCCCAGGAAGTGCAGGAGGTGGTGAACTCCGCCCGCGCGGATGTGGAGCACAGCGGCCAGGTGGTCGAAGGCGCCGTCAGCGCGATGAACGCGATCGAATCCTCTTCCCAGCAAATCTCGCAGATTATCGGCGTGATCGACGACATCGCCTTCCAGACCAACCTCCTGGCGCTCAACGCCGGGGTCGAGGCGGCCCGCGCGGGCGAGGTCGGCCGCGGCTTTGCGGTGGTGGCCTCCGAAGTGCGGGCGCTGGCGCAGCGCTCCTCGCAGGCGGCCAGTGAAATCAAGACCCTGATCAGCACCAGCTCCGCCCATGTGGAGGACGGCGTGCGCAAGGTGGACGGCGCCGGCAAGGCGCTGAGCACGGTGGTCAGCCAGGTCAGCAACATCGCCGAGCTGGTGTCGGGCATCTCCAGCGAATCCGCCGAACAGGCGCAGGGTCTGAACGAGATCAATATCGGCGTCTCCCAGCTCGACTCGGTGACCCAGCAGAACGCCTCCATGGTGGAGCAATCCGGGTCTGCCATCCGCGCGATGAACGCCGAGACCGTGGGCCTCAACCGGCTGGTCGGCCAGTTCATCCTGCGCGACGGGCCGGGCGCGGCGGCTGTGCAGATGCCGGCTGCCGAGTCCTGGGAAGACATCCCCGCGGCTCATCCGGCGGACCTCTCCCTGCCAGAGCCTGAGGCGGCCAATCTGGACCTGGAGGATGCCCGCTGGGAAGACTTCAACGACGGCAGCGAGGGCTGGCCGCAGGAGGACACGCCGCTCCCCAGATCTGCCTGAGCCCTGCCTGCGGCCGGCGGTCCGGAACCAGCGGCCGCCGACCGCGCCGCCCGGCAGCGGGCGCACCCGAAACCCTATCCATTTCGATAGGTTGGCGCCCGGCCGGGTTTCCGGCACCCTGATTTGGCGGCCCGGCCCATCGGCTGGGGTTCCGTGTCTGGCAGGCGCAAGTTTGTAACGAGTAACGGCGGCCCCTGGCGTTCAGGGGCATCAGGTACGCCGGGGGGCGGTGCCGGCCGTAGCTGGCAGCGCCTGCCAGAGGCCTCTTCCCGGGCGGGCGCGCAACCCGTGTCAGGAATGAAAGGGGGGAGGAAATGATATCCGTTAAGCAAAACGTCCAGCTGGCCATGGCGGTCTGCCTTCTGGCAGCCATGCCCGCAGCATCGGCTTTGGCCGGCGGCAAGCCGAAGGGCGCCAAGGCGACCCCGCCCGAGGTCATCCTGCAGCTTTATGCGGGCAAGACCTCGAACTGGAACAGCGGCGGCCACGCCTATTGGGGCCCCGGCGGCCGGTTCCAGGGCATCAACAAAACCAAGGACGCGGTTGGCATCGGCAAGTGGTACGTGACGCGCCAGGGCAAGCTGTGCCGCGAGGCCAACTGGCACAAGGCCGAAGGCGGTGCGGTCAAGGCCTATCCGCACAAGAGCTGCTGGCAGTTCGTCACCGCTCCGGACGGCACCGTGTGGGAGCGTTACCTGAACGAGGACGGCGACTGGTACCGGCACAAGCCCGGCAAGCAGGTCAACGGCAACAGCCAGCAGCGCCTGTTCGGCAGGATCAGCCGGGATCTGGGGCTGTAACCCCGCCGCCTTGCCGCAAGGCCCGCGCCGCAACACCACCGGCTGCGCATAAGAAAAGGCGCCCCGCGGGGCGCCTTTTGCGTTTCACAGACCTGAGGCGGATCAGACTTTCAGGTTCGGAATGATCTGCTTTTTGCGGGACATGATACCCGGCAGCACCACGGTGTCGCCTGCGGCTTCGGCGCCGAAGGACTTCGCGGCCACGGTCTTGACCAGATCGTTGGGCACCAGCAGGGTGGCTTCCTCGTTCAGGATGTCGACCACGAACAGCAGCACCTGGTCGACGCCGTCCTCGGCTGCAACGGTGGTCATGGTGTCCATCAGCGACGCCTTGCGGTCCAGCACCACGGCCGGCGCGGTGGTTTCCAGCACGGAGACGCGGAACTTGGTGCCGTCGACCTCATACTCCTTGGAGTCCATCCGCAGCAGCTCCGCATCGGAGAAGGAGGAGACGTCGGATTTCGCGGCAAACATCTCGGCGGCGTATTCGGAGACATTGATGCCCAGATCGGCAGCCAGCTTCTCGGCCACGGCCTTGTCATGCGCGGTGGTGGTGGGCGAGCGGAATTCCAGGGTGTCGGACAGGATGCAGGTCAGCGCCGCGCCCTTGATGGCTTCGGGCATCTTGGCCGCGTCGTCGCCCATCAGGTCGATCATGATGGTGGCGGTGCAGGCCAGCGGGCGGATGGTGATGTCGATCGGGCCTTTGGTTTCCAGGCCGCCGACCAGCTTATGGTGGTCGATGATCGCCTGCACATCGGCGCCGTTGATGTTGGCGGGCAGCTCTGCCGGGTTGTTGGTGTCGACGATCACCACTGCGGCGTCATCGGCCACATCGGCGATGATTTCCGGCTTCTCCAGGCCCCAGCGCTGCAGCATGAAGGCGGCTTCGGTGTTCGGCTCGCCCAGCAGCTTGGGCTCGGCGGCAACGCCCTTCACCTCGTTCAGGTACCAGGCCCAGACGATCGGGGAGCCGGTGGAATCGGTGTCGGGGGATTTATGGCCGAAAACTTGAATGGTCATGTGACTGTCCTGTTCACTCATGAGTCCAAAAAGGGGAGATTTGCGCGCCTTATAGGGGCGGCGCGCAGGCTTGTCACCCCGCAGCTGCTGCAATGCGGCGATGTGGTCAGAACGGGGCGCGCTCCAGGCTGTAGCCCTGCTGCTGCAGCAGGTTGAGCACGCCGTTTTCCCCCGGCAGATGCAGCGCCCCGGCGGCCACCACGAGGGTGCCGGCCCCGGCGGCTTCGATCACCGGAATCCAGGACCGGTTGCGCTGGTCCAGAAGCTGCTGCATTGCCTCTGCCCACATCTCCTCGCGCTCCGCCCGGGTCAGGGCGCCGTTTTCCAGAAACGCCTGCTCGCTCAGCAGCAGCGCGTGCAGCACCTGCTGGTCGAAATAGGCCTCCGACATGGTGAAGAAATCGTCCTGGCCGCCGCCCAGCAGCGCGGTATAGGCGCGCAGCTGGCGGACCTGCTCCTCCAGCGGGTCGCCGTCCAGCATCCGGATCACGCTCATCGGATCCTCCAGCGAGCGGATGGGCACCCCGGCCTGCTCCGCGGCGGCGGCCAGCCGCAGGTCGAGGCCGTTCTTGATGTCCGGCTGGCGCAGCACGCAGGGCGGCACCGCCATTGACAGGGCAAGGAACCAGGGCCGCATCTTGGCGGCCATCCAGGGGGCGACCCCGTGCTTGCGGGCCTTGGCGGCCAGGCTGTCCCACTCCTCCTGCGGCAGCCGGTCGATCAGTGTCGGCCCTTCGGTGATCAGCATCAGCGACGGGGTGCGGCCCAGTTTCCGTTCGAAGGCGGCCTTGTCGGCGGGGCTGGCCTCCATCAGCAAGAGATCCGCCTGGCGCACAACCGGGGCCAGGGCCTCAGTGATCCCCTCCATCCGCGGATCATTGATGTGCATGGTGCCGATCACATGCACGGTGCGGGTGCCGCGGCGGGCGATCCAGTGGTTGCCTTCGGCAAAGGGGGCGGCTGCGGCCCGCGCCTGGAGGCGGGCCAGATCGCCGGCCGCAAGGGTGGTGCGCAGGTCGGTGCCGGTGCAGCCCGCCCACAGCGCGGCGGGCAGCAGCAGAAAGACGGTGGTGAGGAAAATCCGCATGGCAGACAGCTCCTGAAACGGGAGAAGGAAACCGCGATGCACCGGGTCTACCACGCGGCGCGGGTGAGGCTGAAGCCCTGCCGGTGCAGCAGGTTCAAGACCCCGTTCTTGCCGGGCAGATGCGCCGCGCCGACCGCAACCACGATCCGCTCCTGCCGGGCGCCCAGGATCACCTTCATCCAGCGCTTGTTGCGCTGGTCCAGCAGGCGGTCATTGTACTGGCGCCACAGCCGCGCGGTCTCGGCGCCGGAAAAGCTGCTGTACTGGGCGCTGACCCAGGGCGCCAGCACGAAGGCGGTCCAGACGCTCTGGTCGAAATAGGCCTCCACCGGGGTGGCGTCCTCGGGCTTGGAGGAGCGCACCAGCTCCAGCTCCAGCTCCAGCATCCGCGCCTGGTCGCGCAGCGGCAGGCTGGCAATCGCCGTCAGCGCCTGCGCCGGTGTTTCCAGCGCCCCCACAGGGATCCGCTTGCGGCTGGCGAAACCGGCGATCCGGTCGTCCAGCCCGCGTTTCAGGCCAAAGCCGTAGGGGCGGCAGCCGCTTTGCACCAGGAACATCGACACCGCCCAGGGCTGCATCCGGTTCATGGTGTCCAGATTGGCGCCGGAGACCCGCGCGGTCAGTTCGAAATGCTGCCAGGCCTCCTTGCCCAGCAGGTGCCGCAGCTCTTGTCCCTGCGGCAGCAGGAAGCTGCTGGCGAGGGACGCGGGCATGGTGTCCGGCGTCTCCATTCCGGGCTGCAGGGTTTCCAGGTAGACCGCCTGGGCCGAGGCCAGCGCCGGGCGCAGGTTGCGCATCACCTTGGCCATGCGGGAATCGCCGCCGTGCATGGTGCCGATCACATGGATGGTGCGATTGCCCTTGGTCGCAACCCAGTGATTGCCGCGGGAAAACGGGGTGGCGGCCATCTCGCGCTCCAGCCGCGCTTCGGTGGCGGGCGGCAGGTGGTCGCGGTAGTCGATGCCCCGGCAGGCGGCCAGGCCGGCCGTGGCCTGCAGGAACAGGGCCAAGGCAAGTGCAATCGGTTTCATCAAGCGCCCTTTCCCCGGAGGTCCGGTACTGTGGACTGAATATATGACCCTAGGGCGGGGCAGGGGGTGCGGCAATGTAAAACCTGCCGCCTGGGGCGTAAAACCGCGCGGCGGATTGCCTTCGGCGGCGCTTGCTGCCAGTCATGGCGGCATGGAACGCGAGGATCAGCTTTATGCGCCGGTGAAGGCGCTGCTGGAGGCCCAGGGCTATGCCGTGAAGGGCGAGGTGGGGGCTGCCGATGTGGTGGCTGTCCGCGGCGCCGAGCCGCCGGTGATTGTCGAGCTGAAGCTGAAGTTCGCGCTGTCGCTGTTCCATCAGGCGGTGGCCCGGCTGGCGATCACCGATCACGTCTATATCGCGGTGCCGCGGCCCGGGGGGCGGCAGGCGCGGCGGATGCTGAAGGACAATCTGGCGATGTGCCGGCGGCTGGGGCTGGGGCTGATCACGGTGCTGGCAGACGGCCGGGCGGAGGTGCATTGCGACCCGGGGCCGTACAGCCCGCGCAAATCGAAGAAGAAGCAGGCGCGGCTGTTGCGCGAGTTTCAGGCCCTGCGCGGCGACCCGAACGCAGGCGGCGCCACCCGGCACGGCATCGTCACCGCCTACCGCCAGGACGCGCTGGCCTGCGCGGCGCATCTGGCCGGGGCGGGCGCCTGCAAGGGGGCTGAGGTTGCCAGGGCCACCGGCGTGGCCCGCGCCACCCGGCTGATGGCCAGCAACCATTACGGCTGGTTCGAACGGGTAGAGACCGGGGTCTACCAGCTGACCGAGGCGGGCCGCGCTGGCCTTGTCCATTGGGCCGAAAGCTGGGAAGCCTAGGCGGGGCCGGGCAGCAGCAGTGAAGGCCGCCTGATTTTGGCTTCAAAATCATTGCCTTGCAGGCATCTCGCAGGAAGTCCGCTGCGTTGCGCAATTTCCTGCGAGTTTTCTTGCCGGAAGATGTTGACTCGGCCCGGCCCGATGCCTAGCTTCCCGTTCGTTAGCACTCACCCCGTGTGAGTGATAACGGCCCCGCCGGAGAGGCGGAGGTCCAACAGATAACAACCTTTGAGCCTTTCTAAGGAGCTGCAAAGATGGCATTGAAACCGCTTCATGACCGCGTGCTGGTGCGCCGCACCGAAAGCGAAGAAAAAACCGCGGGCGGCCTGATCATCCCCGATTCCGCCAAGGAAAAGCCGAGCGAAGGCGTTGTGGTTGCTTGCGGCGCAGGCGCCCGCAAGGACAGCGGCGAGCTGATCGAGATGGCCGTCAAATCCGGCGACCGCATCATGTTCGGCAAGTGGTCCGGCACTGAGATCACCGTCGACGGCGAAGAGCTGCTGATGATGAAGGAAAGCGACATCATGGGCATCATCGAGTAAGCCCGCGGGCCTGCTCTGATCCCATTCCTCGCTGACAATTACAGATTACTCTAGGAGAGTGAAAAATGGCTGCTAAGGACGTCAAATTCGACACCGATGCCCGCAACCGCATGCTGCGCGGCGTCAACATTCTGGCCGATGCCGTGAAAGTGACCCTGGGCCCGAAAGGCCGCAACGTGGTTCTGGACAAATCCTTCGGCGCACCGCGCATCACCAAGGACGGCGTGTCCGTGGCGAAGGAAATCGAACTGGAAGACAAGTTCGAGAACATGGGCGCCCAGATGGTGAAGGAAGTTGCTTCCCGCACCAACGACGAAGCCGGTGACGGCACCACCACCGCAACCGTTCTGGCCCAGGCAATCGTCAAGGAAGGCCTGAAGCAGGTTGCAGCCGGCCTGAACCCGATGGACCTGAAGCGCGGCATCGACCTGGCAACCGCCAAAGTCGTGCAGGGCATCAAGGACATGGCCCGCCCGGTGAACGACTCCGCTGAAGTCGCTCAGGTTGGCACCATCTCCGCCAACGGCGAAGCTGAAATCGGCCGCCAGATCGCTGACGCGATGCAGAAGGTCGGCAACGAAGGCGTCATCACCGTCGAAGAGAACAAAGGCATGGAAACCGAGACCGACGTGGTCGAGGGCATGCAGTTCGACCGCGGCTACCTGTCGCCCTATTTCGTCACCAATCCCGACAAGATGGTCGCGGATCTGGAAGACTGCATGATCCTGCTGCACGAGAAGAAACTGTCTTCGCTGCAGCCGATGGTGCCGCTGCTGGAGCAGGTGATCCAGTCGCAGAAGCCGCTGCTGATCATTGCTGAGGACGTCGAAGGCGAAGCGCTGGCAACCCTGGTTGTCAACAAGCTGCGCGGCGGCCTGAAAATCGCAGCCGTCAAGGCACCGGGCTTCGGCGACCGCCGCAAGGCCATGCTGCAGGACATCGCGATCCTGACCGGCGGCCAGGTGATCTCCGAGGATCTGGGCATGAAGCTCGAGTCCGTCACCATGGACATGCTGGGCACCGCCAAGAAAATCTCCATCACCAAAGACGAAACCACCATCGTCGACGGCGCTGGCGAGAAGGCCGAGATCGAAGCACGCGTTGCCCAGATCCGCACCCAGATCGAAGAGACCACCTCTGACTACGACCGCGAGAAGCTGCAGGAACGCGTTGCCAAACTGGCAGGCGGCGTGGCCGTGATCCGCGTCGGCGGCATGACCGAAGTCGAAGTGAAAGAGCGCAAGGACCGTGTGGACGATGCGCTGAACGCCACCCGCGCAGCCGTGCAGGAAGGCGTGATCGTCGGCGGCGGTGTTGCCCTGGTGCAGGCAGGCAAAGGCCTGGACGGCCTGGAAGGCGCCAACGCCGACCAGAACGCAGGCATCAACATCGTCCGCAAGGCCATCGAAGCGCCGCTGCGCCAGATCGCCGAAAACGCAGGCGTCGACGGTGCCGTGGTTGCCGGCAAGGTCCGCGAGTCCTCCGACAAGAACTTCGGCTACAACGCGCAGACCGATGAATATGGCGACATGTTCTCCTTCGGCGTGATCGACCCGGCCAAAGTGACCCGCACCGCGCTGGAAGACGCGGCCTCGGTTGCAGGTCTGCTGATCACCACCGAAGCCATGGTTGCCGACAAGCCCGCCAAAGAAGGCGCAGGCGGCGGCATGCCCGACATGGGCGGCATGGGCGGCATGGGCGGCATGATGTAATCACAAATCCCATCGGGATTTGGGATGAGGCGACAGGCGATTGGCCGGACAGGCCAATCTGCCGAGAGCCCGCCGCTCAAAGACGCGACTTTGGGGCTGCCTGAGAGGGCAGCCCCTTTTCGTCTTGAGAGGTTAAGGACGGCCCGCGGTGCGGGCCTGCCTCCTGCGGGAGTATTTGGGGAAAGATGAAAGGGGGCGGGGTGCCTTGAAGCACGCGCCGCGGAAATTTCACTGGCCCCGCACTCCCGGCCGCGCTACCCGTTCGCCATGCGCCTGTTTTGTCTCGTCTCCCTCACCATGGCGGCCTTTGCCGCAAACTCCATCCTCAGCCGGCTGGCGATCGGGGGCGGGCATATGGATGCGGGCAGCTTTGGCCTGCTGCGGCTGGCCTCCGGCGCTGCCATGCTGGTGGTGTTGTGCCAGGTGCAGGGGCTGGCGGTGCGCCAGGGCCTGCGGGCGAGCCTTGGGGGCGGGGCGGCGCTGACGCTTTATATCGCGGGGTTTTCGCTGGCCTATCAGCAGCTTGACGCAGGCCTTGGCGCGCTGGTGCTGTTCGGTGTGGTGCAGGTGTCGATGTTCCTGTGGGGGGCGGTCCGGGGCAATCCGGTCAGCGGCGGACAACTGGCGGGCGCGGTGCTGGCCTTTCTGGGGCTGGCCTATGTGGTCTGGCCCGACGGGTCCGGCGCAACGCCCCTGGGCGCGTCGCTGCTGATGGCGGCGGCTGGCCTGGGCTGGGGGATCTACAGCATCCTGGGGCGCGGGGCGGCGCAGCCGCTGGCAGCGACGGCGGTGAATTTCCTGTGGTCCACGGCAATGTTTCTGCCGGTGGCGCTCTGGCTGGGCGGCAGCACGGTCAGCCTGTACGGCGCGTCGCTGGCGGTGCTGTCGGGGGCGGTGACCTCGGGCATGGGCTATGCGCTGTGGTACCGGCTGCTGCCGCAGATCCTGCCCGCGGTGGCCGCCACCGTGCAGCTGAGCGTGCCGGTGATTGCGATCCTGGCGGGGGCCGTGCTGCTGGGCGAGACCGTCACCCTGCGGCTGCTGTTTGGCAGCGCGGCAGTGCTGGGCGGCATTGCGCTGGTGGTGCTGCGGGCGCCGGGGCGCAAGGCGCAGCCGGCCAAACGCACCGCCGGCTGACCGCGGGGTCTTCCCTGCGCCGCCGCTTGCGCTTATCTGGGCGCCATGCGTTATTTTGCAAAACCCCTGCTGGCCGCTGCTGCGGCGCTGCTGCCGCTGCCCGCGGCGGCCGATTGCGTGATCCTGCTGCATGGATTGGCGCGCACCGAGACCTCCTTTGCGGTGATGGAGG
This sequence comes from Leisingera daeponensis DSM 23529, assembly GCF_000473145.1. NCBI lineage: Bacteria > Pseudomonadati > Pseudomonadota > Alphaproteobacteria > Rhodobacterales > Roseobacteraceae > Leisingera > Leisingera daeponensis. The sequence goes on along the minus strand of NZ_KI421500.1, from coordinate 1,780,794 downwards.
AGGTCTTGCAGTCGCGCGGCTACAGCGTGGTGCGGCCCGGCTATGCTTCCACCGAGGCGGCCATTCAGGTGCTGGCGCAGGAGACCCTGCCGGAGGCCTTTGCCGCCTGCGGCGCGGAAACCACCCATGTGGTCAGCCACTCGATGGGGGGCATCCTGCTGCGCTACTGGCTGCAGGACAATCATCCGGGCAATCTGGGCCGGGTGGTGATGATGGGGCCGCCCAACCAGGGCAGCGAGCTGGTGGACGAGCTGGGCGACTGGGAGGTGTTCGGGCTGCTGAACGGGCCTGCCGGGCTGCAGCTGGGCACCGGGGCGGAGAGCCTGCCGCGGCGCCTGCCGCCGGTCGATTTCGAGCTGGGGGTGATTGCGGGCAATGAGACGCTGAACCCGCTGTTTTCCTCTCTGATCCCGGGGGAGGATGACGGCAAGGTGTCGGTCGACAGCACCAAGGTTGCAGGCATGGCGGCGCATCTGACGCTGCCGGTCACCCACACCTACATGATGAACAACCCGCAAGTGATGGCGCAGGCGCTGCATTTCCTGGAAGAGGGGCGGTTTGAGCCCGGCTTGGGCTGGCTGGCGGCGGTGGAAGAGATCATCACAGAGGCCTGCCAGCTGAATGGCGGCTGTGAAGAGGCAGAGGAATGACGTTGGAACTGACCTTGCAGGGCGGCGATGTCCTGCGCCCCGGCGGGCTGGAGCGCGGCGGAGAAATCGCCCTTGCGGAGGGGCATGTGGCACCGGCACCCGCCGGACGCCGTGTGGATCTGTCGGGCTATCTGGTGCTGCCGGGAATTGTGGATGTGCATGGCGACGGGTTTGAACGCCACCTGGCGCCGCGCCGCGGCGCGATGAAGCAGATGGCCGAGGGTGTTGTGGCCGCCGAAGCCGAGCTGGCCGCCAATGGCATCACCACCGCGGTGCTGGCGCAGTTCTACTCCTGGGAGGGCGGCCTGCGCAGCCCGGAGTTTGCCGCGCAGGTGTTTGAGGCCATCAAGGCGGTGCGCCACTCCGTCGTGACCGATCTGCTGCCGCAGCTGCGGTTTGAGATCCACATGCTGGAGGAATACGCCGGGCTGGCCGCCAAGGTGGCGGGCTGGCAGGTGCCTTATGTGGTGTTCAACGACCACCTGCCGCATGACCGGCTGGCGGCGGGCAAGAAGCCGCCGCGCCTCACCGGCCAGGCGCTGAAGGCGGGGCGCAATCCGGAGGTCCATTGGCAGATGATGCAGGACATGCACGCGCGCCGCGATGAGGTGCCGGGCTGCTTGGATGCGCTCTGTGCGGAGCTGGCGGCGCTGGGGGTGCGGCTTGGCAGCCATGACGACCAGACCGCAGAAGGCCGCGCCGTCTGGCGTGCGCGCGGCGCGCGGATTTCCGAGTTTCCCGAGACACTGGAGGCGGCGGAGGCCGCGCGGTCAGCCGGGGATCCTGTTATTCTCGGCTCGCCCAATGTGGTGCGGGGCGGCTCGCACAAGGGCAATGCCTCAGCCCTGGAGCTGATCGCCATGGGGCTGTGCGATGCGCTGGCCTCAGACTATCACTATCCCAGCCCGCGGCGCGCAGCGCTGATGCTGGAGCGCTCCGGCCTCTTGGATCTGGCGGGCGCCTGGCGGCTGGTCTCGGAGGGGCCTGCGCAGCTGCTGGGGCTTAACGATCGCGGCACGCTGGAGGCGGGCAAGCGCGCCGATATCCTGGTGCTGGACAAGGCAACCCAGCGGGTTGCCGCGACGATAGCCGGCGGGCGGGTCAGCTATATGGCCGGGGAGGTTGCGGGCCGGTTCCTGGCCTGAGGGGGAGGCGCCGCGCATCAGGCCGGATGGCCCTCTTTGCGGCGCGTGAAACCGGCGGGGCCGCTTTCACCGGGCGTTTCCTTTTCGGGCCGTCTGCTTCTTCGGGCTGAAAATATCCCGGGGTTTGGGGTTCTGCCCCAAGTTGGGAATGGGTTTGGGGCAGCGCCCCAAGTCGGGAATGGGGCCGGGGGCAGTGCCCCCAGCTTCAGCTCTGCGCCCTAACCACCCGGTTCACATGGCCCATCTTGCGGCCCGGCTTGGCCTCCGCCTTGCCGTAGAGGTGGATGGCGCAATCGGCCTCTTTTGCCAGTTCGGGGATGCGGTCCACGTCAGCGCCGATCAGGTTTTCCATCACCACGTCGGAATGGCGCTGGCCGTCGCCGAGCGGCCATCCCGCAACCGCGCGGATGTGCTGTTCGAACTGGTCGACGGTGCAGCCGTTCTGGGTCCAGTGGCCGGAGTTGTGGACGCGGGGGGCGATCTCGTTGACGATCAGGCCCTGGGGCGTGACGAAGAGCTCGACGCCGAGGACGCCGGCATATTCCAGCGCGTTCAGGATCTTGCCTGCCATCAGCACCGCGTCCATGCGCTGGGAAGTGCTGAGCGTTGCGGGCACGGTGGTGGTGTGCAGGATGCCGTCGCGGTGGACGTTTTCGCCGGGATCGAAACAGGCGATCTCGCCGCTCACGCCGCGGGCCGCGATCACCGAGACCTCGTGGGTGAAGTTCACGAACCCTTCGAGGACCGCCGGAGCGCCGGCCATGGACGCGAGCGCTTCGCCCGCGTCTTCCGGCGATTTGATGCGGGCCTGGCCCTTGCCGTCATAGCCGAAGCGGCGGGTCTTCAGGATCGAGGGCGTGCCGATCTCCGCCAGGGCAGCCTCCAGGCTGGCCTGATCGGTGATGTCTGCAAAGGGCGCGGTTTGCAGGCCCAGGGCCTGCAGGAAGGTCTTTTCGGTCAGCCGGTCCTGGCTGATCCGCAGCGCCTCGCGGCCCGGGCGGATCGGTTTTTGCGATTCCAGAAGGTCCAGCGCGGAGGTCGGAATATTCTCGAACTCATAGGTGATCACGTCGACGGAAGCCGCGAAGGCGGCCAGCGCCTCTGCGTCCTCGTAGCCTGCGGTGGTAACGCGGTCGGCCACATGGCCTGCGGGCGGGTTGGCACCGGGCTCAAAGATATGGGTCTTGAAGCCGAGGCGGGAGGCCGCGACCGAGAGCATCCGGCCGAGCTGGCCGCCGCCGAGGATGCCGATGGTGGAACCGGGGGCAAGCGCCTCAGTCATCGGAGGGCTCCTCCGGGATGGAGGCGGAAAGCGCCGCGCGCCAGTCGTCCAGCCGCTGGGCGAGGGCTTCGTCCTGCAGCGCCAGGATGCCCGCGGCCATCAGGCCCGCGTTGGCGGCACCGGCAGACCCGATGGCCATGGTCGCGACCGGGAAGCCCTTGGGCATCTGCACGATGGAATAGAGCGAGTCGACGCCCGAGAGGGCGCGGGTCTGAACCGGCACGCCCACAACGGGCACGCGGGTCTTGGAGGCGACCATGCCGGGCAGGTGGGCGGCGCCGCCGGCACCTGCGATGATCACCTGCAACCCGCGCTCCGCCGCGGATTTGCCGTAGCTCCACAGCCGGTCCGGGGTGCGGTGGGCGGAGACGATCTTGGCCTCATAGGCAACGCCCAGTTCATCGAGGATATTGGCGGCTTCCTTCAGGGTCGGCCAGTCGGACTGGCTGCCCATGATGATGCCCACTTTGATGTCGCCCATGGCTGGTGGCTCCTGTCGCGGCTTGTGGAGCGCGCACTATAGGGAAACTTGGGTTTTGCGCAATGCGGGTTGGATGGGAAAGCTGGGGGATTTGCCCGGATTCAGGGGGCTTTGGCGCTATGCCGCAGGGGGCTGCGGCAGGGCGGGCGCTGGTGGCGGCTGCTGCCCGCATAGGCGTGCAGCGGGTCGGCACCGCCTTGCCGTTGGGCGCGGAGCCGCCTTTGCTGCGGCTCCGTCCCGGTTTGGGATCAGTCCCGCTGTTTCGGCAGGATCAGGTTCAGCACGAGGCCCGCAACACCCGACAGGCCGATGCCTGCCAGGGTGAAGCCGTCGCCGAATTCCAGCGTCAGGCCGCCCAGGCCGATGATCAGCACGGTGGAGATGATCACCATGTTGCGCGCCTCCGACAGCGCCTCGCCCAGTTTGGCGAGCACCGACAGGCCGACCACGGTGACCATGCCAAAGAGCAGGATCATGATGCCGCCCATCACCGGCATCGGAATCGCCGCCAGCGCGCCGGACAGCTTGCCCACGAACGACAGCGCAATCGCGAAGATTGCCGCCCAGGTCATGATCGCCGGGTTGAAGGCGCGGGTCAGGGTCACGGCGCCGGTCACCTCGGAGTAGGTGGTGTTGGGCGGCCCGCCCAGAAGGCCCGCGGCGGCGGTGGCAAGGCCGTCGCCCAGCATGGTGTTCTGGATGCCGGGCTTCTCCATGTAGTCGCGCTTGGTCACGCTGGAGATCGCCAGGATGTCGCCGAAGTGCTCGATCGCGGGGGCGATGGCGACCGGCAGGATGAACAGGATGGCGGCCAGGTTGAACTCGGGCGCGACGAAGGCCGGGACCTTGAACCAGGGGGCGTCCGCGATGGCAGCGGTGCTGATCAGCGGGTCGCCGGTGACGGCGCCCAGGATCAGCGCGGCGCTGCAGCCGGCGGCGACGCCGGCCAGGATCGGCACGATGCGCATGATGCCGCGGGCGAGGATGGCGGTCAGCATGGTGGTGCCGAGCGAGATGGCGGCCAGCAACAGCGCGGTGCTGCGCGGCATCACCTGGGTGTCGCCTGCCAGGCCGGTCGCCATGTTGACCGCCACCGGCGCCAGCGACAGGCCGATCACCATGATGACGGGGCCGACCACGACGGGCGGCAGCAGCCGGTGCAGAAAACCGGTGCCGAAGGCGCGGATGGCAAAGCTGAGCGCCACGTACAGGAGGCCCGCTGCCGCCAGCCCGCCGGTGGTGGCGGCCATGCCCCAGGTCTGCACGCCGTAGATGACCGGCGCGATGAAGGCGAAGGAGGACGCCAGGAACACCGGCACCTGGCCGCGGGTGACGACCTGGAAGATCAGGGTGCCAAGCCCCGCGGTGAACAGCGCCACGCTGGGGTCCAGCCCCGTGAGCAGCGGCACCAGCACCAGCGCGCCGAAGGCGACAAACAGCATCTGCGCCCCGGCCAGCGCCTGCCTTGGTGTGAAGTTGTAATCGGCGTCCTGCAGATCGGACGCCGGGATCTGTTCCCTCGCAGCGGTCATGGATTAACTCGTGTTGTTGTTCAGAGGCTTGCGTCCGGAGGCCGCGGTCCGCGGCTGCCGGCAGCAATCGCGCTGCTCCTAACCGGTTCCGGCCGGTTTGACCATCCGCCGCAGCCGGCAATCAGGACAGAGCGGCAGGCCGGGCGAGGGGGCGGGCGGGCGGCGGCCCTGCGCGAGCGCAGCGCGCCGGCAGGCGCGCTGCCGCGCCCAACGCCGGGCTGGGCAGCTGCGCTGCACCGGCCGGGGGCGGGAGGGCTTTGTGTGCTGGGAAAAACGCTGCGTTCTGCAGCCGGGGCCCGGGCGGCTTTGGCGCCGGGAAACAGGCGCTGGCGCGCTGCCGGTCCTGCCGGCGCGGCGTCAGGCGATAATGTCCGGGGTGAGCCGGTCTTCGATCAGGGCGATTTTGTCCTTGAGGATAAGCTTTTGCTTCTTCAGGCGGCGGACGGTCAGCTGGTCGGCGGTGCCGCGCTCTTCCAGCGCGGAAATCGCTTCGTCCAGATCGCGGTGCTGCCTGCGGAAAACCTCCAGCTCAACCCTGAGGACCTCATCCGTCTTCATCGACACATCTGTGGGTGCGTTCATGGGCGACTCAGTAAAGCTGATGAATGAAGTGAGGCCGAAGATACTTCCTTAACTGCTTTTCCGCTAGAGCTATGAGCACATGCTCTTGTGAATCCAGCAGGAACTTCCCATATTCTTCTGGAAGCGGCTGCCGTGACCGGGGCCGCAAGCATCCGTCGCTTTGGCAAAAAGGACGAACAACGTGTCGAAACTTACCTTGGGCTCCTACCCTCATATGCTGGGGTTCGAGCAGCTGGAACGCCTCCTGGAACGCTCGGCCAAATCGGGCAACGAAGGCTATCCTCCATATAATATCGAACAGACCTCTGACTTTTCCTACCGCATCACCCTGGCCGTGGCCGGGTTCGCCGAGGAGGACCTGGCGATCACCGTCGAGGACCGACAGTTGGTGATCCGCGGCCGCCAGCGCGACGACAGCGAAGGGCGGGTGTTTCTGCACCGCGGCATCGCGGCGCGCCAGTTCCAGCGCATGTTCGTGCTGGCCGATGGCGTCGAAGTCGGCGAGGCGGTGATGGAAAACGGGCTGCTGCATGTGGACCTGACCCGGTCGCGGCCCGAAACCGTGGTTCAGACGATCAACATCAAGAAGGGGTAAGAGCAATGCATACACCGTTTGACTTCAAGGATGCCGGCAGCCGGACCGTCTATGTGAAGGCGGTTGCGGTGGCAGATCTTCCCAAAGAGGTGCAGGCCAGCGCAGGCGGGCGTGAACAGCTTTATGCGGTGCACGACGCCGAGGGCGGCCAGCTCGCGCTGGTGGCCGACCGCAGCCTGGCCTTTGTGCTGGCGCGCCAGAACGACATGACGCCGGTGCCGGTCCACTAGGGCCAGCGCACGCAGACGTGCAGGGCCGGCGGATTGACATCCCGCGGCGGGCTTTGATGATGCGAAAGGCGGGCGGCGGCCCGCCTTTTTTGTTGCCTTAATACGGGGAGGTGCAGATGGCGCGCTATGATTTTGACTGGGTGGATGCGTTTTCAGGCCAGGCATTCGGCGGCAACGGCTGCGCGGTGGTGCATGGCGGCGCGTCTCTGCCGGAGGCGGTCTGCACGGCTTACGTGCGGGAGACCTCGCTGGTGGAATGCACCTTTACCGGCCCGTCGGAGGTGGCGGATATCAAGGTGCGCTATTTCCTGGCCAGCCGCGAGATCCCCTTTGCCGGCCATCCGACCATCGCCACGGTGGCAGCGATGCGGGACCGCGGGCTGATTGAGGGCGATAGCATCACGCTGGAAACCGGGGCGGGGATCGTGCCGGTACGGCTGGACGGCGATCTGATCGAAATGACGCAAGTCGCGCCGGAGTTCGGCCCCTTTGCCGATCCGGCGCTGGTGGCGGCGGCGGTCAGCCTGCCGGTGGAGGCCATCGTCGGGCGGCCGCAGAAAGTCTCCACCGGGCTGCCGTTCTGCGTCACCGTGCTGCGCGACCGGGCGGCGCTGGAGGCGGCGCAGCTGAACCTGGAGGCGCTGGCCGCCTTGGGCAAATCGCTGGGCGCCGATGGCATCGACATGATGGAGCCGTTCCTGGTGACGCTGGAAGGGGCGACGGATGCGGGCGACACCTTCTCACGGCTGCTGATGGCGCCGCCCAGCCCGCCGGAGGATCCCTTCACCGGGTCGGCCACCGGGGCGATGGCGTCTTATCTGTGGCATCACGGCCTGATGCAGAAGGCGGAGTTCGTGGCAGAACAGGGCCACGGGCTGGGCCGGCCCGGCCAGGCGCGGGTGGCGCGGGTTGGCCCTGCGGAGGCGATCGAGGGTGTCAGGGTTGCGGGCGAGGGGTTCGTGCTGATGCGCGGCACGGTGGACCTGCCCGCGGCGCTGTGACCGCGGGCGGCGGCCTCAGGCGGGTTCCGCGGCTGCCAGACCGTAGGCGCGCAGGGTCACATCAAACGCGCTGCCGCGGCGGGGCGGCTGGGTGGAGGGGCCTTTCTGATGCACATGCAGGCCGATGATATCGGGCTGGCCCAGCAGCGCCCGGGTGCGCGCCGGGTCATAGAAATCACAGCTGGCGCCCGGCAGATAATACATTGATTTCATCGGCTTGGCCTCCCCGAAGCGGTTCTGCCGCTTGAGGATGCGCACCATCGCCTCGTTGCCATAGACGGTCATGCCGAGATCGGTGGCCCGGAATTTCCGGCCAAGCGCGCGCAGCAGCGCGGGTTTGACCACCCGCCGTTTGAAGCCAAGCCAGTCCGGCCACAGCTCGGGATGGTCAAGCACCTTGAGGAAGTCGCAGACAAAGGGGTCATCGGGCGGGAAATACAGCGCCGAGCAGCCGACCGTCGCCGCGCCGTCGAAGGCAAACCAGGCCCGGGCCGGGTCCGGCTGGAAGTCCTGGAACAGGATGACGTCGGTATCCAGCCAGACCCCAAGGCCGTGTTTCTGAATCGCGATGCGGAAGATGTCGGAATAGCTGAGCCGCTCCTGCCGCGGGCTGTAGCGGGTGCGGATCAGGGGCTTCAGGCGCTCCAGCGTGTCCAGCGGCAGGATCTCTCCGGCCGGTTTCAGGCTGACACCGGGCGGCACGCCGCGGGGCGGGCAGGCGGGGTCGCTGACATAGAGATCCACGCCGCAGGTGTGGCGCTGCCAGGACATGACCGCCAGCTGCGTCAGCAGCGGAAGCTCTTCACCGATCCAAAGAGAAACGACACGCACCTGAAATCCGCCTGCAATCCTGTATATTTGCGGCATGATTAGCGGTTTTCCGCCGATCCGGGAAGCGATCCGCGGAGGGGCCATGCGCATCAGGGGCGGACCGTTGCCTTTTTGACCACGGCGAAGAAGGGGGCGCTGCGCGGGTTCAGAGGCTTTGGGTGGCGAACAGAAAACGGCCCGCCGAGTGGCGGGCCGTTCCGATGTCTCGCTGTGCTGTCAGGCTCAGGCCTTGATCAGGCCCATGCTTTCCAGCTTGAGCAGCACCTGGTGGGCGCAGTTGTCGACGTCGACATTCTCGGTCTCGACCACCAGTTCGGCGTTCTGCGGCACGTCGTAGGGGTCGGAGATGCCGGTGAACTCCTTGATCTTGCCTTCGCGGGCCAGCTTGTAGAGGCCCTTGCGGTCGCGGCGCTCGCATTCCTCGATCGAGGTGGCGACGTGCACTTCGACAAAGGCGCCGAACTGTTCCACGTCCTCGCGCACGGCGCGGCGGGTGGTGGCGTAGGGCGCGATCGGGGCGCAGATGGCGATGCCGCCGTTCTTGGTGATCTCAGAGGCCACATAGCCGATGCGGCGGATGTTGAGGTCGCGGTGCTCTTTCGAGAAGCCCAGCTCGCTCGACAGGTTTTTCCGCACGATGTCGCCGTCCAGCAGGGTGACGGGGCGGCCGCCCATTTCCATCAGCTTGACCATCAGAGCGTTTGCAATGGTGGATTTGCCGGAGCCGGAGAAGCCGGTGAAGAACACGGTGAAACCCTGCTTGGAGCGCGGCGGCCTGGTTTTGCGCAGCTCGGACACCACTTCCGGGAAGGAGAACCATTCCGGGATTTCCAGGCCTTCGGCCAGGCGGCGGCGCAGTTCGGTGCCGGAGATGTTCAGGATCGTGACGTTGTCGCGGTCTTCGATCTCGTCGTTCGGCTCGTACTGGGCGCGCTCCTGCACATAGACCATGTGCTTGAAGTCCACCATCTTGAGGCCGATTTCCTCTTCATAGGCGCGGAACAGCTCCTGCGCGTCGTAGGGGCCATAGAAGTCCTCGCCGGCGGAGTTCTTGCCGGGGCCTGCGTGGTCGCGGCCGACGATGAAGTGGGTGCAGCCGTGGTTCTTGCGGATCAGGCCGTGCCAGACCGCCTCGCGCGGGCCGGCCATGCGCATTGCCAGGTTCAGCAGCGACATGGTGGTGGTGGCCGCCGGATACTTGTCCAGCACCGCCTCGTAGCAGCGGACGCGGGTGAAGTGGTCGACGTCGCCCGGCTTGGTCAGGCCGACAACCGGGTGGATCAGCAGGTTGGCCTGGGCTTCGCGCGCGGCGCGGAAGGTCAGCTCCTGGTGAGCGCGGTGCAGCGGGTTGCGGGTCTGGAAGGCGACAACCTTGTTCCAGCCCAGCTTGCGGAAGTAGGCGCGCAGCTCGTTCGGGGTGTCGCGGCGGCCGCGGAAGTCATAGTGGACGGGCTGCTGGATGCCGGTCACGGGGCCGCCCAGGTAGACCTTGCCCGCGGTGTTGTGCAGGTAGTTCACCGCCGGGTGGGCGTCGTCATCGGCGCCGAACACCTTCTCCGCCTCGCGCGCCTTGTTCGGCACCCAGTTGTCGGTGACGGTCATGGTGGCGAGGATCACGCCTTCCTGGTCGCGCAGGGCAATGTCCTGGCCCGCTTCGAGCTTGGCGGCGAAGTCTTCGGAGACGTCCAGGGTGATCGGCATCGGCCACAGGGTGCCGTCGGCCAGGCGCATGTTTTCGACAACGCCATCATAGTCAGCCTGGGACAGGAAACCCTTCAGCGGGTTGAAGCCGCCGTTCATCAAGAGCTCCAGGTCGCAGATCTGGCGCGGGGTCAGGTCCCAGCTGACCAGATCGGCCGCTTCGACCTTCAGTTTCGGGGCGCTTTCATAGGAGACATAGAGCTCAGGAATGGGAGCCAGGTTGCTTTGCATCGGGTTGGTCCTGTGTTTGAGAGGGGGGAGGCCGCTAGCGGAGCCGGTGAGTTCCGCATGCAGCGCGTTGTATTCTGCGAGCTTGCGGGCGAGGAATTGATCGGTGAGCCGCACTTTCTCTGCCGCGCCGCGGGTGGTCAGCGAATAGGCAAACCGCTGCCGCTTGTCGGGACCGGGGCGGGCGCTGACGGTGACCAGGCCGCCCTCTGCCGCAGACCGCAGCAAGGTGTTGAGCCGTCCCAGCGAGATCCCCAGCGCCGCGGCGGTGGTCCGCTGCGAGGCGTCCGGCGCCGCATCGAGCTGGCGCAGGAGGCGGAAGAGCAGGTCTTGCTCGTCCGGGGTGGATGTGGTCAGGGTCTCAGGCACGGCGCAGCGGGTCCAGGGCGGGGGTCAAAGTGTGTTCACGCGTGAACGCATTGCATGGTTCGGCCGGGAATCAAAGGGGGAATTGCCTCGGATTGGCAATTTTCTGCCGCGTTGCCGTGCTGCAACGCATCCGGGTGTGCGGCAGAAAGTTCCCCTTGGGCGTGTTTTACGGCGGGATCGTCCGGGTCCGGCGCCGGGCCGGAAACGGGCGTTCGCGAGGCCGCGGGCGGGGCTTAACCCTGTTCTTTGGCCAGCAGCCGCGGCAGCGCGGCGGCCTGTTCCACCGCCAGCGCCGCCAGCGGCCGGGAGACGCCCCTGAGCTGGAACTCCTGCAGCGCGAAACGGTGCAGGGGGTAGCCCGCGGCCTCCAGCACCCGGGCGGACACCAGCAGTTCGATTCCCAGATCCTTGGTCTTGGCCTCCAGCCGGCTGGCGGTGTTGACGCTGCCTCCGATGATGGTGCGCGGGGCGTGGCCGGCGCTGCCGATCTCGCCCAGCACCAGCTGGCCCAGGTGAATGCCGATGCCGATGCGGATCTGCGGCTCGCCGTCCGCCGCCAGCCGGGCGTTGAAATCCTGCAGCGCGGTGCCGATGGCGGCGGCGGCGTCCAGCGCCGCCTCGGCGGAGCGGGCGGGGGTGGCGGCCTCGAACAGCGCCAGCAGGCCGTCGCCCAGGTATTTGTCCACCGTGCCGCCTGCCGCGGTGATGGCGGGGACGATGGCGTCGAAGAATCGGTTCAGCAGGAACACGACGTCATAGGGGAGCTGGCCGGCGGTGCGGGCGGTAAACCCGCGCATGTCGAGGAACAGCACCGCAAGCTGCTGTTCGCTGCCCTGGCTGGCATGGGCGCGGGTCTTGCGGCCGTCGGGGCGGAACATGCGGGTGACGGTCAGCGGCGCCTCGGGGCGGATCTGGCAGGCCAGCCGCATGTTGGCGGGCGCCTTGACGCGGGCGAGGCTGCGCGCCTCGGGCGGGGCGGGCGGCGGCAGGGTGTCGCCGCCTTCCTCCACCACCACCCGGCAGGTGGTGCAGCGGCCCTTGCCGCCGCACAGGGAGGTGTGCTGGACGCCGCCCGCCTGCGACATCTGCAGCAGGGTGAGGCCGCGTTCGGCGCGGATTTCCGGGCCGAAGGCATAGCGGATGCGCACCGCGCGGCGGCGCCGCAGCAGCCGGTTCAGCACATGCGCCGCCGCCGCCAGCCCCAAGAGCAGCAGGAACGCCGTGAACCAGCGCCTGTCGGTCAGGAACAGCTCGGCAAAGACCTCGCGGCTGGGCCAGTTGAACGCCTCCATCAGCGCCGGACGCTGGCTGCCCTCGACGAACAGACCGTGGATGCGGCGGCCTTCGGTCAGGAAGCCGGCCAGCGCGAAGCCGGGGATCAGCACCGCCAGCCCCGCCATCCAGGGGATCAGCCGCCGCCACCAGCGGGTCAGCCGCAGCCAGTAGTGCAGGCCGATGCAGCCGTGGATCCACACCGCCAGCAGCAGCGCGCTTTGCTGCCAGGCCTCGGGCGAGGCCCACATCAGCACGATCACATAGGCCATCTCGTCGTTGACGCCGTAGATTTCATGCGAGTAGCGGGTGAAGGCCAGATGGCTGAGCAGCTGCAGCGGGATCAGAAATCCGAGCAGCATTTGCAGCGCCGCCGCCGGGCGCATCCGCAGGGTGCGGCGGCGGGCCAGGCTCCACAGCGCCAGCCCGGCATGCAGGATCAGCGCGGTATAGAGGATGAGACCGCCCAGGGCGCTGCGGGTGATCAGCTGGCGGGCGTCCTGAAACGCCTCCATCCAGTCTGGCGACAGCAGGCCGAGGCCGATGTTGATGAAGTGGAAGAAGGCGTAGGTGAACAGCACCAGCCCGGTCACGATCCGGGTGCGGGTGATCCAGTTGCCCTGCCAGAGCGCGCTTGCCACGCCGGTCCTCCTGTCCTGCGGTCAGCTGAGGGCAGACTGCGGGGGCGGGGGCCTGGGGTCAATGCCGGGGTCGGCGGGCGCTCAGCCCTCCAGGCCCCAGCCGTCAGGGGCAAAGCCGTGGGAGAGGGCGGCGCGGGTGGCGACTTCCTCGCCGATCCAGATGCCGGTGGCGGAGATGATCTGATCCGTCAGGGTGGCGACCAGATAGGGGCTGCCGCCTTCGGCGTCTTTTCCGCTGACCCAGCTACAGCCGTAGCCCTCGCGGCTCAGCTCATCGGCCAGCTTGCGCCAGTCGGCGCCGTCGCGGGCGGGGACGAAGAAGTAATCCACGTCCGCCGCCTCCGGCAGGCCGTGTTCGGCCTGCATGTCGTTGAATGCCGCAACGGTTCCGGCCCGTTGCGCGGCGAAATCATGCGGCATCCCGGTTACTCCTGCTCAGCCAAGAAGCGTTCGGCGTCCAGCGCCGCCATGCAGCCCATGCCGGCGGAGGTGACCGCCTGGCGGTACTTGTGGTCGGTCAGGTCGCCCGCGGCATAGATGCCGGGGATCGAGGTTTCGGTGCTGCCGGGCTTCACCTTGACATAGCCGCCGTTGTGCAGCTCCAGCACGTCCTTGACCAGCTCGTTCGCGGGTGCGTGGCCGATGGCAATGAAGACGCCCTTGCAGGGGATTTCCTTCAGCGCGCCCGTTTGCACGTTCTTGACCACGACGCCCTCGACCCCCAGCGGGTTGTCGGTGCCGACGACCTCTTCAAGGGTGTGGAACCACAGGGTTTCGATCTTGTCGTTCTTCATCAGGCGGTCCTGCAGGATCTTCTCGGCGCGCAGCTCGTCGCGGCGGTGGATCAGCGTGACCTTGGAGGCGAAGTTGGTGAGGAACAGCGCTTCCTCCACGGCGGTGTTGCCGCCGCCGATCACCACGATCTCCTGGCCGCGGTAAAAGAAGCCGTCGCAGGTGGCGCACGCCGAGACACCGAAGCCCTTGAATTTCTCCTCGGACGGCAGGCCCAGCCATTTGGCGCGGGCGCCGGTGGCCAGGATCACGGCATCAGCCGTGTAGGTGGTGCCGCTGTCGCCCTTGGCGGTGAAGGGGCGCGACGAGGTGTCGAGCGAGGTGATGATGTCGCCGATGATCTCGGTGCCCATCGCCTTGGCGTGCTCCTGCATCCGCACCATCAGGTCGGGGCCCTGCACCTCGGTGTCGCCGGGCCAGTTCTCCACCTCGGTGGTGGTGGTCAGCTGGCCGCCGGGCTCGATGCCCTGGACCAGGATCGGCTCCAGCATGGCGCGGGAGGCATAGACCCCCGCGGTATAGCCGGCAGGCCCGGAGCCGATGATCAGAACCTTGGTGTGGCGCGTCTCGCTCATGTGTGTTCCCCACGTAATGCAGCCTGGCGGGCTTGCCGCCGTCAGGAAATCCATATAGCGGCAGGGCCCGCTGGCTTAAACCCCCAGCCGTGCCGGAGCGGCAGGCACTGTTGCCGCTGCCGCCCCGGATTGCCGCTTGCACCTTCGGAGTGCAAAGAATATTGCGCGTGGATGAAAGATTATTGCGCAGCCCGGCGGCGGTGCTATAAGAAACGCAAAGTTCACAGGAGTTTCCAGCATGGTCACAACCCGTCTAGATCCGATTGATCGCAAGATTTTGTCGGAGCTTCAGGCCGATGGGCGGATGACCAACGTGGAGCTGGCCAAGCGGGTCGGCATTTCCGCCCCGCCGTGTCTGCGCCGGGTGCGGGCGCTGGAGGAGGCCGGGCTGATTCACGGCTATCATGCGGATGTGAACGCCCGCGAGCTGGGGTTCGAGGTGCAGGTCTTTGCCATGGTGGGGCTGGAGAGCCAGGCCGAGGTGGAGCTGAGCGCCTTTGAGGAGAAGTGCCGCAGCTGGCCGCTGGTGCGCGAGTGCCACATGCTGAACGGCGAGGTGGATTTCATCCTGAAATGCGTGTCGCCGGACCTGAGCACCTTTCAAAGCTTTCTGACCGGCGATCTGCTGACGACGCCGAATGTGGCCAGCGTCAAGACCTCGCTGGTGATCCGCGGCGCCAAGGATGAGCCGGGCGTGCCGTTTGAGGTGCTGGAAGAGCGGCTGGCCCGCGAGGCCTGAGCCAGAGCCGCCCGGCGCGCGTCGGCGGCGGCCCTATTGCGGGGTGGTGCCGGGGCCACTTGATCCAAGTCATTGACGCGAGGGGGAAACCCCGGATGCTGGTAAGGCGGGGCATGCCGGTTGATCGGTTTGACCCGGTCGTTGTTCCGCCGACTGGAGGTGTAACGATGGCAACTGTTCAGCAAATTCTCGATGCCAAGGGCGGCACCCTGCACACGCTTCCGCCGGAGGCCATGGTGGTCGACGCCTTGAAGCTGATGGCGGAGGAGGATGTGGGCTCGGTGCTGGTGATGTCCGGCGGCAAGCTGGCCGGGATCTTCACCGAGCGGCACTATACCCGCAAGGTGTTTCTGGCTGGCAAAACCTCTCCGACGACGCCGCTTGCCGATGTGATGGCGACCGATTTCTACGGCGTCGAGCCGGGGCAGAGCGCCGAAGCCTGCATGGCGGTGATGGTGGAAAAGCATGTCCGCCATCTGCCGGTGCTGAAGGATGGCGAGCTGGCCGGGATCGTCTCGATCGGCGACCTGATGAAAAGCATCATCGACGAGGA
Organism: Leisingera daeponensis DSM 23529; assembly: GCF_000473145.1. Classification (NCBI taxonomy): domain Bacteria; kingdom Pseudomonadati; phylum Pseudomonadota; class Alphaproteobacteria; order Rhodobacterales; family Roseobacteraceae; genus Leisingera; species Leisingera daeponensis. The sequence continues at coordinate 1,765,595 of NZ_KI421500.1, read as the reverse complement.
GCAGTTCAATGCCAGCCAACTGGTGCGCTATGTGCGCGGCATGAACTGAGCCTCAGCCCCCGGGCCGGCGGCGGACAGGCCGCCGGCAGGGAAATCACAGCAGCGGGCCGCCCGCGCTGCCGCCCTGGCTGTCGGCGCGGGGATAGGCCAGAGGGCCAAAGTCCCTGATGCTGTCGGCGTGGGGAAACATGTTCAAAAACAGGGTCTTGATCGCATAGCTTGCGAGCTTCAGCGCGTCCGGGCCGGGGTGGTAGGTTTCAAACTCCAGCCCGCCGGCATTGATCACCGCATGGCGCGGCAGGCACAGGTGGTACATGTCCACCGGCGTCGGCGGCGCGGTCTCAAAGATGCTCATCCCGTCCTGGAACGCGGCGGCGGGGGTCAGCAGCGGACCCTTGCCGCAGCTTTGCAGATGCGGCGGCGTGCGCAGCAGCCGGGCGGCAGGGCCGGCCACCACGCTGGAAGCCGGTTTTTGCAGGCCCAGGCTGTCGGCCATGAAGCTGGTGAGGCGGTGGCTGCGGCCGCGGCTGCCCTGGCGGGCGGGCAGCAGGCTGGTGCGGCCGATCCACACCAGCTGCTGGCTGCCGCCGCCGCTGGTCAGGATTTCGTCGCCGGGCAGCAGATCCTCGACCGCGATCGGGCCGCTGGCGGTTTCCACCAGCGAGCCGCGGGAAAACGCGCAGAAGGCGTCCTCGAACAGCGGCAGCGCCGGGGCGATGTGGCGGGTTTCCGAGATGCCGCCGTTGGGCAGCAGGCTGCTGACCTCGTAGCGGCGCAGCTGCGGCTTGTTGGCGGCACGCAGAACCGCGGGGTCCTGCAGGAACGCAGTGGTTTCGACAGCATTGGCTGCAGCCCTGTGCAGCGAGTGCGGGATGGTCATAACCGGACCTTTCCTTTCAAACTGCCCGTATGCATCGGCCCCCACCGGCAACACAGACGCGCTTGAACGATATATATGCCTGAGTGTGGCGGGATTTAATTCGGATTGTCAAAAAATCTTAAGCAGACTGGTTAACGGCTGGCAGGGGCGGGGACGGAGCGATTCGGCACTAGCCGCGCCGGTCCCGGGTCCTGCCCGGCGGGCTGGGTGCCCCGGTGGCGGGTACTGGCTGGCGCGGCTGCGCCAGTGCGGCCCGCCGCCGGGGCACCCGTCCCCGGCGTTAACCCCGTTTCCGCTTGCGCGCCTGGCCGTCAGGCTGGCGTGCGGCGGCCCATGGCAGGTCCACGGCCGCGCCTTTGGCGGCGCGGATGATGGAGGCAATGAAACGCTTGTTCATTTTCATGGTCTGTCTGTCCTTCGCCCGGCAGCAACGCCCCTCTGCAGGGCGGCAGCTGGTTTTGTTTTTCTGATCTCTTTATGGGTAATCATTGCGCCGCAATTATGACCGGCGCGGGGCAATTTTGACGCTGCCGGCGCCGCGCCGGGGACAGGGCCGGGGCAGAGAGACCGGGGCAGGGGGCTGGTTTTGCTTGGAAAAAACAGCTTGGCCGGGGTGTCCGGCGCTGCGGGTGGAGGCAATTGCGGCAGAATTTCAGAAAATCCGCCGCAATCTGCCCGGTTAACGCGCTGTTAAAGCCGGATGCAGGAGATCAGGCGGCCGTAGTCGGCCTCTTTCGCGTGGGTCGCGCGGCGGTAGGAAAAGAATTTCTCCGGGTCCGAATAGGTGCAGTGGCGGGTCCATTCCGCGGCGCCGGCGCCGGCCTCGCGCAGCTTGTGCAGGCCGAGGCCCGGCAGGTCGAACAGGTAGCGGCCGTCTTCGCCGTTGGCAAAGAAGCGGGCGTAGCGCTCGTCCTGCATCATGAAGTCCTCAAAGAACTCCGGCCCCACCTCATAGGCGCGCTGGGAGATCGTCGGGCCGATCACCGCGGCGGTGTTTTCGCGCCGCGCGCCAAGGCCCTCCATGGCTTCCAGGGTGGCTTCCAGCACCCCGTCCAGGGTGCCGCGCCAGCCCGCGTGGGCGGCGCCGATGACCCCTGCTTCGGGATCGGAAAACAGCACCGGCTGGCAGTCTGCGGTCAGGATCGACAGCGCCAGCCCCGGCACGTTGGTGACCATCGCATCGGCCTGCGGGCGGTCCTGCGAGGGTTCGGTGATGACGGCGACATCGGCGCTGTGGACCTGATGCACCGCGCTCAGGTTCTCCGGCGGCACCTCCATCGCGGCGGCCACCCGGGTGCGGTTGATCCGCACCGCCTCGCGCTGGTCGGTGGAGCCGAGGCCGCAGTTCAGGCCGTGGTAGATGCCTGAGGACGCACCGCCCCTGCGGGTGAAGAACCCGTGCCGCACCGGGCCAAGCAGATCGGACGTCAGAATTTCAAGCGTCATATGTTCAATCCCGGCGGAGGGGCGGCCTGCGAAGGGTAGAGGCCTAGGACTTTGAACAGGTTTCCCATTTCCTCCGGGTGCGTCAACCGCCGATGTGCGGCGATCAGGGTTTCCAGGCTGCCGCCCTGCAGCGGCGCGGCCAGCGCGCGGGCGCGATCGGTGATGCCGAGCCGTTCGAGGAATACCCCTTGGGGCGTAAGGCGGGTGAAGGCGCAACCAGCGGTTTTCGCGGCGTTTGCCAGCGCTTCGAAATCCACATGGGCCGTCAGATCGGCCTCTCCCGGGGTTTGCAGCGGATCGGCGGGTTCATGCGCCCGCAGGGCCTGCAACGTGTCCCCCAGCGCCCGCCAGTCGCCGTAGTCCACGATCAGCGCGGCGCCGCCATGGGCGGCGATTCGGGCGGCGATGGACTGGGTAATGGGGGCGGCGGGCTCGCAGATCTCGACCAGATCGCCGTCGCGGGTGTCCGCCAGCCGGTGCGCCAGCGCGGGCTGCGGCGCTGCCGGCGTGAGGCCGAAGCTGAGCGCGCCGTCCGTGAGGCCGATGCGCTTTTCGCTCCAGCCGCCGCCTGCGCGCAGGAACTGGCGGATGGGCAGGGCATCGAAGAACTCGTTTGCGATCAGGAAGAGCGGCTGATCGGGCAGGTTGTCCGCGCTGTCCAGCCATGCGGGCGCATAGCCCTCCAGCGCCTTGGCCTGGGCGGCGCGCAGGGCGGGCGAAGCCTCGACCAGATGGATCTGCATCGCGGCATGGAAGCCGGGCACGCCGCGGGTGGCGCGCAACAGGTCTGCCATCAGGGTGCCGCGGCCGGGGCCGAGTTCTGCGAGCGTGAATGGCGCCGGCGATCCCTGATCCATCCAGGCCTGCGCCAGGGCAAGGCCCAGCAGCTCGCCGAACATCTGGCTGATTTCCGGCGCGGTGGTGAAATCGCCCTGCGCGCCCAGCGGGTCGCGGGTGGTGTAATAGCCGAACTGCGGGTGCAGCAGGCAGTCGCCCATGTACTCCGCCACGGACATCGGGCCATCCGCCCGGATGCGGGCGGAGAGGTGGTCCATCAGGCTCATGCCGGGCTCCGGGCGGTGTGGCGGGCGCGGATCAGGAAATAAAGGCCGATCGCGATCATCGGCAGCGACAGCGCCTGTCCCTGGGTGAGGCCGAAGCCGTCAATCTGCCAGGCCAGCCCCAGCGGGTTGCCGGGGGTGACGAACTGGGCATCCGGCTGGCGGACGAATTCGACCAGGAACCGGGCGAGTCCATAGCCCGCAAGAAACACCCCCAGGAGGCGGCCCGGGGTGTGGAAGGCGCCCCGGCGCCAGGCGAGGTACAGCAGCACCGCGCCGAGGATCAGCCCCTCCATCAGCGCCTCGTAGAGCTGCGAGGGGTGGCGGGCGCAAAGCTCTCCCAGCGCCTGGCCGCAGTCCTGCGCGGCCGGGCCGGGGAAGGCGACGCCCCAGGGCAGGTCCGTCGGGCGGCCCCACAGCTCAGCATTGATGAAATTCGCGAGCCGCCCCAGCAGCAGCCCCGGCGGCACCGTGTGGGCGACCAGGTCGGCGATCTGCAATTTCGGGATATTGTGGCGCGCGGCAAAGATCAGGGTGGCCAGCACCACGCCGATCAGCCCGCCGTGAAAGGCCATGCCGCCCTGCCAGATCTTCAGGATCTCGGCGGGGTTCGCCAGGTAATAGGCCGGCTGGTAGAACAGCACAAACCCCAGGCGCCCGCCCAGGATCACCCCGAGGATGATCCAGGTCAGCAGGTCCTCGACCTGCTCGGGGCGCATCGGCGGCTGGCTGGCGGGCCATAAGCCGGGGCGGCGCAGCGCGGCCACCGCCAGGCGCCAGGCGATGACGATGCCGGCGATATAGGCCAGCGCGTACCAGCGCAGGGCAAATTCGAAGCTGCCGATGGCAATTGAGAAAATCTCGGGCGAAAGGTCGGGGAATTGGATCAAGGCCTGCATGTGCGACTGAATGCCTTTGCGGGTTATAGGAAGTCAACGGCTTGCCGCCGCGGCTTTGCTTGCCCATATAGGGGACAACCTTGAGACGGAGAAGAACATGCAGACCCGCAACAAGATCCTGGACGATATTTCGCAGCTGATGACCAATGCGATGGGCGTGGCCCAGGGCGCCAAGGACGAAGCAGAGACCGCGTTGAAGAGCATGATCGACCGCTGGCTGGCCGACCGTGACTTTGTCACCCGCGAGGAATTCGACGCGGTGCGCGCGATGGCGCAGAAGGCGCGCGAGGAAAACGAAGCGCTGAAGGCGCGCCTGGACGCGCTGGAGGCGAAAGACAAGGCCTGAGCCCTGGACCGGGGCAGGCTGTCCGCCCCGCGTTGAATTGAGGCCCGCCGCAGAGGGATCTGCGGCGGGCTTTTTGGTTTTGATAGAATTCCTACCTTGCTAGAACAGGTTGACGCTGTTCCCGGCAAAGGAAATAACATGCGCATCACCGTTGCATTTGAAGAGCTGGGCAAGGATGAATTGCCACCGCTGGGAGAGGCATTCTGGCTGGCAGATATTCCGGCTCATAGGGCCTATGCCGAAAGTCTCTGGAAGCATGAAGCAGATGTGCCCAACAGCGCATTGTTTGCAGTGCCCCGCAGCGGGGCGCCACTAGCTGGGCTGTTAGAGCAGTTCGAGCAGGTTGAAGTCCACTTTCCCGAATGGAGTGAAGTTCTGTTCGCCAGAGCTGACCTGACGCTTAAGCGTTCTGCGTATTTTGCGGACCGCGGCTTTGCTGCTGAAATTGTGCGAAGCGGTTTTGTTGTGCGCCGGTCTGCGCACAGAGCATAGCTGCTCTTTGGTGCAGCAGCTAAAAACAGGTCGCTTTCCGCCCGCCGGGTCGAAAACCGTCCAGCGCCGCCGCCGCGGTCCGTTACATGCTTCCTGTGCTGCTTGAAGAGGAGTGTGGCATGGTTGCGGTCTATTCGGTGCCCAGTGCGTTCAGCACGCAGGAGTGCGCGGAGATTTTGCGGAAAGTGGAGGCGGAGCCGGACAACGAGGCGCGGCTGGTGGGCCAGACCCGCGATCACAACCTGCGCCGGGCCAGCGTGGTGTGGCTGGACGATGTGCCGGGCACCGGCTGGGTGATGGAGCGGCTGATCACACTGGTGCGGCGGGCCAACCGGGAGCAGTTCAACTTTGACCTGCGCGAATTTGCCGAAAGCCCGCAGGCCGCCAGCTACAAGGACAGTGATAACGGCCATTTCACCTGGCACTCCGACATTGGCGACGGGCCGGTGGCGGGCAAGCGCAAGCTGACGCTGGTGGTGCAGCTGAGCAAGCCGGGCTCTTATGACGGCGGCGATCTGGAGATCATGCCGGGCGCCCATGTGGTCACTGCCAGCCGGGTGCTGGGCAGCGCCACGGTGTTTCCGAGCTTTCTGCTGCATCAGGTGACGCCGGTCACCCGCGGCACGCGCCAGTCGCTGACCGTCTGGGCGCACGGGCCCGCCTTCCGCTGAGCCTTCGGCCGGCTGGCTGCGGGCCGGCCTGTTTCAGGGCACGCCCCGCGCCGGAGCGGCGCCCCGTCCGGGCCTGCTGCCGCCTGCCAAGCGGCGGCCTGCGGCCCCTTGCGGGCAAATCTCTTCGCCTGGATGGCTGCGGGCTGCCCGGCAGCGTGCGCATCACCACAAGATATGGGCGGTCCGGGTGATTTCCGCCGGGCAGGAGAGGCCGGAAGGCCCCAAGCTGTTCCGCCGGCATTTAGGGGCCTGTGGACAGATCATCCACAAGTTATTGCAGATATCCCCAAATAAAGGGTTGCCAGATCATCAATTCGGCCCCACCATATCTGGTATGGGAGCGGGGATGCCTCCCCGGCCCGTAGCACAAAAACCTGGCTATTGGGCGTCTCCATTCCCGGTAAGCCGGGCAATACAGAGAGGTGGCATCATGGCACTATCCGAGCTTCACCTGGACGAAGACATCCATCCCATCGACATCGTCGAAACTGTGGCCTCGCACCACGACTGGGACTTTGACCGGGTCGGGGACGATCAGATCGCGATGGCGGTGGAAGGGCAGTGGCGCACCTATTCGCTGACGCTGGCCTGGTCGGGCTATGAGGAATGCCTGCGGCTGGTCTGCAGCTTTGAGATGGAGCCGCCGGAAGCGGAGCTGCCGCGGCTTTATGAGCTGATCAACCAGATGAACGACCAGTGCTGGGAAGGGTCCTTTACCTATTGGGCCGATCACAAGCTGATGCTGTTCCGCTATGGCTTGATGCTGACCGGCGGCCAGATGGCCAGCCCGCAGCAGATCGACGCGATGCTGAACGCCGCGGTGGCCAATGCGGAGCGCTACTATCCGGCGATCCAGCTGGCGGTCTGGGGCAAGCGCAGCCCGCAGGAGGCGATGCAGGTCGCCATTGCAGAGGCTTACGGGCGGGCGTAAACCTGAGCCCTGAACCTGACGCCAAGGGGAGGGGCTTAAGATGGACATGCAAGAGATTGCCGCGCGCGGCCTGGTGCTGCTGGGCTGCGGCAAGATGGGATCGGCGATGCTGGCCGGCTGGCTGGAGGGCGGGCTGCCCGCAGCTTCGGTCTGGGTGATTGATCCCAACCCCTCGGACTGGCTGAAGGGGACCGGCGTTCACCTGAATGCCGAACTGCCCAAGGCGCCGGGTATCGTGCTGATCGCGGTGAAGCCGCAGATGATGGGCGAGGCGCTGCCTACGCTGCAAAGCTACGGCAACGGCCAAACGCTGTTCATTTCGGTGGCGGCGGGCACCTCGATTGCCACATTCCAGAACATTCTGGGGGCCGAAACCCCGATCGTGCGGGCGATGCCGAACACCCCGGCTGCGGTGGGGCGCGGCATCACCGCAATCATCGGCAACGCCCACGCGGCGCCCAAGGATCTGGAGCGGGCCGAGGGGCTGTTGCAAGCTGTCGGGCAGACCGTGCGGCTGGAGAACGAGGGCCAGATGGATGCGGTCACGGGCGTCAGCGGCTCCGGCCCGGCCTATGTGTTCCACCTGATCGAGACGCTGGCCGCCGCGGGCGAGGCGCAGGGCCTGCCGGCGGAGCTGGCGATGCAGCTGGCCAAGGCCACTGTCGCAGGCGCCGGCGCGCTGGCGGAGGCGGCAGAGGACAGCCCCGGCCAGCTGCGCGTCAACGTGACCAGCCCCAATGGCACTACCCAGGCCGCGCTGGAGGTTCTGATGGATGAGCAGGACGGCTTCCCGGCCTTGCTGAAGCGTGCGGTTGCGGCGGCAACGGAGCGGTCCAAGGAGCTGTCGCGTGGCTGAGATTTCCTTTGACGATTTCCTGAAGGTCGACGTCCGCGTCGGCGAAGTGGTCCGTGCGGAGCCGTTTCCCGAGGCGCGCAAGCCGGCCATCAAGCTGTGGGTCGATTTCGGGGGCGAAATCGGCGTAAAAAAGAGCTCAGCGCAGATTACGGCGCATTACATGCCGGAAACGCTGGTGGGCAAGCAGGTTCTGGCCGTCGTAAACTTCCCGCCGCGGCAGATCGGCACGTTCATGTCAGAGATCCTGGTTCTGGGCCTGCCGGACGAAAACGGAGAGATATTCCTGGCGGGTCCCGACGGAAAGGTCCCGCTGGGCGGGAGGATGCACTGAGATGAAAATCTGGATTGCGCGGCCGATGACGGCAGCGGTCACGGCGCGGGCGCGGGAGGCCTTTGCCGGTCTGGAGATCCGTGAGACCAACGCGGTGATGAGCGAGGCGGAGATGCTGCGCGCGCTCAAGGAGTTCGACATCGTGGTGCCGACGCTGGGCGACAGGTTCACGGCAGAGATCTTTGCCAAGGCGGGCACGCCGCGCTGCAAGCTGCTGGCCAACTTCGGCGTCGGTTACAACCATATCGACGTGGAGGCGGCGCGGGCCGCTGGCGTCGAGGTGACCAACACGCCGGGCGCTGTCACCGATGCCACCGCCGATATCGCGATGACGCTGATCCTGATGTCGGCGCGCCGCGCCTCGGAAGGCGAGCGGATGCTGCGCAGCGGCGCGTGGGACGGCTGGCACCCGACCCAGATGCTGGGGCTGCACGCCACCGGCAAGCGCGTCGGCATCGCCGGCATGGGCCGGATCGGCCAGGCAATTGCGCGGCGCTGCCACTTCGGCTTTGGCATGGATGTGTCTTACGTGGCGCGTTCGACCAAGGAACTGGATTTTCCGGCGGACCGGGCAGAGAGCCTGTTGGCGATGGCGGGGCAGGTGGATTTCCTGGTCGTCGCAGTGCCGGGCGGGCCTGAGACCCGTCACCTGATCAACGCCGAGGTGCTGAACGCGATGCAGCCCCACGCGCATCTGATCAATATCGCGCGCGGCGAAGTGGTGGAGGAGGCGGCGCTGATCGATGCGCTGCAGAACCGCCGCATCGGCGGCGCGGGCCTTGATGTCTATGAGTTCGAGCCCAAGGTGCCGCAGGCGCTGATCGATCTGGACAACGCCACCCTGCTGCCGCATCTGGGCACCGCCACCGAGGAGGTGCGCAGCAATATGGGGCATATGGCGCTCGACAATGCCGCGGCGTACCTGGCCGGAGAGGCGCTGCCCAACCGGGTCTGACGCGGGCGGTCAGCTGTCCTTGGGGTCGTCGCGGGGCACGTCGCGGCGGTGATCCCAGGCGGGGTCCTCCTTCTTGATCTTGCGGGTCAGAAACACGCCTGCAGGCCACGCCGAGACGGCACCGACGGCGATGCAGACAGCGATGGACTGCCAGGAATAGAAGCCAAGGGTGAAGGCGGCGATGATCAAGGCGCCTGCGATGCAGGCGCCTGCCAGGCTGGCCATATGAAAGCGCAGCTTACCGGCGAGCGGATCCCGTGCGGTCATGACGATCTCCTGTCTAAAGGGCGTGTACAGGAGGAAAACGCAAACGGGGCAGGCCGGGTTCCGCGCCGCCGGTGCGCTAGCGGCTGCCGACGGCCTCGCGCCAGTGGCGGCGGCACAGCGACACATAGGTCTCGTTGCCGCCGATCTGCACCTGGTCGCCTTCGGTCAGCACCTGTCCCTGCTCGTCCTGGCGCACCACCATGGTGGCCTTCTTGCCGCAATGGCAGATGGTGCGCACCTCGCGCATCTCATCCGCCAGCGCCAAAAGGGTGGCGGAGCCGGGAAACAGCTTGCCTTGGAAATCCACCCGCAGGCCGTAAGCGAGCACCGGCACCCGCAGGTCGTCGACCACGCGGGCCAGCTGCCAGACCTGCTCCGGTTCCAGGAACTGCGCCTCGTCCACGAAGATGGCCGCTACCGGGCCGTGTGCCAGGCGCTGCTCGATGCGCTGATACAGGTCGTCGCCGGCCGAGAACATGTCGGCCTCTTCGCCGATGCCGATGCGCGAGGCGATCCGGCCCGCGCCGGCCCGGTCATCCAGCTTCGCTGTCAGCAGGTAAGTGTCCATGCGGTTTTCGCGGTAGTTGTGCGAGGCCTGCAGCAGCACCGTCGATTTGCCCGCGTTCATGGTGGAGTAATTGAAATAGAGCTTGGCCATGGCGGCGGGTTTACCCGCACCGCGGCGGCGGGAAAACCGGATTCGTGCAGGTGACCGCGCGGCAGCGGCAGGTGTGCATCAGCAGGCGGGCATCGGCAGGGAATGGCCTCCCGGGGCTAGCGTGGCCGGGGAGGAACAAAACCCCGTGATAGCAGCCATCGCCAAATTGCCCCGGAAGGCGCAAGTTCCGGGCAGACCAATTACCCTGGTTGCAGGACGTCACTCACCCATCCCGCTTTGCACTGGACAACAGATGCCAATTGCACCATGCCACTCGCTAAATCCCTGAAAACCTGAGGGATGGATAAGGTATCGCAATTGATCTACAACTCAGAAATGGGAAATTAACCGGTTCGTTCCCCATGGGGGGCGGCAGGCAAGCCAGGTAGGATGTATATGGCTGAAATCGGGACGTATCTGAAGAAGCACACCGAAGCGCTGGTCAAGGATGTCGGTATCGAGGCGGCCTGCCAGATCACCGGCAAGTCAAAGGCGACGCTGGGGCGGTATTACTCTGACAACGCCGAACACGCGGACCGGTTCATGCCGGTGGATGCGGTGGCCAAGCTGGAAGGCGCGGCGTCTTATCCGCATGTGACGTCGGCGCTGGCGGACCTCAAGAACATCACCCTGTCCTATAACGGCAACGGCAGCGCCGGGGAAACCGGACGCAGCGGCGGGGTCAATGCGGATGTGATCGCGCTGAGCCAGCGGTTTGCCCAGCTGATGAGCGAATACCAGGCGGCGATCGAGGACGGCATCATCACCGTCAACGAGGCCAAGCGGCTGCTGCGGGAAACCGTGCTGCTGCAGCAGGTTCTGCTGGATATGAAACTGCACCTGGAAGAAGAGAGTGCCTGACAGCCTGGATCTGAGCGATCTGCCCGGCATTGCGGCGGGGCAGCTGCATCCAATTGACGCGGACGCGCTGGCCGCGCCCGGCGATCCGCGCCACCCGCCGCGCATCCTGCTGCTCTACGGCTCCCTGCGCGAGGTGAGCTATTCCCGCAAGGCGGCGGAGGAGGCGGCGCGGGTGCTGCGCGCGCTGGGCTGCGAGACGCGGATGTTCGACCCCTCCGGCCTGCCGTTGCCCGACGATGCGGGCGCGGCGGAGCATCCCAAGGTGGCGGAGCTGCGCGAGCTGGCGGTCTGGTCCGAGGGTATGGTCTGGTCCAGCCCGGAGCGCCACGGCGCGATGACCGGCATCATGAAGCTGCAGATCGACTGGCTGCCGCTGTCCTTGCAGGGCGGCATCCGCACCACCCAAGGCAAGACGCTGGCGGTGATGCAGGTCTCCGGCGGCTCGCAAAGCTTCAACGCGGTCAACCAGATGCGCATCCTGGGCCGCTGGATGCGGATGGTGACGATTCCCAACCAAAGCTCGATCCCCAAGGCGTGGCTGGAGTTCGAAGAGGGCGAGCGTCTGTCTGACGGGCCGTTCTACCGCCGTCTGGTGGATGTGATGGAGGAGCTGGTGAAGTTCACCTGGCTGGTGCGGGGGCGCAAGGACTACCTTGTCGACCGTTACTCCGAACGGGTGGAAAGCGCTGAGGACGTGCATAAGCGGGTGTCGCAGAAGTAACCGGGCGGCCCGGCCTGCATGATCCGGCCCTCATGACCCGGCCTGCGCAAGGATGCCCCGGCAATTCTGCCGGGGCTTTTTCATGTCTCAGATCAGCGGGATCAGCGGCACGTCGCAGGCGGACAGAAACAGCAGGGCGGTGACAAGCAGGGGGAGCCGCATAGAGGGGTCCTTTGGAGTAGTTGAGGTCGCCGCAACCTTGCCCTTCAGCCGCAACCGCGGCAAGTGCCGCCGCCCGTGCCCGGCGGGATTGCGCGCGCATCTGCACGGCTTGGCGGCGCAGCGCGCTGTTAAAGACTCAGTCCGCGCCGAGGCCCGCGTTTAGCCTTTTGTTAAGGCTCATTTGTGCCGCATTCGGGCCGCGAAGTTACCACCGGAGGCGGAAAACGCGCGGAAACCGGGGAAATTGCCGCCTGATCTCCTAACGAAAACCGTAGGGTTTTTCAGTGTTTTAAGGCGAATTTTCGCAAAATCGAACGGAAGCGTTAAGAAAATAAGGGGTTCCGGGCCGGTGAGGGATGCACGCGGCGCGTGTCTTAATCTTTTGTTAATCCTGTCGCATTCTGCCCATCTTTCTGCCAGCGCGGCACCGCAGCAGGCCGCATTCCAGCCTCAGGACTCGCCCACCATGGCGGTGTGGGAAAAAGGAGTTGGTCATGAGACGTTTGCTAGGAATTGCCGCCGCTGTGCTGATGGGAGTGAGTGCCGGAGCTGCTGCCGCCGACGGGCAGCGGGCGCCAGTGCAGTCGGTGCCGGGATGGGAGGCGGTGGGCCGCCTGAACATCGGCGGCCGCGCCATGTGCACCGCCAGCCTGATCGCGCCGGACATGGTGCTGACCGCGGCGCATTGCATGTATGACATCCGCACCGGCCGGGCCGTGGACCCGCGCAGCGTCCAGTTCGAGGCGGGGCTGAACGGCCGCCAGTCGAAGGCGGCGCGCAGGGTGTCCAAGGTGGCGATCCACGCAGGCTACCAGCATGGCCGGACCGGCCAGTTCCAGACCGCCACCGATATCGCGGTGCTGCGGCTGGAGCGCCCGATCAGCGCCGATGTGGTGCGCCCGCTGGCGCTGGCCGCCGCACCGGAGCGGGGCGCGCGCGTCGATGTGATGTCCTATTCCCACAGCAATGCCACCTCGCCGCGGCTGCAAACCGCCTGCCAGGTGCTGGTGGCCCGCCAGATGTCGCTGATCACCAGCTGCCGCGTCGATCTTGGCGCCTCCGGCTCGCCGGTGCTCCAGTCCCGCCCGGGCCGCGCGCCGCAGCTGGTGTCGGTGATCTCCTCCAAGGCGGAGCTGGGCGGCAAGCGGGTGTCGCTGGCAGCCCCGCTGGGCCACGCGCTGCAGGCGCTGATGCGGCAGGCGGGCTGACCGCCGCGCCTACAAACGCTCCGTTCCTGCTGACTGCCTATGCCACAGAAACATGCAGCCCCGGCCAAGTGCCGGGGCTGAATCTGTCTGGGGTCAGGCGTGTCCCGCAGCCGCTGGCTGGTCTGCCGCATGGCCTCCGCCGGGCATGAGAACGGCCAGGAGGGGGGCGGCAGGTGGAAAGAAAAAGCCCCGGGCAGTGCCGGGGCTTTCCAGTAGACCGCATTCGCTGCGTGCCGGGGCTTAGCCCTGCAGGCTCTTCACCTCGACGTCGCCTTCAGCCTGGGCCTTGATGGCGCGCGCGGCGGCGTTGGCGCCGGCGGCGGTGGTGAAGTAGGGGATCTTGTCATAAAGCGCGACGGAGCGCATTTCCTTGCTGTCCTCGACCGCCTGGGCGCCTTCGGTGGTGTTCATCAAGAGCTGGACGCCACCGTCCTTCAGCATGTCGACCACGTGCGGGCGGCCCTCATAGACCTTGTTGACCAGTTCGCAGGCGACGCCCTGGTCTTCCAGCCAGCTTTGGGTGCCGCGGGTGGCGACCAGGGTAAAGCCCTGCTCGACCAGGATCTGCGCCGCTTCGAGCATCAGCTTGCCCTTGTCGGCGTCCTTGATCGAGATGAAGGCGCGGCCCTTGGACGGCAGCACCATGCCGGCGCCCATCTGCGCCTTCAGGAAGGCGCGGGCAAAGGAGCGGTCCCAGCCCATGACTTCGCCGGTGGAGCGCATTTCCGGGCCGAGGATGGTGTCGACACCCGGGAAACGGGCGAACGGCAGCACCGCTTCCTTGACCGAGAACCAGGGCATGTCCGGGTCGGCGAGCGTCATCGGATCGGCGATCGGGGTGTTGACGTCATAGCCTGCGTCCGGGCCGTAGGGCGGGCGCAGCGGGAAGTTCGTGAGCGGCTCCCCGGCCATCACCCGGGCGGCGATGGAGGCGATGGCGCTGTCGGTGGCCTTGGCGACGAACGGCACGGTGCGGGAGGCGCGCGGGTTCACCTCGATCAGGTAGATCTCATCGTCCTTGATCGCGAACTGCACGTTCATCAGGCCGACCACGTTCAAGGCCAGCGCCAGTGCGTTGGTCTGGACCTTGATCTGGTCGATCATGTCCTTCTCAAGCGAGTAGGGCGGCAGCGAGCAGGCACTGTCGCCCGAGTGCACGCCGGCCTCTTCGATGTGCTGCATGATGCCGGTCACGTGCACGTTCTTGCCGTCGCACAGCGCGTCGACGTCCAGTTCCACCGCGCCGGACAGGTAACTGTCCAAGAGCACCGGGCTGTCGCCGGAGACCACCACCGCCTCGGCGATGTAGCGCTTGAGCTGGTCCATGTCGCGGACGATTTCCATCGCCCGGCCGCCCAGCACATAGGACGGGCGGATCACCAGCGGGAAGCCGATTTCACCTGCGATTTCAATCGCCTGTTCGCCGGTGGAGGCGATGCCGTTCTTCGGCTGCTTGAGGCCCAGCTGGTTGACCAGCGCCTGGAAGCGCTCGCGGTCTTCGGCCAGGTCGATGGCGTCCGGGGAGGTGCCCAGGATCGGTATGCCTTCCTCTTCCAGCGCGTTGGCCAGTTTCAGCGGGGTCTGGCCGCCGAACTGCACGATGACGCCGTGCAGGGTGCCGTTGTCCTGTTCGACGCGCAGGATCTCCATCACATGCTCGAACGTCAGCGGTTCGAAATACAGCCGGTCCGAGGTGTCATAGTCGGTCGACACCGTTTCCGGGTTGCAGTTGATCATGATGGTTTCATAGCCCGCATCGGTCAGCGCAAAGCAGGCGTGGCAGCAGCAGTAGTCGAACTCGATCCCCTGGCCGATCCGGTTGGGGCCGCCGCCGAGAATGACGACTTTCTTCTTGTCCGAGGGGCGCGCCTCGCATTCGACGTCGCCAAAGGCCGGGGCCTCGTAGGTCGAGTACATGTAGGGCGTCTGCGCCTCGAACTCGGCGGCGCAGGTGTCGATGCGCTTGAACACGGCGTTGACGCCCAGGTCGCGGCGGGCCTTGCGGACCTCGGCTTCTTTCTTGCCGGTCAGTTTGGCGAGGCGGGCGTCGGTGAAGCCCAGCATCTTGAGCGCGCGCAGGCCGGCCGCGTCCGAGGGCAGGCCGTTTTCGCGGATCCCGGCCTCGGCCTCGACGATCTCGCGGATGCGGGCCAGGAACCAGGGGTCGAACTTGGTGACCGCGTGGATGTCATCGTCGCTGAGGCCGTGGCGCATCGCCTGGGCGATGGTGCGCATCCGGTCGGGGGTCTGCTTGCCGATGGCCTTGATCACCGCGGCCTTGTCGCCTGCGGGCTCCCACGGGCCGGCGCCGACGCCGTCGATCATCACCTCGTCAAAGCCGGTCAGGCCCGATTCCATCGAGGCCAGCGCCTTTTGCAGCGATTCATGGATGGTGCGGCCGATGGCCATTGCCTCGCCCACCGATTTCATCGCGGTGGTCAGGTACGGCTCGGAGCCCGGGAATTTCTCGAACGCGAATTTCGGGATCTTGGTGACGACATAGTCGATGGTCGGCTCGAACGATGCGGGCGTCACCTTGGTGATGTCGTTGTCCAGCTCGTCCAGGGTGTAGCCCACCGCCAGCTTGGCCGCGATCTTGGCAATTGGGAAGCCGGTCGCCTTGGAGGCCAGCGCCGAGGAGCGGCTCACGCGCGGGTTCATCTCGATCACCACCATACGGCCGTCGGCGGGGTTCACCGCCCATTGCACGTTGGAGCCGCCGGTCTCGACGCCGATCTCGCGCAGCACGTTGATCGAGTGGGTGCGCATGATCTGGTATTCTTTGTCCGTCAGCGTCAGCGCCGGGGCCACGGTGATCGAGTCGCCGGTGTGGACGCCCATCGGGTCGACGTTTTCGATGGAGCAGACGATGATCGCGTTGTCCGCCTTGTCGCGGACCACTTCCATCTCATACTCTTTCCAGCCCAGGAGGCTCTCGTCCACCAGGATCTGGTTCACCGGCGAGGCATCCATGCCGGAGCGGCAGAAGTGGATGTAATCGTCGCGGTTGTAGGCGACGCCGCCGCCGGTGCCGCCGAGGGTGAAGGCCGGGCGGATGATCGCGGGCAGGCCGATGTCATCCAGCGCTTCCAGTGCGATGCGGACGCCTTCGTCCAGGTCGGCGGTGCCGTTTTCGCGCTTGGGCGCGGTGACGATGGTGGCGCGCGGGTTCTCGATGCCGAGGCGGTCCATCGCCTCGCGGAACAGCTTGCGGTCCTCGGCCATTTCGATGGCGTCACGCTTGGCGCCGATCATCTCGACGCCGAATTTCTCCAGCACGCCCATTTCTTCCAGCGCCAGCGAGGTGTTAAGGCCGGTCTGCCCGCCCATGGTCGGCAGCAGCGCGTCGGGGCGCTCTTTCTCGATGATCTTGGCGACAACCTCGGGCGTGATCGGCTCGATATAGGTGGCGTCGGCCAGGCCCGGGTCGGTCATGATGGTGGCCGGGTTGGAGTTCACCAGGATCACCCGGTAGCCTTCTTCGCGCAGCGCCTTGCAGGCCTGGGCGCCGGAGTAGTCGAACTCGCAGGCCTGCCCGATGACGATCGGACCGGCTCCGATGATCATGATCGACTGGATGTCGGTTCTTTTAGGCATGGCCATATTCCTTTGATTGACGCGCGGGCAGCTTTGATTCACGGGCGCTGGCGTGCGCCCAAATTGTTCCGCGTTATAGGGACCGCACCGAAAGGTTCAAGGGGTATCGGAAACGGATATGGAAATGCCGCATCCACCCCTTTTGTTCGCATTGCGAACAGATATATGTGGGGCTCAAGAGCTCAGGGAGTCGCTTGCGGTGCGGATTCGCTTTGATCAGGGTCCCAGGGGGGCCGGCACAGTGTTCAGCCAGCCGCTGCGGGTGATCCGTGCGGACGGGCCGGAAGAGGTGCCCGCCGCGTTGGCCGCGCTGGATGCGGCGCGGGGGGCGGGCCACTGGCTGGCGGGGTATGCGTCCTATGAGCTGGGTTATGCGCTGGAGCCGAAGCTGGCCGGGCGGCTGCCCGCGGGGCGGCGGCTGCCGCTGATCTGCTTTGGGGTATATGAGGCGCCGTCCCAGTCCGGCACTGAGGGCAGCGCCCGGCCGCGGGGGGGCGAAGCGGGACTCGAAAGCATTACGCCCCGCTGGACTTATGACCGTTACGCCGAAGCCTTCGCGCATGTGAACCGCAACATCGGCAAGGGCGACATCTATCAGGCCAACCTGACCTTCCCGATTGATGCGGATGCCTATGGCACTGCCGGGGAGCTTTATGCCGCGCTGCAGGCCAGGCAGCCGGTCGGTTACGGCGTTCTGGTCGAACAGGACGGCCTGCCGGATCTGCTGTCGCGCTCGCCGGAGCTGTTTTTCCGCACCGGTGCGGACGGCGTGATCGAGACCCGCCCGATGAAGGGCACCCAGCCGCGCAGCGACGATCCGGTGGAGGACGCCCGCCGCCGCGACTTCCTGCGCCAGGACGAGAAGAACCGGGCCGAGAACCTGATGATCGTCGACCTGCTGCGCAACGACATCAGCCGCGTGGCGCTGACCGGATCGGTGCATGTGCCGGAGCTGTTTGCGGTGGAAAGCTATGCCACCGTGCATCAGATGGTGTCGCTGGTGCGGGCGAAACTCCGGCCCGATGCGGGGCTTGCGGACATCTTTACGGCGCTGTTTCCCTGCGGCTCCATCACCGGCGCGCCCAAGATCCGCGCGATGGAGATCCTGGCGGACCTGGAACCCTGGGCACGCGACATCTATTGCGGCACCATCGGCTGGGCGGCACCGGACGGCGCGTCGGAGTTCAATGTGGCGATCCGCACGCTGATGCTGGAAGGCGGCCGCGCAACGCTCAACGTGGGCGGCGGCGTGGTCTGGGACAGCACCGCCGAGTCCGAATATGAGGAAGCGCTATGGAAAGCCCGGTTCGCCCGCGTGACACCGTCCAGAACGATCCCGCTTTCCGCCTGATCGAGACGCTGGGCTGGCATCCGGGCGCGGGGTTCCGGCACCTGCCGCAGCATCTGGCCCGGATGGCGCGCAGCGCGGCGGTGTTTGGGATCCCCTTCGATCCAAAGCAGGCGGAGGCGGTTCTGAGGGAAGCTGCCGGCGAGGCCCCGCTGCGCTGCCGCCTGACGCTGGAGGCGCGGGGGCAATTGGAGCTGACCACGGCACGCTTGGGAAGCAACCCATCTGAATGGCGGCTGGGCATTGCGCAGACCCGGCTGAACGCCGATGACCTCTGGCTGCAGCACAAGACCACCCGCCGCGCGCTCTATGACGCCGCGCGGGCAGCGCTGCCGGAAGGGGTGGACGAACTGCTGTTCCTGAACCAGCAAGGCGAGGTCTGCGAGGGCACCATCACCAATCTGTTTGTCACCCGCGCGGACGGGCAGAGGGTGACACCGCCGCTGAGCTGCGGCCTGCTGCCGGGCGTTTTGCGCCAGACGCTGCTGGAAAGCGGCCAGTGCCTGGAGCAGGTGCTGAGGGTGCAGGACCTGCTGGAGGCGAAGGCCATCCATATGGGCAATTCCCTGCGCGGGCTGATCCCGGCGCGGATCGTGTAGCGGGGGCGCTCCCTCGGACGCGCGCCGCCCGGCTGCCGCCAGACGGCGCGTGCCCTTGGGCCCGGCAGCGCGCCTGCGGCGCGCTGCGGCTGCCGCGAAACGCCCCCGGCGCCCCGCCGCCGGCGGGGCGCCGGGCCCAACGCTTGCCGCCGGGCCGCGCAGCGGCGGGGCGTGCAAGGGGCGGGAGCCTTTGCGCCAAGGGGGCGAACCGGCAAAAACCGGGCCGCTGCCGGTGCGGAATCGCCCCTGTTTGCTTGACAACTGAGCCGCAAACTAGTGTACCACCCCGGACGAATTCCGCGCCGTTTCCGTGCGCAACTCCCGAACGACGGCCCGCCCGGGCACAAGACCGGTATAACGAAAGGTCAACCGATGCACGCTTACCGCAGCCATACCTGCGCCGAACTGAACAAATCCAACGTCGGTGAAACCGTCCGCCTGTCAGGCTGGGTCCACCGCGTCCGCGACCACGGCGGCCTGTTGTTCATCGACCTGCGCGACCATTACGGCGTGACCCAGGTCATGGCCGACCCGGACAGCCCGGTTTTTGCCGAGATCGAGAAGGTCCGCAGCGAATGGTGCATCCGCATCGACGGCGAGGTGAAGGCGCGCGACGAAAGCCTGGTGAACCCCAAGATCCCGACCGGCGAAATCGAGGTCTTCATCCGCGACATCGAGGTGCTGGGCAAATCCGAGGAACTGCCGCTGATGGTGTTCGGCGATCAGGAGTACCCTGAGGAAACCCGCCTGCGCTACCGCTACCTGGACCTGCGCCGCGAGAAGATGCAGCGCAACATGGTGCTGCGCTCCAACATGATCCGCTCGATCCGCAACCGCATGTGGGACATCGGCTTCAACGAATACCAGACCCCGATCATCACCGCCTCCTCCCCCGAGGGCGCGCGCGACTTCCTGGTGCCGTCGCGCCTGCATCCGGGCAAGTTCTATGCGCTGCCGCAGGCGCCGCAGCAGTTCAAGCAGCTCATGATGGTGTCGGGCTTTGACAAGTATTTCCAGATCGCGCCCTGCTTCCGCGACGAGGACCCGCGCGCCGACCGGTCGCCTGCGGACTTCTACCAGCTCGACATGGAAATGTCGTTTGTGACCCAGCAGGACGTCTTTGACACCATCGCGCCGGTGATGGCGGGCGTGTTCGAGGAGTTCGGCGGCGGCCGCAAGGTCGACCCGGCAAACGAGTGGCCGCAGATCTCCTACAAGGATTCAGCGCTGTGGTATGGCACCGACAAGCCGGACCTCAGGAACCCGATCAAGATGCAGGTGGTGTCCGACCACTTCCGCGGCTCGGGCTTTGCGATCTTTGCCAAGCTGCTGGAACAGGACGGCACCGAGATCCGCGCCATTCCGGCGCCCACCGGCGGCAGCCGCAAGTTCTGCGACCGGATGAACGCATTCGCCCAGAAAGAGGGCCTGCCGGGCATGGGCTACATCTTCTGGCGCGACGGCGCGGAGGGCATGGAGGCGGCCGGTCCGCTGGCCAAGAACATCGGCCCGGAGCGCACCGAGGCGATCCGCCAGCAACTCGGCCTGGGCGTTGGTGACGCGGCCTTCTTCCTGGGCGGCAAGCCGAAGGCGTTCGAAGGCGTCGCGGGCAAGGCCCGCACCGTCATCGGCGAGGAGCTGGGCCTGATTGACAAGGACCGCTTTGCCTTTGCCTGGATCGTCGACTTCCCGATCTACGAGAAGGACGAGGAAACCGGCAGGATCGACTTTGAGCACAACCCGTTCTCGATGCCGCAGGGCGGCATGGACGCGCTGCTGTCCGATCCGCTGGCCGTGAAGGGCTACCAGTACGACCTCGCCTGCAACGGTTACGAGCTGGTCTCCGGCGCGATCCGGAACCACAAGCCGGAGATCATGTTCAAGGCCTTTGAAATCGCCGGCTACGGCGAGGACGAGGTGAAGAAGCGCTTTGGCGGCATGGTCAACGCGTTCCAGTACGGCGCCCCGCCGCACGGCGGCTGCGCGGCCGGGATCGACCGCATGGTGATGCTGCTGGCCGATGAGGCCAACATCCGCGAAGTGATCATGTTCCCGATGAACCAGCGCGCCGAAGATCTGATGATGGCAGCGCCGTCTGAGCCGATGGCGGAGCAGCTGATGGAGCTGGGCCTGCGGGTGATCCCGCAGGATCAGTAAGCGGCACAGACGTCTTGATGAAGGCCCGGGCAATTGTCCGGGCCTTTTCCTTTGCGGCCCATCTGCGGCGGACCGCTGCCGGAGTCCGGCGCCGGGAAACGGCGTCTTTGCAAAAAGCTGCGGGGCGGGCGACGGAACACGCGGAAACATGCGTATCATCTGAAATTCGCCTGTGGGGCAGGGCAGCGATGCTCTAACCTGCGGGCAGGCCGGCAGGGCAAGGAGAGAGCAGCGCCATGCAGTTTGACGGAGACTTGGCTGAGATCCGCTTTGGTGCCGGGCTGTCGCCGGCGGTTGCGCCGCCGCAGTCGGCGGCAGAGATGCTGAGCCGCCTGCAAGGGCCTGACGAAATGGCGCAGCAGTTCCCGGTCAGCCGGTTTGAGGATGCCGTGACGGGGGCCGCGACGTTCCGGCGGCTGCGGCGGCAGCGCAGGCAGCTGGACGGCAAGCCCGGCTATGAGGCTGCGGACAGGGCCTTCAGGGAATTCCGCCGCGCGCAGAACCATGCCCGCTACGGATGGCACGGCCAGCGGCTGCTGCGCCATGTCCGCACCCGCGACGGGCTGCGCGAACGGCTGGTGCTGTTCTGGGCCGACCATTTCACGGCACAGGGCAAATCCGGGCCGACGCGGGTGCTGGCTGCGCCCTATGCCGAAAGCGTGATCCGGCCGCATGTGAGCGGCCGTTTCGAGGACATGCTGATCGCCGCCGCCACCAGCCCGCTGATGCTGATGTACCTGGACCAGAACCGCTCTGCCGGGCCGGGCAGCCGGGCCGCCGCGCGGCGCGAACGGCTGAGCGGGCTGAATGAGAACCTGGCCCGGGAGGTGCTGGAGCTGCACACGCTGGGGGTGGACGGGCCCTACAGCCAGACCGACGTGCGGCAGCTGGCGGAGCTGTTCACCGGCCTCACCCTCTCCAGGGAAGAAGCGTTCGTCTTTCACCCCGGCATGGCGGAGCCGGGGCCGGAAACGGTGCTGGGAAAGACTTACGGCGGCGGCAAACCGCAGCTGGAGCAGGTGCTGAGCGCGCTGCGCGATCTGGCCCGCCATCCTGCCACCGCCCAGCATATCGCCCGCAAGCTGGCGGTGCATTTCATCTCCGACACGCCGGACCCGGCGCTGGTGTCCCATGTGGCGGCCCGGTTTCAGGACAGCGGCGGCGACCTTGTGCAGGTTTATGCCGCTCTGCTGGAGCATCCGGCCGCCTGGGAGCCGCAGCTGCGCAATGTGAAGCCGCCGTTTGACTACGTGGCCTCCGCCTGCCGGGCGCTGGCGCTGCCCGAGGCGCGGATTGCGGACCTCAGGCCGGGGCAGCTGAACCGGCTGCTGCTGGCGCCGCTGACCCCGATGGGGCAACGGTGGGAGTTTTCCGGCGGGCCGGACGGCTGGCCCGAAGAAGACGCTGCCTGGGTCACGCCGCAGGCCCTGGCCGCCCGCCTGCGCTGGGCGATGGCGGCCCCGCGGCGGCTGGTGCAGCCGCTGCCCGATCCGCGCGGCTTTGCCGCTGCGGCGCTGGGCGGCTTTGCCAATGAGCGGGTGATGTTTGCCGCCCGCGCCGCCGAAACCGAAGCGGAGGGGATCGGGCTGATCCTGGCCTCTCCCGCCTTTCAGCGCCGCTAACAGGAGGCCATCCGATGCAGTTGACCCGCCGTTCTCTTCTGGCCCGTTCTGCCTTGCTGGGCTGTTCGCTGGCCGCCAGCCCGCTGGTGACGCCCGTCAGTTTCGCCGCCGCCCCCTGGGATACGCGGCTGGTGGTGATCATCCTGCGCGGCGGCATGGATGCGCTGGATGTGGTGCAGCCCTATGGCGACCCGCAGTTTGCCGGGCTGCGGCAGACGCTCTCGGGCGGGCCCGCCGCCGGGGCTGCCGACCTCGACGGGTTTTACGCCCTGCACCCGGGCCTTGCGCCGCTGCTGCCCTTGTGGCGCAAGGGCGAGCTTGGATTCGTTCATGCGGTGTCCACGCCATACCGCGACCGGCGCAGCCATTTCGACGGGCAGGACCTGCTGGAGGCGGGCACCGCCGGGCTGGGCGAGGCGCGCGACGGCTGGCTGAACCGGCTGCTGCAGCAGACGCCGGGAACGCACGCGCGCACCGCCTTTGCCATCGGCCAGGAGCGGATGCTGCTGCTGGAGGGCGCGGCGCCGGTGTCGCAATGGGCGCCGGGGGCCGGGCTGGCGATGAATCCGCAGGCGGAGCGGCTGGCGGCGCTCCTGATGGAGGACGACCCGCTGTTTCACGCCGCGCTGAACGACGCGCTGGAGCTGACCCGGCAGGACATGTCCCTGGGTCTTGAAGAGGGCGGCGGCGACGGCAGCGAAGACAGCAGCGATGACAGCGGGATGATGGGGATGATGACGGCGCCGAAGGGCGAGGCGCACACTGCCATTGCCGCCTATGCGGCCGGCCAGCTCCGCGGCGACAGCCGGATTGCGGCGTTCTCGATCAACGGCTGGGACACGCATTACCGCCAGGCAGGCGGCCTGAAGACGGCGCTGGGGCGGCTGGCGGAGACGGTCCTGGAGCTGCAAAGCGGTCTGGGGCCGCAGATCTGGGGCAAGACCGCCGTTGCGGCGGTGACGGAGTTCGGGCGCACGGTGCGGGAAAACGGCACCGGCGGCACCGACCACGGCACCGGCGGCGCGATGCTGCTGGCAGGCGGCGCGGTGCGCGGCGGCCGGGTGCTGGGGCGCTGGCCGGGGCTGGCGGAGGCCGATCTTTATGACCGCCGCGACCTGATGCCGACTGCGGATGTGCGCCGCTACCTGGCCTGGCTGCTGCACGGGCTGGCGGGGGCGCAGAAAAGCGGTCTGGAAGCCGGGGTGTTCCCCGGGCTTGCGATGGAGGAGGATCCGGGGCTGCTGCTGTAGCCGCCTGCGCGCGGCACAGCGGTATACCGCCGGAGTTCAGGAACAGCCGGGGCGGCTCCCGCCCGCTCAGATCATTCGGGGAATGACCTGAGCCGTTGGGCCCGGCACCGCCTGCCGGCGGTGCCGGGCCCAAGGCCGCCAAGCGGTGCGGCCCTGGCCGCGCCGCTGCGGGCGCGGGAGGGCACCGGAGCGGGCGGGCTGCAGCATATGGTCAGAGGCGGGAAGGCCGCCTGGCTGTGCATTGGCGGCCAAGGGCGGATGCGCGAAGGCAAGGGGAATGCGCGGCGGCGGCGGAAGGCCGCGCTTGGACCGGCGGTTTCTGAGAAAACAGCAACCGGCAGCCCCGCTGGGAGAACAGCGGGCGGGCCGTGCGGCGGCTGCCGCAAATGGCGCGCTGCGGGGAAAGCGCCTGCTGCTGTTGCTGCGCGGTCCGGCCAAGGCCGGGCGGACGCGGCGTCAGCGGTTCGGGCGGGTGAGCACCAGCGGGCGGCTGTCCCTGTTGCCGCGGCTGCGGCGGATCGACCGCGCCTCAAGCCGGGTCTGGCCGTAGAGCACGATGACAAGCGTGGCGAGGGCGATGAGGAATGCTTCTGCCATGTCAGATCGCCGCGCGGCGTTCGAGCCGTTCCTGCACAAGGCCTGCCAGGGTGGCGGCATCCTGGGTCAGCGGCTCCCCCTTGAGGCGGGCGCTGTCGAGGCGGTCGGCGGCTGCCGCAAGCGGCCCGTCGCCGGCGCTGCGGGCGACGCCGCCCAGGAATTGCGCCAGATAGGCCAGGGTTTTCTCCTCCTGCGACATGCTGAGCACATCGGCGGCATGGGCCATGTCGTCCCGGTAGGCGAGGAGATCCGGCTCCACCGTTTCGTCATCCATCGCGCGGGGCCCGGACAGCTGGCGGTCGGCGGGCAGGTTGGCGAGAATCTTTTGCTGAAAGGCGGCCAGCGAGGTGATCGGCTTTTCCAGGAAACCGGCGGCGCCGGCCTCAAGCGCGGCGCTTTCCAGCGCCGGGTCGCCTGAGGTGGCCAGGATCACCCCGGGGCGCGGGCTGGCCTCTGCCAGTTCGCGGATCAGGTCGAGGCCGGAGCCGTCCGGCAGCCCGACATCGGCAATCAGCACGGAGGGGCGGTAGACCTGCAAATGCCGGCGCGCGGATTTCAGGCAATCGGCGCGGCGGATGCGGGCACCGCTGCGCAGGCAGAGGAGCCGCAGCGCCTCGCAGGCGAAGCGGCTGTCCTCGACAACCAGAATGGTCAGCCCCAGCAGCGGGCGCCGGGTGGTGGGCAGGCGTTGAGCGGCAGCAAACAGTTCCGAATCGTCCATAACGTATCCTCCTTGCGGGATATGGACCGACGCTAGGAACTCTAGGCTAACACCCGGTTAACGGCGCGTGCGCTGCCGCATCCGGGCCCCCGTGCGCAATGGCGCACTTGCCGCGGCGCAGCATCCGCCGCATAACCGGGACCCAGGACCATATGTGAGAGGAGCACAAAAGGATGATTGGCCGCTTGAACCATGTTGCCATCGCTGTCCCCGACCTGGAGGCAGCCTCGGCCCAGTACCGCAACGCGCTGGGCGCCAAGGTGGGAGAGCCGCAGGATGAGCCGGATCACGGGGTGACCGTCGTCTTCATCGAACTGCCCAACACCAAGATCGAGCTGTTGTATCCCTTGGGCGAAAACTCCCCCATCAACGGCTTCCTGGAGAAGAACCCGGCGGGCGGCATCCACCATGTCTGCTATGAGGTGGAGGACATCCTGGCGGCGCGCGACCACCTGAAGGCGCAGGGCGCGCGGGTGCTGGGCACCGGCGAGCCGAAGATCGGCGCCCATGGCAAGCCGGTGCTGTTCCTGCATCCCAAGGATTTCAACGGCTGCCTGGTGGAACTCGAGGAAGTTTGAGGCTATGAGCGTCCTGCCCCGGCTGCGGGGCGGGGCAACTACGAAAGGCCGGCGCCATGGGTGTTACATCAGCGATCGTTCTGTATGCAGTGATCTGGTTCCTGACCTTCCTGGTGATCATTCCGATCCGGCTGCAGACCCAGGGCGACAGGGGCGACGTGGTGCCGGGCACCCATGCGGGCGCGCCGGAGAAGCATTTCCTGAAGCAGAAGGCCTGGATCACGACCGGGATTGCGGCGCTGATCTGGGCCATCGTGGCCGGGATCATCCTGTCCGGAGCGATCTCGGTGCGCGACTTCGACTGGATGGGGATGATGCCCGAGCAAGGGTAAATCCGCGGGCCTGCGCGTATCAAGCAGGGCAGTGCTCCCGCCCGGCTTGGAGGCATTGAAATGCCTCGGGACCGGTTGGGCATGGCGCCGCGCTGGCGCGCGGCGCGGGTGCGGCCAGCCCGTCGGGCTGGAGCGGGCTGCATCGTAAAGCTGAAATCAGAAGAAGCTTGCTGAGACGCGCTTGAGGGGCAGGGCTGCCCCTCAAGGCGCTATCGCCAGTCTATTGCGGCCCGGCCTACCGGCGGGCCAGCGCGTGGTAGAGGTGGGTGAAGGTGGCGGCGCCCAGGATCGGGACCACCAGGTTCAAGAGCGGCACCGACAGCGGCATGGCCATCAGGGTTCCGGCGGCCCAGATGGTGCCCGCGTGGCGGCGGCGCAGCTTCTTGGCCTCTGCCGTGCCCACCCGGCGGGCGGCGGCAAGGGTGAAATATTCACGCCCCAGCAGAAACCCGTTCAGCCCCCAGAAAATGAAGATCGCCGCAGGCGGAAACAGCACATAGAGGACCAGCGCCAGGAGGTTGGCGGCAATCAGCAGGCCGAGGAAGTTCACCGTATCCCGGACCGCATCCCAGAACGGCACCTTGGGCGCGGGCGGCAGGGCGGGGTAGTGCTTGTCCTCCACCGCTTGCGCCACCTCGTCCAGGAACATCGAGGTGATCGCCGAGGCCACCGGCACCATCAGGAAAATTGACAGCACCAGCATCAGCACCAGCGAGCCGGCCGACAGCAAGTCGTCGAGCCAGGTGACCTCGCCCAGCAGCGGCAGCGTGGCTTCGGGGCCGACCAGCCACTGGATCAGCATCAGGAACCCGGCATAGGCGGCAATCAGCAGGGCAACGGTCAGCCCCAGGCCCAGAAACAGCACCTTGCGGAAGCGCGGGTCGCCGGTCTGGCCGAGGGTTTTGAAAAAGGCGGTCAGGATCATGCGCTCATCCAGGTGGTGATTGCGTCAATGTCCGGGCGCGGGCGCTCGGGCGGGGCGGCGGTTTCGGTGGCGATGTGGATGAGGCCAGCGATGCGCTCATTCTCCGCCAGGCCAAAGGCGGCCTCGCAGAAGCCGCGGTCATGGCTGGCCCAGCCGCTGAGCCAGTTGGCGCCCCAGCCGGCAGCCAGCGCGGCATTGAGCAGCGACAGGCACACCGCGCCGGCGGAGTAGCTTTGCTCAATGGCGGGCACCTTGGGGCTTGGGGTCTGCACTTCGACCACGGCCACGGCAAGCTGGCCCAGGTCGAACTGGCTGCGGGCCTTGGCGATATCCTCGGAGCTTTTGCCCAGCCGGGCGCCGGTTTCCGCGCACAGGTCCGCCAGCCGGGCCATTGCAGGCTGTTCCACCACGATAAAGCGCCAGGGTTCCAGCTTGCCGTGATCCGGCGTGCGGGCGGCGGCGGTCAGGATCGGCCGCAGCTCTTCGCGCGTGGGGGCCGGGGCCGCCAGCGTCTTGGCCGGGCGCGACCGGCGCGACAGCAGAAACTCAAGAGCGGCGTCATTGCGTGGAGGCATATGTGAAACCTTTTTACATCTGGTGCTGCCTATCTCGGCAGGCAGGGGCGTTTTTTCAAGGGCCAACGGGCCTTGCGCGCGGGAACTGTGGTGCGCAGGCAGCAGGGCCGGGTTCCGCTGGCGGGGTGATAGCCGCGCGGGCACGGCAAAGTCTATGGCCTTTGGCGCCGCCGCAGGGCATCAGGGGCGGCATGGGTAAGCCGAAGACAAGAGACCTGCCGGATCTGAGCCATCTGTGCGTGCCGGGCGCGGAAATTGCGGTGCGGGCCACCCCCAAGGCGGCGCGCAATGCGATCGTGCCGGGGCAGGGGGCGCTGAAAATCTCTGTCACTGCGGTGCCGGAGAACGGCAAGGCCAACGAGGCCATCCGCCGGCTGCTGGCGGCGGCGATGGGAACGGCGGCCTCCCGCCTGGAGCTGCGCCGCGGCGCAGCTTCGCGCGAGAAGCTGTTTGTCTATCTTGGGCCGGCCTGACGCCTAATCGTCGCCGGCCACCAGCCGGTAAACCCCTTCGGGCAGGTCCAGCGCCGCCGCCAGGTCGCGCACCTGAAGATGCGACAGGGTGATTTTCTGCACTGTGTCGGTGCGCGGGTCGTATTGCTCGACCGTGACGCATTCTTCAAAGGAATTGATGGTCACATCCTCGGTGAGGGGGGCGTCGCCCTCGTCCACCAGGGTGATGACCGTCGAGTCGAATTCATGTTCGATTGTAAACATGGCACCAGCCTGCCACCGCGGCCCGCCTGCTGGCAAGACCTTGCAAACACGAAGTATCGTACAGATCTAACGGCAATCTTCCGCCGCTGCCGCAATTGCTATCCCCCGGGCTTGCGCGGTATGTTGGCGGCAAATTGCAAAAGGATCTGCCATGCGCCGTTTTATGTGTCTGTTTGCCCTTGCTGTCAGCGCCTGTAATGTGGCGATTGAGCCCGCTTCGCAGTCTGCGCCGGTTGTTCAGGCGCCGCGGGCGCAGGGGATGGCCCCCGGCGAGGCGCGCAACGCATTTGCCGCCGTGTCCCGGCGGGTGGAGCCGGTGGCCGAACGCGAATGCCGCAACCGCACCCAGGGTTTGAACTGCGATTTCCTGATCCGCGTCGACCCCAATCCGAACGCCGCCCCCAACGCCTATCAGAGCCTGGACCGCTCGGGACGCCCGGTGATCACCTTCACCCAGCGGATGCTGGGGCAGATCGCCAACCATGACGAGCTGGCCTTTGTCATGTCGCATGAGGCCGCCCACCACATCCGCGGCCACCTGGCGCGGCAGGCGCAGAACTCCGCACTGGTGAGCGTCGGCGCCGGGCTGATCACCGCGCTGGCGGGCGGCGGCTCGTCCAGCGTGTCGACGGCGCAGGACATCGGCGGCTTTGTCGGAGCGCGCACCTACTCCAAGGATTTCGAGCTGGAGGCGGATGAGCTGGGCACCATCATCACCCATAAAGCCGGCTACCGCCCCAGCATCGGCGTGCGCTTCTTCAACCGCCTGCCGGATCCGGGCGACCGCTTCCTGGGTTCCCACCCGGCCAACCCCGACCGGGTGCGGGTGGTGCAGGCGGCCATCGACCGTTACGGGCTGAACTGATCATGGCCGCCGGGGACCAGGCCGGGCCAGCGCTGACGCGGCTTGGCGTGGTCCTGACCGACCGCGGCTCGCGCTATGCGGTGACCGGCGCGCCGGCTGCCTCGCGCGAGGAGGTCGACGCGGTGCTGGTAGCGCTGAAAACCGACCGCGCCTATGCCAAGGCGACGCACAACACCTGGGCGGCGGTGCTGCCGTCCGGCGGGCTCAAGGCCGATGACGGCGAGAGCGGCGCGGGCATGGTGATCCTGCGGATGATGGAGCGCGAGGGTCTCAGGGATCACGTCATCATCGTCACCCGCTGGTATGGCGGCAAGAAGCTGGGCGGCGACCGCTTCCGCCGGGTGCAGGATGCGGTGCGGGCCTATTTCGACCACCTTGGCGTGAAATCCTTATAAATTCTATCCCGTTTGACCTGTGTCAAATTCGCCCCCGCCGGCCGGCGCTAAGCTGCACCCGGAATAAATGATTCCGGGAGAGCGCGATGACCACCCATGCTGACCTGAAAAAGCACGCCGAGCTGTTTGACCGGATGGCCGCAACCGTCGGCCTGGATCTGGAAGAAGAGGCGGTGGCCGGTACCCTGCGCTTTGACGAGATTGCCGAGGCGGTGCTGCGCTGCACCCGCTGCGGCGGGGTCGGGGCGTGCCGCAAGTGGCTGGCCGAAGGCCTGCGCCCCGGGGCAGAAGCCCCGGATTTCTGCCGCAACCGCGATCTGCTCGGGTATTTGAACGAGCAGCAGGCCTGACGCGTCCGCCCGGAACCCAATAGGAGTTCAAGATATGCAGCCATTGGGGGATCCCCTCTATCATCTGCGTCTGATGGCCCGGATGGGCCAGACCGCGGGCACCGACCTGACCGGTGCCTTTGCCGCAGGCAAGATCAGCCACGAGGACTGGGCCGCCCTGATCACCCGCTGCCGCGGCTGCGCGGTGCCGGATCAATGCGAGGCCTTCCTGGCCGCCCATGAGCACGCAGAGGCGCCGATGCCCGGCTGCCGCAATGCGGATGCGCTGGTTCAGCTGAAGGGCCGCGCCTGATGAAGGACATGGCAGCGGAGGCCGAGGGCCTGGGCAATATCTTCCGCCACCTGTGGCTGCTGCGCGCGGTGGCAGAGGCGGCAGGCATCGACCTGGACCGGGAAATGAAGGCCGGGCGGCTGAACGGGCTGGACTACGCGCGGATGGTGACCTCCTGCCGCGGCGCGGGCTGCAGCAAGTCCTGCGCCCTGTGGATCTCGTCACGCCGCGAGGACGGCCCCGCGGTGCCGGACTTCTGCCCCAGCGCAGACCTGTTCAAGCGGCTGATGCCCTGAACCCCAATCCCTGACCAGCCCCGCAAGCCCGTCTTGCGGGGCTTTCTTCTGCCGCCCGCCCGGGCAATGCCGGGCTTCTTACAGCTTTGAATGGGTGCCGTCGCACAGCGGCTTCTTCCCCGAATGCTTGCAGCCGCAGAAGAACACCTTGCCGTCCTTTTCCGCCTTGTACTTCACCGGCTCGAAACCCGTGTCCTTGTGCGAGCCATCACAGAACGGCTGGCGCGAGGACTTGCCGCAGGCGCACCAGAAATAGGTCTTGCCCTCGGTCACCTCGACGGGGAATGGGGCTTTCTGGGCGATTTCCGGAGTGTCTGTCATGGCTGGGCGCTCTCCCTGGCTGGTTGCGGTTCGGGGAGAGCGTAGCAGGGATTTGGCGAGAGGGGAGAGGCAGATAGCCGCAAGCGCGGGCAAAGCGCGGGCAGCGCCCGACCCTCCCGTCAAACCGAAGGTTTGCTTCCGGCAAAGCGGGAGGGCGCTTCGAACCGGCTCAGGGTCAGGTGGTGGAAAGGAGGGCGGACTGGGGTGCCGCCTCCCGTGCTTCGCTGCTCGCCGGGCGGGCCGAGAACAAGCATAGCTCTAGAAACCGCAAGTTACTGTAACCTGTGGGATTTTTGCAAACCGCGGCCTCTGAACGCATGAAGTTCGTGTAATCCTGATACACGTCGCGGCGGTTGTGCTGATCGCTGCGTGGCAGACCAAAGTGCAATGCGACACGGCTGTCCCAAATCGGCCAGACTGCGGGTGCGAGAAAATGGAATAGCTTTGAAGTTCCAACCCATGAGTTGTTCAGAGCTGGCTTGTCTGGAAGGAAACCATCCCGGATGTTCTCGCCAGTGAGGCCGTCCAAGATGTAAGACTTCAGAATGGTCGGCATCCAGCCATACACAGCATGCGCCAGAATGAGCATTCCTGTTTGGTCATGAACTGTCGAGCCGAACGCCAGCAATGCATCGTACCCGACATTGTAACTTTCAGAGTTCCCCTTGTTGGCGTCCCACTCGGAGATGAAAGGGGTGAGGTCGATTGTCTGGAACATGAAGGTCTTTCTGAATGTGATTTAGGAGTGTGAGCCAGCTAGGACCAAACGATTTTCAAAGGCGGCCTCTGAGCAATGAAAGAAGGCTAGAGGCGCAACTCCCCCTGCTTAGTAAGGAGGTTTGGCAACACAGCGCATTCTCCGCCGGCCTTTAAGACCCCTCGAAAGCTCACGTGAATATCGCTTTTTGGCTCGTCACTTAGACCCTAAAACTGGCCCTCGCCATGTTCTACGCGGTCCTAACGCCCCACAGGTCATACTCCCCGGCCTCATCCACCTCGACCGTCACCAGATCACCCGCCTGCAACCCGTCGGTTCCCTCGTCAATGAACAGGTTGCCGTCGATCTCCGGCGCGTCGGCCTTGGTGCGGCAGGTGGCGATGCCGTCCTCGTCGATGTCGTCCACGATAACTTGCATGGTCTGGCCGACCTTGGCCGCCAGCTTGGCCTCGGAGATTGCCTGCGCCTTCTCCATAAACCGCTCCCAGCGCTCCTGCTTCACCTCTTCCGGCACGTGGTCCGGCAGGTCGTTGGAGCGGGCGCCGTCGACGTTTTCGTATTTGAAGCAGCCGACCCGGTCCAGCTGCGCCTCGTCCATCCAGTCCAGAAGGTGCTGGAACTCCGCCTCGGTCTCGCCGGGGAAGCCGACGATGAAGGTGGAGCGCAGGGTGATATCGGGGCAGGTGTCGCGCCAGGCGTTGATCTCGTCCAGCGTCTTGGCCGCCGCTGCGGGCCGGGCCATGCGGCGCAGCACGTCCGGGTGGGCGTGCTGGAAGGGGATGTCCAGATAGGGCAGCAGTGCATTCTCAGGGTCCGCCATCAGCGGGATCAGCTCGCGCACATGCGGGTAGGGGTAGACATAGTGCAGCCGCACCCACAGGTCCTCCGCCGGGGCCAGCTTGCCCAGTTCGCGGCTGAGGTCGAGGATATGGCTGCGCACGTCCTCACCCTTCCAGGGGTGGGCGGAATACTTGCGGTCAAGGCCATAGGCGGAGGTGTCCTGCGAAATCACCAAGAGTTCGCGCACCCCGGCCTCCACCAGCTTCTCCGCCTCGCGCAGCACAGCGTGGACCGGGCGCGACGCCAGCTTGCCGCGCATGTCCGGGATGATGCAGAACTTGCACTTGTGATTGCAGCCCTCGGAGATCTTCAGATAGCTGAAGTGGCGCGGGGTGAGCCGGACACCGGTTGCGGGCAGCAGATCCACATAAGGGTTCGGGGAGGGCGGCACCGCGGAATGCACCGCGTCCAGCACCTGTTCATACTGATGCGGGCCAGTGACCGCGTGGATGCGCGGGTGATGCTCGCGGATGTAGTCCGGCTCGGCGCCCAGGCAGCCGGTGACGATCACCTTGCCGTTTTCCTTCAGCGCCTCGCCGATCGCCTCCAGGCTTTCGGCCTTGGCGCTGTCGAGGAAGCCGCAGGTGTTGACGATCACCGCATCGGCCCCCGCGTAGTCGGGCGAGATGCCGTAGCCTTCGGCGCGCAGCCGGGTCAGGATGCGCTCGCTGTCGACCAGCGCCTTGGGGCAGCCGAGCGACACCATGCCGAGAGTCGGCTGGCCGTCACGGGGCGCCTCGCGGAACTGCGGTTCCGGGGCGAGGTCAGGGCGGAGGCTGGGCGGGTTGCTGGACGGGGTGCTGGTCATGCGCGCGCATATATCAGGAATGCGGCGGGAGGCAAGGAAAACAGGGGTGCTGGGCGTGCATCCCCGGTACACCCCTTGCGCACCGGGGCGGTGTATTTTCGCTTTAGCCCGGCCAAAAGGCGGGGCAGCGCCCGGCCCTCCCCGTCAAACCGCAGGTTTGCCTCCAGCAAAACGGGAGGGGGCTTTTGCACCTCCCCAAGGTCAGGCGCTGCCCTCCGTTAGGTGTTGAAGGTGGTGCGCCAAAGCCTGAGGTTTGCGACCCGTATCCATCGACAATCAAATCCAGCAAAGATGTGCCCGGCCTTATTAAGGGCACATATCGCAATCCGGCCTGGGCCTGCGGCAGCGGTTCCGGCTGCGGTAATCCCGGGCCTCAAACGCGCGACGCTGTGATGCAGGACGGGGCTTCCTGCATTGCGCCCGTCTCCCCACGCGGTAAGCTGCGCAAAACCCCGCGGGCAACAGGGGGGCGAGAGATGAGGAGTGGGGTGATGAAGCTGATATTCCGGGTGGTTACGGCGCTGGCGCTGACGGTGGTGCTGCTGGCGGGGCTGGTGCTCCTGCTGCCGGGCGAGAAGGTCGCGCGGCTGGCCGCCGATCAGCTTGAGGCGCAGACCGGGCGGCAGTTGGGGCTTGGCGGCAAGGTGAGCTTCACCTTCTGGCCGGTGCTGGGCGTGAAGGCGGATGCGGTGACGCTGTCCAATGCGGACTGGGCCGGGCCGGAGCCGATGCTGCGGGCGGAGCGGGTAACCATCGGGGTGGCGGCGGCGGATCTGCTGCGGGGCAACGTGCGGGTCACCGAGGTCTCCGCCATCCTGCCGCATCTGAACCTGGCCACCAACGCGGAGGGCATTGGCAACTGGGTCTTTGGCGGCGGCGGCGCGGCGGCGGGCAGCACCGGGGCTGGAGAGGGCACCGGGCAGCCGCTGCGGATCGAGGCGGTGGAGCTGACCGGGGCGACCTTGCGCTATACGGCGCATGGGGAAGCGCCCGTTGAGATGAAGAATGCCGACCTCAGCCTGCTGTGGCCGGAGCCTGACGGCACCGTGAACGCCAGGGTGACCCTGCGCCCGGCGGGCGAGCCGGTGGAGATCGACGCCGAGATCGGCACCTTTGCCGCCTTCCTGGCGGGCGAGGTGTCCTCGGTCGGCGCAACGGTGGCGGCGCCCGGCGGCAGGGGGCGGTTTGACGGCCATGCCGATATCAATGGCGAGGCCAGCGGGCGGCTGACCTTCGGGGCGGAGGATGCCGCGCGGACCGGCGCGGCGCTGGGGGCGGTTCTGCCGGAGGCGCTGGCGCAAAAGGCGGTGTTCGGCGCCGATGTGACCTATACCGCGGACGGGCGGTTGTCGATGCGCGACCTGGCGCTGGAGCTGGGCAAGAACAAGCTGAGCGGGGCAGCCGATGTCGAGTTCGCCAAGCGGCCGCGGATCACCGCCCGGCTGCAGGGCGGGGCGCTGGATTTCAGCGGCGTCACGGGCGCGGAGCCGCCGGACAGCGGCAGCGCGGCGGCAGAGGGCTGGTCCCGGCAGGAGATCGATGCCTCGGCGCTGGGGCTGGCTGACGGGACGGTGGATCTGTCGTTTGACAGTCTGGATACCGGCAGCGTCCAGCTAGGGCAGAGCCAGCTGAACCTGACGGTTGAGCGCGAGCGGGCAGTGGTGAAATTCCTGCCGGCGTCGATGTTCGGCGGCGAGGTGCAGGGGCAGCTGGTGGCCAATAACCGCAACGGGCTGTCGGTGGGCGGGAACCTCAGCTTCACCGGCATCCGGCTGGAGCGCGCGCTGGGCGAGACCGCGGGCTACCGCCGCCTCAACGGCGAGGCGCTGGGCGGGGTGGAATTCCTCGGCTCCGGCAATTCGGTGGACGCGATCATGCGCTCGCTGAGCGGCAAGGGCTGGCTGGAAGCGGGCAAGGGGTTCTTTACCGGCTTCGACCTGGAACAGCTGATGCGCTCGGGCGGCAATGGCGGCAGCACCGTGTTCGACCAGCTGACCGCCAGCTATACGGTCGAGGGCGGGAATCTGCGCAATGAGGACCTTCTGGTGCTGCTCAAGGGGTTCCGGGCGCAAGGCACGGGGCGGATCGGGCTGGGGGCGCGCGACATCGACTACCTGTTCACGCCGCAGCTGGTGCGGGCGGGGCGCGATCAGGTGCTGACCATCCCGGTGCGCATCCGCGGCGGCTGGGACAATCCGGACATCCGCCCGGATTTCAGCCAGGCGCTGCAGCCCAAGCTCGACGTCATCGAGCAGGAGGCCAAGGACCGGGTGCGCCAGAAGCTCAGCGAGGAGCTGGACACAGAGATCGCGCCGGAACAGGACCTGAACGACCTGTTGAAGCAGCGGATCGAGCAGGAAGCCCGCGACCAGCTGCTGAAGCTCCTCGGCGGCGACTGAGCCCCCAGCCGGAAGCCGGGTCAAGGAGGGCCGGAGGCCCCCGGGCACAGCCCGGCCTGTCCTTGATGCGGCTGAAGGCGCCTTACACTTGATCTGGCGCATCTGCTAAGGGCTGGGCTCCGCCCGTCCGGGCCTGAATTGGTCCCCCGGATCAGTTCCAAGACGGCCCTCACCCCTTAAATCGCGTCTCGGCAAAAGAAAAAGCGCCCGCCGGAGGCGGGCGCGGATCGCCTGCGTCAGCAGGCGAAAACCCTTATGTGCGCCGGGTGTGCGCCGGGATCAGATGGTCTGGTCGTACTCGCCCACCAACGGCTCGGTGCGGATCACCGCGTCGATATCCGCAAAGATCGCCCGCATCTCTTCCTCGCTGTCGGAGCTTTCGCAGACCACCACCAGGTTCGGCGTGTTGGAGGAGGCCCTGACCAGCCCCCAGGAGCCGTTGTCGAGGATCACGCGGGCGCCGTTCACGGTGACGACTTCCTTGATCGCCCGGCCTGCAAGCTGTTCGCCCGCCTCATGCTTGGCCACCAGCTTCTGCACCAGCCGGTCAAGCACCTGGTATTTCTCGGTGTCGGCGCAATAGGGCGACATGGTCGGGGTGGCCCAGGTCTTTGGCAGCGCCTTGCGCAGGTCCGACATCGACATATCCGGGTTGCGGTCCAGCATCTTGCAGACCTCAACCGCGACCCGCATGCCGCAGTCATAGCCGCGGCCCACGGGTTCGGCCAGGAAGTAGTGGCCGGATTTCTCAAACCCCGCCAGGGCGCCGATCTCCTTCACCCGCCGCTTCATGTGGCTGTGGCCGGTCTTCCAGTAGTCGGCGGTGACGCCGTTCTTTTTCAGCTCCGGGTCGGAGGCAAACAGGCCGGTGGATTTCACATCCGCCACAAAGGTGGCGTTCGGATAGATCTTGCTGAGGTCGCGGGCCATGATCACGCCGACCTTGTCAGCAAAGATCTCCTCGCCCTCGTCATCGACCACACCGCAGCGGTCGCCGTCGCCGTCAAAGCCAAGCGCCAGATCGGCGCCGGAGGCCTTCACCGATGCCGACATGTCGTGCAGCATTTCCATGGCTTCGGGGTTGGGGTTGTAGTGCGGGAAGGTGTAGTCCAGCTCGTTGTGGCTCTCGACCACCTCGACGCCGATGCGCTTGAACAGCTCCGGCGCAAAGGCGGAAGCGGTGCCGTTGCCGGTGGCGCAGACCACCTTCAGCGGGCGGGACATTTTGAAATCGCCGGCCAGGTCGTCGAGATAGGCTTCCTTGACGCCCTCCACGAACTCATAAGAGCCGCCGGGCGCGGGCTGGCCTTCGCCGTTCAGCACGATATCGCGCAGCTCTGCCATCTCGTCGGGGCCGTGGGTCAGCGGGCGTTCAAAGCCCATCTTGACGCCGGTCCAGCCGTTCGGGTTGTGCGACGCGGTGACCATGGCGACCGCGGGCACGTCCAGGTGGAACTGGGCGAAATAGGCCATCGGCGACAGCGCCGGGCCGATGTCCTTGACCTGGATGCCGGCCTGCATCAGGCCCAGGATCAGGGCGTTCTTGATTGCCAGAGAATAGTCGCGGTAGTCGTTGCCGACAGCGATCACCGGCTCGATCCCGCGCTTGCGCATCTGGGTGCCGAGGCCCAGGCCCAGGGCGGTCATGCCGGGGAGGTTGATCTCCTCCGGGTACTTCCAGCGCGCGTCATATTCGCGGAAGCCCGTGGGCTTGATCATCGCGTCGCGCAGAAAGCTCCAGGTGTTCGGGGTCACCTCGGACAGCGGTTTGGTCATGTCTGAAAATCTCTTTGCTTGTTAAATACGAATGGGGTCGGCCTTGGCCAGCGCGTCAAAGCGCATCAGGCTGTCGATCAGCTGCGGCATCTGGTCGAGGTAGATCATGTTCGGCCCGTCCGAGGGCGCGTTGTCCGGGTCCTGGTGGGTTTCGATGAACACCGCCGCGATGCCCAGCGAAACAGCGGCGCGCGCCATCAGCGGCGCAAACTCGCGCTGGCCGCCGGTGGAGCCGCCCTTGCCGCCGGGCTGCTGCACCGAATGGGTGGCATCCATCACCACCGGGTAGCCGCCCTGCGCCATCTGCGGCAGCGAGCGCATGTCAGCAACAAGCGTGTTGTAGCCAAAGGAGGTGCCGCGCTCGGTCAGCAGAATGTTCTGGTTGCCGGTGCTTTCGACCTTGGCGACCACATTGGCCATGTCCCAGGGCGCCAGGAACTGGCCTTTCTTGATGTTCACCGCCTTGCCGGTGTTGCCTGCGGCCAGCAGCATGTCGGTCTGGCGGCACAGGAAGGCCGGGATCTGCAGGATGTCCACGGCCTCCGCCGCCACCGCGCATTGCGC
Organism: Leisingera daeponensis DSM 23529; assembly: GCF_000473145.1. Classification (NCBI taxonomy): domain Bacteria; kingdom Pseudomonadati; phylum Pseudomonadota; class Alphaproteobacteria; order Rhodobacterales; family Roseobacteraceae; genus Leisingera; species Leisingera daeponensis. The sequence continues at coordinate 1,728,230 of NZ_KI421500.1, read as the reverse complement.
CTCGGTGTGGACATCGGTCAGCACCGGCACATCAAATTCGCGCCGGATGGTGTCCAGCACCTTCAGCCCTTCGTCGATGCCAAGCCCGCGCTTGCCCGACAGCGAGGTGCGGTTGGCCTTGTCGTAAGAGGCCTTGAACACGAACTGCGCGCCTGCCTTGCCGCAGGCTTCCTTGAGGGCGCCGGCAATCATCCGGGCGTGGTCCGCGGTTTCCAGCTGGCAGGGGCCGGCAATGATGGTCAGGGGACGATCATTGCCGACGGTGAGACCGGCGATATCGATGTTTTTCATGAGCTTCCGATGGCTTTACGATGACACCTGCTCCCGCAGGATGGACGCGGTGAGCGAACACATCAGGTAAATACCGGAAAAGATCAGGAATGCCAAAACGGTATTCTCGAATTTGCGCGGATAGGAGGGTTCGTCGCTGGGCACCGGCTCCACCGCGGTGGTCAGATAGCGGACCTGGCGGTTGGCCTCCAGACGGGTGGTTTCCACTTGCTGCAAGGCCGATTGCAGCATCAGGTCGCGGGTGGCGAGGTCGGCCTGCGCCATCTGGATCTGGATGCGCAGATTGGCAAGCGAGTTTTCGCCGGCCGAGGCATCGACCATCCGGTTGTTGAGGCTGGCGATCACCGTCTCCAGCCGCCGGATGTCGGCTTCGGCGCCGCTGACCTTGGCCCGGTTGGGGCGGGCGTTATCCTCCAGAGCGGCCAGCTCCAGGCGTTTTTCCTCCAGCTGGATCTCGAAATTGCTGATCTGCTGGCGCAGCGCGGCGACCACGCCCTCGGGGTCCAGCACCGAGCCCTGCTGCTGCAGCACCACCAGCCGTTCCTGCGCCGCGCGGCGCTGGGCCTCGGCTTCCTCCAGGGCGGACTCAGCCTCCGACATCTGGTCTGCGCGTTTCTGCTGCGACAGGCTGTTCACCTTTTCCTGGGCATAGGAAATCAGCTTGCGCGAAAACTCCGCCGCGGCTTCGGGGGCGGCAGCGGAGACTTCCATCCGCACCACGCCTTCGGTCGGGTCATAGCCGATCTTCACGTTGCGGCTGTAGGTGGCATAGGCCTCCTCGTTGGTGGGGTCGCTTTCCAGCCGCTGGATCGGGTCCAGCCAGTCTTGGGTGAAATGCGCCTTGAAGCCCGCCTCGCGGTCCAGCCGCAGCATCGCCTCCTTGGACATCAGGTAGCTTTGCACCGCGATGGAATCCTGGCTGGTGGCAAACTGGGTGCCGGACAGCAGCCCGCCGACGCCGCCGCCCGCGCTGTCGGCCTTGAGCACCAGAAATTCGGATTTCGAGGAATACATCGGTGTTGCCACCGTATTGAAGTAGATGCCCGCGGCCAGGGTCGGCAGCAGCACGAAGAACGCCAGCCGGGCCCCCAGCAGCGACAGCTTGCGGCGGCGGCGGCGCGCGATATCGCGCTGGATTTCCTGGATTTCGCGGTTGCGCCGCTCTGCCGGGCTCAGCTCGGCAGAGGGCAGGTTCGTCTTGCCGGCAGGCACCGTCTGCGGCAGCTGCACAGCCCCCGGCGCCGGCGGCGTGCCCGCGGGCTGGGTTTTGTTCTGCGGCACCACCAGCTCCAGCATATTGGCGCGCGCGAAGGGGTCGATGCCGCGCTCGCGCAGCATCCGCACCGCCTCGAAATCCGAGGTGGCGTCCAGGTTGTGCTTTTGCGCCATGCGCCGGGCCAGCCGCAGCTGGCGGCCGGTCAGGCCTTCGCGGCGGATCGCCTCTAGATCGGTTTCCATGCTGGTTTCGCGCGGGGAGCTGACCATGCCGGACAGCGGCGCGCCGGCGGCCGCTTTTCCCGGCGCTGCAGCGGCGGCGGCAGAGGCTGCGGCGGTGCCCTGCGGGACCGGCCGGGCGTGCGGCTGCGCGGCGGCGGCAGCCGCGCTCCGGGGCGCCGCCGCGGTGCCGGTCTCGCGGTCCTCGGCCGCAGCGGGGCTGCGGCGGATGCGGAACTTCTTAGCTCTCGGTTTCGTAGTCATAGAGCTGTTTCGCTTCTTCCAAAGTGTCAAACATATGCAACTGCCCCTGCAGCAGGACAGCCGCCGAACGGGCAAACTTCTCCAGCGTTTTGGCCTGATGCGAGACGATGATGATGGTGGTGGTCTGCAGCCGCTCCTGCAGGATTTCGCCGGCCTTGCGGTTGAACTCGACGTCGGTGGTGCTGGGCATGCCTTCGTCGATCAGGTAGATGTCGAAATCCAGCGCCAGCATCAGCGAAAAGCTGAACCGCGCCCGCATCCCGGCGGAATAGGTGCCGATCGGCTGGTCGAAATATTCCCGCAGGCCGCACAGCCAGCGGCAGTAGGCCTCGACGTAATCCGGGTCCAGCCCGTAAAGCTTGGCAATGTAGCGGCAGTTTTCCATGGCCGACAGGCGGCTGATCACCCCGCCCATGAAGCCGAGGGGAAAGGAAATCTTGCAGTTGCGGCGGATTTCGCCCTCATCCGGCTTTTCCAGACCGGCCATCATGTTGATCAGCGTGGTCTTGCCGGTGCCGTTCGGGGCCAGAACGCCCAGCGATTTGCCCGGCTCGACGCAGAACGACACGCGGTCAAGGATCACCTTGCGCTGGGTTCCCGTCCAGAAGGACTTGCTGACGTTTTCAAATTCAAGCATTGCCTGGTCCGCTGCTGCCCGTGCGGCCCCGCAAGGGGGCTCTGTCTGCCTCAAGTTGCGCGGGCTTTCTGCCGTGCCCGCGTCTTCTTCTTATCAAAAGAGTGTTAATGGCCTACGCGGCGAATTTGGCCTTATTATGTCGAATTGTGTCATAGATATTCAACGAAGTTTTAACGGTTTGGCCCGCAGACGGGGTTTTGGGCCGGTTTTCAAGTGCGGAGCGGACCAGCGGGGCGGGGCATGACTGTTTCCCAAGGTGAAACAATAGGCGAAAGCAGGCAGCTTAAGGCGCAGATTCGCAACTGCCGGATCTGTGCGGAACGCTTTGCCGCCACTGCCACTGCGCACGCGCCCCGGCCGGTGGTCTGGTTCCGCCCCACGGCCCGGATTCTGATCGCAGGCCAGGCGCCGGGCGCGCGGGTGCATGACAGCGGCAGGCCGTTTACCGACCCTTCCGGCGACCGGCTTCGCACCTGGCTGGGGCTGACGGAGGCGGAGTTCTATGACAAGGACCGGGTGGCGGTGGTGCCGATGGGGTTCTGTTTCCCCGGCTATAACGACAAGAAAGCCGACCTGCCGCCGCCTGCCGTTTGCAGCAGAACCTGGCATCATCTGGTGATGGCAGAGCTGCCGGATGTGCGGCTCAAGGTGCTGGTCGGCGCCCATGCGCAGCGCTATCACCTGGGGGCGAAGGCGCCGGTGACAGAGCTGGTGCGCGGCTGGCGGGATCATGCGCCGCAGGTCTTCCCCTTGCCGCATCCGTCCTGGCGTAATACCGCATGGCTGAAGAAAAACCCCTGGTTCGAGGCCGAACTGCTGCCGGTGCTGCAGGCCCGGGTGAAGGAGCTGATGCGATGACAGAAGAAACCCCGCTGGATCTGGCCCATGCCGCGATGGAGGCGGCGCCCGCCGAGGATGCCGCCCGCCTGCGGTTTTACGAACGGCTGGCCGATGCAGAGCTGTTCCTGATGCTGGCAGCGGAGGCGGAGGGGGAGCAGATCTCGCCGGAGCTGTTCGAGACGCCGGACGGGGCCTTTGTGCTGGTGTTCGACCGCGAGGAGCGGCTGGCGCAGTTTGCAGGCAAGCCTGTGCCTTACGCGGCGCTGTCGGGCCGGGTGATCGCGCAGATGCTGGCCGGGCAGGGCATCGGCCTGGGGCTGAACCTGGAGGTGGCGCCCTCTGCCATCCTGATCCCGGCTGAGGCGGTCGGCTGGCTGCACCAGACGCTGGGCCACGCGCCGGATGAGGTGGAGGCGGCCGTGGAGATGTTCACCGCGCCCAAGGGGTTGCCGGAGGCGCTGCTGACGGCGCTGGATGCCAAGCTCGCCACCGCGGGCGGGCTGGCGGCGGCGGCCTATCTGGCGGGGGTGCGCTATGCCGGCGGCGGCCAGGGGCATCTCTTGGGCTTTGTCGGCGCCAAGGAGGCCGCACAGCCGTCGCTCGCCAAGGCGGCCAGCGAGGCGCTGACCTTTTCCGGCATCGAGGCCGGGGCGATGGATGTCGCCTTCTTCGAAGCGGAGGATCCGGCGGCGGCCAGCCTGGCCCGCGTCGGGCTGCGGTTCGACCTGCCGCAGCCGCCAGCGCCGCAGGAATACAGGCCGGTGACGCCGGGCAGCGACCCCGGCAAGCCGCCGCGCCTGAAGTAGCCTGTCCTCGCCTCACGCCGGTTTCGCCTTATCTGCTGCGGCAGGGGCATGGCCGGGTGCCATGCCCGGCAACCCGGCAGGGAGGGAGAGAACGATGTCCATCAAACAGACAGCACATGATTTCTGCGAAGCCTGTGATGCGGGCAAGGGGTGGGACGTCTGCAAGGAATGGTGTGCGGAGGATGCCGCCTTCTCGGTCCAGGCCGATGCGCTGGCGGAGATTAAGTCGCTTGCGGACTATACGGAATGGGCCAAGGGGCTGCTGACCCCGATGCCGGACGCCCGTGCAGAGTTCAAATCCCTGGCGGTGGATGAGGACGCCGGGCGCGCGATCCTCTATGCGGTGTTTCACGGCACCCATACGGCGGATGCTGGAAACGGCGCGCCGACGGGCCGGAAAGTGTCCTCGGATTACGTCTATGTGCTGGATTTCGACGGGCCGAAGATCCGCGGCATGACCAAGGTCTGGAACGATGTTCATGCCCTGACCCAATTGGGCTGGATGTAGGGCCGCGAGACGCGAAAACGCCCGCGTTGCCGCGGGCGCTCGGGTCATCTCAGGGGGCGGAGCGGTTACTCTGCCGCCGCGTCCAGTTTGTCCTGGGTGCGGGTTTCGAAATCGCTGGCGTCGTGGCGCTCGTGCAGCTGCATATGCGGCTCGCCGAAGGAGCGGTTCACCATGCGGCCGCGCTGCACCGCCGGGCGGGCGTCGATCGCCTTGGCCCAGCGGACCACGTTGGTGTAGCTTTCGGCGTCCAGGAATTCGGCCGCATCATACAGGCGGCCCAGGACCAGCTGGCCGTACCAGGGCCAGATGGCGATGTCGGCAATGGTGTAGTCTTCGCCCGCGATATAGGTGCGCTCCGCAAGCTGGCGGTCGAGCACGTCAAGCTGGCGCTTGGCTTCCATCGCGAAGCGGTCGATCGGGTACTGCCACTTTTCCGGCGCATAGGCATAGAAATGGCCAAAGCCGCCGCCCAGATAAGGCGCGCTGCCCATCTGCCAGAACAGCCAGTTCAGGGTCTCGGTGCGGGCCGCGCCGTCCTTGGGCAGGAACGCCCCGAATTTCTCCGCCAGATGCACCAGGATCGAGCCGCTTTCGAACACCCGCACCGGCTCCGTGCCGCTGCGGTCCAGCAGCGCCGGGATCTTGGAGTTCGGGTTGATCTCCACAAAGCCGGACCCGAACTGGTCGCCGTCACCGATCTGGATCAGCCAGGCGTCATATTCGGCGCCGCTATGGCCTGCGGCCAGCAGCTCCTCGAACATCACGGTGGCCTTCACCCCGTTCGGCGTCGCCAGCGAATAGAGCTGAAAGGGGTGCTCGCCTGCCGGCAGGTCCTTGTCATGGGTGGCGCCGGCAACCGGGCGGTTGGTGGAGGCGAACTGGCCGCCATTGCCTTTTTCCCATTTCCAGACTTTCGGCGGGGTATAGGGGGTGTCGCTCATCTGTCGGGCCTTGTCCTGATTGTTTCCTGTTCCGGGTCACCCGCGCACGCTGGGGCGGCCGGCTCCGGCTGAGATAAGGGGTTATTTGCAAATTCCAATGACTGGAAGGTCTGCGCGCGGAAATTTTACAATCCGCTCACGCGCCTGTCCTCGGCGGACACAGAGCCGTGAGCCCCCCTTCGCATTTGCCGCCGCCGCGGTAATGTCAGTGCCAAGGCCGGTGCAGATGCCGGTGCCAAACAGAAGCGATCACCGATGAAAGGGATGATTTCATGAAGCGTCTTGTTTTTGCTGCTGCGGCAGCGCTGTCCTTTGCCCTGCCGGCCTTTGCCGGGGAGCAGTATGTCGACGGCACCGGCTATGCGGTGTCGGGCTATGACGTGGTGGCCTACCGCAGCCTGGAGATGAACCCGCCCGGCACGCCGCAGACCGCCCCGGTGCGCGGGCACGCGGATTTCACCGCGGACTACAACGGCGCCACCTGGGCGTTCTCGAGTGCGGAGAACCGAGACAAGTTCATGGAAAACCCGGCCTATTACGCGCCGCAATATGACGGCCACTGCGCCTATGGCGTGTCCAAGGGCGGCAAGGTGCCCGCCAACCCGAACCTGTGGCGCATCGTCGATGACAAGCTGTACCTGAACATCACCGATGTGGTTGTGGGGTTCTGGGAGGAAGACATCCCCGGCAACATCAACCTGGCTGAAGGCAACTGGCCGGGGATCGAGCCCAAGGCAGCCTCCGGCAGCGTCATTCCGAATTTCACGTCCGAGGGGCCGGTGGCGAACTGAGGCCGTAAATCCGGCAGCCCTGCGTCCGGGCGGACGTGGCGCAGGGCGGGGCGTCAGGGCGTCCTGCGGCGCTGTCCGGTTAGTTGCTGACCATCAGCGGCTTGCCGGCCTTGCCGATTTGAAAGACCACGATCTTGGCCCGGTCCGTGGTGCTGGCGTTTGAGCCGACCATGCTGACATTCGGCCGTTCGTAAAAGGCTTCGCCGGGGCCGTACTCAACGGGGTCTTCGCCGTCGATGTCGATCTTCACTGTGCCTTCAACCACATAGACGAAGACGTGCCCGGGATGGAAGTGATGGTCGGTCTCCCAGTCCGGGTCCACGTCGAAGACGACAATGTTGGCTTCGGTGCCGGGCATCCCGTCCAGTTCGGTTTTCAGGACCGGTTCAGAAACCGAATCCGCCGCTGCGGGGGCATGGGTCAGGGTGAGCGCAACGCCAAGAGCGGCACAGGCCGCGACTGCTGTGGGTTTCATTTCGGCCTCCTTGATGAAACAGGCCCGCCGCCGCCGAAGCTGCGGCGGACACCGCCATCATACACGTTTTTTCACGTTTCCGGGAGGTGGAGACAGGAGGGCGGAGGCGGGAGGCAAAGGCGGACAGACCGGTTCTCCGCAGCCTGCACGAAAAAGGCGCCCTTGCAGACGCCCTTGTTTCTTTCTCTGGGCGGTGCGCTCAGCGGCGGCGGTCGCGGCGCGACGACATTGGCTGGAAGGCCACGCCCACATGCGCCTCGCAATAGGGTTTGCCCTGCTGCGAGGGCAGGCCGCAGAACCAGAAGTCCTCGGTCGCAGGATCGCCCACCGGCCATTTGCAGGTGCGCTCGGTCAGTTCCATCAGGCCCAGCTTCTTGGCCTTCTTCTCGATCTCGTTCACCTTGGCCAGTGCCTCGGGGCTGATTTCATTGGCCGAGGGCTGCGGCGGCAGCGGCTGGCCGGCCGGAATGATCTGACGGCGCGCAGGCGTCGCCGGCTTGGCGTCTGCCGCAGGCTGGGCCGCGGCCGGGCGGGCCGGCTCTGTCTTGGGCTGCGGCTTGGGTTTGGGCGCGGCCGCAGGCTTGGGCGCGGCAGCGGCGGCGGGGGCTGCTGCGGGCTTTTCCTTGGGCTCAGCCGCCTTGGCGCTGCCGCTGTTGCGGTTGGACAGGCCGAGGCGGTGAACCTTGCCGATCACGGCGTTGCGGGTGACGCCGCCCAGTTCTTTTGCGATCTGGCTGGCCGACTGGCCTTCGCCCCACATTTTCTTGAGCAGTTCGACGCGCTCGTCTGTCCAGGACATCTGTTGCCTTTCCAAGCTAATAGCGGCCCCAGGGGTTCTGCGGCCGCCATCATATTCCGTGTGATCGCTCTATTTTAATCACTGCGGGCGGAGTTACAAGGCATCTTGCGCCTCAAGCGGCAGCCGTTATGCAGGCAAGACAGCAAAAAACGCAAGGGGACGGCATGGCGGATCGGGGATATCAGGTTGAACTGGGCGCGCGCAGGTTCGGGCAGGTGAACTGGCTCGGGCTGAAAGCGCTGGCCTGGCGCGAGGTGAAACGGTTCCTGGTGGTCTGGACCCAGACCCTGCTGGCGCCGCTGGTGACTGCGGCGCTGTTCCTGATGATCTTCAACATTGCCATCGGGCCGAAGCGCGGCGATGTGATGGGGGTGCCGTTCCTGACCTTTCTGGCGCCGGGCATCATGATGATGACGGTGATCCAGAACGCCTTTGCCAATACCTCCTCCTCCATCGTGATTGCCAAGGTGCAGGGCAATATCGTCGACACGCTGATGCCGCCGCTGTCGGGGCTGGAGATCCTGCTGGGCTACCTGGCGGGCGCGGTGGCGCGCGGCACTCTGGTGGCGCTGGGCATCGGGCTGGGGCTGATGGCGGTCCTGCAAATCGTGCCCGCGCATCCGCTGACGGCCTTGCTGTTCATCGTGCTGGGCGCGACCTTCCTCGGCGGCTTGGGCATTGTGGCCGGGGTCTTTGCCGACAAGTTCGACCAGATGGCGGCGATCACCAACTTCATCGTGACCCCCTTGGCGTTCCTGTCCGGCACCTTCTATTCGGTGGAGGCGCTGCCGCCGGTGCTGAAGGCAATCTCGCATCTGAACCCGGTGTTCTACCTGATCGACGGGGTGCGATTCGGGGTGATCGGGACCTCCGACAGCCCGCCGCTGCTGGGGCTGGCGGTCTGCGGCGGTGCAACCTTTGCCGTCTGCCTGCTGGCCTGGGTGATGCTGCGCACCGGCTACCGGCTGAAACCCTGACGCCGCGGCGCCGCTACTGCGCGGGCAGCGGGTCATCGGCAGGCAGCGGCGCGGCCCTGTTGCGTCCCAGCCGCGGATGCAGCTTGCCCGCCAGCAGGGCGGCAAAGGCCATGGCGCCGGCCCCTGCGGCAAAGATCCCGGCCAGCGGCGACACCATCAGCACCAGCCAGGCCGCCCCCGGCGTCACAATGCCGGAGATATCGCGGTAGCTGGAATAGACCGCCGACATCTCCGTGCGCTCGGACGGTTTCACCGCCATCAGAAACGGCAGCCCGCCGCAGATGTCGAGCAGGATCAGCGCCGCCGACCCGGCCATCAGCAGCGCCACCGACACCGCAGGCCAGCCCTGCAGCGCCGCCGCCGCGCCGAAACAGAGGGTGACGGCCAGGAACCCCGTGCGCACCGCGATCCGGATCGAATGCCGCTGCACCCAGCGCTGCAGCAGCGGCGCGGCAAACAGGCAGCCGTTGGTGATTGACAGCAGGATGCCGCCCAGTTCCTGCCCCAGCCCCTTCTCGATGGCAAAGATCGGCAGGTAAACCACATAGATCCACCAGCCGGAGGAGCGGATCACCGCAAACAGCCAGCCGGTCACCAGCCGCGGCTGCTGCAGGAAGCGCGGCAGGTATTTCAGCGGGCTGGAGGCGGGGCCCCGGGCACGGGCGATCTGCTTGCCGTTGCCCATCCGCATCCACCAGAAAGCCGCCAGCATCACGAGGGCCGCCGCGGCGGAGATCAGAAAGGGGGCGGGCGCCCAGACCTCCAGCAGCAGCACGCCGGTCATCGGCCCGGCGGTCCAGCCCAGTGCCGAATAGAACATCCGCGAGGTCTCGCATCTGCCCAGCTCGACCCGGGCGATGTAGTCCAGCACATAGGCGTTGAAGCAGACGAATGTGGTGACCGCCGCCATGGTGTTGAGCGCCAGCGCGGCCAGCACCGACGCGGGGCTGCCTTCGATGGCAAAGCCCGCCGACAGGACAAACATCAGCGCGCCCAGGCTGTAGGCCCAGCGGCGCGGCACCAGCCGGACCAGCGCGGGCACCATCAGCCCGGCAATCAGCGACAGCACGCCGACCGCGAAATAGGAGGCGGAGACCAGACCCGCATCCCCCAGCGCCCGGTACATGATCAGCGGAAACACAGAGATCAGCGTGCCGCGCACCACCGCCTCAAGCCCCGCCAGGATCCCGAAGTCCCGCACCGAGGGCACCGGCGCATGGCGCAGCCATTCTGGAATCCGTCTCTCATGCATCTGCGTGCTCCTGTCCTGCTAAGGGGCAGGGTGGCGCGCCGGGCAGGCGGAGAATGCCGGTTTTCGACGCAGATGTCGCCCATGGGCCAGCGGCGGAAATATCTTTCCCGCGGGCCGCGGTCCGCCGGGTCTACTTCCCGGCGGCTGCGGCGCGGCCCGCAGGCGGACGCACCCGGCCTTCGCGCCAGGCCAGCACGGCGGCCCCGGCCAGGATGATGCAGGCGCCGAGGACGGAGATGGCATCCGGCACCGCGCCGAAGCCAAGGATGTCATACAGGGCGGCAAACACCAGCGTGGCATAGCTGAAGGGGGCCACGAATGAGGCATCGGCGCGCGCCATGCCGTTGATGAAACAGGCCTGCGCGCAGGCCATCAGCAGCCCCAGCACCGCCAGCGCCGCCCATTGCGCGGAGCTTGGCATCTGCCAGACCGGCAGCACCGCGCAGCTGGCAATCGCCAGCCCCAACAGGTTGTTGACCCATAAGACCTGCAAGGGCGCTTCGCGGCCCGCCAGCTTCTTGATGAAAATCAGCTCCAGCCCCATCACTGCCGCCGCGCCCAGGGCCAGCAGGGCTGCGGGCTGGAAACTGGCGGGCGTGGGCCGCAGCAGAATCATCGCGCCGAGCATGGCAATCAGCGCCGCGCCCCAGCGCCAGGGGCCGACCCGCTCGCCCAGGAGCGGGATCGCCAGCAGCATGCCGAAGACCGGGTTCAGAAAGGTGATCGCGGTGGCATCGGCCAGCGGGATATAGGCCACGGAGGCAAACATCAGCGTGACACCCGCCCAGCCAAAGGACGTGCGCCCGATGTGATAGCCCCAATGCGGCCGGGTGAATTTGGGCCGCAGGATCAGCACCGCCGTTGAGATGGCCATGAAGGCAAACAGGAAGCGGCCATGGCTGATCTGCAGCGGGTGCAGCGGCGCGCCCAGCAAATCCGTCCCCAGCGCCTTGGCCATCAGCGTGGTGCCGGCAATGAAGGTTGTGGCTGCCAGGATCAGGGCAGCGGCCAGGGGCGGGTTTTCAGCGGTGTCGCGGCGCATGTGCAAGCGGTGCGGCAAGCCGCCGCGGGATGCAAGGGGAAAGGCTTCGGCCGCGGCTGTATTCTGCGGGCGCTGCCCCGCTTTCTTGCACAGGGCAGGGGCGCTGCCCCTCTTGGCCTCAGGGCCAATTCACCCCGGAGTATTTCGCCAAAGGTGAATGGGACGGGCGGCGCGCCGCGGCGGATTGGCGGATCGAATGACACAAATGGGGTTTTCTTTCGGCGAAACCTCCATTATGGAACCCATCCATGATCAAACGCGCAGATATCACCGTTTCGCGACGCCGACGCCGCCTGGCGTGACCGGCCCCTGATCTGTTGCGCCTTCTCTGCGGCGCCTCCCCCCTCGAATTCCATTGATCCACCGTTGACCCAAGGCCAGGCTTACGTCACAGCTTTGGCTTCTACCTTAGAAAAAGGATGATCCCGATGATCCCGTCCGTTCTGCCGACCTACAACCGTGCCCCGCTTGAGTTCGTCAAAGGCGAAGGCGCCTGGCTGACCACGGCGGACGGGCGCCGCTTTCTGGATCTGGGGTCGGGCATCGCCGTGAACGCGCTGGGCCATGCCCATCCGGCACTGGTGGAAGCGCTGACGGCGCAGGCGCAGAACCTGTGGCATGTTTCCAACCTCTACCAGATCCCGCAGCAGCAGGCGCTGGCGGACAAGCTGGTGGAGCACACCTTTGCCGACACCGTGTTCTTCACCAACTCCGGCACCGAGGCCTGCGAGCTGGCGGTGAAGATGGCGCGCAAGTATTTCCACGACAAGGGCCAGCCGGAACGTGTGGAGATCATCACCTTCGACGGGTCTTTCCACGGCCGGTCCTCTGCCGGGATTGCCGCCGCGGGCTCCGAAAAGATGGTCAAGGGGTTCGGCCCGCTGCTGCCCGGCTTCGTGCATCTGACCTTTGGCGATCTGGACGGTGTGACTGATGCGATCAGCGAACGCACCGCCGCGATCATGATCGAACCGGTGCAGGGCGAGGGCGGCATCCGCCCGGTCCCCGACGCAGAGCTGAAGGCGCTGCGCCGGATCTGCGACGAGCACGGCCTCCTGCTGATCCTGGATGAGGTGCAATGCGGGGTGGGGCGCACCGGCAAGCTGTTTGCCCATGAATGGGCGGGCATCACGCCCGACATCATGATGGTGGCCAAGGGCATCGGCGGCGGCTTCCCGCTGGGCGCGGTGCTGGCCACTGAGGACGCCGCCAGCGGCATGACCGCAGGCACCCACGGCTCCACCTACGGCGGCAACCCGCTGGGCTGCGCGGTCGGCTGCGCGGTGATGGATCACATCGCCGACGACGCCTTTTTGGCCGAGGTGAACCGCAAGGCGGGCCTGCTGCGGCAGAAGCTCGAAGGGCTGGTGGCCGACCACCCCGAGGTGTTCGAAGAGGTGCGCGGCGCCGGCCTGATGCTGGGCCTCAAGTGCAAGGCGGCGAACGCCGATGTGGTCCAGGCGGGCTATGGCAACGAGCTGATCACCGTGCCGGCAGCGGACAACGTGATCCGCCTGCTGCCGCCGCTGACCCTGACCGATGAGGACATCGCCGAGGCCGTCCGCCGCCTGGACAAAACCGCCGCCCAGGTCGCCGCCGCCTGATTTTCACCTTTTCATAAATACTCCCGGGGGTCCGGGGGCAGGCAGCCCCCGGCCTTCGCCAGCCAGAAGCGATAGAACTATGAACCATTTCCTCGACATTCACAAAACCGGCCCTGCCGATCTGCGCGCAATCATCGATCAGGCCAAGGCCACCAAGCAGGCGCGCCTTGGCCGCCCCAAGGCCGCACTGGATGATGAGCTGCCGCTGAAAGACAAGATGGTGGCGCTGATCTTCGAGAAACCCTCGACCCGGACCCGGGTGTCCTTCGACGTCGGCGTGCGCCAGATGGGCGGCCAGACCATGGTGCTGTCGGGCAAGGACATGCAGCTGGGCCATGGCGAGACCATTGCCGACACCGCACGCGTCCTCAGCCGCTATGTCGACATGATCATGATCCGGACCTTTGACGAGACCGTGCTGACCGAGATGGCGGAATACTCGGACGTGCCGGTGATCAACGGCCTCACTGACCGCACCCACCCCTGCCAGATCATGGCTGACGTGCTCACCTACGAAGAGCACCGCGGCCCGATCCAGGGCAAGAAGGTGGTCTGGTGCGGCGACGGCAACAACGTCTGCGCGTCCTTCCTGCATGCGGCCGGCCAGTTCGGCTTCGACCTCACCTTTGCAGGCCCGGCGCAGCTGGACCCGGAGGAGGAATTTGTCGGCCTGGCGCGCAAGGCGGGCTCCAAGGTGGTGATCGAGCGCGACGCGGCCAAGGCGGTCGAGGGCGCGGACCTGGTGGTCACCGACACCTGGGTGTCGATGCATGACAGCCAGTCCTCCAAGGAACGCCGCCACAACATGCTGCGGCCCTATCAGGTCAATGCGGAGCTGATGTCGCACGCCAAGCCGGATGCGCTGTTCATGCACTGCCTGCCGGCCCACCGCGAGGAGGAGGCGACCAGCCAGGTGATGGACGGGCCGAACTCGGTGATCTTTGACGAGGCCGAAAACCGGCTGCACGCGCAGAAGGCCATCATGCGCTGGTGCGCCGGCAGCTGAGGCCGGCGCCTGCATAGCCGCCTGCACAGCCAAGCTTGAGGCCAGAGGGCCGCCGGCAGGGCGGGGCTCTCCCGCCCGCCGCGCCCCCTTCGCTGGAAGGGGGCGTGCCGGTTGGGCGTGGCGCCGGGCCTGCGGCCCGGCGCGGTGCCCGGACCGCAAGGGGGTGCGTTTAAGCCCCCGAACCCCTTGTCTGGGGGGCGCATTGCCGCCACCATCCTGCTGCCGGACAGGGGGAGGTTCCGCGATGGCAGACACATCATCAAAACCGCTTGCACTGATCGTCGGCGCAGGGGCGGGCCTGTCGGCCTCCCTTGCCCGGGCGCTGTCCCGGGAGGGCTATGCGCTGCATCTGGCGGCGCGGAGTACTGATAAGCTGCACGGGCTGGCGGCGGAAACCGGCGCCGCGTTGCACGTGCTCGACGGCACGGACGCTGCAGGAACTGCTGCCCTTGTCGGCAATCTGCCGGGCGATCTGCGGGTGGCCTGCTATAACCCGTCTGCCCGTGTCCGCGGCCCGGTGGCAGAGCTGGAACCGGAAGCGGTGCGCAAGGCGGTGGAGGTCACCGCTTATGGCGCTTTCCTGCTGGGGCAGGCGGCGGCCCGGCGGATGCTGGCGCAGCAGCCCGAAGACGGGCGGCGCGGCACCATCCTGTTCACCGGCGCCTCGGCCGGGGTGAAGGGCTTTGCCCAGTCGGCGCCCTTTGCCATGGGCAAATTCGCGCAGCGCGGGCTGGCGCAATCAATGGCGCGGGAGCTGCACCCCAGGGGCATCCATGTCGCCTGGGTCAATATCGACGGCGGCATCCGAAACGCCGCGCGGCCCGAGCGGACAGAGGCCGCGGACAGCCCGGACAGTATGCTGGACCCGGAGGCGATAGCCCGCGAGTATATGCACCTGATTAACCAGCACCGCTCGGCCTGGAGCGACGAATTGGTGCTGCGGCCCTGGGTGGAAAGGTTCTGAGCGCAAAAGAAAAGCCCCCGCAGGCGGATGCTGCGGGGGCTTTCTGATGTCACGGGCAGAACTGTCAGCCGATGAAGGTGTTCAGCAGCAGGTAGATCACCGCCGACAGCAGCGCGGCGGCCGGAACGGTGATCACCCAGGCGGCCACGATGGTCATGAAGTGGCTGCGGCGCACCAGCTTGCGGCGGCGGCGCTCCTCCGGCGCGATGCGTTTCTCTGCCGGGCGGCCTGCGGCGGTTTTCTTCAGGCGGCGCTCCATGTGCCACTCGCGGAAGAAGCCGACGCCGAACACCGCACCTACCGCGATATGGGTGGAGGAGACCGGCAGGCCCAGCCAGCTGGCCACGATCACGGTGATCGCTGCGGACAGCGACACGCAGTAGGCGCGCATCGGGTTCAGCTTGGTGATCTGGCTGCCGACCATGCGGATCAGCTTGGGGCCGAACAGGAACAGGCCGAAGGAGATGCCGAAGGCGCCGATCACCATAACCCAGGTCGGGATCGCGACTTTGGTGGCAAAGTCGCCGAACTCGGTTGCGTGCACGATGGCGGCCAGCGGGCCGACCGCATTGGCCACGTCGTTGGCGCCATGGGCGAAGGACAGGAGCGCGGCAGAGATCACCAGCGGCAGGCCGAACAGCGCCTTCAGCGACTTGTTGCGGTTCTCCATGCCCTTGGACTGGCGCTTGATCAGCGGCGCGGTGATCACATAGGACAGGGCGCCAACGCCGGCGCCGATCAGCAGCGCGGTTTCCAGGTCGATCTTGACGATCTTCTTCAGGCCCTTGAGGGCCAGATAGGAGGCAAAGGCGCCTGCCATGATCGCGACCAGCACCGGCACCCAGCGGCGGGCGGCGGCGATCTTGTCGTCCTGATAGATGATCTTGGCCTTGATGAAGGCCAGGAACAGGGCGGCAATCACCCCGCCCAGCACCGGCGAGATCACCCAGCTCGCGGCGATCTTGCCCATGGTGGGCCAGTTCACCGCGGCGGTGCCTGCGGCGGCCACGCCTGCGCCCAGAACGCCGCCCACGACCGAGTGGGTGGTGGACACGGGCGCGCCGACCCAGGTGGCCAGGTTCACCCACAGCGCCGAGGAGATCAGCGCCGCCATCATCGCCCAGATGAAGACGTTGCTGCTGGACACCGCGGCCGGGTCGATGATGCCCTTGGAGATGGTCGAGACCACATCGCCGCCCGCCAAGAGCGCGCCGGCGCTTTCGGCAACGGCGGCAATCACGATGGCGCCGCCCATGGTCAGCGCGTTGGCGCCCACTGCCGGACCCATGTTGTTGGCCACGTCATTGGCGCCGATGTTGATCGCCATGTAAGCGCCAAAGGCAGCGGCGGCGATCACCACCATGCTCATGGCGGAGCCGCCGAAGAAGACACCGGCGCCGAGGCCTGCCAGCACGATGAAGGCCAGCGCAATGCCCGGCGCCACCAGCGGGCGGGAGACATAGGCGGTGGCGAGTTCGAGCTGGGAGATCCGGTTCAGGTCCTTGTCCAGCGTGGTCCATTGCGTGCGCTGGGGTGCATCGCTCATAGTCGTATTCCTGATTCTGAGGTCTGCGGACGCGCCTAACCCCGCTGCGGGAGCGGTTCAAGCGTTTGACATGAAAATGTCACATAACTTTTACAATTGACGCAGCAGCGCCTGCAGCTGCGGCTCCTGCACCAGTTCCGCGGCCTCCTCCGGGCGCATCCACCGGCGGGTGCGCTGGTGGGACTCGGGGTAATCATCGGCAAGCGCCTCGACTTCCGCGGCAAAAATCAGCGTGGTCACCGGCTCATCGGCGCCGTGGCCGCGGCGCTTGAGGTAATTGAACTCGCCTATCGGCTGTTTGGAAACGCGGGCGGAGCGCACGCCGGCCTCTTCCCAGGCTTCCTGCAGCGCCGAGGCCGGCCCGTCCTTGCCCTCGACCGGCCAGCCCTTGGGGATGATCCAGCGGCCGGTGCCGCGGCTGGTGATCATCAGCACCTCCTTGCCGTGCGCGCGGGTGCGGTAGCACAGGGCGGCAACTTGCAGGCGGTTCGGTCGTTTCAGCATCGGCCTGAGGATTTCCTCCCAGGCGCGCGTCAGGGTGCGGGTCATGTCTGCTCAGCCATTGGTGTGGGGTTGGCCCCGTGTTCTTGTGTGCAGTTGCGGAAAGGTATGCAGGCTTGCCCGCAATATCAAGGCTGCCGCTTGAACGGCGCCGTCCCGCGCGGTTTTGCGGCTGCGGATTGACGGCCCGTTTGCGGCATCCTGCGCAGTCTGGCAGGCAAGGGTGAAAAAAGCACTTACCAGGCAGGTTCCGGTGCGGCGGCGGCGCTCCCGCCCGCTGTCCGCGCATCGCAGATGCCGCCGCCAGCCGTTGGGCCGGGCAGCGCGCCTGCGGCCCGCTGCGGGCCTGCGCCGCGCTGCAATGGGCTATTTCCGCCGTTTCGCGCGCAGGGTCGGGTCTTCCTGCGTGGGGTCCTCGGGCCAGGGGTGCTTGGGGTATTGCGCCCGCATGTCCTTTCGCACATCCGCATAGGAGCCGGCCCAGAAGCCGGGCAGGTCGCGGGTGATCTGGATCGGGCGCTGGGCCGGCGACAAGAGCGACACCTTCAGCGGCACGCCGCCTGCGGACGGATGGCGGGTCACCCCGAACATTTCCTGCAGGCGGACCGAGATTTCGGGGATCTCGCCGTCATAGCTGATCGGGATCTTGCGCCCCAGCGGCGTGATGAAACTGCCCGGCGCCTCGCGGTCCAGCAGGTGCGTCTGCTCCCAGCTGAGCGCCGCCTTGAGCGCGGGCAGCAGATCGAAGCGCTTCCAGTCCTCCGCCGATTTCACCCCGCCGAGCATCGGCAGCAGCCAGTCCTCCAGCGTGTCCGTCAGGCCGGGGAGGGAGAAATCAGGCAGATCGAAACCTTCCGCCCGCACCAGCTCCACCCGCGCCGCCAGCCGCGCCGCAGCGCCCGTCAGCCGCAGGCCCAGGTCGCGCACCCCGTCCAGCATCGCCCGCGCCACGGCGTCCGGCGGCACGTCTTTCCAGATCCGGTCGTCCAGCACCATGGCGCCAAAGCGCTCCTGCTGGCGCGCCGCCACCCGGCGGTCGCGTTTCGACCACGCGCAGACATCCGTCCAGACGATCTGATCCGCAAACAGTTCGCGGATTTCCGGCAGGGAAATCTGCGCCGCCATCCGGATCTTCGCCTCGCGCGGGTTGCCGTCGGTGTCGAGCGCCACGATGAACGGTGCGCCTGCCAGCGTATCGCCGCCGTCGAGGATGGCGCCCTTGCCGCCCGACAGCACAAAGCGCGGGTTGTCGCCCTTGCGGCGCTGGCCCACACGGTCGGGATAGGCCAGTGCCGCCATCATGGCGGCGGACAGCCCCGCATCCCGGCGGCCCGCCTGTTTCTCCAGCCGCCGCGCCTCGCTCTTGATGCGCTCTACGACCGGGCGGTTCAGCTGATAGGGGTGGCTGCGCTCAAACCCCTTGATGTCCCTCAATGCCTTCAGCCGCAGCGACAGATCCGCAGGCGCGCCGCGCAGCGGATCGCGCTCGCCCAGAAGCGCGGCCAGGGGTGCCGCCGCGGGTCCGGCCTGCAACAGCATATGGCCAAGCCGCGGATGCAGCGGCAGGGTGGCCAGCGCCTTGCCATGCCCGGTGATCCGCCCCTGCGCGTCCAGCGCCCCCAGCATGTGCAAAAGCGCCTGCGCCTCTGCCAGCGCGCCTGCGGGCGGCCGGCTCAGGAACGAGAGGTCCTCCGGCGCCGCGCCCCAAAGGGCCAGCTCCAGCGCCAGCGCAGTGAGGTCGGCGCTTTCGATCTCGGCCGGCGGAAACGCCATCAGCGCGCCTTCCTCGCCCTTGGTCCACATCCGGTAGCAGATGCCCTCCGCCACCCGCCCCGCGCGGCCCTGGCGCTGGGTGGCCTCGGCGCGGGTCACCTTCTCCGTCACCAGCCGCGACATGCCGGAGCCGGGATCGAACCGCGCGCGGCGCGCCTGGCCCATATCCACCACCACCCGGATGTCCTGAATGGTCAGCGAGGTCTCGGCGATGGAGGTCGCCAGCACCACCTTGCGGCCCTGCGCCTCGGGCTGGATCGCCGCGCGCTGCTCGGCAAAGGGCAGGGCGCCGAACAGCGGGCGGATATGGCAATGGCCGGGCAGGCGCTTCTCCAGCGTCGCGGCGGCGCGGCGGATCTCGCCCTCGCCGGGCAGGAACACCAGGATGCCGCCGCCGGTGGCCTTTGTGTCTCTCTCCGCCTGCACCACCAGATCGGCCAGCGCATCCGCGCGCCGTCCTTGCGCGGGCAGGGGGCGCTCCAGCCAGCGGGTTTCCACCGGATAGCTGCGCCCCTCAGACGTTACCATCGGCGCGTCCATCAGCGCCGCCACCGGTTCGGCGTCCAGCGTCGCCGACATCGCCAGCAGCATCAGGTCCTCGCGCAGCGCGCCCGCCACCTCCAGGCACAGCGCCAGCCCCAGATCGGCGTTCAGGGAGCGTTCGTGGAATTCGTCAAAGATCACCGCGCCGACGCCGGGCAGGTCCGGGTCCGATTGCAGCATCCGGGTCAGGATGCCCTCGGTCACCACCTCGATGCGGGTCGATTTCGAGACCTTGGCATCGCCCCGCACCCTGTAGCCGACGGTCTGGCCCGGTTTCTCCCCCAGCGTCTCCGCCATCCGCTCCGCCGCGGCGCGGGCGGCGAGGCGGCGCGGTTCCAGCATGACGATGCGGCCTGCGGTCAGGCCGGCCTCCAGCATCGCCAGCGGCACCCGCGTGGTCTTGCCCGCACCGGGCGGCGCCTGCAGCACGGCACGGCCGCGGGCGCGCAGGGCGTCCAGGAGGTCGGGGAGGGCGTCTTCGATCGGCAATCTGGTCATGCCCGCCTTATCGCCAAAGGGGCGGGGGAGGTCTAGCGGTGTGTATGGAGCCTTGCCTCGGAAACACGCGCTAAGGGCAGAGCCCGTCCGCGGGCGGAAGCGAAGCGCCCGCCGTTTTGCCGGAGGCAAACCTCCGGTTTGACGGGGGCGGACGGGCGCTGCCCGGCGTGCAGCCGGGCGGACCAGCCCATTTGCGTGATAGTTTTGAAACGCCTTTGGGGTGTCGATCCGTTACTCCCACTGCGCAAACCGCACCAGCCGCGGCGGATTTGCCGCCTTTCCTGCAGCGGCGTCTGATGTAGGGTGCGCGCCAGACCGCAGGGGGCTGGACTTTGCGGCACGGCTTGCGACAAGGTCCGCCCATCACGACAGGAAGGCACGCATGGATACCGAACAGCTGACGCAGAAGATCCTCGATGGCGACCGCCGGGCGCTGGCCCGGGCCATCACCCTGGTGGAAAGCGGCCGCAAGGATCACCGCGCCAGGGCGGGCGAGCTGTTGTCGGAGCTGGCAAAGCACAAGCGCCAGTCGCTGCGCATCGGCCTGTCGGGCACGCCGGGCGTCGGCAAATCCACCTTCATCGAAAGCTTCGGCATGATGCTGACCGGGCTTGGCCTGCGGGTGGCGGTGCTGGCGGTCGATCCCAGTTCGGCGCGCTCCGGCGGCTCCATTCTGGGCGACAAGACCCGGATGGAACGGCTCAGCCGCGACAAGAACGCCTTTATCCGCCCGTCCCCCAGCCAGAGCCATCTGGGCGGCGTCGCCCGCCGCTCCCGCGAGGCTGTTGCCTTATGCGAGGCGGCAGGCTTTGACGTGGTGCTGATCGAAACCGTCGGCGTCGGCCAGTCGGAAACC
Organism: Leisingera daeponensis DSM 23529; assembly: GCF_000473145.1. NCBI lineage: Bacteria > Pseudomonadati > Pseudomonadota > Alphaproteobacteria > Rhodobacterales > Roseobacteraceae > Leisingera > Leisingera daeponensis. The sequence continues at coordinate 1,707,882 of NZ_KI421500.1, read as the reverse complement.
GTGGTGGCGGAGATGTCGGACCTGTTCCTGCTCTTGCTGGCGCCCGCGGGCGGCGATGAGCTGCAGGGGGTGAAGCGCGGCATCATGGAAATGGCCGATCTCATCCTGGTGAACAAGGCCGACGGGCCGCTGAAACCCGTCGCCACCCGCACCTGCGCCGATTACGCCGGCGCCCTGCGCCTCTTGCGCAAGCGCCCGCAGGATCCCGAAGGCTTCCCCAAGGCGCTGATGGTGTCCGCGGTGGAGGAACACGGGCTGGACAAGGCCTGGGAGGAGATGCAGGCGCTGGCCGCCTGGCGCAGGGAAAACGGCCACTGGGAGCGCCGCCGCGCCGATCAGGCCTGTTACTGGTTCGATCAGGAGGTGCGCCAGGCGCTCCTGGCGCGGCTGGAGACGCCGGAGGCCAAGGCGCAGATGGCGGAACTGGCTGCGACCGTGGCGAGCGGCGGCAAAAGCCCAGGCGAGGCGGCGCGGATCATGCTGCAGGCGCTCGGCGCTGCCTGACCCCGGCTGCCGGGGTGAAAAGGGCGGCCGCAGGGGCTTGCGGCGGGCCGTGAACGGGTGCAGTAAGCCCGGTAAGAAAGCTGAGTTGAATCACTTGACGCTGTTGCCGGTTGAGCGTAAGAGCAGCGGACCAGTTTTCGGGCGCAGCCAATGGCCGCGCCCCTTGTGATTTGGCGCCGGACTGCCAGCGCCTCCAGAAACGAAGGATGAAGATATGTCGCGCCGTTGCGAACTGACCGGAAAAGGCCCGATGACTGGCAACAATGTCAGCCACGCCAACAACAAAACCAAGCGCCGCTTTCTGCCCAACCTGAACGACGTGACCCTGCAGTCCGAAGTTCTGGGCCGCGGCGTCAAGCTGCGCATCTCCGCAGCCGCCCTGCGCTCGGTCGACCACCGCGGCGGCCTGGACGCGTTCCTGGCCAAAGCCAAGGACGAAGAGCTGTCGGCAAACGCGCTGAAAGTGAAGAAAGAGATCGCCAAGGCACAAGCCGCTCAGGCTTAATTTCCTGGCCTGATCCCTTCACCGGATCGGATTACGCACACCGCGCAGGGGCACCCTTGCGCGGTGTTTGCGTTTGCGCAATCTGCCGCAGGGTTGCGCCTTGCGGGGGCCGCGCCGCGGGGGCATATCTTGCGGTGATGATCCGTGCCTTGCGCATATCCCTTGGCCTGTTCCTGGCCCTGACGGTCACCCTGACCGCCCACAGCGCCGCCGCCCGGCAGGGGGAGCGCGATGCCGCCGGCCAGATGGTGATCTGCACCGGCACCGGCCCGGTCACCATCTATGTGGACAGCGAGGGCCAGCCGGTAAAGCCGCCGCACCATTGCCCCGATTGCGTGGTGCATGTGCTGGACGCGGTGATGCAGCCTCCGGGGCTGGTGCTGCCGGTTGAGGTTTGCGGCACGGTGACGGCGGGCCGGCAGGCGGTGCCAGCCTCCGTTCAGCAGATCCTGCGCGCCACCGCCCGCGCGCCGCCGGCCATCGCCTGACCGGCCAAGCACACCACCAATTTCAATACCGAATACCTACCAGGAGGAGACAGGATATGTCCCTGAAGTCTGTTGTCTTTGCAGCCGCGGCTGCTGCTGCCTTTGCCACCTCCGCCTTTGCGGGCGATGCCATGATCATGGTGCACGGCCAGTACGCGCGGGTGTCCTCGCCGGCTGCCAAGGCCGGTGCCGCCTTCATGGAAATCATGAACAAGGGCGAAGCCGATGACCAGCTCATTGATGTGCGCTCGGACGTGGCCGCCAAGGTGCAGCTGCACACCCACAAGGAGGGCGATGACGGCGTCATGAAGATGATGCATGTGGAGGAAGGCTTTGCCGTGCCCGCAGGCGCGACCCATATGCTGCAGCGCGGCGGCGACCACATCATGTTCATGGGCCTGAAGCAGGCGCTGAACCACGGCGACGTGGTCAAGGTCACGCTGGTGTTCGAGAAGGCCGGCGAGGTCGAAATTGACGTGCCGGTTGATCTGGAGCGCCAGGACGGGGCCCACGGAAACATGGACCACTCCACCAGCACCAACTAAGGCCCGCAGGGCAGGGCGGGCGCGGCGTCAGGCTGCGCCGCAGCCCTCCTTCGCGCCCAAAGCCCGCCCTTGCGGCGGGCTTTTTGCCGCTTATGGCCGGCCCAGCAGCTCCGCCACCCAGGCGGGCACGGTTTCGCTGGCCGGGCCGAAGCGGCGCTCAGCAAAGCGGGAGGCAGCGGCCGACGGCGCGAGGTTCAGCTCCACCGTATGCGCACCCGCCAGATGCGCCTCATCGACAAAGGCCGCGGCGGGGTAAACTTCGCCGGAGGTGCCGATGGCGGCGAACAGATCCGCCTCCGCCAGATGGGCATAGATCTCCTCCATGAAATACGGCATCTCGCCGAACCAGACCACATCGGGCCGCCCGGCAGGCGCGGCGCAGGCGGGGCAGGGCTGGCCGGTCTGCATCTCCAGCGGCGCGGCCCAGCGGTGGTTGCAGGCCGCGCACAGCGCGCCTGCCAGCGTGCCGTGCATATGCAGCACCTGCGCGGCGCCGCCCGCTTCATGCAGGGCGTCGACATTCTGGGTGACAATCACCACCTCGCCCGTGTGCTCCGCTTGCAGCCGCGCCAGCGCCCGATGCGCCGGGTTGGGGTCTGCCCCTGCTGCCTGCGCCCGCCGCGCATTATAGAAGCCATGCACCAGATCCGGGTTGCGCGCGAAGCCTTCCGGCGTTGCCACATCCTCGATCCGGTGCTGCGCCCAGAGGCCGCCCTCGTCGCGGAATGTGCCCAGCCCGCTTTCGGCGGAAATCCCGGCGCCGGTCAGAATGACGATCTTCGCGCTCTTTTCCATTGCCCTGAAACCCCCTATCACTGCTCCCGTCCAAAGGAGCCGTTTGCCCATGCCTACCCGTATTCTGTTCGTCTGCCTAGGAAACATCTGCCGTTCCCCGGCCGCCGAGGGCGTGTTCCGGGCGCTCTGCCCCGAGGCCGAGACCGACAGCGCAGGCACCGCTTCCTATCACGTGGGAGAGCCGCCCTACGGCCCGATGCAGGCGGCGGCGCGGGCGCGGGGGCTGGATATCTCGGACCTGCGCGCGCGGCAGTTCCGGCGCGCTGATTTCGACAGCTTCGATCTGATCATCGCCATGGATGCCAGCAACCTGGAGAATATCGAGGCGCTGCGCCCCGCAGGCAACGAGACCCCGGTGCGCCTGTTCACGGACTACGCGCCGGAAAGCGGCGCGGACCATGTGCCGGACCCCTATTACACCCGGGATTTCGGCGGCTGCCTGGACCTGATCGAACAGGCCGCCAGGGGGCTCAAGGCGGCGCTCTGATTACTCCGCAATCACCCGGAAGCCGCCTGCCAGGAACGGCAGCTGCTGCACCGCGGGGTCGATCATCTTGCTTTGCACCAGGCGGCGCACGGTCTCGGCCACATCGCGCGGCACCCGGTCGGCCCAGTCGGCGGCAGTGAACAGCGAGATCGTCCGCGACATCTCGCCAAAAGGCAGCGGGAAGGCGTCGATCTGGTCGTGGAAGCGCCCCGCGCGCATGAAGCCCAGCGGCGTGGTGATTGCCCATCCGATCCGCCGCGCCACCATCGCCATCAGCGCCAGATGCGAGCCGACCTCGAACCGGTCCTCGAACTCCAGCTTCTGGCGGCTCAGCAGCGCTTCGATCTGCTGCGAGATCAGCTGCTCGCGGGCATAGCGCAGGAAGGGCAGGCCGCTCAGCTGCTCTGCCGCCTGCGCCGCATCCGAGACCGCGCCGCGCGGGGCCACCAGGATGAAGGGATCGCGCACCAGCGGATATTCCACCAGCCCCTCGTGCAAGCCCCCGGCGGTGGCGGCGACGGCGATGTGCAGCTCGCGCGCCTCCAGCGCGCGGATGATGTCATGGCTGGAGGCGGTGATCATCTTGAACCGGCATTGGGTCAGGCTGTCGGCCAGGATGGTGGCCAGCCGCGGCGTCAGGTCATTGTCGAAATCGTCGATCAGCCCGATCGACAGCGCCTGCAAGTGGGTCAGGTCCATCACCGTCAGCTCGCTCTGCGCCAGCCGCAGCTCGCCCAGCACCGCCTCGGTCCGCGACAGGAAGCTGCGCCCCGCCGCCGTCAGCACCATCGGGCGGCGGCCGTGGTCGATCAGTTCGCTGTCCAGCGCCTTTTCCAGATTGCGCATCTGCTGGCTGACGGCGGGCTGGCTCAGGCCGGTCAGCTCAGCCGCCTGCGCCACCGAGCCGGTCTTGGCCAGGGCCTCGAACACTTCCAGCCCGCGCAGGGTAACACCTTTGATCAACATCTGAACTGCTCCAATACCTTGCGCCGTTGTTTCCGGTTTTGGGGCAGTGCGGTCAAGAGGGGCGGGGCCGAGGCCCCTGGGCGCTGCGAAAATGCCGCAGCGAAAATGCATCAAAACAGCGAAAAAAGGCGCCCCCGCGGGACGCCTTTGCACGGGCCGGGCCTGCGGTGCGGCTCAGCCGCAGCTGCGCGCCGCGTGGTCGCCAAAGGCCTTGTAGCGCTGCCACAGCCGCTCGTCATTGCGGTTGCTGGACTGGCGCACGACCTGGGCCTTGTGCGGGTCGGCAAACCACTTGGAGACGGTCTTGCGCTCCGCGCGCGTCAGGCTGCGGTTGGCCACATTCTGGATGCAGCTGCACAAGGACGGCGTCGCGGCGGTGCGGTCCGACTGGCGGCAGGCGCGCTCAATGGCGCCGGCCGAGACGCCTGCGGGCGCCAGTGCTGCAAGCAATCCTGCGCAAAGCGCGGCTGTCAGGAAAGGTTTCATCTGCTCATGCCCCGGTTCTTGGCAAGCGGGTCTGATGCCCGCGGGAATGGACCGCAGTATGGCGCAAGCCGGGGCGCGTTTCAATCGTGGTGAACGGGGTGTTTCAAAGGCGCTGGAGCGCTGCGGCGTGCGGCGCTCCAGCGGTCTGGCGCTCAGGTCTGGTTCGGCCCGCGCATGGCGCGCACGGCCTGGCGCACGGCTTTCCAGTCTGCGGCCTCGGCGTCCTTGCCGGCTTCTTCGCATTCGCGCATTTTCTGCGCGGCTTCGGCCTCGGCCTTGTCGCCATGCGCGCTGTAGAGCGCGCGGGCATACTCAGCGGCTTTGATTGCATCCATGCGGGTCGTCCTCCTTTGCTGTGGTTATCACCCGTCAGCGGGGCGCGCGTCTCGCGGTAGGCATGGAGTATAGCGCATTTTGGCCGGGCGTGCAGGGAACCGGGAGAATTTGAGGGGTTCGGGCGCATGGCGGCGGGCGCAGAGGCCAAGGGTGGTGCCGCAAATCGGAGGGCAGCGCCCGGTCCAAGGGCGGGTGCCAAAACGGGGCCGGTCCAGACCTGCCCGGTACAAGTTGAGCAAATGCTTGCGTGTGATTGGCGGCACACTCGCTTTTGCCCGTTCGGGCAGCCAGAAGATGCAAGGCATGGCCCTTACAAAAGTGCGTGCGGCAACGTGCCTTCAGTGCCAGTCAGGGAGGTCCAAAGCACGGTCTGCTGCCTCATTCAGTGACGCTTGATTGCCCACTCAATTCTCCTTGACCAAACCCCGAATCCAAATCATATGCCTGAGCATGACTGACCTCGCTCACATCCGCAATTTCTCCATCGTCGCCCATATCGACCATGGCAAATCCACCCTCGCTGACCGGCTCATCCAGGAGACCGGAACGGTGAAGGACCGCGACATGAAGGAACAGCTGCTCGACGCCATGGACATCGAGCGCGAGCGCGGGATCACCATCAAGGCCAACACCGTGCGCATCGACTACACCGCGCAGAACGGCGAGACCTATGTGCTGAACCTGATCGACACCCCCGGCCACGTCGACTTTGCCTATGAGGTCTCCCGCTCCATGCGCGCGGTTGAGGGCTCGCTGCTGGTCGTGGACTCGACGCAAGGGGTGGAGGCGCAGACGCTCGCCAACGTCTATCAGGCCATCGAAGCCGATCATGAGATCGTGCCGGTGCTGAACAAGATCGACCTGCCGGCCTCCGACTGCGACCGGGTGGCGGAGCAGATCGAGGATGTGATCGGTATCGACGCCTCCGGCGCCATCCAGGTCTCGGCCAAGACCGGCCAGGGCATCCGCGAAACGCTGGAGGCGATCGTCCAGCACCTGCCCGCGCCCAAGGGCACCCGCGACGCGCCGCTCAAGGCGATGCTGGTGGACTCCTGGTACGACAGCTACCTCGGCGTGATCGTCCTGGTCCGCATCATGGACGGCGTCCTGAAGAAGGGCATGCGGGTCAAGTTCATGTCGAACGGCACCCTGCACCACGTCGACCGCATCGGCGTCTTCCGCCCCGCCATGCAGGCGGTGGACGAACTGGGGCCGGGCGAGATCGGCTTCCTCACCGCCTCGATCAAGCAGGTGCGCGACACCCGCGTCGGCGACACCATCACCAACGACCGGAACGGCGCCGAAAAGGCGCTGCCGGGCTTCAAACCCGCGCAGCCGGTGGTGTTCTGCGGCCTGTTCCCGGTCGACTCGGCCGAATTCGAGGACCTGCGCGACGCCATCGACAAGCTGGCGCTGAATGACGCGTCCTTCTCCTTCGAGATGGAAACCTCCGCCGCGCTGGGCTTCGGCTTCCGCTGCGGCTTCCTGGGCCTGTTGCACCTGGAGGTGATCCGCGACCGGATCGAGCGCGAATACGATATCGAGCTGATCACCACCGCGCCCAGCGTGATCTACCACGTCTTCATGAAGGACGGCGAGCAGATCGAGCTGCACAACCCCGCCGACATGCCCGATCTCTCCAAGGTCGACCACATGGAGGAGCCGCGCATCAAGGCGACGATCCTTGTTCCGGATGAATACCTCGGCGACGTGCTGAAGCTCTGCCAGGACCGCCGCGGCATCCAGATGGACCTCTCCTATGCCGGCTCCCGCGCGATGGTGGTCTATGACCTGCCGCTGAACGAGGTGGTGTTCGACTTCTACGACCGCCTGAAATCGGTGACCAAGGGCTATGCCTCCTTCGACTATCAGATGATCGGCTACCGCCAGGACAACCTGGTGAAAATGTCGATCCTGGTGAATGACGAGCCGGTCGATGCGCTCTCCACCATGGTCCACCGCGACCGGGCAGAGATGCGCGGCCGGGCGATGTGCGAGAAGCTCAAGGAGCTGATCCCGCGCCACATGTTCAAGATCCCGATCCAGGCCGCCATCGGCGGCAAGGTGATCGCCCGCGAGACCCTCTCGGCGCTCCGCAAGGACGTGACCGCCAAATGCTACGGCGGCGACGCCACCCGGAAGCGCAAACTGCTGGACAAGCAGAAAGCGGGCAAGAAGAAGATGCGCCAGTTCGGCAAGGTGGATATTCCGCAGGAGGCGTTTATTTCCGCCCTCAAAATGGACAGCTGAGGCTGTCCATTTCCGAGGGAGCGCGGACGAAAGCGGTTGCCGCGGCCAACTGCGTGCCCGCACCCCGGCGTTCTGCGGCGGAAACGCCGACCAATCAAACAGTTGCAAGACGGGGCTTCGGCCCCGTTTTCTGTTTCCGGCCTATCCAAAGCCTCGCCCGGCCGAGAGGCCGGGCAGCGCCCGATCCGCCCCCACGGGTGGACTTCCTTTTGGTCGTGAAGATGCACTGAATAAGTCAATTGACTTAGCAAATTCGAAGCGCCCGTTGTCCACTGGAAACAAACTCAAAGGATAGGGTGAGTGGTTGAATTTCCATGCTGCAAATGGTTGAATGGACAATGGGTGGGAAAGCAGTTTTACTATGTGCGCAGGGTGGGGGAGAAGTGTGATGGGCGACCCAGATACTTTTGAGCAGTTTTCGTATGATCAGGCTTTGAAGCGTGTTACTGACCTCAACAAGTTTTCATTCAACTATAGGTTTCTGTTCGCCTCGATTGTGGCAGGATACTACACTGCGATTAACTTTATCGTTGGGGGCGTTGGTGAGCCGTCAGTACTGTCCTCATTAGACTTTTACATTGTTTCGCTGTTGGCTGTAACAGTGGCCGCCTTTTGCGGCATTGTGGTGATTTCCTTTTTTGACTTCATCTTTCAAGAGTTGATCGAAAATGCCTTGCGTAGCGTCACTGCTATCGAGAGCAGATATCCAAACGAGAACGCGGGGTTTGCTTTTATATCAAACAAGGGTGGAAAAACAGTTTCGCTTAGAATTTCTGTAGTGATGACACTGTTCTACTCTATTCCGGCTTGGTGCTTGCTGGGGGTGGTGATCCTGTTGTGCGCGTTTTGCTTTTCTGAAGTTGGAGATCCGACATTTGATTATTTCTCTAAAGCAATCTGCAGCAACTTTAAGAAAGGGGGAGTGGCTTCGGATCTTAGTTCGTGGGGTGGATCACAGGGTGGTCAAATCATTTGCAGCGGTGACTCTTATTTTTACACTGTCAGTTCTTGGGTTCGGAACTTGGCTAGTTTTTCCCTAATTGTAACAGTAGTTTTATCGATCTATTTTACTTATTTTTCTGTCTGGCGAATTTACATACGCTTTGCCTTGATGTGTCAGTCGTATTTCGAGATGGAGGAAAAAAGGATCGCTCAAGCAAAGAACGCTCAAGCAAAGAACGCTCAAGCAAAAATGGACGAGGATGGTGGAGGTAATACTGAGGCAGTAGGTGAGCCAGTTGAAGCGGGGCGTCGCTCGTGTAGTAAGAGTCGTCCATGTCTTGGCTGGTGCCTTGCCGGCTTATGGGTTCGGATTGCACAGTTGCTCGCTGAGGGTTATCGGAAAGTAGTAATTTTTCTCGGGCCGGCGAAAGTACTGAATGATGATCGTCTTCTCCCGGGTAGGATTCTACACTTGTTATTGGGGCGTTATGTTCGAGGTTTTCGAGGGAGCGACAAGTTCACCCAGAACATCAATATTTTCTTTCGTTGGCTAGGGGGGGTGCTTTTCGTTTTTGTTTTATTGGGTCTGCTGTTTATTCTGTTCGCGAGCGTCTCTGTCGAAAGCATTTTTAATGTTCTGATGTATAAAGCAATTGGTTAGTAGGTTGAAGGAAATGCCGTTCTTAAGGCCTCCCTCACTCCCCGCAGAGCGGGCAATCCTGCCTGCCGCTTTCTACAGCCGCCCCCCATGCGCCACTCTCCGCCCATCCGCCGCCGCCCCGCAACTCTCCGACTGAAACCGCCCCCGTTCCATGCTATCCTCCACCCCGTTCACCTGGGGAGGATAACACCATGAAACACCTGACTTTGGCCGCCGTGATCGCTCTGCTGGCGTCGCCGGTGCTGGCCGCTCAATGCCCCGCCGACATTGCCGCCATCGACGCGGCACTGGCCGCCGGGACCGACCTGTCGGAAGAAGATCTGGCAACCGTCCAGGAACTGCGCGACGAGGGCCAGGCCCAGCATGACGCGGGAGAGCATGACGCCTCGGTCGAGACCCTGGCCGAAGCCAAGGCGATGCTGGGGATCGAATAGCCCGCAACAGAAAACGCCCGGCGGCGGGCCGGGCGTCTTGCGCAGTCTCTGAACTGGTGGAAGGGCAGGGCGGCTCAGAAGCTGTCCTGCACGTCCTGCGCGGCGCCGCTGATCGCCTGGCCGGCCTTGGAAATGTCGCGCCCCGCGCCCTTGGTGGTCTCGCAGGCCGCCAGGCCCAGCAGCATCAGCGCACATGTGAAAATCCGGATCATCGTCGAAGGCTCCTCATCTCTGCTCAAACCCGTCGGCAAATGTCTAGCAAGCCGCCCCGCCGCAGGCCAGCGGATTTGACGCCGCGCGGTTGAGCCAGGTCAAGGCCGCGCGCCCGGCACCGGGCTACGCTGCGCAGGTCAAAACAGGAGGCAGACACAATGGATCTTTCCACCCGCAAACAGGCGCTTGAGGCGCGCCGGGCTGAACTGACCGGGCATCTGAGCGAGGTTGAGCACACGCTGGACGCACCGATGCCCAAGGACTGGGAGGACCGCGCCTCCGAGCGGCAGGGCGACGAGGTGCTGGAAAGCCTCGGCAAGGCGGAACTGGACGAGCTGCGCCGGATCGATGCGGCGCTGGCCCGGATCAAGGCGGGCACCTACGGCATCTGCGCCTCCTGCGGCGAGAGGATCTCCGACGCGCGCCTGGACCTGCTGCCCGCCGCGCCGCTGTGCAAGATCTGCGCCGCGGAGGAGGCAGGCTGAGCCTGCGCCCCCGTTCTGCGGGTTTACCAAAAATTTGCAACTTATAGGGTAGTGCAATCCTTCGAAATCGCGAGTATTTTGATCTGGATCAAGGCCATGGCTTTGACCTCACGGCACGTTGCGCGAAAATTGAGCTGGAGGGTATGGACTATGAACTTTTCCGCCAGAAAACAAACACTTGAGGTTCGCCGGATGGAGCTGGCAGGGATTCTGTCACAAACCGGGCTAGAGGCCGGGGCGGCCGCGGCCTATGCCGCGCCGCGTCTGCAGCGGGCCCCCGCCGTCGCGGTGCCGCCCAAGGCCAGCCTGGACGAGCTGCGCCGCATCGACGCGGCACTCGCCCGCCTGCGCGAGGGGTCATACGGCTTCTGCCAGATCTGCGGCGACGATATCGCCGACGACTGGCTGGACCAGCGCCCGGCCTCGCCGTTCTGCAAAAGCTGCGCCCTTTAGCCGGGGCGGGGTGCGGGCCGCCCGCAGCCGCCGGAACCCCTTAGTTTACCACAGCCAGCGGCCGCCCGGCCCGCTGGCTGCTGCCGTTTGCGCCCGGCCCGGCGGCGGCGCGCCGCGGCAGCGCTGCACCAGTTGCGGCTTTCGCGCCAAAGGCCCCGTTGCCGTGCCTGCCGGGATGTGCCACAACCTGATGCAACAGACTGAACACATGAGTTTAGCAAATGCCTGATTTCGCCGAACGCCGCCGTATGATGGTGGACACCCAGGTCCGCCCGTCGGATGTCACCAAATACCCGATCATCGAAGCCATGCTGGCCGTCCCGCGCGAGCAGTTCGTGCCCGCCGCGCAGCGCGAAGCGGCCTATGCCGACCAGAACGTGAGCCTCGGCGGCAGCCGGGTGCTGCTGGAGCCGCGCACCCTGGCCAAGATTCTGGATGCGCTGGACATCCAGAATGACGAGCTGGTGCTCGATGTGGGCTGCGGGCTGGGTTATTCCACCGCGGTTGCGGCGCGCGTGGCGCAGATGGTGATCGGCGTCGAGGAAGACGAGGATCTGGCCGAAGACGCCCAGGCGCTGCTGTCCGAGACCGGCGCCGACAATGCGATCGTTCACACCGGCCCGCTGGCGGAAGGCGCGGCCGAACACGGCCCTTACGACGTGATCCTGGTGCAGGGCGGGGCAGAGGAGCTGCCCGCGCCGCTGCTGGCGCAGCTCAAGGACGGCGGCCGGATCGCGGCGCTGATGATGACCGGCGCTCTCGGCGAGGTGAAGATCGGCTACAAGAGCGGCCGCGGGATTTCCTGGCGGTTCGACTTCAACGCCGCTGCGCCGGTGCTGCCGGGCTTTGCTGCTGCGCGCGAATTTGCGCTCTGACCGCACCGGTCGGACACGGCGGCTGACGGGGCGGGGCCGCCGCCACAGGGGAGAGGCCGGGCGCCGGTGACGCTGGCGCCTGAAGAGGGACAACTCACCGCGGCTGGCGGCGCGGCAGAACAAAAGGCAGGCAATGCGAATGAAATTCCCGGCGAGTGTGTTTAAGGCTTTTGTGTTCGCCGGCGGCGTGGCCGCCACGGCGCTGATGCCGCTTCAGGCGGCGGCGGACAACCTGTCCGACGCCATGATCAGCGCTTATAAGACCAGCGGTCTGCTGGAGCAGAACCGGGCGCTGCTGCGGGCCGCGGACGAAGACGTCGCAATCGCGCTGTCCCGGCTGCGCCCGCTGGTCCAGTGGACGGTGAACGCGGCCAACTCCTATAACGAGGGCAACTTCAACGAGACCCGCAACACCCTCTCCACCCAGCTGGAGCTGACCCAGCTGCTGTTCGATGGCGGCGCCAGCCGCCTGGACCGGCTGGCGGCTCAGGAAATCGTTCTGGCCACCCGTCAGGCCCTGCTGAGCGTGGAGCAAACGGTGCTGTTCCAGGCGGTGCAGGCCTATGTCGGCGTCCTCCAGTCGCAGGAAAACGTGTCCCTGCGCCGCAACAACCTGCGGCTGCTGCAGGAAGAGCTGAAGGCCGCCCAGGACCGCTTCGAAGTGGGCGAGGTCACCCGCACGGATGTGGCGCTGGCCGAAAGCCGCGTTGCCGCCGCACGGGCGAACCTGACGGATGCCGAGGGCACCTTGCTGACCGCCAAGGCGACCTACCAGCAGGTTGTGGGCCGGGCGCCGGGCGCCATTGCCGGCCAGCCGGCCTTGCCGCGCCAGCAGGTGTCTCTCGACGGCGCGCATACCGTCGCGCTCAGGAACCAGCCGGATCTGCTGTCGCAGCAGCACGTGGTCAAGGCGCGGGAGCATCAGGTTGCGTCTGCAACCGCGGGCCTGGGGCCGACCGTGAGCCTGCGGGCCAACGCCGGGGTCAGCCAGGACGTGCAGGACGGGCTGGGGGCCGCGAATTCTTCCAGCATCGGCATCACCATGTCGCAGGATCTTTACGCCGGCGGCCGCAATGCCGCCGTCCGGCGCCGGGCCATTGCTAACGCCGACGCAGAGCGCGGTGTGCTGATCAACACCCAGCGCGCCGTCCGGCAGGCGGTGAGCGAAGCCTACTTCAACGTCGAAACCGCGCGCGCCAGCCTGGTCTCCTCGGGCGAGCGGGTGCGCGCCTCCAAGGTCGCCTTTGACGGCATCCGCGAGGAGGCCACCCTGGGCGCCCGCACCACCCTCGACGTGCTGCAGGCAGAGCAGGAATACCTCGACGCCCAGACCGAGCAGGTGAACGCCCGCGCCAACCAGGCGATTGCGGCCTATCAGTTGCTGCAGGCGCAGGGCCTGCTGACCGCCGAGCACCTGGGCCTCGCGGTGGAGATTTACGACCCGACGCTTTACTACAATCTGGTCAAGGACGCCCCCGCCCACCGCAGCAAGCGCGGCAAGGATCTGGACCGGGTGCTCAAGGCCTTGGGGCGTAACTGATAATTCATCCTATCTGTTGTGCGGTGGCAGGAAGGCGGCTACACTTTCCGGCAAGAGGCAAGAGTGGTTTATAAAATGTCCGACCCAGTTACCCATGCTGAGATTGAAGATGTATTGTCCTCGATCCGCCGCCTGGTGAGCGAAGACAGCCGCGGCCAGCCCGCGGCACCGGAACCAGCGGCCCGTCTGGTGCTGACACCTGCGCTGCGGGTGAAGGATCCGCAAACCCGCAGCCCGGAAACGGCCGTTCGCGCGGACACCGCGGGCGGCACGCCGCCGAGAGATGAGGCGCCCGCGCCGGACGCCGCCGCCGCGGCCCGCCCGGCACAGGACGCTGAGCCTGGGCAGGACGCTGACCGCACGGGATATGCGGCAGACGGAACCGCAGCGGACGCCTCTTTTGCCTTTCGCCACCGCGACGCGCGCTCCGGTGCCGCATCCGGCCCGGTTATCCTGCGCCCCGCGCAGCAAAGCGAACCGGAGGCCGAAGCAGAGCCTGCGCAACCCGGCGGCGTTGCCGCGCAGGCGCCCTGGGCCGACCCCGATGCCACGCTGTTTTCGGCCGCATCCGGCACGCCGCCGCAGGACACCCCGGCCGGGGGGCTGGCGGACGATCTGGCGGGCGGCACAGCCGGCGCCCGCGCCGCCTCGGTGGTGCGCAAGATCGCCGAGCTGGAGGCCCGCATCTCCGGCGCGCGGGATCAGGCGCAGCAGCAGTGGGAGCCTGACAGCAAGACCGAAGCCCCCTTTGCCGCTACCCTGGTCGATACCATCGAATGGCGCGATGAGCCGGCACCTGTCCGCAGCACCGATCAGGCGGACTTTGGTGCTGATTCCAGCCCTGCGGAGGAGATCCTGGAGACCGCCGGGGACCCAGCGGGCACCGCGGACACTGACAGCGCGGCGGAGCCGGTCATCCAGGCCGCCTTCACCGGCGCTGCCATGGATGCGCTGGCGGAGGCTGGCGACAGCTATCTCGACGAAGACGCCCTGCGCGATCTGGTTGCCAGCATCGTGCGCGAAGAGCTTCAGGGCCCCCTGGGCGAGCGCATCACTCGCAATGTGCGCAAGCTGGTCCGGCGCGAAATCCACCGGGCGCTGGCCGCGCATGATCTGCTCTAAGGTTTAACGGCACCGGGCAGGCTGATAGGCACCGGGCAGTCCGCGGCCCGGGCGCGGTTCCAGCAAGGCACGCCAAGGGCGTGCCTTTTCCGTTCGGCGTGTCAGAACATACCGGCAAGGGCGGGAGCGCCGCCGCAACCGGCGGGGTCAGAGTTTGACGGGCTGCGCCAGCGCCAGCAGCTGGTCCAGATCCATGTAGCGCTCCAGATGAGCGGCCAGCGCGTCCAGCGTCTCCTCGACACCGTCCTCATACCCCGCCTGGCTGTCATGCCCCAAGGCCCCCAGCACGCTGGCGCGGAAGGGATCCGAGGAAAACAGCCCGTGCAGGTAGGAGCCTTTGACGCGCCCGTCGGCAGAGGCCGCGCCTTCGGGACGCCCGCCGATGCTGAGCCAGGCGCGGGCGCAATCGGCGCCGGTGGTGCGGCCCATGTGGATCTCGTAACCGCTTACAGCCAGGTTGCCGTCACGGGTCACCGCCTCGGTCAGCGTCACCCGCTTTTCGCCTGCCATCACCGTATGCACGTCCAGGAGGCCGAGGCCCTCCACCTTGCCGGGCCGCCCGTCGACGCCCTCGGGGTCGTCGATGGTCTTGCCCAGCATCTGGTAGCCGCCGCACAAGCCCAGCACATGGCCGCCGCGGCGGCGGTGCGCCAGGATGTCGATGTCCCAGCCCTGCGCGCGCATGTAATTCAGGTCGCCAATGGTCGATTTGCTGCCGGGCAGGATCACCAGATCCGCATCGCCGGGCAGGGCGCGCCCCGGCGGCACGATTTCCACCGTCACCGCAGGCTCCGCCGCGAGCGGGTCCAGATCGTCGAAATTCGCCATCCGCTCCAGCTGCGGCACCACCACCTTGCACGCGCCGCCCTTGTGCGAGGCGATGTCCATCATGTCCTCGGCCGGCAGTTTCCAGGCATCCCAGAACCACGGCACCACGCCCAAGCTGGGCCAGCCGGTGCGCGCGGCGATATCGTCCCGGCCGCCGTCAAACAGGCTCAGGTCGCCGCGGAACCGGTTCACCAGGAACCCCGCGACCCGCTCCAGGTCCTGGCGTTCAAGCACCGCATGGGTGCCGACGATCTGCGCAATCACCCCGCCGCGGTGGATGTCGCCGGCGATCACCACCGGCGCCTCTGCCGCGCAGGCAAAGCCCATATTGGCAATGTCGTTCTTGCGCAGGTTGGTCTCGGCAGGGGAGCCCGCACCCTCGATCAGCACCAGATCCGCATCCGCCGCCAGCCGCCGGTAGCTCTCCAGCGCCGCTTCCAGAAGGCCCGATTTGTCCCGCATGAAGGATCCGGCACCCTGGCTGCCGCGGCGCTTGCCCTGCACGATCAGCTGGGCGCCGGTATCGGTCTCGGGCTTCAGCAGCACCGGGTTCATGTCGGTATGCGGCGGACGCATGGCAGCACGCGCCTGAAGCGCCTGCGCACGGCCGATCTCGCCGCCCTCGGGCGTCACCGCGGCGTTGTTGGACATGTTCTGCGGCTTGAACGGCGCCACCTTCAGCCCGCGCCGCACATAGGCGCGCGCCAGCCCCGCCACCAGCAAAGACTTGCCGACATTGCTGCCGGTGCCCTGGATCATGATCGAACGCGCCCGTGTCATCTTGCTGCCAGCTCCCTGCCTGCACCCCGTATGTCACGGGCCTGCATAGCAGGTTAGACGCCGCCGTCCATAACGGCTGCGCCGGAACCGTCGGCACGCTGTCCGGGGGCGACCGGTTGACGCCGGGGAAATGCGTACAGGCAAAAGAAAAACGCGCCCGCTAAGGGCGCGCTTTTCAAAACTGCAGGCAGAAACCTTTAGGCGGCTTCAGCCTGCGCAGCGTTGCGGCGTTCGCTTTCCTCGCGCGACAGCGCGACCGAGGTCCGGACCCCGCGGCCTACGAAGTCCATCAGGCCTTCGACCACCCGTTCGTTGGGGTCGATTCCGGCGCAGGACAGCACTTCGCGGCCATCGCGCGAGCGCGCCCAGCGGGCGATTTGTTCCGGGCCATTGCCGTATTTCTTGTCGTCGGCGATGGCATCATCCAATGCGGCCAGGACCACGGCAGCAAACAGTTTGCGGGCGCGGTTGCCTTGCTCGTTGTTATAAGCGGTGCCGTCTACGAAATCTCGCATCTCGTATCCCTTGTTGTTCTTGCTATTGCAATTTGCGGCGTAGCGCTGCTTATGGCGGAATTGTGACGATTCGGATAGGGCACAGATGCATAGCTTTCATGCAAATTGCGCATACCTTTTTCACCGAATCCACACCATATCCTTGTCTTGCCAGCGCCAAGCCCGCCAGATATAGGGGCTGGTAAGAATTCATCAACCATCTGAAAGGCATTTTTCCATGCCCAAGATCAACGGCAATGAAATCCGCCCCGGTAACGTCCTGGAACATAATGGCGGCCTTTGGGCAGCGGTGAAGGTCGATCACGTCAAACCCGGCAAGGGCGGCGCCTTTGCTCAGGTCGAGATGCGCAACCTGCGCAACGGCTCCAAACTGAACGAGCGATTCCGCTCCGCCGATAAGGTCGAGAAGGTGCGTCTGGAGCAGAAAGACCAGCAGTTCCTCTATGAGAGCGACGGCATGCTGGTGTTCATGGACGCCGAAACCTACGAGCAGATCGAACTGCCGGCAGAGCTGCTGGGCGACCGCCGCCCGTTCCTGCAGGACGGCATGACCATCGTGGTGGAATTCCACGAATCCGAGGCGCTGAACGCGACCCTGCCGCAGAAAGTCACCTGCAAGATCGTCGAGACCGAGCCGGTCGTCAAAGGCCAGACCGCGGCAAACTCCTTCAAGCCCGCGATCCTCGACAATGGCGTCAAGGTGATGGTGCCGCCGTTCGTCGGCCAGGACGAGATGATCGTGGTCAACACCGAGACCATGGAGTATTCCGAGCGCGCCTGATCCAGGCCGCGTTCCGGACGTGAGAAAGCCGCCCTCCCTCGGGGGCGGCTTTTTCCGTTTCCGCGCGGCGCCAAGGACGTTTCTGAAACCCCTTGGCAGACGCTTTCAGAAACCTTTTGCACCGTCATCCGCCGGCAGGCGGATCACCCCGCAGGCAGCGCCAGGCTGAAGCCGCATTCATCCATCATCTTGCCATAGGCGGCGGTGAACCCGCTGAGCGAGGCTTCGTAAACCATGTCGTTCCCCGCCCAGATCTCCACCCAGCGGCCCTGCTTCATCGCTTGCAGCATCGGCAAATGGTCCTCAAACTTCAGCACGCTTTCGGCCTCCGCCAGACCTTCCTCGGTGATCCTTGAATTGATGCCTGCCGCGATGGAAAACGTCCGGTCGAAGTCAAAGATGAAATCCACCGTGCCGCCCTGCTGCATCATGGTCGGGTAATGGCGCGGCGCATATTCCTGCACCTGGGCCATCGGATAGGCAGCAGGCGGGCCGGCATCGCCGGAAAACACCTCCAGCGCCAGGACCGGGTCGCCATCGCCGCCGGTCCAGGCGCGGCAGGTCAGATAGCTGTCCTGTTCCGACACCTGCGGCTCTGTGGCGGTATGCCAGTCATTGTAATTCCAGTAATCCGCCAGCGCGGGGGAGGCCGCCAGCGCAGCCAGGCAGGCCCCGAATATCAGTCGCATGAAACACCCTTCTCGTTCATCACCCGCAGGTTCTGCCTGCGACCCTAGCGCAAGGATGTGAACAGAGGATTGTCAAACACCCAGCGCCTCCAGCCGCGCCTCCACCATTCCCCGGTAGCCGGCGCCGAACAGCCGCAGATGCACCAGCGCGGGCCACAGCTGATAGATGGCACGGCGCGCCTCATGCCCCGGCTCCAGCGCGCCGTAAGCTTCGTGAAATGCGGCAGGCGGCGTGCCGAACAGATGCAGCATCGCCAGATCCGCCTCGGCGTCGCCCCAGTAGCAGGCCGGGTCGATCAGATAGGCGCCAGCGCCGCTGAACAGCACATTTCCCGTCCATAAATCGCCATGCAGCAGGGCGGCAGGCGGCGCGGCGGGCAGCAGCTCCGGCAGCCGCGCGCACAGCGCCTCAACCCGCAGCCGCAGATCGCGGGGCAGGGCGTCCGGGGCAGCCAGCAGCCGGCGGCCCGCCCAGAACGCCGGCCAATCGGGCAGCGGCGCATTGGGGATCGCGACGGCGCCAAAGGCATAGTCCTCCGCCCAGCCGTACTGCGGGCCTGTCACCGAATGCAGCTGCCGCAGCGCACCGCCCAAGGCCTGCCAGCCCGCCGCGCCGGCCGTGGTCTCCTCCAGCGCCTCCATCAGCAGCACATGACCGGCAACGCCCAGCACCTCAGGCGCAGGCGCGCCCGCGGCCCGGATCGCGCGCAGCATCGCCGCCTCCACAGCCACCAGCGGCCCGGTCTTGGCCACCACCCGGCGGCCATCGTTCAAGGAGAGGAGCTGCACCTCCGACAGGTCGCCGCCATGCAGCGGCCGGGCGCCTGCAACTTCCGCGCCCAGCAGGGACAGAACCGTCTGGTTCAGCCCGTTCACGGCGTCCAGGTAACGCGGGCGTCTCCCGCCTGCATCTCCCCCTTGGCGCGGTCGAACCGCAGGTAGGCAATGCCCTTGCCGCCCGACTGGGTGAACAGCGTGCCAGCCGGCTTGCCCCCGGCGGTGATCTCCGTTCCCACCGGCGCCGCGCCCTCGACCTCAACCGTGCGGAAGCCCTTGCGCAGCTCGGTCTTGTGCTTCATCCGCGCGGTCACCTCCTGGCCGACATAGCAGCCCTTGCGGAAATCCACCCCGTTCAAAGCCTCAAACCCCGCCTCCAGGATATAGCTCTCCGGCCCCAGCTCGACCCCGGTTTCCGGGATGCAATGGGCCACCCGGATCGCGCCCCAGTCGCTGCCGTCATCGCCGCCTTCAAGCCCGTACAGCCGCCAGCCCATCGCCGGGTGGCGCGGATCGGCCAGCGCGCCTTCCGGGGCCGCCCCGGTGCCGCGCTTCACCTGCAGCTCCGTCATCTCCACCTGCACATCGGCGCGCAGCCGGTACATGTTCAGCCGCTTCAGCAATCCCTCGGCCAGCGGCGCGTCCACGTCCAGCAGCACCGCATCGCCATCGGCGGCCAGAAAAAAATCCGCGATGTACTTGCCCTGCGGCGTCAACAGCGCGGCATAGACCAGCCCGTCGTCCAGCCGGTCGACGTTATTGGTGACAAGCCCTTGCAGGAAGCTCTTGGCGTCGCTGCCGCTCAGGCGCAGGATACGGCGGTCGCTCATGTGTTTTCTCCTGTGTGCCTCTCGGGGCGTTTCACTGCTTGGCCCAGTGATATAGGAAGCAGGGCGGAAGAAAACAGCAAATCCGCAGAGGAAGCCCCCATGCCCGCGCCGGTCAGCATCGTGATCCCGACCCTCAACGCCGCAGAGGAGCTGCCAGCCTGCCTGGAGCATCTGATGGAGGGGCTGGGCGCCGGGCTGATCCGCGAACTGGTCATCACCGACGGCGGCTCCACGGATGAGACGGGCGCCATCGCTCAGGCCGCAGGTGCCGAGTGGATCAGCGGCGCGCCGTCGCGCGGCGGCCAGCTGCGCCGGGGCTGTGCGGCGGCCAGGGGGGAGTGGCTGCTGGTGATCCATGCCGACACCCGCCTGGAGCCGGGCTGGGCCGCAGCGGTGGCGCAGCATGTGCAGGAGGGGCAGGGGCATCCCGCCTATTTCCGGCTGCGGTTCCGGGCGCGCGGGCTGATGCCCGCCTGGGTCGCGGGCTGGGCCAACCTGCGCGCCAGCCTGTTCGGGCTGCCCTATGGCGATCAGGGCCTGCTGATCCGCCGCGAAGACTATGAGGCCGCGGGCGGCTACCCCGACCAGCCGCTGATGGAGGATGTGGCGCTGGTGCGCCGCCTCACGGGGCTGACCGCCTTGCCCTCAGCGGCGCTGACCAGCGCGGCGCGTTATCAGCGCGCCGGCTGGTTGCGGCGCGGCGGGCGGAACCTGTGGACGCTGATGCGGTATTTCCTCGGTGCGGCCCCGGAGAGGCTGGCAAAGTCCTACAGCAAATAGCCTGTTCCGCCCGGCCGGCAGGCCGGGCGCTGCCCTCAGTGTTCAAAAGGAAAGCTGGAGTTCAGCCGAACACCTTGCGGGCAAAGCGGCGGAACCAGCGCTCCTTGCCGTTGTGCGCCGCGCCTTCCGGCACCTGTTGCGCCTGGGCGGCGATGCTGGCGGTGTCCACCAGCGTCTTGCCGTCCTGGAACTGCAGCCGGTACAGATCGGCATAGATGCCGCCGCGCGCCAGCAGCTCGTCATGGCTGCCCTGATCCACCACCTGGCCGCGGTCCATCACCACGATCTTGTCGGCGTTGCGGATGGTCGACAGCCGATGCGCGATCACCAGCGTGGTGCGCCCGCCCGCCAGCCTGTCCAGCGCCTGCTGCACCACTTTCTCCGACTGCGCATCCAGGGCCGAGGTCGCCTCGTCCAGCAGCAAGACCGGCGTGTTGCGCAAAAGCGCCCGCGCGATCACCACCCGCTGCCGCTGGCCGCCCGACAGGGCCGAGCCGCGCGGGCCGACCCGGGTTTCCAGGCCATGCTCCAGCTTGGGCAGGAAATCTGCCACATGCGAGGCATCCAGCGCCGCCTGCAGCTCTTCGTCACTCACATCGGTGCGCCCCAGCACGATGTTCTCGCGCAAGGTCTCGTCAAACAGCATCGCATCTTGCGTCACCACCGAAAACAGGCTGCGCAGGTCTGCGGTGTTCAGGTCCTGGACCTCGACGCCGCCGACCGTGACGGAGCCCGTCTGCGGATCGACCATCCGCGTCAGCAGGTTGAAGATCGTCGACTTGCCCGCGCCGGAGGCCCCCACCAGCGCCGTGGTCTTGCCCGCCTCGGCCTCCAGGTTCAGCCCCTGCAGGATCCGCGCATCGCCATAGGCCAGGCCAACGCCCTCCAGCCGGATCTCCGGCAGCCCTTCCGGCGCCGGCTTCGGCGCGGCAGGCTCGCTCAGCAGGATCGGCGCGTCCAGCAGCTCCTTGATGCGCTCCAGCGCCGCCGCCGCGCCCTGCCACACGCCCGAGATATTGGCCAGCCGCCGCATCGGTTCAAACGACAGCCCGATCGAGGTGAAGAAGCTCATGAACTGGCCGACGGTCTTTTCGCCGGCGATGATTTCGTTGCCGCCATACAGCAGCACCGCCATGAAGCCGACGCCCGCCATGATGTCGGTCATCCCGGAAATCGAGGAGGTGCCAAAGGCCGCCTTCACCTCGGAGCGGACAAATTCGTCCTGCCGCTCGCCAAAGCGGCGGGTCTGATACTCCTCCAGCCGGTTCAGCTTGACCGGCACGATGCCGTGGAAGATCTCGTCCAGCCGGGTCGCCAGATCGGCGCCCAGATCGCGCGCCCGCGACGCCTTCTTGCGCACGTAGCGCTGGATCGAGGCGATCGGCAGCAGCAGCACCGGCACCCCGATGAGCAGGATCAGGGTCCAGCGCCAGTCGATGCTGAAGGCCACGCCCAGAACCGCCACCAGCGCCACCAGATCGCGGCCCGCGCCGGTGATGACCGCCTGCCAGACCGCGTTGATCGCCCCCACGTCGCTTTGCACCCGCTGCAGCAGCAGCCCCGGCGGGTGCTGCTGGTGAAACGCCGGGTCCTGGCGGATGAGCCGGGCCAGCATGTCCTTGCGCAGATGCGCGGCAGAGGTCTGCGAGACCTTGCTCAGCAGCACTTTCTGGGTGACGCTGGACACGCCGCGCAGGGTGAAGATCGCCAGAAACGCCAGGCTGACCCAGACCAGCGCGTCGGAATTGCCCGCGACAAACACCAGGTCGAACATCGGCTGCATCATATAGCCAAGCGCGCCCATGGTGGCGCCTTCCACCAGCATGAAGATCACGGCGACGCCCAGCAGTCCGATGTAATGGCGCAGGTATCCGCGCCACAGCCAGCTGAACAGCTCGCGGGAGGATTTGTGAGGCTTGCTCATGCGGGGAGGATCCGGCAGGGAATTCGGGTCATTACGGGCCTTTTCTGACATGCCGCGACCATTTAAGCAGCTCCGGGGCAGGGCGCAAGCAATTCGCCGTGACGCTGCGCACTGCGGAATTGACCCGGCGCGCCGGGCGGCTAGTGTGGCAGGACAGATCAACCGCGGCGGGCAGGGGCGTCCTCCGCGCTGCAAGGAATACCAAAAATGAGCGGATCAGTGAACGCAGCCGCAGGCCGGTCCTACCTGGCCATCCCCGGACCTTCGGTCATTCCGGATCAGGTGCTGCAGGCGATGCACCGCCCGTCCCCCAACATCTACGCGGGCGAACTGGTGGAGATGACCGCCACCCTGATCCCCGGCCTGCGCCGGGTCGCGCGCACGCAGCATCAGGTTGCGATCTACATCTCTAACGGCCACGGCGCCTGGGAGGCGGCGCTGCAAAACACCCTGCAGCCGGGCGACAAGGTGCTGGTGCCCTCGTCGGGCCGCTTTGCCATCGGCTGGGCGGAAATGGCTGAGGGGCTGGGGATCGAGACTGAGATCCTGGATTCCGGCAACCACGCGCCCTGGGACATGGACCGGATCGCCGCGGCGCTGGCCGCCGACACCGGCCACCGCATCAAGGCGGTGCTGGGCGTGCATGTGGACACCTCCAGCTCGATCCGCAACGACGTTGCCGCCCTGCGCCGGGCGCTGGATGCGGCCGGCCACCCGGCGCTGCTGATGGCCGATTGCATCGCCTCGCTCGGCTGCGACCGGTTCGAGATGGACGCGTGGGGTGTGGATGTCATGGTCACC
This sequence comes from Leisingera daeponensis DSM 23529, assembly GCF_000473145.1. Taxonomy (NCBI): domain Bacteria; kingdom Pseudomonadati; phylum Pseudomonadota; class Alphaproteobacteria; order Rhodobacterales; family Roseobacteraceae; genus Leisingera; species Leisingera daeponensis. Next base: position 1,685,090 of record NZ_KI421500.1, on the reverse strand, counting down.
GCCTGCCAGAAGGGGCTGATGGTGCCTGCGGGCATGGGCTTTGTGTTCTTCAACACCCGCGCCGCGGAGGCGCGCCGGGCGCTGCCGCGGATCAGCCGCTACTGGGACTGGGAGCCGCGCGCCAACCCGGAAGAGTTCTATCAGTATTTCGGCGGCACCGCGCCCACCCATCACCTTTACGGCCTGCGCGCCGCGCTGGACATGATCCACGCCGAGGGGATGGAGGCGGTCTGGGCCCGCCACGCCCGTCTGGCCGGCGCCATCTGGGCCGCTTGCGAGGCCTGGGGCCGGGACGGCCCGCTGAAGATGAACGTGCCGGACCGCGCCCTGCGCTCCCATGCGGTCACCGCGCTGCGGATCGGATCGCCGCTCGGCACCGAGTTGCGGACGTGGCTGGAACAGAACCTGGGCCTGACCCTCGGCATCGGCCTGGGCATGGCGCCGCCCCGCAGCCCGGAATGGCACGGCTTCTTCCGGCTTGGCCACATGGGCCATGTCAACGGGCATATGATCATGGGCCTGCTGGGCGGCATCGAAACCGGCCTCAAGGCGCTGGACATCCCGCACGGGGGCGGCGCGCTGGAGGCCGCGGCAACCGCGCTGGCAGGCCGCTAGACTCCCGGCCGGGCGCAGGCAAAAGGCGGCGTCACGCCTTTTGCGACTTCAGCCGGATGTCCAGCCTGGTGATGAAATGGTTGATCAGCACCGCCAGCACCAGCACGGGAACCAGCCCGTACATCACCCAGATCACAAAGAAGATCCACATCAGGTTGATCCCGGCAAAAGTGATCGCGGCAGTGAAGAAATCCGGCATGCCTTCCGGCAGTTCGTGGTCACGCATGACTAATCTCCAGGGACTACATATAAATGGTAGGTCTGGAGTGGTGAATGTCCGGTAAAACCGCCGCGATCCGGGCGCCGCTGGCAGAATTCAGCCGGCGCGGCGCGCGGCCTCCAGCGCCCGCGGCAGCGCGGCGGCAAAAGCGTCCAGCTCCGCCTCCGGCCCGCAGCTCACGCGGATGCAGCGGTTCTGCGGCGCGGCAAAGGGCATCCGCACGAAAATCCCCTGATCGACCAGCGACTCCAGCACCGCCTTGGCAAAGGCGCCGTCCCCGCCGCAGTCGATCGCCACGAAATTGGTGGCGGAGGGCAGGGCGCTCAGGCCGTTCGCTGCCGCAATCTCCGCAATCCGGCCCCGCGCCGCCTCGATCTGCCCGGCAATATGCGCCAGCCACTCCTGATCCAGCAGCGCTGCCAGCGCGCCTGCCTGCGCCGCCCGGTTCATGCCGAAATGGTTGCGCACCTTGTTGAAGGCGGAAATCAGCTCCGGATGCCCCAGCGCATATCCCGCCCGCGCCCCCGCCATGCCGTAGGCCTTGGAAAACGTGCGCATCCGGATCACCCGCGCATCATCGGCGCTGATGGGGGCCGCGGTGCCCTCGGGCGCGCATTCGACATAGGCCTCGTCCAGCAACAGCAGGCAGCCCGCAGGCAGGCGGTCCAGCGCCGCGGCAATATCTGCGCCCTTGTGCCAGCTGCCCATCGGGTTGTCGGGATTGGCAAGATAGACGATCTTGGCGTCAACCTCCGCCGCCTTGGCAAACAGCGCGCCGTAATCCTCGCGGTCGTCCTTGTAGGGCACCGTGTGAATCACACCGCCATAGCCCGACACATGGTAATTGAATGTCGGATAGGCCCCCAGCGAGGTCACCACCGCATCGCCCTGGCCGATCAGCAGCCGCACCAGGTAGCCAAGCAAGCCGTCGATGCCTTCGCCAACCATGATGTTTTCCGGCTGCACCCCGTGATGCGCCGCCAGCGCCAGGCGCAGGTCATGGTTCTCGGCATCGCCGTATTTCCAGATCTCCGCGGCGGCCTGCGCCATCGCCGCAACCGCCCTGGGCGAAGGGCCGAAAATGTTTTCATTCGCCCCCAGCCGCGCGGTGAAGGGCACGCCGCGCGCGCGCTCTTGGGTTTCAGGCCCGACAAAGGGCACGGTGGCGGGCAGGGAGAGGGCGAGCGGGGTGTAACGGGGGCCAGTCATGGCGGCAGATAACCCCAAGCGGCGGCGCGCGGCAAGGCCTGCCGCGCAGCGCCGCGCCCCGCGTCTGCCTGCCCCGACGTTGCACTGGAAACAGCCTTGCTTCCGGGGCAGGCTGGCCGGGAAAATTTCAGCGGGGAGAAGACCATGGCCAGAGTAACCACCGGCTACAAGGACAACATCGCCTATGTCACGCTTGACCGCCCGGACAAGCACAACGCGCTGGACGAGGAGATGGTGAACGCGATCATCGCCGCCGGGCAGGAGGTGGCCGCCTCGGACGCCCGCGCGGTGGTGCTGTCGGGGGCCGGCAAAAGCTTCTGCGCCGGGCTCGACATGGCCAGCTTTGCCATGCTCGCGCAGCGCGACCTCGACAGCTTTGTGATGGACCGCACCCACCACGACGCCAACGCCTTTCAGGAGGTGGCGATGGTCTGGCGGCGGGTGCCGGTGCCGGTGATCGCCGCGGTGCATGGCGCCTGTTTCGGCGGCGGGCTGCAAATCGCCCTGGGCGCCGATATCCGCATCGCCCACCCCGAGGCAAAGCTGTCGGTGATGGAGATGAAATGGGGGCTGATCCCGGACATGGGCGGCATGGCGCTGCTGCCGCGGCTGGTGCGCTCCGACGTGCTGCGCCGCCTGACCTACACGGCGGAAAAGATCGAAGCGCAGCAGGCGCTGGATTGGGGCCTGGTGACCGAACTGGCCGGCAACCCGCTGTCGCGCGCCTCTGAACTGGCCGCCGCGATCGCCGCGCAAAGCCCCTCGGCGATCCGCGCCGCCAAGCGGCTGATTGCCCAGGCCGAAAGCGGCGCCTCCCAGGCCGAGGTGCTGCTGGCCGAAAGCGCCGAGCAGCTGGCGCTGATCGGCAAGCCCGACCAGATGGAGGCGGTCACCGCCCAGTTCCAAAAGCGCCCGCCGAACTTCCGCTGAGCGCAGGGCGGTCCGGCGCCGCGCCCGCCCCGCGCCGGCCGCATTCGCGGGCCTGGAACCCCCCGCCCCGCCGGGCGGGGCGGCAGCGCCCGGCAAGGGCTTTTTGCTGGATAAGCGGCCCCGGAAACTGCAACGGCGGGTTTTTGCCAAATTTTACGTAAATCCGCCGACGCAAGCGGAAAACCGCCGCCAGCAGGCGGGATAATGCCGCGTAAAACCAGCAGAAAGACCCGTTAACCTTTTGGCAACCTCTGGGCGCAAAACCTGACTTCAAGAGGGCGCAACAGGGGCAGATCCAGCACCTGGCAGACGGACAGCGGGGGACCCGGACGACTGCGCGCACCCTCTGGAACTGCAGTGGAACCGGCCAGGCTGAAACCGCCTTGGGCCGGGCTTCAGAAAGGAGTGAGGCTGATGCATCTGGTGCGTAAGAAGTGGTTTATTTTGTTTGAGAGCGGCGCCTTGCTGTCCCGGACCGGGGACAGGATCACATATTTCTATGACGAGGCCCTGAGCTTCGGCAACCGAGAGGAGGCGCAGCGCTATCTGGCCTCAAACGAAAACCGGGTCAGCTGCACTGGCCTGCGCCCATCGCTGACCGAAGCGGCGTGAGCGGGTGGCTTGCCGCCAGCCGGATAGCGGAGCGGCACACCGCGGCAGAGGCGCGGATGCCTAGCTCCGCCCGCTGGCTGCTCGCCTTCAGCGGGGTTCTGATCTCCGCCGCGGCGCTGGTCTTCTGGGTCTGGCTCGGCGGCGCCGGCCAGGCACCGCAGGCGCAGCCCGGCTGGTTCACCGTGGCGGCGCTGCGCTACTTCTGGCTGCCCTTCCTCAGCGGCGCCGGGCTGGTGCTGGCGGTCTGCTGCGCCGGGCGCTCCGGGGTCTGATCTGCCGCCTGACCCCGGGGCGCAGGCCGGCAAGGGCCGCGCCCGCCAGCCAGCCTGTATAAAACCTGCATAAAAAAAGGGCCGCAGCCTCAGCAGGCGCGGCCCTTGCCAGTTCCGGAACCAGCCGGATTACAGCGATGCGTCGTAGATCTTGGAGATATTGGCGCCAAGCGCGGCGTCATATTCCGCGTCGCTCATCGCCGCATTCAGGCCCTCGGTCAGGGCGCGGCTGAAGGAGGCGATCATCTTGGGGTTCTGCGCCAGGCGCGCGCAGGCGTCATCGGTGCTGTAGCCGCCCGACAGCGCCACGACCCGCACCACATTGGCGTGGTCCGCCAGCTCGTCATAGAGGCCGGCCTTGGACGGGATGGTCAGCTTCAGCGCCACCTTGGCATCGGACGGCAGCGCGTCCAGCTGTGCCTTGATCTCTGCCTTCAGCAGCTCTTCCGCTTCTGCCTTGGTGGCGGAATTGATGTCGACTTCCGGCTCGATGATCGGCACCAGGCCGGCCGCAACGATCTGCTGGCCCACTTCGAACTGCTGCGCGACAACCGCCTTGATGCCCTCGGCATTGGCGTCCTTGATGACAGAGCGCATCTTGGTGCCGAAGATGCCCTTGTCGCTGGCGCGCGCCAGCAGCGCGTCCAGTTCCGGCATCGGCTTCATCATCTGCACGCCGTTTTCCTCGTCCGCCAGGCCCTTGTCGACCTTCAGGAACGGCACCACGCCGCAGTTTTCCCACAGGAACGCGGCGGTCGGCTTGCCTTCGATCTCGCTGTCCATGGTCTTTTCAAACAGGATCGCGCCCAGGATGCGGTCCTTGGTGAAGCTCGGCGAGGTGATGATGCGGGTGCGCATCTTGTGGATCTCGGCGAACATCTCGTCGTCGTTCGAATAGGCGTCCTCGTTCACGCCATAAAGCTTCAGCGCCTTCGGGGTGGAGCCGCCCGACTGGTCCAGCGCGGCGATAAAGCCCTTGCCGTTGGCGATGCGGTCGAGTTGTTCCTGCTGTACGGAAGCGTCTTTGGCCATAATGCCTCACTCTCTTGCGGATGGTGTGATGTCTTGGCGCTGTCTATAGCGCGAATTGCGCCGGAAACAACGGGGTGTTGCGCTAACGGAAGAAGGATTTCCGCGCATCGCGCGCCATGTTGCGGCGCATTTCCAGATCCGAGATCCGCGCCATCGCCGCCCGGCGCGCCTGCGGGTCCGTCAAGGCGGCATAGTCCTTGCGCGCCGCGTCCAGGTCCGCCTGCAGCCGGAACTCCTCCGGCACCACCCCGGCCTCAGCCATGATCCGCAACCCCGCCGCCAAACCTGCATCCAGATGCGCCTCGCCGCTGCGGTCGGGCAGCGGTTTGCCTTCGCCTTTCAGGCCCTGCAGCTGCCCTTCGGCCTGGGCCTTGGCCAGCTGCCGTTCGATCAGGTTGCGGAAGGCGCGGATCATGCGGAACCTCCTTGCGGGTACGGCGCAAGCTTACCAGCCGCAGCTCATCCCAGCCAGTCCTTGCGGGTGACCGCATCGTTCAGCGCCATCAGGTCCGCGCGCAGCTGCTCCAGGCCGGCCGGCCCGCCCAGGCACACCCGCACCGCCTCCTGCGGCAGGCCCGTGACGGTGAAGGCATCGCTGGGCATGATGCCGATCTGGCGCCCCGCCATGCGGCCCATCACCTCGGCCCGGCTGGTGCCGCGGGGCAGGGTCAGCCACAGGTTGAAGGCCAGCGGATCGCTTTGCGTAAAGCAGTCCTTCAGCACTTCCCCGGCCAGCGCCTGCCGTTCGGCGGCGGCCTTGCGCAGCGATTTCTGGATCGCCGCCGCGGTGCCGTCCTCGATCCAGCGGCCCAGCAGCGCCAGGCTCAGCGGCGAGACCATCACATGCATCGCGCGCAGCGCCTGGCTGAACTGCCCCGGCGCGGTGCGCTCCGGCACCGTGGTGTAGGCCAGCCGCAGCCCGGCGCCAAAGCACTTGGAAATCCCCGCGATATGCCAGCCAAGGCCGGGAATCAGGCTGCTGACCGGCTGCGGCGCGCCATTGTCGACAAAGCAGTAGGCGTCATCCTCGATCAGCGGCAGGTCATGGGCTTGCAGCACCGCCGCGACCTCCTGCCGCCGTTTGGCGGGCATGGTCCGGGTGGTCGGATTCTGCAGTGTCGGATTGAGGTACAGCGCCGCGGGCCAGTGGTCCTGGATCGCCTTGGCCAGGGCCTCCGGCCGGATGCCGTCCTTGTCGCCCGCCAGCCCGACCAGCCGGAGGCCCAGCCGCGCCGCAATCGAGCGCAGCCCGGGGTAGGTCACATCCTCGCACAGCACGGTGGAGCCCGGTTCGCACAGGACCGTCAGAATCGCATAGATGCTGGCATGGGCGCCCGGCGTGATCACCAGGCGCTCCGGCGCGCAGGGCAGGCCGTTGGCCTGCATCCATTCCGCCGCGATGGCGCGGTCCTGCGGGCTGCCGGTCACCGACTGATAGCGCAGGAGCGGCAGGAGGCTGGCCGAGACATGCTCCAGGCCCTTTTGCATCCGCGCCAGCAGGGCCGGGTCGTCCGGCTCCGGCGGCATGTTCATCATCGGGTCTTCCTCCAGCGCCCGGCGCGGATCGGGGCGCGCGGCCAGGGCCTCGGCGGCGCGCACAAATGTGCCGCGGCCGACAAAGCTCTCGATATAGCCGCGCCGCACCGCTTCGGCGTATCCCCTTGAGACAGTGGAGAAATCCAGCCCTGTCTCCTGCGCCACCCGGCGCTGCGGCGGCAGCCGGTCGCCGGGTTCCAGCACGCCTGCCTCGATGTCGGCCCGGATCGCCTCGGCGATTTCCAGATAGCGGGGCTTGCCGCTGTCCAGCCGGGCAGGAGTCCATTGTTTCATCGCGCTGCCTCCGGGGGCGGTTTTGTGTCAGGATTGATTGGTTCAATGCATGACTGCGGCATTAAATGCAATATCAATGATTGCATATTGTTTGCATTCAATTGCGGAATCGCGGTATCAGGCGGCCAAACCCAAGGAGACGCCGCGATGACCGGGATTGATCTAGCCGAACAGGAGCCGCGGGAGCTGAAGCCCGCCTTGCTGAAAGGGCTGCAGCTGCGCTGCCCGAACTGCGGCGGCGGCAAGCTGCTGCACAGCTATCTCAAGGTGAACGACAGCTGCACCGAGTGCGGCCAGGAGCTGCACCACCAGCGCGCCGACGACGGCCCGGCCTATCTGACCATCCTGGTGGTCGGCCACATCCTCGGTTTTGCGCTGCACATCGTCTACACGCAACTGCGCCCGGACCCCTGGACGCTGGCGATCATCATGTCGGTGATCACCGTCGGGGCCTCGCTGATCATGCTGCCGCGGATGAAGGGGCTGGTGGTGGCCTATCAGTGGGCCAAGCGGATGCACGGTTTCTGAGCACGCCGGAAACGCATTCAATCAAAATGCAAAAGGCGGGCCAGGGGCCCGCCTTTTTCTGTTCTTTCCCAGCGCCGCCTTGGCGGCGCCGGGCCCAACGGGAGCCGCGCATGTGTCATGCGCAGGCGACGGGCGGGAGCACCCCGCCTGCCGCGCGATCCCTCAGACCAGCCGCGACGCCTCTTTCGCGGCGCGCACGAAACCGTCGAACAGCGGATGCGGCGCGAACGGCTTGGATTTCAGCTCCGGGTGGAACTGCACGCCGATGAACCAGGGGTGGTCTTTCCACTCCACGATTTCCGGCAGGCGGCCGTCCGGCGACATGCCGGAGAAGGTCAGGCCGCATTTTTCCAGCTGCTCGCGGTATTTGGTGTCGACCTCATACCGGTGGCGGTGGCGCTCCTCGATATGGGTGCTGCCATAGACCTCGGCCACCTTGGAGCCTTCGGCCAGGGTCGCGTCATAGGCGCCCAGGCGCATGGTGCCGCCCTTGTCATCGCCGACTTTGCGCTCGACGGTCATATTGCCCTGCACCCATTCCTTGAGGTGGTAGACAACGGGTTCGAAGCGCTTCTTGCCGGCCTCGTGGTCGAATTCTTCCGACCCCGCCTCGGCAATGCCCGCCACGTTGCGCGCGGCCTCGATCACCGCCATCTGCATGCCGAGGCAGATGCCGAGGTACGGCACCTTGTTCTCGCGCGCGTACTGGGCTGCCTTGATCTTGCCCTCGGTGCCGCGCTCGCCAAAGCCGCCGGGCACCAGGATCGCGTGGAAGCCCTGCAGGTGCGGGGCGGCGTCTTCCTTGTCAAACAGCTCCGCATCGACCCATTCGATCTTGACCTTGACGCGGTTCGCCATGCCGCCGTGGGTCAGCGCCTCGGCGATGGATTTGTAGGCGTCTTCCAGCTGGGTGTACTTGCCGACGATGGCCACCCGCACTTCGCCCTCGGGGTTGTAGATGCGGTCGGCCACATCTTCCCAGCGCTCCAGGTTCGGCTTGGGGGCAGGGGCGATGCCGAAGGCGTCCAGAACTGCCTGGTCCAGACCTTCGCGGTGGTAGGCCAGCGGTGCTTCGTAGATGGATTTCAGGTCCTGCGCGGCGATCACCGAATCCGGGCGCACGTTGCAGAACAGCGCCAGCTTCTCGCGCTCTTTCTTCGGGATCGGGCCTTCGGAGCGGCAGACCAGGATGTCCGGCGCGAGGCCGATGGAGCGCAGCTCCTTCACGGAGTGCTGGGTCGGCTTGGTCTTCAGCTCGCCCGAGGCCTTGATGTAGGGCAGCAGCGTCAGGTGCATGAAGATGCACTGGCCGCGCGGCTTGTCCTGGGCGAACTGGCGGATCGCCTCGAAGAAGGGCAGCCCCTCGATGTCGCCGACGGTGCCGCCGATCTCGCAGAGCATGAAGTCGACCTCATCCTCGCCGATGGAGATGAAGTCCTTGATTTCGTTGGTGACGTGCGGAATGACCTGGATGGTCTTGCCGAGGTAGTCGCCGCGGCGCTCCTTCTCCAGCACGTTGGTGTAGATCCGGCCCGACGAGATCGAGTCGGTCTTGCGGGCGGGCACGCCGGTGAAGCGCTCGTAGTGGCCAAGGTCGAGGTCGGTCTCGGCGCCGTCGTCGGTGACGAAGACCTCGCCGTGCTCAAACGGGCTCATGGTGCCCGGATCAACGTTCAGATAGGGGTCCAGTTTGCGCAGGCGGACAGAGTATCCGCGCGCCTGCAGAAGCGCCCCCAGTGCTGCCGAAGCCAGGCCTTTGCCCAGGGATGAAACAACACCGCCAGTGATAAAGATGAAACGCGCCATATGTGTTCGGCTGCCCCCGTGAGAAGTCAGATTTCAGCTGCCCGGCGGTGATCGGAATCATTCCAAAAACCGCAGCATCACGGGACTTCATATATAAAGGATTCGCACGAAATGCGCAAGGGAACCGCAAGATGCTGTTGCGGTTCCTATAACCCTCTCAAGGTGTAGTAGGTTAGTCGGCGCTGGGAACCAGCGGTGCGTTGTCGCCTTCGCTGGGCGGCAGCAGATCGCTGCCCAGCGGCGCGGGAACCGCCGGTGCGCCGCCGTCTTCGGACTGCGGAACCGCCAGCCGGTCGGTGACCGAGGAGCCTGCGGATTTCTGTGCCGCCATGATGGTCAGGGTGATCGAGGTGCAGATGAAGGCAATCGCCAGCAGCCAGGTCACCTTGCCAAGCGCCGTGGCCGCCGCGCGGCCCGAGATGGCGCCGCCGCCGCCGCCGCCCATGCCCAGACCGCCGCCTTCGGAGCGCTGCAGCAGCACCACGGCAATGAGGCCGAGAGCCAGAAGAAGATGGATGATGAGAACAACGTTTTCCATGGGTCCCTGCGGCGGTTGGCTGAGTATCGGGCGGTAAATAGGCAAGATTGCCCGGGGGGGCAAGGGCGGAGTTTGCCTGACACCGGGCAGCGGCTGTGACGTGCAGTCAGAGGCCGCTGTCCCGGTGATTTGCGGCTGGACGCAGGCCCTTGGGGCAGGGCAGAGTTTTTTCATGCCTCATGATCATCACGACCACCCGCACGCCCTTTTGCCGCCGGACCCTGCCTTGAGGGTCAAGGCGCTGGAGACGATTCTGACAGAAAAGGGCCTGATCGACCCCGCCGCGCTGGAGGAGATCATCGACACCTACCAGAACAAGATCGGCCCGCAGAACGGCGCCCGGGTGGTGGCCCGCGCCTGGAGCGATCCGGCGTTCAAGGCGGCGCTGCTGGCGGATGCCGATCCGGTGCTGGCGGAGCTGGGATATTACGGCCGGCAGGGCGAGCATATGGTGGTGGTGGAGAACACCGCCCAGCGGCACAATATGGTCGTGTGCACCCTGTGCAGCTGCTACCCGTGGCCTTTGCTGGGCATTCCGCCGGGCTGGTACAAATCCGACGCCTACCGCGCCCGTGCAGTGCGGGAGCCGCGCAAGGTGCTGGCGGAGTTTGGTGTGGCCTTGCCCGATGAGACCGCGGTGCGGGTCTGGGATTCCACCGCCGAGGTCCGTTACCTGGTGCTGCCGATGCGGCCTGAGGGTTCCGGAGGCCTGGGCGAGGAGGAACTGGCGGCGCTGGTCACCCGCGACAGCATGATCGGCACCGGTCTGGCGAAGGCACCGGGGGAGGCGGCGGCATGACCCGGGTGCATGACATGGGCGGGCGATTCGGCGACGGGCCGGTGCTGCCCGAGGCCGAGGACGCGCCGGTCTTCGCCGAGGACTGGCACGCGCGTGCCCTGGCGGTGACGCTGGCCTGCGGCGCGCTGGGGCAGTGGAACATCGACACTTCGCGCCATGCGCGCGAGAAGCTGCCGCCCAAGGATTACGCCCGCTTTTCCTATTACGAGAAATGGATCGCGGCGCTGGCGGATCTGCTGGTGGAGAAGGGCGTGCTGACGCGTGCGGACCTGCAGGGCAAGGGGGCCGCGGGCCTGCATAAGCTGGCGGAGCGGGCCCTGAAGGCGGAGACCGTCGCCGGGGTGCTGGCCAAGGGCGGACCGGCGGACCGCGCGGGCGGGCCGGCGCCGCGGTTCTCGCCCGGGCAGGCGGTGCGGGCGCGTATCCCCGGCGGCAATGCGCTGGTGGATGGCGGCCATACCCGGCTGCCGCAGTACGCCACCGGGGCGCGGGGGTATATCCTGCGGCTGCATGGCACGCATGTCTTCCCCGACAGCAGCGCGCATGGATTGGGCGAGGCGCCGGAGCCGCTCTATGCGGTGCGCTTCTTTGCCCGCGCGCTGTGGGCGCATCCCGAGCATCCCGATGACGAGGTGGTGCTGGATCTGTGGCAAAGCTACCTGGAGCCGCTATGAGCATGTGTCCCGAGGTTGCCGCGCCGGAGCCTGTCTTTGCCGAACCCTGGCACGCGCAGGTATTCGCGCTGACCGTGCATCTGAATGAGGCCGGGCGGTTCGGCTGGGGCGAGTGGGTGGAGCGGTTTTCGGCCACCTTGAAGCGCCATGGCCTGAGCCGCGAGCTGGATGGCGGCGAGGATTACTTCCGCGCCTGGCTGGAAACGCTGGAGATGTTTCTGGCGGAGGACGGCGCCGCGAGCCGTGCCGAAGCCGAGGTGATGCGCAGCCGCTGGGAAGAGGCGTATCTGAGCACGCCGCATGGCGCGCCGGTGCGTCTGCGCGGCTGAGCGCGCGCAGGTTTGGCCGCCGGGGCCTGGGCAGCCTGGGCGGTTTTGTCTTGTTTCGTCCTGTGTCTTTGGTCCGTTCCGCTGTGCCTGTGACCCATTTAAGGGGGCGGCGCCGCCGGGTGGAGGTGGACAGACCCCACGGGGGGCCTGCTCGGACAAGCTCGCTTGGACGACCCCCTTTTTATCAGGGCCGGTCTCCGGGTGTTGCGCAGGCAGCTCCACAGATGCCTGGGCCTCGTATCATGGCCCCGCGCGCGGGAACCATGGCTGGGGGATCGCGATCGTCTGGGAGCATGGCATAAGGCCGTGAGGATCGCGTGAAGGGGGCGTACGGCGGGGACGCAACACCCTGCCCGGAATCAAGGCGCGCAGCGCCGCCGGGCTGCGCCTGCCTGCCCGTCACGCCAAGGCGTGCTTCCAGCACGGCGGCAGGCGCATTCGCGCCCGCCCAGGCAGGCGCAGCCCTCTGCGATAGAGCGAAAACCTTGGCGAAGCTGCCTCCTGCGGCGAATTTCCGGTTCCACTGCCTGCGCAGCATCGCTATATGAGCGTGGGTTTGAACCAGACTGTAAAGGACCGGATATGGCCAATGTCGTCGTAGTCGGCGCCCAGTGGGGCGACGAAGGGAAAGGCAAGATCGTGGACTGGCTGAGCGAGCGCGCTGACGTGATCGCCCGCTTCCAGGGCGGCCATAACGCCGGCCACACGCTGGTCATTGACGGCAAGGTCTACAAGCTGCACGCGCTGCCCTCGGGCGTGGTGCGCGGCGGCAAGCTGAGCGTCATAGGCAATGGCGTGGTGCTGGACCCCTGGCATCTGATGAAGGAAATCGCGACCGTTCAGGCGCAGGGCGTGGAGATCACCCCCGAAACCCTGATGATCGCCGAGAACACCCCGCTGATCCTGCCGCTGCATGGCGAGCTGGACCGGGCGCGCGAGGAAGCGGCCAGCAAGGGCACCAAGATCGGCACCACCGGCCGCGGCATCGGCCCGGCCTATGAGGACAAGGTGGGCCGCCGTGCGATCCGGGTTGCCGACCTGGCGGATGAGGCGACCCTGGTTGCCCGCGTCGACCGGGCGCTGCAGCACCATGACCCGCTGCGCAAGGGCCTGGGCGTCGATCCGGTGGACCGCGACGCGCTGATTGCCCAGCTCAAGGAGATCGCGCCGCAGATCCTGCCGTTTGCCGCGCCGGTCTGGAAGGTGCTGAACGAGAAGCGCAAGGCGGGCAAGCGGATCCTGTTCGAAGGCGCGCAGGGCGCGCTGCTGGACATTGATTTCGGCACCTATCCGTTTGTGACCTCCTCCAACGTGATTGCGGGCCAGGCGGCGACCGGTGTCGGCATCGGCCCGGGCTCGATCAATTACGTGCTGGGCATCGTGAAGGCCTATACCACCCGCGTCGGCGAAGGCCCGTTCCCGACCGAGCTGGAGGACGCGGACGGCCAGCGCCTGGGCGAGCGCGGCCATGAGTTCGGCACCACCACCGGGCGCAAGCGCCGCTGCGGCTGGTTTGATGCCTGCCTGGTGCGCCAGACCTGCGCCACCTCCGGCATCAACGGCATCTCGCTGACCAAGCTGGATGTGCTGGACGGGTTCGAGACGCTGAAAATCTGTGTCGGTTACGAGCTGGACGGCGAACGTCTGGACTACCTGCCGACCGCCGCCGACCAGCAGGCCCGCTGCACCCCCATCTATGAGGAGATGCCGGGCTGGAGCGAGTCGACCGAAGGCGCGCGCAGCTGGAACGACCTGCCCGCCAATGCGATCAAATACGTGAAGCGCGTGGAAGAGCTGATCGAATGCCCGGTCGCGCTGCTCTCCACCAGCCCGGAGCGGGACGACACCATCCTGGTGACCGACCCGTTCGCCGACTGATGGCTGAGAAGCAAGGCCTGAGCTACAAGGCCCGGCGGCGCTGGGCCTTGATCATCCTGCTGGTCGGGATGCCGCTCTACATCGTGGCCGCGGTCACGGTGATGAACTGGCTGGACCGGCCGCCGCTGTGGCTGGAGCTGATTGTCTATGTGGGCCTCGGCATCGTCTGGGTGCTGCCGTTCAAATTCGTGTTCCGCGGCGTGGGTCAGGCAGACCCGGACGCTGAGGACCAGTAAGGCGAGGGGCGCTGCCCCGCAGGTTTAACGGGGAGAGGGGCGCTGCCCCTCCGGTTTGACGGGAAGAGGGGCGCTGCCCCGCAGGTTTGACGGGGAGAGGGGCGCTGCCCCTCTTGGCCTGCGGCCAATTCACCCCGGAGTATTTTGGGAAAGATGAAGCCCGCGAGGCTTTGGAAACGGAAAAAGGCGGCCTTGCGGGGCCGCCTTTTTTGATTGTCTGGCCAAGGGTCAGCCCGCGGCGCGTTTGCCGGGTTTGAAGCCGATGTCGCCGGAGGCGGTGAACTGGCCGTTGCCGGAGCGTTCAATCTTGCCGTCGCGCAGGAGCTGGCCGAAGGAGCGCAGCCCGTCCTCGCGGTTGAAGTCGCTGCTGCCGGCGCTGCGGACCTTGTTCATAAGCTGCGGGCGCGAGAAGTGGTTGCGGCCCTCCACGAAGCTCATATAGGCGGCGGCGGCTTCCAGCAGCTCATGCAGCTCGGCGGCGCCGCGTTCTTCGGCGTAGGCGGCAAAGCCGCTGCCGCCGGTTTCGGGCTGCTCCCCCAGAACCGCGGCGGAGACCCGGCGCGGGCGCACCGGCTGGCCCGCGGCCTGACCCGCAGACGGGTCCGCGGCCGCGCCCTGGTCGATGCGCTGGGCCGCAACCAGTTTCAGCGGCGCCGGGCGGGACGCCGGGGCGGGCGGGCGCTCGGAGCTTGCCTGGCGGGTTCCCGGGCGGCGCGGGCGGACCACGCTGGCGAGATCCTCGCGGTAGGCTTTCGCGTCGTCGCTTTCGCCGGAGCCCCCTGCGGGACCGGCCTTGGCAGCCGCCACGGCGGCGCGCAGGTGGCTGTAGGCCTCGCGCGAGGAGGCCGATTCGGGGTCTTCGAGCCGTTCATCCGCGGCGGCCATCAGGCGGCTGACATCGCTGTCGGCCAGGCGGGAGGCTGCGGGCTGCGCCGCGGCAGTGCTGCTGTCATCGCTGGCGGCGGTGTCATCGGGCTGCTCCGACGCGGCCAGGATTTCCGCTTCCACTTGGGCCAGTTCGCGCATCAGGTCGGCTTCGTCCTCCTCCGACAGCGCCGCCGGAGCGGGGTCCGGCTGCGGCCGGCTGCCGGTGTCCTGCAGGCGGCCCGAGGCGAGGGCCTTGTCGAAATCGCTGCGCTTGACCTTGGTGATGCGCACGCGCGGCGCAGGGGCCGGGGCGGGCGCCTCGTCAGCGTCCTCCTCTGCCGCCAGGCTGGCAGCCGCATCGTGGCCGTCCTGATCTGCCGCGCCGCCGTCTTCAAGGTCCGCGAACAGGCTGGTGCCGAGGGCATCTTCGTCGGTCTCTTCAGCCTCTTCGGCGCGGGTGTCCGGCTGCTGTGCCGCTGCGCGGCCCAGGTCCAGACGGTCGAGGGCGCGGGCGATGTCGTCCTCGTCCTCGTCATCGAAACCGGTGGCGCCGGTGGCGTCGTCCTCCCCCAGTGCGTGGGCGATTTCCGCGGCGGCGGTTTCCAGCATGTCGTCGGCATGCTCGTCTTCGCTGAAGTCCTCTTCGGGCGCCTGGGCCACCACGGCGCGGATGCGCTGCAGCTTGGCCGCGATGCTGTCGGCGGCCGGTTCCTGGGGCTGTTGCGGCGCCGGGGCGGTGTCCTCTGCCACTGCCTCGGAGATGTCCTCTGCCACTGCGTCGGAGATGTCCTGAGGCTCGGCTTCGCTGATTTCCAGCAGCTCGACCGGTGCGGTGTCCGCGTCCTGCTCCGGCTGCGGGACGGCGCTTGCCTCTTCGAGTGCGGCGGCGATGGTTTCTTCGGCTTCGGCTTCGGCTTCGGCTTCGGCTTCGGCTTCGGCTTCGGCTTCGGCTTCGGCTTCGGCTTCGGCTTCGGCTTCGGCTTCGGCGGAGTGCTGCGCTTCGGCCTCTGGTTCCGCGGCCGCCGTTTCTGCGATGGCGCTTACGGGCGTTTCAGTTTCAACGCCGGCGGCCGGGTCTTCTGCCGGGGCCGGGGCGGGCTGTTCCGCCACCGTTTCGGTAACGGGAGCTGCCGCGGGTGCCGGGGCGGCGCCAAGCGCCGGGGTGGCGGCGCGCAGGTGGATGCCGCTCTCGCTGGTGCGGGCCTCGACCTGGCGGGCGATCTCGCGCTGGGCGATGCGGGCCAGCATGTCGGCATCGGGCTGCGGCGGCTCGGCGCCGAAGTAGCGGTCGTCGGCGGCCAGGTCGCGGAAATACTCGGCGATGGCCTTCATCGTGCCGAAGGAGTCCTCGAACCCTTCCAATGTGCAGGAAAAGGTCCCATAGGATACCGTCAAGACTTTGTTATTGTGTACCATCAGCTCGCTCGTCTTCGCCACATCTGTTGCCATTCACCTTATTGGCTGGAAGGACCAATTTTGCTCGAATCCGTGCAATTGATCGTATCATTTTGTGTTCAGATTGTGACCTGTTTCCAAAACAGGCGGGAATATGCCGAATGGACAGACTGATTGTTGAAGCACCGGAACCAATCACCCTGATCGGCGGCGGCGAAATCGCCACCGGCGCGCTGGAGGAGGCGCTGGCGCTGGCGCCCGGCCTGGTGGCGGCGGATGGCGGCGCGGCGGCGGCGCTGGCGGCGGGATACCGGCCGCAGGCGGTGATCGGGGATTTTGATTCGCTGTCTGAGGATGTGCGGGCGCAGCTTCCGCCTGACAGCTTGCATCCGGTGGCGGAGCAGGACAGCACCGATTTCGACAAGGCGCTGCGCTCGATTGCGGCGCCGGCGGTGCTGGCGGTGGGGTTCCTGGGGGCGCGGGTGGATCACCAGCTGGCGGCGTTCAGCACGCTGGTGCAGGGGCATGACACCCCGTGCGTGCTGATTGGCGAAACCGAGGTGATCTTTCACCTGGCGCATGAGGTGGCGCTGCCGGCGCGGGCGGGGGAGGTGATTTCGCTGTTCCCGATGCAGGAGGTGACAGGGCGTTCGGAGGGGCTGGAGTGGCCGATCGAGGGGCTGGTGATGTCGCCGATGGGGCGGATCGGCACCTCGAACCGGGCGCTGGGGCCGGTACGGCTGCTGCCGGAGGGCCCGGGCCTGCTGGCGATTGTGCCGCGGCGGCGGCTGGCGGATGTGCTGCGCGCGGTCCGGCTGGACCTCAGGCGGGATCTTAGGCGGGGTTGATGCGCTCTTCGGTTTCGGAGGGCTTGCGCTCGCGCATGACCGCATAGAGGCCTGCGCCGATGGTCAGCAGGATGCCGAAGGCGGCAAGCGTGTTGGGGAGTTCCGCAAAGACCAGCCAGCCGAAGAACACGGCCACCGGGATTTCCAGATATTGCATCGAGGCGAGGGTGGAGGTGGGGGCGAACCGCAGGCTCCAGGTCATCAGCAGATGCGCGATGGTGCCGAGGGCGCCCGCGGCGGCCAGCAGGCCCCAGGTGTCCGGCGGCGGCAGGGCGGTGGAGAGGGCGGCAACGCCGGCGGCATCGCCGATCAGCAGCACCGGGGCCAGCAGCACGGTGCCCATGACGCCGGCCACCGCCTGAACGGAAATCGGGTCGGTTTCCTTGGCGATCTTGCGGGTGATCAGCATGAACAGGGCAAAGATCACTGCCACCAAGAGCGGCCAGAGGGCGTTCCAGCCGACCGCGGCAAAGCTGGGCTGAATCACCAGCAGCGTGCCGCTGAAGCCGATCACGCAGGCGCCAAGGCGGTGCAGGCCGACGTCCTCGTGCAGGACAAATTTGCCCAAGAGCAGCATGATGAACGGCATCACAAAGGCAATTGCCACCGCATCGGCCAGGGGCAGGTAGCGGAAGGCGGTGAACATGGCGGCAATGCCGCCCATCTGCAGAAGCGTGCGCAGGAACAGGAGCGGCGCCACCCGGCGCGACAGGCTGAGCGGCAGCCGGAGGGCCAGCGCCAGCGGCAGCAGGATCGCGGCCTGGGCGGCGAAGCGGATGAAGA
The DNA here is from genome assembly GCF_000473145.1 of Leisingera daeponensis DSM 23529. NCBI lineage: Bacteria > Pseudomonadati > Pseudomonadota > Alphaproteobacteria > Rhodobacterales > Roseobacteraceae > Leisingera > Leisingera daeponensis. The sequence goes on along the minus strand of NZ_KI421500.1, from coordinate 1,667,689 downwards.
CGATCTGGGCAACCGGCACCCGGTTGGTCAGCAGTTTGGCAATGGCGTCGCCCAGCGGGATCACCATGCAGAAGCCCAGCATCAGGGCGATGCCGAGGAGGGGCCGGTCCTGTGTCATGGCGCCACGCTAGGCCCGCAACAGCCCTCGTGCAAGCTGGAGTTGCGGGGGAAGGAGAGACGTTGCGTCCTCTTTGGGCCGTGGCGCGCAGCGGCACGGCCCGTGCCTTGGCCTCCGCCCGTTCGGGCCTGAAACACTCCCCCGGCGTGTTTCCGAGACGGCCTTCACTCCCCCCGGGAAGGCGCATTCGCGCCTCCCCAAGGTCAGGCCCGGGCCTTATGTCATGCTATCTTTTCCGGAAAGGGGAGTAACTCAGCAGTTCGGCACGTTCACCGCGAGGCCGCCGAGCGAGGTCTCCTTGTACTTGTCGTGCATGTCGGCGCCGGTCTGGCGCATGGTTTCGATGCAGGCGTCCAGCGGCACGAAGTGCTGGCCGTCGCCGCGCAAGGCAAGCGATGCGGCGGAAACCGCCTTGATCGCCGCCAGCCCGTTGCGCTCGATGCAGGGGACCTGGACCAGGCCCTTCACGGGATCGCAGGTCATGCCCAGGTGATGCTCCAGCGCGATCTCGGCGGCGTTTTCCACCTGTTCGGGCGTGCCGCCCATCACGGCGCAGAGGCCCGCGGCGGACATCGCGGCGGCAGAGCCGACCTCAGCCTGGCAGCCGGCCTCGGCGCCAGAGATAGACGCGTTGTACTTGACCAGGCCGGCAATTGCGGCGGCGGTCAGCAGGAAGTCCTCGATATGGGCCTCAGACGCGCCCGGAACATGGTCGAGGTAGTAGCGGATCACAGCCGGAAGGGTGCCTGCGGCGCCGTTGGTGGGGGCGGTCACGACCTGGCCGCCGGCCGCGTTCTCCTCGTTCACCGCCATCGCATAGACGCTCATCCAGTCGTTGATGGTGTGCGGCGCGGTCTGGTTGAGGCCGCGTTCGGCCATCAGCGCGTCATAGATGCCCTTGGCGCGGCGGCGGACCTTCAATCCGCCCGGCAGGATGCCGTCGCGCTCCAGCCCGCGGTTGATGCAGTCGTTCATCACCTGCCAGATCCGGGCGGTGCCCTTGGCGAGGCTCTCGGAGCAGCCGCGGGAAATCTCGTTGGCGCGCTTCATCTCGGCAATCGACTTGCCGCTGGCCTTGGCCATCTCCAGCATCTCGGCTGCGGATTTGAACGGGTAGGGGACCGGGTCGCCCTCGTCGGTCGCCTTGCCTGCGGCCAGTTCCTCCTCGGTGACGACAAAACCGCCGCCGATCGAGTAGAATACCTGTTTCAGGATCACGTCGCCCTGGGCATCGGTGGCCATCAGGATCATGCCGTTGGCGTGGCCCGGCAGCGCGTGATCATAGTCGAAGATCATGTCGGCCTTGGGGTCGAAATGCAGCGCGCCCAGCCCCTCGGGGTGCATGGTGTGAGTCTTGTTCAGCTCCGCCAGAAAGGCCTCCGCCTTTTCGTCATCATAGTCATGCGCGACAAAGCCGCCGAGGCCGAGGATGGTGGCGCGGTCGGTGGCGTGGCCGACACCGGTGAAGGCAAGCGAGCCGTGCAGCGAGGCGCGCAGCCCGTGGAATTCAAAGGGCGAGGCGCGCATCATGTCGAGGAAGCGCGCGGCGGCGACCATCGGCCCCATGGTGTGGGAGGAAGACGGGCCGATGCCCACTTTGAACATGTCGAAAACGGAGAGGAACATCAGGTGGCTGATCCTTCTGGGGGATTGGCGTAGGCCGGGGAAGTGAACGGGGTGGCACCGAGGCCCTCGGCCTCGCGCGCCGCAGAAACGGCGGGACGGTGTTCCAGTGCGGCGCAGAGGCGCTGCAGGCTGGGGTAATGGGCCAGGGTGAACCAGGACTTGTCCCCTTGCGCGGGGTAGAGCGCCATCCAGCGGATCTGGCAGGCGAGGTAATAGTCCAGCACAGAGGGCTGCGGCGCGCCGAGCCAGACGGGGCGGGCGGCGGCGGCCTGGTCGAGATGGGTCAGATGCACGTGCAGCCGCTGGCGCAGCACGGTTTGCAGCTGGTCCTGATGGGCCTTCTCCGCGCCGGTGTATTTGTCCGGGTAGAACAGCATCCGCAGGTCGGCGTGCAGGGTGTTGGAGGCAAAGAACAGCCATTTCAGGAAGGCGGCGCGGTGCGTGCTGCCGGGCTGCGGCGCCATCGCCGCGTGGCGTTCGGAGAGCCACAGCAGGATCGCGGCGGTCTCGAACACCGCGCCATCGGGTGTTTCCAGCACCGGGATCAGCCCGTTCGGGTTCAGCGCCCGGTAGGCGGGGCTGTTCTGCGCCTGCGCCCGGCGGTCGACCAGCAGGGTTTCATACGGCTGGCCAAGCTCCTCCAGCACCAGCCGGATGACCAGCGAGGCGTTGTCGGGGGCGTAATGCAGGCGGTACTCGGGTTTCATGACGCAGTATTATGACGCAGACGCGCGGAATATGTGTCCGTTTCCGGCGTTTCCAATAGGAAACCCGCCTTTGTGATGCATGTTTGCCGGGCAGGTTCGTCTGCGGCGGAGAGAAGCCGTTCAGGCCTGTCGCAGCGATAGGCAGTTTAGAGGTCAACCCGGTCATCCTGGTTTTTATCTGCGCGCGCTTGCAGCGGAGGAAATGCTGCATGCGCTTGAAATCTGGCGCTGTGAAGCGGCGATGAAACCGGCCATTTCTGCGGCGCGCAGCGAGGCAGGAACGGTCAATTCACTAGGAGCGGGACTAAAACAGACCTTTGCCAGCTACTGCCCTTGCGGAAAGCGGAGAGGCAGAACAGGTTGCTCCCGGAACAGCAAGTGCCGCTGCGAATCCGATGGTTACTTGTTGGCACTTCAGTCTTCCTGCAGGAAGTCGCGGATCAGGGACTGGAACAGGGCCGGTTTCTCCAAATGAACCGCATGGGATGCACCTGGCACCACTGATAGGCGCACGTTGGGCAGGTTGGTCCACAGCGATTCAACCTGGGGCCATCGGTAAGAGCGGTCGGAGTCCCCCCAGACAACCAGCGTCGGCATGGTCAGCCGCGGCAGTGCCTGACGTCCATCCCAGCCCGCCATCGCTTCCAGCGCGGCCAAAGCGGCCTGGGGGCTGGCCTGTGCGCCGATTTCCGTCAGCAGAGGGTAGCCCCGCGCGGCGTCTCCGGCTTTGAACCAGGTTGCCCCGATGCGTGTGATGGTCTTTGCCACGCCGTCAGACAGCAGCCTTTCACGCGATACCGTGATGGGTTCGAAACGGTCTGGCATGAGGCCTAGCGGGCCAGTGCCATAGAGGATCAGCTTCTGCACAGCGGCGGGCCGGGCCGCTGCCATTTCCTGCGCGATCATGCCGCCCATCGAATGGCCCATCAGAATGAACTCGCGAACGCCCAAGTCATCGAGAAGCGTGAGAACCGCCTCTGCCATTGCGCGGATTGTGCTGCAGCCCGGCTGGCCGGCTGCGGCGGCAAACCCCGGAAGGTTGGGCGCGATCACATCGTACTCTCCGCTGAAAGCATCGATCTCGCTCTGCCACTGGGCAGCGCCGCCCAGGTAGCCGTGCACCAAGACCAGAACCGGGCCGGATCCGGCACGCACATAGGGAAGTTTCGGCATTAGCGCATCTGCTCCGGCAGCCAAAGCGCCACATCGGGCGACAGGATGAGAATGGAGATGAGCAGGATCATGGCGGCGATGAAGGGCAGGCAGCCCATGATCACGTCGCCGATGCTCACCTGTTCGCGGCCGATGGCCTGGATCACATAGAGGTTCAGTCCCACTGGCGGCGTCAGCACCGCGATTTCCATGGTGATGGTGTAAACAACGCCGAACCAGATCAGATCGAAGCCTGCCGCGTCCATTAACGGGTAGATGGTCGGCAGCGTGATGAAGGTCATCGACACCGGTTCCAGGAACATGCCAAGCACGATGTAGAAGACCAGCACGATGGCGAGTACGGTATAAGGCGACAGCTCGAAGGACAGGAACAGGTCGGTGAACTGCTGCGGCACCCGGTAGTAGGTCAGCACAAAGCCGAACAGCACGCCGGCCGAGAGCAGCAGCCCGAGGTAGCCCATGGTGCGCATGGTGGCGAAGATGGCGCCCTTGAAACCCTGCCAGTTGAGGTCACCGACCCAGAAGGCCAGCACCACGGTCAGGAGGGCGGCAACCGCAGCCGCTTCGGTCGGAGTGGCGATGCCGGCATAGATCGCAACGGTGATCACCAGACCGATCAGGATGACCGGGCCGATGGTGCTGAGGATCATCTTCAGCGGCATCTTTGCGGCGTCTTCGCGGCCGGGAATGTCCTCAGGCTTCATCATGCCCCAGATCAGCACCACCACCACGAAGCTGGAAACCAGGATCAGTCCGGGGATGACGCCCGCAATAAACAGGTCGCCGATACTTTGGTCGGTGACGATGCCGTAAAACAGCAGGATGAGGCTGGGCGGGATCAGCACCGACAGGGTGCCGCCCGCGGCGAGCACGCCGCTGGACAGGCGCTTGCCATAGCCCAGCCGCAGCATTTCCGGCAGCGCGACGCCGCCGATGGTGAGCGCCCCCACCATCGAGGAACCGCAGACCGCGCCGAAACCTGCACTTGCCCCGATGGAGCCATAGGCCGCAGAGCCCTTGATCCGCACGCCCTGATGCAGGAATTGGTAGAGGTTGGGCCCGATGCTGGAGCGTCCGATCAGTTCACCCAGGAACACGAACAGCGGCACCGCCAGCAGGATGTAATCGATCCAGACGCCCCAGAGCTTCAGCTCAGACGAGACAATGGAGGTTTCCCAGCCCTGGATCTGCCAGAGAAAGGGCAGCGAGGCCGCCGCCAGGGCAAAGGGGATGGGCAGGCCGATGGTGATGAACATCATCAGCAGCCCCAGCAGGCCGAGGCCGACAGTATACCATTCCATTAGAGGTCTCCCGACGGGGCCGGGGTGCGGATCAGCCGGATCAGACGCAGCGCGGCATAAAGTGAGAACAGCACCAGCGCCGTGGCGCCGGGGGCCCAGAACAAATAACGGGGCCAGTGCAGGATTTCGGAGGCAACGCCGGAGTTGAACGAGCGGATCGTGGCGCTGACGCCGGCATAGGCAAAGAAACTGCCAACGCCCAGCATCAGGATATGGTTGACGATATCCAGCAGCCGCCGGGCGCCGGGGCGAAGCAGCTCAGTGATCATCGTGACCTTGGGAAAGGCGTCTTCGCGCAGGGCGTAGGCGAGGCCGGCAAAGGCAACCGGAAACAAAAGCAGGGCCGTGGCTTCGGTGACCATCCGGTCGGGTTTCCCGAGGCCGTAGCGCACGAAGACACCGTAAGAAATCCACAGCATCTGCAACAGAACCACAGCGGCGCCCGCTCCGGCCAGCCAGACGACGGCGCGTTCCACGGCCCGGATCAGGCGGTCTAAACCGTCATCCATGACAGGGCTCCTTGTTGGAGGTGTTCAGATCCCGGCGGCGGGCAAGTGGCCGCACCGCCGGGCCGGGGGGAAGCCTTAGGGCGCGTGGCTTGCCAGAAGGGAGCGGATGCTGTCGGCCATTTCCGCGCCGCAGGCCTCGTTCACCGTTTCATCCCACTTGGGTTTGACGCTGGCGATCAAGGCTTCGCGCTGCTCGTCCGGAATGGACACCGCCGCACCGCCGCCCTGCATGACCGCATTGCCAACCTGCTGGTCGACCCAGGCCTCATAGCGCGGCTGCAGCCATTTTTCGGTCTCTGCCGCCGCAGCGGTCAGAGCCGCCTGTTCCTCTGCGGTCAGGGCGTCGAACTTGTTCTTGTTCATCATGTATTGGATGTTGCCGTAGAACAGGTTGGCGTTGACCATGTAGGGCATCACGGTCCACAGCTTCCAGGAGCTGTAGGTGGCAACCCCCATGTTGATGCCGTCGACGACACCGCGTTCGGCCGATTGGAACACTTCCTTGGGCGCCACGAATACAGGCTCGCCGCCCCAGGTCTCGATCATCATGCTGACCAGCGGACCAATCGAGCGCACCAGCTTGCCGTCGAGTTTGCCGATGTCGCTGATCGGCTCTTCGAACCACCATTCCTGATCGTAGGAGTAATTCGAGTTGAACAGCGGCACCAGGCCGGCGTTTGCCGCCTCATCCCGGATCAGCTCGGCATAGGCAGCATCAAGCCCGGTCTGGTCCTCCAGGCTCACCTCGGCGGGGTAGAGCGAGGTGACCGCGTAGCAAGGCAGGCGGTTGTCGGCGTTGATCCAGCTGATGTCGGAGACGCCGCCCTGAACGGAATCCACGCCCTCGGACCAGCCGTGCAGCGTGGCCGAGGGGAACACCTCAACCTTGACGGAGCCGCCGGTCTTTTCCGCCACCAGCTCCGCAAAATGGGTGAAACCCTGATAGCGGATGTCGGATTCGTTCACGTAGGTGCTGAGGCGCAGCGTGGTCTCGGCGGAGGCCGCGCCTGCGGCCAGGGCAGCCGCCAGGGCAACCGCGGATGTTGTCGTTCTGATCATTCGTTCCTCCCTTGAAACTCGGGCTTTGTGGCGCCTCTCACGGACGCCGGACCCGCGGCTCCCCCTTCTGGTGATTTTGGCCTGAGGCCCGGGATGCCTGACCAGAAGGCTAGGTGCTGCCGTGCGGGGTTGGCTAACTCAAAAAATACATTAAACTATGCAAAAGCCGCATAGATGTTTGTTTCCAGAGCTTTGGGAATGAACTGGAGGGGTACATTGGACATCAACTGGCTGCGGGATTTTACCTGCCTGGCGCGGACGCTGAATTTTACCCGCGCTGCGGAGGAGCGGAACATCACCCAGTCCGCCTTCAGCCGGCGGATCAAATCGCTGGAGATCTGGATGGGGGTGCCGCTGATCAAACGGTCCAGCTACCCGGTGCAGCTGTCCGAGGCGGGTCAGCAGTTTCTGCCGGTGGCGCTGGAGCTGATTGCGAACCTTACCGACATCCGCCAGACCCTGCGGGCGAAGGAGCAGGGCAGCACAGCGTTTCAGCGGGTCGCCGTGCTGCACACGATCTCGGTCAATTACCTGTCGCTGCGGATCGCCGAACTGGAGGACAGCATCCCGAACCTGCGGGTGCGGATCTATTCGGACAACCTGCGAACCTGCTGCCAGCTTTTGTCAGAAGGCACCTGCGATTTTCTGCTGTATTACCGGCACAAGGACGTGCAGCCGGTGTTCGATGAGGCGCAGTTTGCCCGCAAGGACATCGGCGTGGAGCTGATGCTGCCGGTGGCGGAGGCCGCCGCGGCACACGCCGGGGGATGGGATCTGGATCGCGGCGGGCGCGGGCCGTTTCCCTATCTCGGCTATGATCCCAGCAGTTTCCTCGGGTCGGTGGTTGATCAGACCATCGGCAGCCGCACGCCGCCCTTGTCGCTGCGCTACATGGATGCGCTGACCGAGGCGATCAAACGCCGGATGCTGTCCGGCAGCGGTATCGCCTGGCTGCCCGAAAGCGTGGTGGCGGCGGAGCTGGCCGCAGGCCGGGTGGTTCAGGTCGGCGGCCCTGCCTGGCAGGCGCAGCTGACCCTGTCGCTGTTCTGCTCGCTTGAACGCCTGGACAAGACCGGGCTGCAGGTGTGGGAAGCGCTATGAGAGGCCGGGGCAGTCCGGCGCATCGCCCAGCAGGCGCCAGACGGTTTCCTCCTGACGGCTGCTGCGCCCGGCGAGGCGGATCATCACCACGCTCAGCTCTTCCGCGGGCAGGCCGGGCACGCGCAGCAGGCGGGAGGCTTCAAGATGCGGCCTGACCAGGCTTAGGGGCAGCCAAGCCACGCCGATCCCGTCCAGCGCATATTCGCAGGCCGCCAGCGTCAGCGCAGTTTCGGCCTTGGGCAGCAGCACGGTGCCGTCCGGCAGCCGGGGATGAATTGCGTGGCTGGCTACCCGGCCGAGAAACACATCGGACGGGTAGGTGATTGCGGGGATTTCTGTTTGCTCCAGCGCGGCCATAAGGGAGGGCGCTGCCACCGGCACCAGCTGGTCGGTTCCCAATGCGCGGGTGCCGAAGGCATCGGGAAGCGCAAGGTTTCCGCCGCCGGTCCAGTCATAAGCGACGGCGAAATCCGCATCGCCTGACAACAGCTGCATCAGGCAGGCATCGCGGTTGCCGGAGCGCACCCGGACCGGCTGGTCCTGCGCCGAGGTCAGCAGTTTCACGATCCAGGGCGATATGGTTGCCGTGATCGCGTGCTGGCAGGCAAAGGCAACGCCGCGGCCGCCGCTCTCAACCGATATCTTCAGGTCGTGCTCCAGGCGGCGCAGGCGGGCGCTGAGTTCGCGCAGTTCAGGCTCCATCGCCATCACGCCGGGCAGGATCGTCACCGGTTTGCGGGAGCGGTCAAAGAGATTGACACCAAGGCGGCTCTCGATGCCGCGCACCCGCCGGGTGAAGGCGGGCTGGGTCAGCAGGCGCTGATCCGCCGCGCGCGCCAGCGAGCCGGTGTCAATCACCGCAAGTATGTCGTCAATCCAGTCCAGTTGCATGGCGGCAGATTACTTGGAAAATCCAATAACATGCAAGACTGGCAATTTGTGGTGCAAATTTTGCATTAGTTTACCGGATTAAGGCCAGTTAACTTGCATCAAATCCACCTTAGGAGAGCCCCATGCATCTTGCCCGCTTCCCCCGCCGTTTCATCGCCCATCTGCCCACCCCGCTGGAGCGGCTCGACCGTCTGAGCAAGGAACTGGGCGGGCCCGAGATCTGGATCAAGCGGGACGATTGCACCGGCCTGTCCACCGGCGGCAACAAGACCCGAAAGCTGGAATTCCTGATGGCCGAGGCAGAGCTGGAAGGGGCCGATATGGTCATGACCCAGGGCGCCACTCAATCGAACCATGCCCGCCAGACCGCGGCATTTGCAGCCAAGCTGGGGCTGGACTGCCACATCCTGCTGGAAGACCGGACAGGATCCAACAACGAGAACTACAACAACAATGGCAACGTGCTGCTGGACCACCTGCATGGCGCTACAACTGAAAAACGCCCCGGCGGGCTGGACATGAATGCGGAAATGGAGGCCGTGGCCGAGAAATTCCGTGCGGACGGCCGGAAAGTCTACACGATCCCCGGCGGCGGCTCCAACCCGACCGGCGCGCTTGGCTATGTGAACTGCGCCTTCGAGATCCTGCAGCAGACCAATGCCGGCGGGCTGAAGATCGACCATATCGTCCACGCCACCGGCTCTGCGGGAACCCAGGCGGGGCTGATCACCGGCCTGAAGGCAATGAACGCGCAGATCCCGCTTCTGGGTATCGGTGTCCGCGCGCCCAAGCCCAAGCAGGAAGAGAACGTTTATAATCTGGCCTGCGCCACAGCGGAGAAGCTCGGCTGCGCCGGGGTCGTTCAGCGCGAGGATGTTGTGGCCAATACCGATTACGTCGGTGAGGGCTACGGCATCCCGACCGAAGGCGGCCTGGAAGCGATCCGCATGTTTGCGGAGCTGGAGGCGATCCTGCTGGATCCGGTCTACTCCGCCAAAGGGGCCGCAGGCTTTATCGACCTGATCCGCAAAGGGCATTTCAAGAAGGGCGAGCGTGTCGTCTTCCTGCACACCGGCGGCGCGGCGGCACTGTTCGGATATGATGCCGCCTTTGACCACAAGGCCCGCTGGACATCCTGATCCGCGTTCTTCTGTGCGGCCTGCGCTCTTAGGGCCGCACATTCTCTGTAGAATGCCATGCTCTGTAGAATGCCATGCCTGCCCCATGACCGCGGCCAGTGCGTGCATTTGCACCTCCGATTGAGAAGAGGCCAATGATTTCGGCGATCAAACTGCGCTGGGACAGCCATTTGGGCGGCATACTGCTCGTCTGCGTGATCGCCGCCGCTGCAACCTTCCTGTCCGAGCATTATGGCGCGCCTGCTATGCTGTTTGCGCTGCTGATCGGGATGGCCTTCCATTTCCTGAACGCCGACCCGGTATTTTCACCCGGCTTGGACCTGTCCGCCAAGACCCTGCTGCGCGTTGGTGTCGCTCTGCTCGGGCTGAGACTGAGCATCGGCGATGTGGAGAGTGTGGGGCTGGGCGCGGTCGCCGCCGTGGCCGGATTTGTCATTGCCACCCTGGCTTGCGGGGCGGCCCTGTCCTTCCTGTTCGGCCGCCGCCTGGCCTTCGGCCTGCTTGCAGGCGGATCCGTGGCGATATGCGGGGCCTCCGCCGCGCTTGCCATTGCGTCCGTTCTGCCGCCACGCAGCGGCCGCGAGCAGGACACCCTGTTTGTGGTGATCGGCGTTACCGCCCTTTCGACCATCGCCATGATTGTGTACCCGGTCCTCTTTGCCGCGCTGGGGATGAGCGATCTGGAAAGCGGTTTTCTGATCGGCGCCACCATTCACGATGTCGCCCAGGTGGTCGGGGCTGGCTATACCATCAGCGAAGAGGCCGGTGTCATCGCTACCTTTGTGAAAATGGTCAGGGTGGCTTTGCTGCCCGTGGTGATGCTTCTCGTCATGGCCAGCTTCCGCGGCGCGCAGACGCAAAGGCTGCCGCTGCCGTGGTTCCTTGTTCTGTTCATTGCCCTGGCGGTTCTTGCAAACACCGTGCCAGTGCCGCAGGAAATTACCGATGCGGCAGGCACCCTGTCGCGCTGGTGCCTGGTCATTGCCATCTCGGCACTTGGCGTGAAGACCAGCCTCGCCACGATCCTGAAGGTAAAACCCAGCTACGGTATTATCCTTCTGGCCGAGACGCTGTTTCTTCTCGCCCTTGCGGTCGTCTTTGTCATGGGCTTCGGTTTGTAAGCGCGGGCGGTCTAAGGCCAGCGGAAAACCTCAAAGCCCGAACGGCCGCTTCAACGGCACACGCTGCATCGCAACGCTGGGCGCGCTGTGTGCGCGAACAGATGCAGCGTCAGCATATGTCTAATTTCTAATGTCCGTTTCGTCCCGCACCGCAGACGTTCGGATTGACCGCGGGGCGCGGCTGGTTTGAGGCCGGGTTGCGTGGCGCGCGGGGGCGGCCGTTGGCGCGGGCAGCGTCTGCCGGCTCAGATCCGCCGGGCAGTGCAGACGAAATGGGTGAGGGAGAAGAAGAACCGGCCCTCTGCCGCCAGTTCCTCCTGCTCCTGCGCCCAGGCGGCGGCGTCATCTTCGTCGGTGGCGTCGGTCTGCACCGCATAGGCGCGGATCAGGCGGATCAGCACGGCGGCGAGGCCGTCGGGGCGCAGGCTGGTGTCGCAGATGGTGACGGGGCGCATCGATTCGAAGGCAAAACCGCAGCCGCGCAGTTCCTCCGGCAAGCGGGCAGGCACCGCGCGTTCGGCCAGGTGGTGGTCCCAGATGTCCAGGAACCGCTGCATCCGGGCGCGGTTGTCGCTGTGCCAGGCGAAGGTGTCGAAGTGGATGTCGCCGATCACCAGGCGGCCGTCCGGCTTCAGCACAGTATGCAGGGCGCGCAGCACCGGGCGGCGGCTGGTGATGTATTCGAACACCTGCACCGACACTGCCTTGTCGAAGCTTTCCGGCTCAAACGGCAGGCTGGCGGCATCGCTTTCGGTCAGGGTGGTGTTGCTGCGCCCCTGCAGCCGCTGGCGGGCGGCGGCGAGCATGTCGGGGCTGGCGTCCAGTCCGGTCACATGGCCCGCGGGGCCAGTGGCGCGGGCCAGTTCCTCTGTCAGCAGGCCGTTGCCGCAGCCGAGATCCAGAATCCGGTCGCCCGGCTGCGGTGCCAGCGCGTCGAAACTGGCGCGCCGCCGCCGTGTGACGTCTCCGCCCTGATAGGCGTCTTCCAGCACGCGGGTGGTTTCCTCGTCGAATTTCAGCATGACTGCGGTCCCCCCTTAAATTTAAAACCTTAGGCCGGAATGGCGCGGTTTCCACTTTTGGGACGTTGCAAAACCCCTCTCGCGCCCGGGCGGCAAACTGCCTATAACCGCGGCAAACGCGTATCACGGAGCCGAACATATGACCGGAGAACTGTCGCCCATCGACAAGGCGAAATTCGTAGCTGCCAAGCGGGCGGCCGAAATGGTGGAGGACGGGATGCGGGTCGGCCTCGGCACCGGCTCCACCGCGGCCTGGCTGGTGCGCTGCCTGGGCGAGATGGTGCAGAAGGACGGGCTGAAGATCACCGCCGTGCCGACCTCGTCGCGCACCGCCGCGCTGGCCCGCGATGTGGGCATCAACGTGGTGTCGCTGGACGAGGCCAAATGGCTGGACATGACCATCGACGGCGCCGATGAGTTCGATGCCGACCTGAACCTGATCAAGGGCGGCGGCGGCGCGCATCTGCAGGAGAAGATCGTCGCCACCGCCTCGGACCAGATGGTGGTGATTGCGGACGCCAGCAAATCGGTCGAGACCCTGGGCGCCTTCCCGCTGCCGGTGGAGGTGCTGCGCTTCGGCTGGCAGAGCAGCCAGGCGCTGATCGAGGAAACTCTGGTGTCGATGGACGTGATGGGCCGCAGCACCACCCTGCGGATGAACGGCGATGTGCCGTTTGTGACCGACGAGGGCAATTATATTCTGGACCTGCATCTGCACCGCATCGGCAACGCCCGCCAGCTGGCGCTGGTGCTGAACCAGATCCCCGGCGTGATCGAGAACGGGCTGTTCATCGACATCTGCGACACCGTGGTGATCGGCTATGGCGACGGCCGGGTCGAGGTGCGCGACATCAACGAGGGCACTGTCGAGAAGGACAAGCTGGAGTTTGTCGACACCGACAACCTGTTCACCGACCTGCACGATTGAGCTGCGGCTCAGTGTGAGCTTTGCCCCCGGCCGGCAGGCCGGGCCGCGCCCGTCCCGCAGCTGCCGGGGCGGGCGTTTTGCGTTTGTCCCGGCGGCGCGGCGCTGCCGGGCGCGCGCGGGCTGGCTGCCGGCCCGGGTGCTGAACTGGCCATCCCGCTTCACAACCCCGCGTGAATCCGCGCCAAAAGGTTGAAAGCTGCGCAATAACGCCCACTTGGGCATATGGCGTTTGGTGCTCCGTTGTGGGATACCAGCACAGGACATGCGAAGGGCGGATATTCATGAGCTTTGATTACGATCTGTTTGTCATCGGCGGCGGTTCCGGCGGGGTGCGGGCGGCCCGCGTCGCGGCGCAGGAAGGTGCCAAGGTTGCGCTGGCAGAGGAAGACCGCTATGGCGGCACTTGCGTGATCCGCGGCTGCGTGCCGAAGAAGCTGATGGTGTTTGCCTCCGAATACGCAGGCATGGTGGAGGACGCCCAGGCCTATGGCTGGGACATTCAGCCCGGCGCCTTCAACTGGGATACCTTCAAGGGCAAGCTGCACGCCGAGCTGGACCGGCTGGAAGGCGTCTACCGCAATATCCTGAAGAACAACGGCGTCGAAAGTTTCGACCAGCGCGCCAAGCTGGCCGATGCCCACACGGTGGAACTGGCCGACGGCACCCGCAAGACCGCCAAGCACATCCTGATCGCGACCGGCGGCTGGCCGTCGGTGCCGGACTTCCCGGGCTGCGAGCTGGCGGTCACCTCGAACGAGATGTTCACCCTGGACAAGCTGCCCGAAAGCCTGCTGATTGTCGGCGGCGGCTATATCGCCTGCGAGTTTGCGGGCATCATGAACGGGCTGGGCGTCAAGACCACCCAGTATTACCGCGGCGCGCAGATCCTGCGCGGCTTTGACGACGAGGCGCGCGGGCTGATCTCCGAGGAAATGTGCCAGGCGGGCATTGATGTGCATCTGGGCACCAACGTGCTGGAGATGCGCCGGGACGGGGACAAGATCCGGGTCAAGTCGACCAACGGGCAGGAACGGCTGTTCGACAAGGTGATGTATGCCACCGGCCGCAACCCGAATGCGGACAATCTGGGCCTGGAAGAGATCGGCGTGGAGCGCGGCCGCAAGGGCGAGATCGTTGTCGACGAGTACAGCCAGACCTCGGTTCCCTCGGTTTACGCGATCGGCGATGTGACCGACCGGGTGGCGCTGACGCCGGTGGCGATCCGCGAGGCGATGGCCTTTGTCGAGACGGTGTTCAAGGGCAACCCGACCAGCCCCGATCACGAGCTGATCCCGACCGCGATTTTCACCCAGCCGGAGATGGGCACCATCGGGCTGAGCGAGGAAGAGGCGGGCGAGCGGGAGCCGATCGAGGTCTATGCGACGTCCTTCAAGCCGATGCAGCAGGCCTTTGCCGGCCGGGCGCAGCGGGTGCTGATGAAGCTGATCGTCAGCAAGGAAACCCGCAAGGTGCTGGGCTGCCATATCGTCGCACCCGGTGCGGGAGAGATGATCCAGCTGGCCGGAATCGCCGTAAAGATGGGCGCAACCAAGGAAGATTTCGACCGCACGGTTGCGGTGCATCCGACAATGTCGGAAGAGTTGGTAACGCTGAAGACTCCGGTGCGCTCCAGATAAGGGGCGGCGCCGGCAATAACTGACACCACATGCCGCCTGTCGTGAAAGATCACGGGCGGCAGCAAACGGATAGGAGACAAATGGCGGGCAATAGCGGTGGCCCATGGGGGGGCGGCGGCTCCTCCGGCGGCGGAGGAGGCAATCGGGGCAACAACGGCGGTAAGAACGGCGGCGGCGGCCGCAAGCCGGAAGATCCCCAGATCCCCGAAATCGACGAGCTGGTGAAAAAAGGCCAGGAACAGCTGCGCGTGCTGATGGGCGGGCGCGGCGGCGGCGGCCGCGGCGGGCGCGGCGGACCGGGCGGCGGCGCGCCGCTGTTCACCAAGGGCACGCTGGGCCTGGCGGCTGTTGCGGCTGTGGTCCTGTGGGGCTTTGCCAGCATCTATACCGTCAAACCGGAAGAACAGTCGGTTGAGCTGTTCCTGGGGGAGTATTCCGCGACCGGCCAGCCGGGCCTGAACTTTGCCCCCTGGCCGGTGGTCACCTATGAGGTGATCCCGGTGCGGGTCGAGCAGACCGAGAACATCGGCGCCGGCTCGCGCGGCGGCGAGGCAGGGCTGATGCTGACCGGCGATGAAAACATCATCGACGTGGATTTCCAGGTGGTCTGGAACATCTCCGACCCGGCGAAATACCTGTTCAACCTCGCCAACCCGCGCACCACCATCAATGCGGTGTCGGAATCGGCCATGCGCGAGATTATCGCCCAGTCCGAACTGGCGCCGATCCTGAACCGCGACCGCGGCGCGATCACCGCCCGTCTGGAAGAGCTGATCCAGACCACGCTCGACAGCTACAACAGCGGCGTGAACATCGTGCGGGTGAACTTTGACGGTGCCGATCCGCCAGAGCCGGTGAAGGACGCCTTCCGCGAAGTGCAGTCGGCAGGCCAGGAACGCGACCGGCTGGAAAAGCAGGCTGATGCCTATGCCAACCGCAAGCTGGCGGGCGCCCGCGGCCAGGCCGCGCAGACGCTGGAAGAGGCCGAGGCCTACCGCGCCCAGGTGGTGAACGAAGCCCAGGGTGAGGCGAGCCGTTTCAGCGCGGTTCTGGAGGAATACCAGAAAGCGCCGGAAGTGACCCGCAAGCGCCTGTACCTGGAGACCATGGAGCAAGTGCTGAGCGGTGTGGACAAGATCATCCTGGATGACACCACCGGCGAAGGCGGGCAGGCCGTCGTGCCGTATCTGCCGCTCAATGAACTGCGCCGGACGGAGGAAAACTGATGCGGAAATCTACTCTTCTTCTGCCGGTTCTGGTGGTTGCGGTAATTGCTGTGCTGTCGGCGGTCTTCATCGTGGACGAACGGCAAAAGGCGCTGGTGCTGCGCTTTGGCCGGGTTGTGGACATCAAGGAAACGCCGGGTCTGGCGTTCAAGGTTCCGGTTATCGACAATGTCGTGCGTTACGATGACCGTATCCTGAGCCTCGAAGTCGGTCCGCTGGAGGTCACTCCGCTGGACGACCGCCGTCTGATCGTTGACGCTTTCTCGCGCTACCGGATCGCCAATGTGGAAACCTTCCGCCAGGCGGTTGGCGGCGGCGGCATCGGCGCCGCGGAGCAGCGACTGGACAAGATCATGCGCGCTCAGACCCGTGAGGTGCTGGGTTCGGTCAGCTCCAACGACATCCTGTCGTCGGACCGGGCCGCGCTGATGCTGCGGATCCGCAACGGCGCGATCACTCAGGCCCGCCAGCTGGGTCTGGAGGTGATCGACGTGCGGCTGAAGCGCACCGACCTGCCGCAGGCCAACCTGGAAGCCACCTTTGCCCGGATGCGCGCCGAGCGCGAGCGGGAAGCGGCGGACGAGATCGCCCGCGGTGAAGAGGCGGCGCAGCGGGTGCGCGCCCAGGCCGACCGGACCGAGGTCGAGCTGGTCTCCGAAGCCGAGCGCGAGGCCGAGGTGATCCGCGGTGAGGCGGACGCAGAGCGCAACGGCATCTTCGCCTCTGCCTATGGCGCCGATCCGGAGTTCTTTGAGTTCTACCGCAGCCTGAACGCCTATGTGGGCGCGCTGCAGGGGAACAACTCCTCCATGGTGCTGTCGCCGGATTCCGATTTCTTCAACTATCTGAAATCGTCTGACGGCAAGCCCCTGGTGCAGTGATGGGCTTCGTCCTGCTGGCCCTCGGGCTGGTTCTGATCGCAGAGGGGCTGGTGTACGCACTGGCCCCTTCGCTTGTCGAGCGCTTGCTGGAGATGCTGCGCGCGCTGACCGAAGAGCAGCGCCGCAATGCCGGGCTGGCGGCGCTGGCGCTGGGGCTGATCCTGGTCTGGCTGGCCTACCGGATCGGGTTCTGACGCGCCGCGGCACACGCAGAATTTCAGCGAAACTTCAGGTCTGCCCTGTTAGGATGGCGCCAACAGGGCCTGCGCCTGCGGCTGCGGCCGGTTTTCCCGCTCACAGCCGCTTTATTCCTTGCAACATTTGTTGCGGGCTGGGCGGAAGTTCTTACATTGGGTGCATAAGAGTCCCCCGGGCGTGTCCGGCGTTTGCGCCGGGCCGGGGGAATAGAAGAATTAGACAGGACAAGGAGTAGTTCCGTGCAGCCACAGGCAATTGCAATTTCCGGCCAGGCAGGCAGCAGGGGCATGACGATGCGCCTGATCTGGCTTGCGGTGCTGAGCATGGCGGTCCTGCTGATGCAGGCGGTATCCGCGATGGCCCGGCCCGAGAGCCTGGCGCCGCTGGCCGAGCGGGTGAGCCCGGCGGTGGTCAACATCACCACCACCACCGTGGTGGAGGGGCGCACCGGGCCGCAGGGCATCGTGCCGGAAGGCTCGCCGTTTGAGGATTTCTTCCGCGAGTTCCAGGACCGCAACGGCAATGGCAGCCGGCCGCGCCGCTCTTCGGCGCTGGGCTCCGGATTTGTGATCTCCGAGGATGGCTATATCGTCACCAACAACCATGTGATCGAGGGCGCCGACGAGATCGAGATCGAGTTTTACCCGGGCGAAGGCCAGCCCAAGGGGCTGCTGCCGGCCGAGGTGATCGGCACCGATCCCAATACCGATATCGCTTTGCTGAAGGTCAAGGCGCCGGCACCGCTGAAGTTCGTCAAGTTCGGCGACAGCGACACCGCCCGCGTCGGCGACTGGGTGGTGGCGATGGGCAACCCGCTGGGGCAGGGCTTCTCGCTGTCCGCGGGCATCGTGTCGGCCCGCAACCGCGAGCTGTCGGGGTCTTATGACGACTACATCCAGACCGATGCGGCGATCAACCGGGGCAACTCCGGCGGGCCGCTGTTCAACATGGACGGCGATGTGGTCGGCGTGAACACCGCAATCCTGTCGCCCAATGGCGGCTCCATCGGCATCGGCTTCTCGATGGCCTCCAACGTGGTGGTCAAGGTGGTCGAGCAGCTGAAGGAATTCGGCGAGACCCGCCGCGGCTGGCTGGGCGTGAAGATCCAGGATGTGGATGCGGACCTGGCCGAGGCGATCGGGCTGGAAAAGGCGCGCGGTGCGCTGGTCACCGATGTGCCGGACGGCCCGGCCAAGGATGCGGGCGTGCTGGCCGGTGACGTGATCGTCAGCTTTGACGGTGTGGACGTGCGCGACACCCGCGGCCTGGTGCGTCAGGTCGGCAACGCCGAGGTGGGCAAGACCGTGCGTGTCGTTGTCTACCGCGAAGGCAAGACCGAAACCCTGCGGGTGACCCTGGGCCGCCGCGAGGATGCGGAACGCGGTCCCTCCGCCCCCGAGACCGGCAATGGCGCGCCGGATTCCTCCGAGAAGGAGCTGCTGGGGCTGTCGGTCGGGGCGCTGACCGAGCAGATGCGCAGCGAGCTGAATGTCGGGGAAGAGGTCGAGGGCCTGGCGATCCTGTCGGTGGACGAGACCTCGGAAGCCTGGGAGAAGGGCCTGCGCGCCGGCGATGTGATCACCGAGGCGGGCCAGCAGAAGGTCGTCTCGGTCAGTGATCTGGAAGCCCGCGTCGAGGAGGCCAAGGAGGCAGGCCGCAAGTCGCTGCTGCTCCTGGTGCGCCGCGGCGGCGAGCCGCGCTTTGTGGCGCTGAATCTGCCGGAGTGATCCGGGGCCTATGAAGTCCTGAGACTAAGCTGGAAAGGCCGGGCGGATGCCCGGCCTTTTGCTGTGCGGCCGGTCTTTGCTGTACGGCCTTTGCTGTGCTGGCTGGGCCTGAGGCTTTTCTGAGAAGTCTCAGGCAGAAGGTTTCAGAAAACTTTTGCGCGCGGCGGATGCCGGGCAGCGGCAGGCATGGGGGGGCTGGATGGGGAAGAGCCATGTGCTGGCGGGCACATGGCTCTTGTTGGACAGGCAGCCATTGGGATGGAACGGATAATGGCTGTCTATGAAACGGTTATGGTACAGCCGCGCCAAGGCTTCTGTGACCGGGATTACAGAGCGCCGATTTTATTGCAGAAATCTGCGGATGACCCGGGCCGCGGGCGGGATCAGATGGAATCGGGTTCCGCCAGAACGGCCAGTTCGCTGCGGTCCAGGATCTGCACGCCGCCGCGGCTGATGCCGACCAGGCCGTTGCGTTTCCAGGCGGCCAGGGTCTTGGATACCGCCTCGCGGGTGGCGCCGACGAATTCCGCCAGCTCTGCCTGCGACAGGGCCACGCGGCCGTCGCTGCCCTCGGGCGCGAGATACAGCAGCTTGCGCGCCAGCCGCACCGGCATCGGCAGGAACACCTGCTCGTTCAACTGGGTGTTCATCCAGCGCATCCGCTGCCCGGCCAGCCGCAACAGGTCGGCGGCGAGGTCCGGGTGCTGGCGGATCTGGTCGACCACGTCGCCGCTGCGCAGGCGCAGCACCCGGCTGGGCTCGGCGGCGATGGCGGTGGCGGTGCGCTCACCCGGGTCAAAGAGGGTGATTTCGCCGAACACCGCGCCGGGGCGCATCATGTCGAGCGACAGCTTGCGCCCGGAGGCCGACAGCACCGAAAACTCCAGCGCGCCTTCGGCAATGGCATACAGCGCATCGCCCGCATCGCCCTGTTCGAACAGCACCTCCCCCTGGCGCAGGCGCACCTCGGTGGCCTGGCTTTCCAGCATCCGGCGCAGCGGGCCAGAGGCGCCGGAGAGGAAGCCGGAATCCGGCAGGCGGGTTGTCAGCATGGCCAAGTCTCTTTGCGTCTGGAGCCCAGTCCGGCGGAGCTTAGCAGAGGCTTGGGTCCCGGGGAACCGGGGAACTGAACCGGCTGGTTCAGCCGGTGACGGCGATCAGCCCGAGCCTGCGGGCGGAGGCCAGGGTCAGGGTGCCGCTGTCCAGCCCCAGCGGCGCCTGGTAGCGCTGCACCGCCGCGCGGGTGGCGGCGTCCATCTGGCCATGCACCGGGCCGCGGTAAAAACCGCGCGCGGCCAGCGCCCGCTGCACGGTGCGGATGAAGTCCGGGGTCATCATTTCGGGGCAGGGGATTTCGAACCAGTGTTCCTGCCGCGGCTGCACGATCTGCTGGCGGGTGTCGGTGCGGAACAGCGCGGGGCGGACGATCCGGCCGCTGCTGTCGGTTTCCGCGGGCCGGGCCAGCACCTGGCTGGTGACGGTCTCGATCACGGCGGGGGAGGTGTGTTTGCTCCAGCAGGTGCCGGGCGGCGCACCGGGCGGGGCGTAGCGCCCGGCGCGGGTGACATCGCCGCCGGGCGGCGGCTGGACGCAGGCAGGCAGCGCCGCCAGGGCGGCCAGCAGCAGCGCGGGCGCGAGACGCCGGCAGGTCGTGATGAGGGGTGGCGTCATACCCGGATGCCTTTGTCAGCGTGCCTGTGGTCTGCGCCCCTGGCGGTGCCGGGCGCTTATGCTTTGGCGGCAGCCTAGCTCAGTTCGCAGCCGTCCGCAAAGGCCGGATCGCCCTGGCGGCCCTGCTCCGCCAGCAGGAGGTCGCGCATGGGGGAGATGTCCTCGGCGGTTCCGGCAATCACACGGGCGAGCGGATGCGGCCGCTGCAGCCGCCCGGAGATGACCGCGCGGCGGTGCCGGGGCGCGGCGGCGGCGGGCCCTATGGCTGGTCCTGCGGAGGGGGCTGGCATGAGGCAAACGGGCTGCGCGGTTGAGAAATTTCCAGAGCGAACAAACAAAGAACATGCGGCTCGAAAGTCCACCTGCGGCAGGGCGGGGTCGCAATTGGGGCTGGCACCGGCGCGGGCGCTTGGCTACACAGTCGCGCAAGTACCGGGAAAGGGAAGAGAGCTGACAATGGCAAAGATCACTTACATCGAGCACAACGGCACCGAACATGTTGTGGATGTAGCCAACGGGCTGACCGTGATGGAAGGCGCGCGCGACAACAATATTCCGGGCATCGAGGCCGATTGCGGCGGCGCCTGCGCGTGCTCGACCTGCCATGTCTACATCGCGCCGGACTGGGTCGAGAAGCTGCCCGCCAAGGACGACATGGAAGAGGACATGCTGGATTTCGCCTATGAGCCCGATCCGGCCCGCTCGCGCCTGACCTGCCAGATCAAGGTGACCGACGATCTGGACGGCCTGGTGGTGCATATGCCCGAAAAACAGATCTGATGCGTGCCGGGCCGGCAGCGCGGCGTCTGAGGATGCGCGCCCGGCCCGGTTCCGCCCGCCGCGCGTGGCGGGCGGTGTGTCTGGGGCTGGCCCTGGCCGGGCCTGCTGCGGCGCAGGCGGATGAAGGCTGCGGCCCCGGACCGTTTTACAGCCCGCGCACGGTGGAGGGCTCGCTGGTCCGGCTGGGCGAAGCGGCCGCAGCTTACGAGGATCTGACAGGCCGCTACGGGCACGGGGTTCTGGGCGATGCGCTGGAGCCGGAGACGCTGCGCTACTGGCCGCCGGCGCTGCCGGGCCGCTGCGGTGTCAGCGTGACCTTGGACGAGGCCCATGTGTTCGAGGATCTGGCGCCGCGGCTCGCCGATCTCGACGGCGACAGTCTTCCCGAAGTTATCACTGTGCGCAGCCACCGCAGCAAGGGGGCGCAGATTGCCGTTTACGGCCTGCGGGCGGGTCGGCTGGAGCTGGTGGCCCAGACGCCCTACATCGGACAGAGCAATCGCTGGCTGGCCCCTGTCGGCGCTGCCGATCTCGATCGCGACGGGTATGCGGAGATCGCCTATATCGACCGGCCGCATCTGGCAAAGACCTTGCGCATCTGGCGGTTCCGGGACGGTGCGCTCAGCGAGGTTGCCAGTGCGCCCGGCCTGACCAATCACCGGATCGGCCAGGATTTCATCACCTCGGGCATCCGCGATTGCGGCCAGGGTCCGGAACTGGTGACGGTCAGCGGCGGCTGGCGCCGGATCATGGCCTCACGGCTGCAAGAGGGCCGCATCGCCAGCCGGGACATCGGCCCGTTCCGGCCGGACACGGGGCTGCGGCACGCGCTGGCCTGCCGCTGAGCACCGCCCCGCACGCCTGCGGCCTTAAAATCTCCGCGCCCGTTTCCGGTTTATTCACCACCTCGGGATACTCTTTGTGCCGGATGGGCAGATCCGGGCGCGCCGGCCCGGAGCGGTTTTACAGGAGTGAGCAGCGTGAGCTTTACGCCATATGTGTTCGGCACCGGCATTGCGGGATGGAGCTTCCTGCAGCGGACCCGTGACCAGCAGCAGGAGGTTTACGAGAAATCGCCCGTCCTTGACCGGACGGTGAAGGATTTCACGCAGCGCATCACCAGCATTCAGTCGGCGGATCAATTGCTGGATGACTACAACCTGCTGACCGTGACCCTGGGCGCCTTTGGCCTGGATGAGGACATCAACAACAGGGCCTTCATCAAACAGGTTCTGGAATCGGACATGAGCGACCCCAAGTCGATCGTGAACCGGCTGAACGACAGCCGCTATCAGGCGCTGGCGGAAACCTTTGGCTTTGGCAGCGCCGACGGCCCAAAGCTGCCGAGTGCCAGGGCGGAGAACGAATTTGCCGGCATCGCCACGCCGGATGACCTGCTGTCAAACCGCACCCTGCTGCGCAAGGCGCTTGGCAACGCCGGGCTTGAGGGGCTGGAAAACAATCAGTTCTTTCTGCAGAAAGTCCTGGAATCCGACCTCGACGACCCCAGCTCCTTTGCCAACAAGCTGTCAGACCCGCGTTATGCGGCCTTTGCCGGGCAGTTCAATTTCGGTCAGGTGCCGACCTATGAAAGCAGCATCGAGGCGCTGGTTTCTGAGTTCAACCAGCACACTGAAGGTCTGGCCAGCGCGGATGATCTGCTGGCGGATGAAGATCTGCTGCAGGCCGTCATTGACACGTTCGGCCTGGAAAGAACCTATCCGGATTTCCTGCGGCGGGTGCTGAATTCGGATACCACCGATCCCGACTCCTTCGTCAACCAGCTGGAGGATAAGCGCTATCTTGCGGTGTCAGAGGCGTTTGGTTTCGGCTGGCCGGATATCAACGCGATGACCGATCCGGAGGAACTGCTGTCGAACCCGCAGCTGCTGGAGCATGCGCTGGACACTTTCAACGTCAGCGACCGGGGGGAGACCTATCTGAGACAGGTGCTGGAATCCGACCTGTCCGACCCGAATTCCTTTGTGAACCAGCCGGAAAACCTGGCCTATTACAACTTTGCCGAGGCGTTCCAAAATGAATGGCCTGAGCCTGTCAGCAAGATGCAGGTGTTCGCGGATGAGATCACCGATAAGCTGGGCACCTTCACCAACCCGCGGGAACTGGTCTTTGACCTGAGCCTGTTCGAGGCCACGCTGGACCTGTTCGGCCAAAGCAAGCGGAGCACGGATTTCGATACCGTGCTGAAGGCGTTTGACTCCGACCTTTCCTCCAGCACGTCCTATGCCAACACGCACTATGATACCGGACTGAAGTTGATGACACAGGCCTTCGCTTTCAATCCGGGGGAGGTCAGCCGGGAGTATCCGGAAGGGTTTGCCGAGGAGCTGGCCGAGCTTTACACCACCCGCCAGTTTGAAATCGAGATCGGCAACTCGGATCCGAACATGCGGCTGGCGCTGGCGCTGGAGCGCGAGCTGCAAGATGTTGTGGATGCGGGCGGCAGCGAAAACGCGCACTGGTACAATATCATCGGGTCGCCGCCGCTGCGGAGTATTTTCGAAACCGCGCTGGCCCTGCCCTCCGGTATTGCGCAGCTGGATATCGAACGCCAGCTGGAGGAGATGAAGGACCGCGCCTTTTCAGCCTTTGGCACCACCCACCCGGCCGATTTCCTGGAGCCGGAGATGCTGGATCAGTTCCGCAATCGGTTCCTGCTGCTGAGCGATCTGAACAGCTATTAAGGCTGCGGGTCCGGCTGCAAGCGGTTAAGCGCTTGCCCGGCGGCCAGACTGGAAGCGGCGTGCCGGCTGGCACCAGCAGAGGGCCGGGGCGGTATCGGCCGGGCTGGCAGGCCTGCCGGCGCTCAGGTTATTGCAGTCAGAAAAACACGGGCAGTTCGGGCGCGGCCCGCGGCCGCGGTTAATCGGCTTGGGGTGTTCAGGGGCGTTTCCAGGGGGCCGCCCCAGCCCGCCGCTCAGCCGCAGGCCGGGCTGCCTGGCAGGGGCTTCTCCATGGTCACAGAGGTCGGCCTGTCGAACCCCGGGTGCGCGGTTTCTCCTGTCTTGCAAAATCCCATGCTGGCAAAGGCGGCGTGGTTTTCGGTCAGCTCCACGCGGGTCTGCAGCCGCAGCACCGGCAGATCAAGCGCTCTGGCGCGGGTGGCGGCAAGCTCCACCAGCGCGCGGGCCAGCCCGCTTCCACGCTGCGCCTCGTCCACCGCCAGTTTGCCCAGGTAGAGGCAATCGGGGCGGGGCGTCAGGAAGACGCAGGCCGCAGGCGGCGTGCCGGCCACCCAGATTTCACCCTTGCGGCACTGGACCTGAAGCGCGGCCAGCGTCAGACGGTGCATGGAGGACGGCGGGTCAATGCGCCCTTCCATAGCGGCAAAGCTGCGCCGGATCAGCTCCAGCACATCCTCCAGGCCGGGATCACCGGCACAGAGCCGGCGGAGCGGGGTCATCGTGCTGTCCTGATGGCAAACCTCCTGCGCCGTGGCGGGCGGCAGGGGGGCGGTGCGCGTCATGGCCTGTTCCTCCCTCCGCGGCAGGATATCCCTCCGCTGCGGTGCGGGCAAACCGGGAAACGGCAAACGCCTGCGCCTGCCAGGGCGCAGGCCGCCGGGCGCGGCAGCGCCCGGCCACGCCCAACGGCGAAGGGCAATCTGTGATTGACCGGGAGCCGGCGGGAGCGCTTGCCTGCCGTGTTACTTCAGCGCGCGCCAGCCGATGTCGCGGCGGAAGAAGCCCTGCGGCCAGTCGATCCCGTCCGCCATGGCATAGGCGCGGTCGCGGGCCTCCTGCAGGCTTTCGCCGCGGGCGGTCACGTTCAGCACCCGGCCGCCAACGGCCAGCACCTTGCCGTCCTGCGCCTGGGTGCCCGCGTGGAACACCATGTTGCTGCTGTCCTCGGGCAGCGCGTCCAGGCCCTTGATCTCGGAGAACTTTTCATACGACCCCGGATAGCCTTCGGACGCCATCACCACGGTGATCGCGTGGTCATCGGCCCAGTTCACCTGCGCCTCACCCAGCCGGCCCTCGGCGGCGGCGTGCATCAGATCCAGCGCCTGGGCGCCGAGGCGCATCATCAGCACCTGGCATTCCGGATCGCCGAAGCGGACGTTGTATTCCACCAGCCGCGGCTGGCCGTCCTTGATCATCAGACCGGCATACAGCACGCCCTGATAGGGCATGCCGCGCTCTGCCATCACCTTCATGGTGGGCTTGACGATCTCTTCCATCGCCTTGGCCTCGACCTCTGCCGACAGGACCGGCGCGGGGGAGTAGGCGCCCATGCCGCCGGTGTTGAGGCCGGTGTCGCCTTCGCCGACGCGCTTGTGGTCCTGGGCGGAGCCGATCGCCAGCACGTCCTCGCCATCGACCAGCACGAACAGGGAGGCCTCCTCGCCTTCCATGAATTCCTCGATCACCACCTCGGCGCCCGCGCCGCCGAAGACGCCGCCGAACATGTCGTCGATCGCCGCCATGGCCTCGTCCTCGGTCATCGCGATGATCACGCCCTTGCCGGCCGCCAGACCGTCGGCCTTGACCACCGTGGGCACGCCGTGTTTGCGCACATGCGCCTTGGCGGCCTCGGCATCGGTGAAGTGGCCGTAGCCTGCGGTGGGGGCGTTGGCCGCGTCGCAGATTTCCTTGGTGAAGCTTTTGGAGGCTTCCAGCCGCGCCGCCGCCCCGGAGGGGCCGAAGACCAGGATGCCCGCCTCGCGCAGCCGGTCGCCAACGCCCGCGGCCAGCGGCGCCTCGGGGCCGACGATCACGAAGTCGATGGCGTTTTCCTCGGCAAAGGCGGCCACGGTGCCGCCATCCTCGATGTCGAAGGTGGCGCAATCGGCGATCTGTGCGATGCCTGCGTTGCCCGGCGCCACGATCAGCTTGTCGCATTTGGGGTTCTGCATCACTGCCCAGGCCAGGCTGTGTTCGCGTCCGCCGCTGCCGAGGATTAGGATGTTCATCTGCGTGTTCTCCGATCTGCCTGAGCCGAGAGGCATCCCGGCGCTCTCCGGGGCTTGCCTTGCTTGCGGCGCGTTCTATGCTGCGCGCGACTTCAAAACAAGACCGGCCAAAGGCCGCAGGAGAGCAGCCCCCGATGTCCGACCTGTTTGACGACCCAATCCCCTCTGACCGGCCCGGGCAGAACGCCCCGGAGTTCACCGTTTCGGAAATCTCCGGCGAGGTGAAGCGCACGCTGGAGGGCACTTTTGGCCGTATCCGGGTGCGCGGCGAGGTGGGCCGGGTGTTCAAGGCACGCTCCGGCCACCTGTATTATGACATCAAGGATGACCGCTCGGTGCTGGCCTGCACCACCTGGAAGGGCCAGATCAGCGGCTTGTCGGTGGTGCCGGAGGAAGGTCTGGAGGTGGTTGTCACCGGACGGCTGACCGCGTTCGGGGCGCAGTCCAAGTACAACATGAACGTGGATGAGGTGGCTGTTGCGGGCCAGGGTGCGCTGATGGCGCTGCTGGAAAAACGCAAGAAGCAGCTGGAGGCGGAAGGCCTGTTTGCGCCGGAGCGCAAGAAGCCGCTGCCTTATCTGCCGCAGATCATCGGCGTGGTGACCTCGCCCTCGGGCGCGGTGATCCGGGACATCCTGCACCGGTTGCGCGACCGTTTCCCGCGCAAGGTGCTTGTGTGGCCGGTGGCGGTGCAGGGGCAGAACTGCGCGCCGGAGGTGGCCCGCGCCATCGACGGCTTCAACCGGCTGACGCCGGGCGGCGCGCTGCCGCGGCCCGATCTGATCATTGTTGCCCGCGGCGGCGGCTCGATCGAGGATCTGTGGGGGTTTAACGAGGAGATCGTGGCGCGCGCCGCGGCGGCTTCGCAGATCCCGCTGATCTCTGCGGTGGGGCATGAGACGGATACCACGCTGATTGATTTTGTGTCCGACCGGCGGGCGCCGACGCCGACCGCGGCGGCGGAACTGGCGGTGCCGGTTCGGCTGGAGCTGATGGCCTGGACTGAGACCCAGGGCGCGCGGCTGACCCGTGCTGCGGGGCAGGCGGTGCAGCTCAGGCGCCAGCGGCTCAATGATCTGGCGCGCGCGCTGCCGAAGCCCGACACATTGCTGGAAACCCCGCGGCAGCGGCTGGACCGGATTTCGGACCGGCTGCCCGGCGCGCTGATTTCCGGCGTGCAGCGCCGCCGGGTGCATCTGAGCGAAACCGCGGCGTCCTTGCGCCCGGCCACCTTGCGGCAGCTGGTCGAGGGGCGGCGGAACCGGTTGCAGAACCTGTCCTCGCGCCTGAGCCTGCGGCCGATCCAGCGGGAAATGGCGGCGCAGAAGGACGCGCTGGGACGGCTGGCGCAGCGGCTGGATGCGGCGCAGGCTGTGCGCATCGACCGCCAGCGCCAGGCCCTGACCGCCACCGGGCGGCAGCTGGAGATCCTGAGCTACAAGGCGACGCTGGAACGCGGCTATGCGGTGGTGCGTTCAGGGGATGAGATCCTGACCACCCGGGCCGCTGCCGCCAAGGCAGGTGCCCTGCAGATCGAATTTGCCGATGGCACGCTGGATCTGGACGGTGGCGCCGCTGACGCGACGAAGACGGAAGGACCGAACCCGCCGGCAAAGGGCGGCGGCCAGGGCACACTGCTCTAGCGGGGCATTTGCGGCGGTCTCAGGTGCCCACGTCGGGGCCGTAGCACAGCATGTCCTCGCCGATGTCCTCGGCCTCGTACAGCTCGGTCGAGGCCGGATCATCCTCGAACCGGGCCGTCAGCCCGCCGGGGGTAAGCTCAAAGGTCCAGCACTGCGGATCATCGCGGTTGTCATAGACGAAACAGATCTGGCCTGCCTCCTCGTACCAGGTTCCGTCCTGGCATTTGCCGTCCAGGAAGGACCAGATCACCCGGCGGTCCGGCAAATAGCGTTCGACCCCGTAGAGAGAGCCGCCGAAGCCATAGAACAGCGTGCGGCCCTGGGTGTAGCGGTCGAATTCCGCAGCGCCAAGCGGCTCGCCTGCCGCCAGCGGGGCGGGCAGGGCTGCCAGCAGGAGAATCATCAAGGAGCGCATGACGCAACTGTGCCTCAGGACCGGCGCCGGCGCCAAGCCTTGCGTGTTTCTGCGCAGGCTCCCGCCGGGTCACCTTTGACGGCGCGCGCCCTGCGGGAACAAAGTGGCGGAAAATCAAAGGGGAGGCAGGGCATGACGGAACTGGCACTGTGGGCGGGGGCTGCGGCCTGTGCGTTGGTTTATCTGGCCATGGCAGCGCAGCCGCCCGGTTTGCTGCGCAGCGCGGTGAAGACCGCCTCGGTGGCGTTGCTGGCGGTTGCGGCACTGCTGGCGGGGGCGCCCTGGCTGCTGGCGGTTTCGCTGGCGCTGTGCGCGCTGGGGGATCTGTTCCTGTCGCGCGACGGTGAGGGGGCGTTCATGGCAGGCGTCGGCGCCTTTGCCGCCGGGCATCTGGCCTATGCGGCGCTGTTCCTGACGCAGGATGCCAGCGATCCGGCGCGGCTGCTGCAGATGCCTGGCGCGGCAATCGCTGCGGGCCTGCTGGTGCTGGGACTGGGGATGGCGCGCCTGCTGGCGCCGCGGGCCGGGGCGCTGAAGGGGCCGGTGCTGGCCTATATCCCGATCATCCTTGGCATGGGGGCGGCGGCGCTGACGCTGCCGTTCGGCCTTGGGGTCTTTGCCGCGGCCTGCGCCTTCATGCTGTCGGACATGGTGCTGGCGGCGGAAACTTTCGTCCTGCCCGAGGACCATGCGCTGCGCCGGATCACGCCCTATGCGGTCTGGCCGCTTTACTGGGGGGCGCAAGCGGGCTTTCTGGCGGCATTTTCCTGATCTGCGCGGCGCGTTGCGCTTTGCACTCCGCCCCAATCCGCATTAGGTGAGGGGCAGACCCTTTTGCGGAGACCATGATGGCGTTTTTCTCAAAGCTCAAGGAGCGGCTGTTCAAATCCTCCTCCAAGCTCGAGCAGGGGCTCGATGCGATTGTCGAGGAGGGCGCGGAAAGCGCTGCGGATGAGGTGGCGGAGGCCCTGGCAGCGGCCCCGGCGGTGACGCCGGAGCAGCCTGCGCCTGCGCCGGTTCCGCAGCCGGACCCGGCCGCCGCGCCGCAGCCTGCGCCCGAAGCTGAGCCTGCGCCGCAGCCGGAGGCCGCGCCCAAGCCCGCACCGGAGCCCGCGCCGGCCCCCGCAGCGGAGCCTGAGAAAAAATCGCCGGGCCTTTTGGGCCGTCTGATGGGCCGCGGCACCGCCGCCGCCGAGCCGCGCCGGGCGCTGGATGACGACATGCTGGAGCAGCTGGAAGAGCTGCTGATCGCCGCCGACATGGGGGTGGACACCGCGCTGCGGGTGACCGCCAACCTGGCCGAGGGGCGGATGGGCAAAAAGGTCTCCAGCCGCGAGATCAAGGAACTGCTGGCGCAGGAAGTTGCGCGCATCATGGAACCGGTGGCAAAGCCGCTGCCGATCTATGCAAAGCGGCCGCAGGTGGTGCTGGTCGTGGGCGTGAACGGCTCCGGCAAGACCACAACCATCGGCAAGCTGGCCAGCCAGTTCAAAGGCGCCGGCAAGAAGGTGGTGATTGCCGCGGGCGACACCTTCCGCGCCGCTGCTGTCGAACAGCTCCAGGTCTGGGGCGACCGGGCCGGCGTGCCGGTGCTGACCGCTCCCGAAGGCTCCGATCCGGCCTCCTTGGCGTTTGACGCCATGACCAAGGCACAGGAGGACGGTGCAGACCTTTTGATGATCGACACCGCGGGCCGGCTGCAGAACCGCGCCGACCTGATGGAGGAGCTGGCCAAGATCGTGCGCGTGATCCGCAAGAAGGACGAGACCGCGCCGCACAACACGCTGCTGGTGCTGGACGCTACCACCGGCCAGAACGCGCTGAGCCAGGTCGGCACCTTCCAGCAGCTGGCGGATGTCTCCGGCCTGGTGATGACCAAGCTGGACGGCACCGCCAAGGGCGGGGTGCTGGTGGCGCTGGCGGACAAGTTCGGCCTGCCGATCCACGCCATCGGGGTGGGCGAGCAGATTGACGATCTCGCCCCTTTTGATCCGGAAGAGTTCGCGGCAGCGCTCACAGGCCTGGAAAAGACCTGATCCTTTACTCATCTGGCTGAAAATACCCCGGGGGGCGTCCATTGTGGCGCCATTGGTTCAAGCACAATGGGCGCGGGGCAGAGCCCCCGGCGCTCTCATCAGACGCAAAGGCATTTGATTTGAGCGATTGGCTGATCTCCCTGGAGGGCACCGAGGCCGGGCACCAGGCCGCGCTGTTTCTGGCGATCTGGGCAGCCTTCCTGCACGCGGTGTTCGGCGCGCTGCAGAAGGGGCGCCATGATCCCTGGCTGTCGCGCGGGGCGATCGACTTTTCCTATTGCGTGATGGCGGCGCCGTTTGCGCTGTTCGTGGTGCCCTGGCCGGAGCCGCATATGTGGCTGATCTTTGCGGTCGCCTGGGGCATCCACGTCTTTTACAAGCTGTTCCAGGCGCTGGCCTATACCAAGGGCAGCTATACCGTTGTCTACCCGGTGGTGCGCGGCACCGGGCCGCTGTTCACGGTGATCGGCTCCTTCTTCCTGTTCGGCGAGGTGTTCACCCTCGTGCAATGGCTGGGGGTGGCGGTGCTCTTGGCGGGGATCTTTGGCCTCGCGGCCTATAACTACCGCTATCTGACGGTGAACCGCGACACGCTGGGGATTGCGCTGGGGCTGGCGGTGGTGACCGGGTTGTTTGTGGCCGCCTACACCACATATGACGCCTACGGCATCCGGGCGACCGCCGATCCGTTCACCTTCCTTGCGTGGTTCTTCATGATCGACGGGCTGGTGTTCCCGGTGATTGCCTTCAGCCGCTGGCGCAGCATGGCGGAACCGCCCGCGCCGGGGCCGCTGATGGTCCGGGGGGTCTTTGGCGGTCTGGTGGCGTTCGCCTCCTTTGGCGCCATCATGCTGGCGACGCGGCTCGACAAGGTGGGGGAGGCGGCGGTGCTGCGCGAGACCTCCACCGTTTTTGCCGCCCTCATTGGCTGGCTGGTGCTGAAGGAAACCGTCGGCCCGCGGCGGATAGCCTTGATGGCTTTGATCGCCCTGGGCGCCGTGATAGTGGAAATGGGCGGCTGAGACCGCGCAAGAGCATTGAGGAGGCCCCATGGCCGCGAAAAAGATCAACCCGACCCTGAAGATGGTGCTGGAGCTTGGACCCATCGTCCTGTTCTTCATCGGCTATCTGAAGCTGAAGGATGAGGTGTTTCTGATCGGCGGCAGCGAATACAAGGGCTTCATCGTCATCACCGCGGCCTTCATCCCGCTGATGGTGGCGTCCACGCTCGCCCTGTGGAAGCTGACCGGCCATCTGTCGCGGATGCAGTTCGCGACGCTCATCCTGGTGGTGCTGTTCGGCGGCATGTCGGTCTGGTTCAACGATGACCGCTTCATCAAGATGAAGCCGACGATGCTGTATCTGCTGTTCGGCGGCTTGCTTGGGATCGGCCTGATGCGCGGGCAAAGCTGGCTGAAGGTGGTGATGGAGGAGCTGATGCCGCTGAAGCAGGAGGGCTGGATGATCCTCACGCGGCGGCTGTGCGCGTTTTTCTTTGGCCTCGCGGTGGCCAATGAGCTGATCTGGCGCACCCAGAGCACCGAGACCTGGGTTTATTTCAAGACCTTCGGCCTGCCGGTGGCGATGTTTGCCTTCTTCATGCTGCAGGGGCAGCTGTTCCAGAAATACAGCGACGAGGAAGAGGCCGGCCCGGCGGAGTAACCCCCGGCGGCGGCGGGCTCCCGCGCCTTTGCCCCTCATCAAAGATGCGGCGCAAAGCCTTGGGCCGGGCAGCGCACCTGCGGTGCGCTGCGGTTGCGCGGCTTAGCAGCCCTGACCGAAAATCACCTGCTGCGCCTTGCTGTCCGAGCGGTCGGCGCGCAGATCCGCGTGCAGCGCCCGGCCCGCCACAACGCCCGGACGCGACCACATCAATTCCAGCCAGCGCGCCAGATGCGGCTTGTCTTCCAGGGTTTGCTGCTGGCCCTCCCAGAGCGACGCCCAGGGCCAGATGGCGATGTCGGCAATCGTGCAGTCAGCGCCGGCCACATACTCAGTCTCCGCCAGCTGCCGGTCCAGCACGCCATAGAGGCGGGCAACCTCGCTGCGGTAGCGGTCCTTGGCGTAGGGGATATCTTCGGGCGCGTACTTCAGGAAGTGATGCGCCTGGCCCGCCATCGGGCCGACGCCGCCCATCTGCCACATCAGCCATTGATCCACCTTGAGCCTTGCGCGTTCGCCGCTGCCGTAGAACTGCCCGGTCTTGCGGGCGAGGTACTGGAGGATGGCGCCGCTTTCGAACAGCGAGACCGGCGCGCCGTCCGGCCCGTCCGGGTCGGTGATCGCAGGCATCCGGTTGTTGGGGGAGATCTTCAGGAACTCCGGCGCGAACTGGTCTCCCTTGCCGATGTCGGTCAGGGTCACGTCGTAGGGCAGGCCCATCTCCTCCAGCGCGATGGAGATTTTCCAGCCATTTGGTGTCGGCCAGTAGAAGAGCCGGATGGGGGTCTGCATCGCGTGCCTCCGTCAGTGTGCGGGCCCACAGGAGCATGGGGCGCGGGGCCGGGCAAGGGGCATTGGCGCTCACATCGTTGTGACGCTGGCGCGGGGCGTGCGGGGATGCTGCCGCTTGACCGAATCCCGCAAGATGCGTAAAGCCCCTGCATCACATCGTGGCGATTTGTTACCGGATTGCGGGCCACGTTAAACAATCCCGCTAAAGAGGTCAGGACGTGAAGGACCCCCTTTCGCTTGGCCGATTGGGGTTTTTTTGTGCGCTGCGGCGCGAGGAGACTGAAGATGAGCGACACCTGGAACAGCCGCACCAAGCTGGTGCATGCAGGCACCCGCCGCAGCCAGTACAACGAGGTGAGCGAAGCGATTTTCCTGACCCAGGGCTTTGTCTACGAGACAGCCGAGCAGGCCGAGGCGCGGTTCATCGAGACCGGCCCGGATGAGTTCATCTATGCCCGCTACGGCAACCCGACCGTCGACATGTTCGAAAAGCGCATCGCGGCGCTGGAAGGGGCCGAGGATGCCTTTGCCACCGCCTCCGGCATGGCGGCCGTGAACGGCGCGCTGACCTCGCTGGTGAAGGCAGGGGACCACATCGTGTCCGCAAAGGCGCTGTTCGGCTCCTGCAACTATATCCTGGCGGATGTGCTGGGCCGCTTCGGGGTGGAGGTGACCTTTGTCGACGGCACCGATCTGGACGCCTGGAAGGCCGCGGTGCGCCCGGACACCCGGGCGGTGTTCTTCGAGAGCATGTCGAACCCGACGCTGGAAGTGATCGACATCAAGGCGGTGGCTGAGATTGCCCATTCGGTTGGCGCCGCTGTGGTGGTGGACAACGTGTTTTCGACCCCGGTGTTCTCCAACGCGGTCCAGCAGGGCGCCGATGTGGTGATCTATTCCGCGACCAAGCATATCGACGGCCAGGGCCGGGCGCTGGGCGGGGTGGTGCTGGGCACCAGGGATTACATCCGCGGCACGCTGGAACCCTATATGAAGCACACCGGCGGCTCCCTGAGCCCGTTCAATGCCTGGGTGATGCTGAAAGGGCTGGAGACCCTGTCGCTGCGGGTCAATGCGCAGGCGGAGACCGCGCTGAAGATTGCCGGGGCGCTGGACGGCCATCCGGCGCTGGAGCGCACCATCTATCCGGGCCTGAAGTCCCATGCGCAGAACGCGCTGGTCCAGACCCAGCTGGGCGGCAAGGGCGGCACCGTCTTGTCGCTGGACCTGAAGGGCGGCAAGGCGGCGGCCTTCAAGTTCCTGAACGCGCTGACCATCCCGGTGATCTCCAACAACCTGGGCGATGCCAAGTCGATCGCCACCCACCCGGCGACCACCACCCACCAGCGGCTGAGCGACGCACTGAAGGCGGAGCTGGGCATCACGCCCGGCCTGGTGCGCTTCTCGGTCGGGCTGGAGGATGCGGACGACCTGATCGCTGATATCGAGGCCGCGCTGGAGGCCGCGCAGGCCTGAGCCCGGCAGAATTTCATCTTTCCCGAAATACTCTCGGGGGTGAATTGAGCCGGAAGGCTCAAGAGGGGGCAGACAGCCCCCTTTCTCTTTTTCAGCGCCATCGGATCAGGCGGCGCGGCCGAAAAAGCCGATGGTTTCCGCGTCATTGAAGCGCACGCCGGGGCGGGGGCCTGCACAGCCCCGCGCGGGAGAGGGCGCTTGCAGGGGCGATGGGGGTCCGTTAAGGCGCCGGTTCTGCCGCAAATGGCGGATCCGTTTTGATAATTGCCGCGTAACAGTATATGAGGGTAGCCTGCCGCACCCTATATGGGCCGTATCACTTGGGGGAAACGCCGATGAACATTCACAACCGCGACGCTGCCGAGGCGCCGGACCGCGAGGCAGCCGCCGCCGCGCTGGATGTGCTGCGGGCCTGGGCCGGCACCGTGAGCGAGACCGAGATTGCCGAGCTGGATCCGGCGGTTGCGCGGCTGCTGCCGGGCCGCGAGGTCGGCAATTATCCGGATCTGTCGCGGACCTACCCCGGGGATTTCAAATCCGACGAGGCCTATCGCGCGACGCTGCCCGATTTGCAGAACGGGCCGACCAGCCTGATCCGCGGCGCCAAGGAGCAGATCCAGCACGTGGGGATTTCGAACTTCCGGCTGCCGATCCGCTTTCACACCCGCGACGACGGCGACCTGACGCTGGAAACCAGCGTCACCGGCACCGTGTCCCTGGATGCGGGCAAGAAGGGCATTAACATGTCCCGGATCATGCGCACCTTCTACAAGCACGCGGAGCGCACGTTCAGCTTTGAGGTCATGGCCAGCGCGCTGGACGACTACCTGAGCGATCTGGACAGCCCGGATGCGCGCATCCAGATGCGGTTTTCCTTCCCGGCACGGGTCAGCAGCCTGCGCTCCGGCCTCAGCGGTTATCAGTATTACGACTTTGCGCTGGAGCTGGTGGACCACGACGGGGTGCGTGAGAAGATCATGCATCTGGACTATGTCTATTCCTCGACCTGCCCGTGCTCGCTGGAGCTGTCGGAGCACGCCCGCCAGGCGCGGGGGCAATTGGCGACGCCGCATTCGCAGCGCTCCGTGGCGCGGATTTCGGTGCAGTCGGTGCCGGGCAGCGGCTGCCTGTGGTTCGAGGACCTGATCGAGCTGTGCCGCAAGGCGGTGCCGACCGAGACCCAGGTGATGGTGAAGCGCGAGGACGAGCAGGCCTTTGCCGAGCTGAACGCCGCCAACCCGATCTTTGTCGAGGATGCGGCGCGGCTGTTTTGCGAGGCGCTGCAGGGCGATCCGCGGATCGGCGATTTCCGGGTGGTGGCCAGCCATCAGGAAAGCCTGCACAGCCATGATGCCGTCAGCGTGCTGACGCAAGGCGAGCTGTTCAAGGCGATGAGCCTGGACCCGAAACTGTTCGCGACCCTGATCCACCACGGCTGAGCCTTGCGCGGCCTGCCTGCCGTGCAGGCAGGTTTCCGCCTGAATCGGCCCTGCGGCGCGGCATTTTCTGCATTGCCGCAAAATTTATGCCGCTGCGCAGAAACGCATGTTAGCCTGACTTGCGAATCCCCCGGTTATCCTGCCGGGGGCAGGGGAGATTGTGCGCAGGTGTCTGCAATAGACGGCCCGGATTCTGCTGTACCCGGCCCGGGGCTGAACCGGCGACCGCTCCCCATTCCCTTTGCCCGGAGATCGCAATGCAGCCCCGGTGCGAGGCCAGTGCAGGACTTGAGGAGTATCAGATGACGAGCTTTCACCAAATTGCCGGTTTCACGGCCCGGGCGCATGAATGGGCCGGGTTTGCAGCCGGTATGCAGCTGAAGCTGTGGCGCCAGGCGGCAGAGGCCGCGCTGCAGGCCCCCTATGAGCAGATGCGGATGGCGCAATCCATGCTTGAAGCGCAGCGGCGGCTGTTGAGGGCAACCCCGGCGGCTGTGGAGACCGCACCGGCGGCCAGAGCGGACGTGAAGGCGGACACCGCAGCAGCGCCCGAGGCGGACACCGCAGTCAAGGCAGACCCCGGCAAGGCACCAGCTGCCAAGACGGCCCGGAAGGCGGCGCGCAAGACCGCAACCCGCAAGCCTGCTGCGCGCAAGGCCCCGGCCCGTGCAGCGGCGGCAAACACGGCGGCGAAGCCGGAGCAGGCGAAACCGGCCGCGGCGCAGCCCGCCAAAGCGGCGGAGGACAAACCGGCCGCCAAACAAGGCGGAGCGGCTGGCGGACCCGGAATGAAAGAGGCGCCTGCGATGTTCCGCGCCTCCCCGGCCCGCAAGAGCGCGCCGGAACAGAGCGCCAAGGCGGAAGAGAAACCCGCGGCCAAGCCCGCAGCAGCACCTGCCGCAGCGCCGCAAGCCAAGGCCGCTGAGGCAAAGGCGCCCGAAGCAAAGGCCGCGGCGCCTGAAGCGAAAACGCCCGCCGCTAAGGCGCCGGAGGCAAAGGCACCTGAAGCAAAGGCAACTGATGCAAAGGCGCTTGACGCAAAGACGGCTGATGCAAAGGCGCCTGAGGGGAAAGCAGCAGAGGCCAAGGCACCCGAGGCAAAAGCCCCGGCTGCGGAGGCGCAAGCTCCGGCCAAGGCAGAAGCCGATCAATCCGGTTCTGCCAAGCGGCCGCGCCAGCCGTCCTCTCCGCCGCAGATGCCGCAGCGCAACGCTGCGGGCAAAAGCGGCAGCGGCCAATAGCGCCGCACACTTGACACTTACCGCGCGGGGGGCCAACGCTGCGCCGCATGTTGGATCTCCGCCCGGTTGGGTATGTCATCGGCCTGCTGGTCGTCATCTTGGGAGCCATGATGGTGTTCCCGCTGCTGGTCGACCTGCTGGACGGCCGCGGCGAATGGCATGTGTTTCTGGAAAGCGCGGTGTTCACCATCCTGGTGGGCGGCCTGCTGGCGCTGAGCTGCGCCAACGGGGTGAAGGAGGGGCTGAGCATCCGCCAGACCTTCCTTCTGACCACGACGGTCTGGCTGGCGCTGCCGCTGTTCGGGGCGGTGCCGCTGATGCTGGGCGCCACCGAACTGCGGTTCGTCGATGCGTTCTTCGAGGCGATGTCGGGGCTGACCACCACCGGCTCGACGGTGATTTCGGGACTTGATGATCTGCCGCGCGGGCTGCTTTTGTGGCGCGGCATCCTGCAGTGGCTTGGCGGTATCGGCATCATTGTGGTTGCGATGGTGTTCCTGCCCGAGCTGCGGGTCGGGGGGATGCAGATCTTCAAATCCGAAAGCTTTGACACCTTTGGCAAAATCCTGCCGCGCGCGCAGGCGATCGCCAAGCAGATCTCGCTGATATACGTGTCGCTGACGCTGGTCTGCATGCTGGTCTACATGGTGATGGGCATGGGGCCGTTTGATGCGCTGGTGCATTCGATGACCACCATCGCCACCGGCGGCTTTGCCAATTACGATGCGTCCTTCGGCGCCTTTGCCGGGCCGGTGGAATATGCCGCGTCCGTCTTCATGATCCTCGCGGCGCTGCCGTTCGTGCGCTATGTGCAGCTGATCAACGGCCATGGCACCCCGATGCTGCTCGACAGCCAGATCCGCGGCTTCATGATGACGCTGGGGCTGCTGGTCGCGATTGCTGCGGGGGTGCTGTATTACTCGCGCCCGCACGGCGGCGAGGAAGCGCTGCGCTCGGCCCTGTTCAACATCACCTCGATCATGTCCGGCACCGGCTATGCCAGTGCCGATTACATGCAATGGGGCAGCTTCCTGGTGATGATCTTCTTTTTCACCGGGCTGATTGGCGGCTGCGCGGGGTCCACCGCCTGTTCGGTCAAGATCTTCCGCTATCAGCTGCTGTTTGCCTCGATCCGCAACCAGATCCAGCGCATCCGCTCGCCGCACGGGGTGTTCATCACCCGCTATGAGGGGCGCCCGGTGGACGCCGAGGTGCTGAGCTCGGTGATCTCCTTCTTCATGTTTTTCGTGGTCACATTGGGCGTGGTGGCCTGGGCGCTGGCGCTGACGGGGCTGGACTTCGTGACCGCGGTGTCGGGCGCGGCCACGGCGGTGGCCAACATCGGACCCGGCCTGGGAGAGACCATCGGGCCTGCCGGGAACTTCTCAACCCTCAACGATCCGGCGAAGTGGATCCTGAGCGCGGCAATGCTGATCGGGCGGCTGGAGCTGATGGCGGTCTATGCCATTCTGACGGTGCGGTTCTGGCGCGGCTGACAGCCTGCGCATTGGCAGAAATTGCGCAAAGCGGCGGTTGTGGCGGTTTGCCGCGCCGCTGGACCCGGTTCAGCCGCAGCTTCCTTGCCGGATGGGGCTGCGCGCTCTTGCCCTTGCAGGGCCGCTCGCATATGAGGCACGGGACCGAAACCCGCAAGCGCAGGGAGACCCGCTCCATATGCCCGTACTTGTGATGAAATTCGGCGGCACTTCTGTCGCCAACCTGGACCGCATCCGCCGCGCCGCCAAACGCGTCGGCGTTGAAGTGGCCAAGGGCTATGACGTGATCGTCATCGTCTCTGCCATGTCCGGCAAGACCAACGAGCTGGTGGGCTGGGTTGACGAGACCTCGCCGCTGTATGACGCGCGCGAATATGACGCCGTGGTGTCCTCTGGCGAGAACGTGACCGCGGGCCTGATGGCGCTGACGCTGCAGGAGATGGATGTTCCGGCGCGCAGCTGGCAGGGCTGGCAGGTGCCGCTCAAGACCAACTCGGCGCACAGCCAGGCCCGGATCGAGGAGATCCCGCCGGAAAACATCCGCGCCAAGTTTGCCGAGGGCATGAAAGTGGCGGTTGTGGCCGGGTTCCAAGGCATCAGCCCCGAGGGGCGGATCACCACCCTGGGCCGGGGCGGTTCCGACACCACGGCAGTGGCGTTTGCCGCCGCTTTCGAGGCGGAGCGCTGCGATATCTACACCGACGTGGACGGTGTCTATACCACCGACCCGCGGATTTGCGACAAGGCGCGCAAACTGGACAAAATCGCCTTTGAAGAGATGCTGGAGCTGGCCTCGCTGGGGGCCAAGGTGCTGCAAACCCGCTCGGTCGAACTGGCAATGCGCTATAAGGTGAAGCTGCGCGTTCTGTCGAGCTTTGAGGAACAGTCCGACGAGGCCGGAACCCTGGTCTGCGACGAGGAGGAAATCATGGAATCCAATGTTGTGGCCGGTGTGGCCTATTCCCGTGACGAAGCCAAGCTGACCGTGCAGTCGGTGGCCGACCGCCCCGGCATCGCGGCCACCATCTTTACCACGCTGAGCGACGCGGGCGTGAATGTGGACATGATCGTGCAGGATATCTCCGAAGAGGGCCGCACCGACATGACCTTCTCCTGCCCGACCGACCAGGTTGCCCGCGCCGAGAAGGCGCTGCTGGCGATCAAGGAAAAGGGTGAGCTGAACTATGCGGAGCTGCTGGCCGACCGGAATGTGGCCAAGGTTTCGGTGGTCGGCATCGGTATGCGTTCGCAGTCCGGCGTGGCGGCGAAGATGTTCAAGGTGCTGTCGGACGAGGGCATCAACATCAAGGTGATCACCACCTCGGAAATCAAGATTTCGGTGCTGATCGACCGTAAGTACATGGAGCTGGCCGTGCAGGCGCTGCATGACGCATTTGAGCTGGAGAAAGCCGGCTAAGCGCTGATCCGGACCTGAGAACCGACTCACTGCAAGGGCGCCCTTCCGGCGCCTTTGTTGTGTCTGGACCGCGTTGCGCTGTATTCTGCGCTACCCTGGCAGGCGCTGCTCTGATTGCGGGCAATGCAGTAAAAACACTTGGACTTTTCAGTGCGGGGTGGGACAAGTAGGTGGAGGAGAGAGCGCTGGCGTACTACTCTGGGCGGTATCCGTTCCGGAACAGCAGTCGGGCGGCAGCGTGCGGGGAAACGACCTCGGGAGAGGGTGAGAATGGCCGATAGTACGGAATCCGAAAGCAGGAAGCTTCTGGGCCGCTTGCGCGAGGCGATGGCGAGTGATGATGCCGGTCAGGCGCGGCTCGACAAGATCACCCATCTGATCGCCGACAGCATGGGGACCGAGGTGTGCTCGGTCTATCTGTTCCGCGATGATGAGACGCTGGAGCTGTGCGCGACTCAGGGTTTGAACATCGAATCGGTGCACCAGACCCGGATGCGCATCGGCGAGGGCCTGGTGGGCCGGGTGGCGCGGTTCGGCAAGGTGGTGAACACGCCAGACGCGCCAAATGCCAAAGGCTTCCGTTATATGCCGGAAACCGGGGAGGAGCGGTATTCTTCCTTCCTGGGCGTGCCGGTTCAGCGGCTGGGCGAGATGCTGGGCGTGCTGGTGGTGCAGTCCAAGGAAGCGCGCGAATTTTCCTCGGATGCGGTTTACGCGCTGGAAGTGGTGGCGATGGTGATCGCCGAGATGACCGAGCTGGGCGCCTTTGTCGGCGAGGGCGCGGCGCTGTCGCCGCTGCACCAGCAGGCGGTGCTGATCCACGGCACCTCCGCCCAGGAGGGCGCGGCGGAAGGCAATGTCTGGCTGCACGAGCCGCGGGTGATTGTCACCAATCCGATTGCCGATGATCCGCAGCGCGAGCTGGAACGGCTGCATGATGCGGTGGAGGAGCTGCGGGTCGGTGTCGACAAGATGCTGGAGGTGTCGCGCAACGGCGACAAGGAGCAGCTGCAGGTTCTGGAAGCCTATAGGATGTTCGCCAATTCCAAGGGCTGGATGCGGCGGATGGAAGAGGACATCGCCCGCGGCCTAAGCGCCGAGGCGGCGGTGGAGAAGGAGCAGTCCCAGGCCCGCGCCCGGATGAGCCAGGTGCAGGACGCCTATTTGCGCGAACGGCTCAGCGATCTGGACGACCTGTCGAACCGGCTGCTGCGGATCCTGACCGGCCAGGGCGCCGATACGGGCGCGGAGCTGCCGGAGAACCCGATTCTGATTGCCCGCAACATCGGCCCGGGCGACCTGCTGGAATACGGCCGCGGACTGCGTGGGATCGTGCTGGAGGAGGGCTCCGTCGGCTCTCACGCGGCCATTGTCGCGCGGGCGCTGGCAATTCCGCTGGTGGTGAATGCCAAGCGCATCACCACCGAGGCGCTGAATGGCGACCATATCATGGTGGATGGCGATCAGGGCGTGGTGCATCTGCGTCCCGAAGAGACCGTCGTCGGCGCCTTCCGCGACAAGATCGCGATGCATACCCAGGCGCAGGAGCGTTATGCCTCGATCCGCAACAAGCCCGCGGTGACCACCGACGGGCAGCGCATCAGCATGATGATGAATGCGGGCCTGATGGCGGATCTGCCGTCGCTGGACGGCTCCGGCGCCGAGGGGGTGGGGCTGTTCCGCACCGAGCTGCAGTTCCTGGTGCGCAACCAGATGCCCAAGCGGTCGGAGCTGAAGGCCTTGTACAAGCGGGTGCTGGATGCGGCCCACGGCAAGCCGGTGGTGTTCCGCACGCTGGATATCGGGTCGGACAAGGTGCTGCCCTATATGAAGCCCACGGATGAGCCGAATCCGGCGCTGGGCTGGCGGGCGATCCGGGTGGGGCTGGACAAGCCCGGGGTGATGCGGATGCAGCTGCAGGCGCTGCTGCGCGCCGCCGAAGGGCGGCCGCTGCTGGTCATGTTCCCTTTTGTCGCGCAGTTCGAAGAATACCGCGCCGCCAAGGCCGAGGTCGAAAAGACCATCGAGCGCGAGCGTATTCTGGGCCATGTTCTGCCTTCCGATCTGAAGGTGGGCGCGATGCTGGAGACGCCGTCGCTGGCCTATGCACCGCAGAAGTTCTTTGACGAGGTGGCGTTTATCTCGATCGGCGGCAACGACCTGAAACAGTTCTTCTTTGCGGCGGACCGGGAGAACGAGCGGGTGCGCCGCCGCTATGACACGCTGAACGTCAGCTTCCTGAGCTTTATCGAACGGATTGTCGAACGCTGCGCGATCTCCGGCACGCCCCTCAGCTTCTGCGGAGAGGATGCGGGGCGCCCGGTTGAGGCGGTGTGCCTGGCCGCGATGGGCATCCGCACGCTGTCGATGCGGCCGGCCTCGATCGGGCCGGTGAAATCGCTGCTGCTGCGGGTGGATCTGGGCGAGCTGCGCAAGATCATCGCTGACGCCCGCCACCGCG
Organism: Leisingera daeponensis DSM 23529; assembly: GCF_000473145.1. Classification (NCBI taxonomy): domain Bacteria; kingdom Pseudomonadati; phylum Pseudomonadota; class Alphaproteobacteria; order Rhodobacterales; family Roseobacteraceae; genus Leisingera; species Leisingera daeponensis. Next base: position 1,625,863 of record NZ_KI421500.1, on the reverse strand, counting down.
GCGACCAGGCGGTGCGCCCGGCGGTGATGGAGTACCTGCGGGGGCTGTGATCCGCGCCGGGCTGTGCGGCGGGCCGGTCTGGCCGCACCGCCCGGGCAAAGTGCCATTGCGCTTAGCTTTCTTGGAGCGGCCTGGCATCCGGGGCGCAGGGGCTTCTTGCGGCGATTTGCTTCAAGCTTAAAACTTTAGGCTTGAAGTTTTTCCGGACCCGCTTATCCTGATCGCCATAAACAGCGCTGAGCGGGAGTGGATGGTCATGAAAGTCGTCTGTCTGGGGGGAGGGCCTGCCGGCCTCTACTTTGCGATCTCGATGAAACTGCGCCAGCCGGAGGCCGAGGTCACGGTGATCGAGCGCAACAAGGCGGATGACACCTTTGGCTGGGGCGTGGTGCTGTCGGATGACGCGCTGGAGAACCTGAGCGCAAACGACCCCAAAAGCGCGGCGGCAATCCGGGAGAGCTTTGCCTATTGGGATGACATCGCGGTTGTCCATGACGGTACCCGCACGGTGTCAGGCGGCCACGGCTTTGCCGGGATCGGGCGCAAGAAGATGCTCCTGCTGCTGCAGGACCGGGCGCGGGAACTGGGGGTCGATCTGCAGTTCGAAACCGTTGCCAAGACCGCTGCCGAGTATCAGAAAGAATACGATCTGGTCGTCGGCTGCGACGGGCTGAATTCCAGTGTTCGCAATGAGTTCGCGGAGCATTTTAAACCGGAAATCGACGTGCGCCCCTGCAAGTTCATCTGGCTGGGCACCCATCAGAAATTCGACGATGCCTTCACCTTCATCTTCGAGAAGACCAAGCACGGCTGGATGTGGATCCACGCCTATCAGTTCGACGCCGATACCGCGACAGTGATCGTCGAATGCTCTGCCGAGACCTGGGAGGCCTGGGGCTTTGAGGGCATGAGCAAGGAGGAGATCATCCGCACCTGCGAGGAGATCTTTGCCGATCATCTGGACGGTCACGCGCTGATGTCGAACGCGGCGCATCTGCGCGGGGCGGCGGTTTGGATCAACTTCCCGCGGGTGCTGTGCGAGAAGTGGCATCACGAGAATGTGGTGCTGCTGGGCGATGCGTCGGCCACGGCGCATTTCTCGATCGGGTCGGGGTCGCGGCTGGCCTTTGACAGCGCGATTGCGCTGGCGGAGCTGGTCAGCACCGAACCGTCGCTGGAGCGGGCCTTTGAGCGCTATCAGGAAGAGCGGCGGCTGGATGTGCTGCGGCTGCAATCGGCGGCGCGCAATTCGCTGGAGTGGTTCGAGGAGGTCGAGCGCTATCTGGACATGGATCCGGTGCAGTTCAATTACTCGCTGCTGACCCGCTCGCAGCGGATTTCCCACGAAAACCTGCGTCTGCGCGATGCGGAGTGGCTGCAAAGCGCCGAGAAGTGGTTTCAGGACAAGGCGGGCGCGCCTGCGGATGCGCCGGTGCGGCCGCCGATGTTCGCGCCCTATGCCTTGCGCGGTATGGAGCTGAAGAACCGGATCGTGGTCTCTCCCATGGCGCAGTACAAGGCGGTGGATGGCAGCCCGACGGACTGGCACCTGATCCATTACGGCGAGCGCGCCAAGGGCGGGGCGGGGCTGGTTTACACCGAAATGACCTGTGTCTCGGCGGAGGGGCGGATCACGCCGGGCTGTCCGGGGCTCTATGCGCCGGAGCATGAGGCGGCGTGGAAGCGGCTGACGGATTTCGTCCACGGTGAAACCAGCGCGAAGATCTGCTGCCAGATCGGCCACTCGGGCCGCAAGGGTTCAACCCAGCTGGGCTGGGAAGAGATGGATGCGCCCTTGCCTGACGGGAACTGGGAAACGGTGTCGGCCTCGGCGATCCCGTGGTCGGACAACAACCCGGCACCGCGGGAAATCTCACGCGCGGAGATGGACGCCATCAAGGCGGAATTCGTGACCGCCGCGCAGATGGCGGAGCGTGCCGGGTTTGACATGATCGAACTTCATGCAGCGCATGGCTATCTGATTTCGTCCTTTATCTCGCCAAAATCGAACATCCGGGAGGATGAGTACGGCGGTAGCCTCGAAAACCGCCTGCGCTACCCGCTGGAGGTCTTCCAGGCGATGCGTGCGGTCTGGCCGGAAGACAAGCCGATGTCGGTCAGGATCTCCGCCAACGACTGGGTCGGCGACGAAGGCGTGACGCCGGAGGAGGCGGTGGAGATCGCCAAGGCCTTCACCGCGGCGGGGGCGGATATCATCGACGTCTCTGCCGGGCAGACTTCGACCGATGCGAAGCCGGTGTACGGGCGGATGTTCCAGACGCCGTTTTCCGACCGCATCCGCAACGAGGCCGGGATTGCCACCATGGCGGTGGGCAACATCTATGAGGCCGATCATGCCAACTCGATCCTGATGGCGGGGCGGGCGGATCTGGTCTGCGTGGGCCGTCCGCATCTGGCCGATCCCTATTGGAGCCTGCATGAGGCGGCGCGGATCGGCGACCGGCATGGCGACTGGCCGCTGCCCTATCACGCGGGCCGCGATCAGCTGTGGCGGCTGGCGGACCGCGAGGCAGAGGTGATCCGGGCATGAGCGTGGACGGCAGACATGCGGTAATTTCCGGCGGCGGCTCCGGCGTCGGCGCCGAGCTTGCCGCGCGGTTTGCCGCGGGCGGTGCCAAGGTCACCATCCTGGGCCGCCGCATGGAGCCGTTGCAGGAGGTGGCGGACCGAACGGGCGCCTTTCCCGCAATGTGCGATGTGACCGACAGGGCAGAGGTGGATGCGGCCTTGGCCAAGGCGGTGGAGGCCAACGGGCAGGTCAGCATTGCGCTGGCCAATGCCGGTGCTGCGCCCTCCATACCCTTTGAGCGGATGAGCACGGCGGATTTCGAGGCGGCGCTGTCGGTCAATCTGACCGGTGTTTTCAACCTTTGGCAGGCCTGTCTGCCGGGGATGAAGGCGCAGGGCTGGGGGCGGCTGATCGCCGTGGCCTCCACCGCCGGGCTGAAGGGTTATCCTTATGTCTCCGGCTATTGCGCGGCGAAGCACGGGGTTGTCGGCCTGACCCGGGCGCTGGCGGTGGAGCTGGCGAAAACCGGGGTGACGGTGAATGCGATCTGCCCGGGTTTCATTGAAACGCCGCTGCTGCAAAGATCGCTGGACAACATCGTGGCCAAGACCGGCATGACGGCGGAGCAGGCGGCGAAGTCTTTGCGCCGGGGCAACCCGCAGGACCGGTTCATCCAGCCGCAGGAAGTGGCAGAGGCGGCGCTGTGGCTGGCCAGCGCAGGCGCAGGCTCGGTCAACGGCAGCGCGCTGCCGATTTCGGGAGGGGAGATTTGAGCACAACTTCGAAAGACCGGCTGCGGCTGTGGCTGAAGGTGCTGAAGGCCACCAAGGCGGTGGAGAGCGAAGTGCGGGAAAACCTGCGGCGCGATTTCTCCACCACGCTGCCGCGGTTCGACGTGATGGCGGCGCTGATGCAGCACGATAAAGGCCTGAAGATGAGCGAGCTGTCGGGGGTCCTGAAAGTCTCCAACGGCAATGTGACCGGCATCGTCGAGCGGCTGGTCGAGGACGGCCATGTGCTGCGCGAGAAGGTCGAGGGCGACCGGCGCGCCAACCTGGTGCGGCTGACCCCGGCGGGCAAGGCGGAGTTTGCCCGGCAGGCGGACGCGCATGAGGGCTGGATCAATGCGGCCTTTGACGGGCTGACCGCGGATGAGGCGCAGAGAATAACAGAAAGCCTGGACGCGGTTGCGCGGCGTCTGGAAAACGGAGGCAAGGCGTGATGCTGAACACGGACCCGAAACACTTCCTGTGCCGGATCGAAGACGGGGTGGCCACCGTCTCGCTGGACCGGCCGGAGCGCAAGAACCCGCTGACCTTCGACAGCTATGCCGAGCTGCGCGACTGGTTCCGGGAACTGCATTACGACGATACCGTCAAGGCGGTGGTCTTTGCCTCCAACGGCGGCAACTTCTGCTCTGGCGGCGATGTGCATGATATCATCGGGCCGCTGACCAAGATGAGCATGAAAGAGCTTTTGGCGTTCACCCGGATGACCGGCGATCTGGTCAAGGCGATGGTGAATTGCGGCAAGCCGGTGATTGCGGCGATTGACGGCATCTGTGTGGGTGCGGGCGCGATCATCGCCATGGCCTCGGACATCCGGATCGCGACACCGGAGGCGAAGACCGCGTTCCTGTTCACCCGTGTGGGTCTGGCGGGCTGTGATATGGGCGCCTGCGCAATCCTGCCGCGGATCATCGGCCAGGGCCGGGCGGCGGAGCTGCTGTATACCGGGCGGTCGATGAGCGCCGAGGAGGGATACGCCTGGGGCTTTCACAACAAGCTGGTTGCGTCGGACGCGCTGGAAGGCGAGGCGCAGAGCTGGGCGGAGCGGATCGCTTCCGGCCCCAATTTCGGGCACATGATGACCAAGACCATGCTGGCGCAGGAATGGTCCATGTCGATCGAGCAGGCGATCGAGGCGGAGGCGCAGGCGCAGGCGATCTGCATGCAGACAGCGGATTTCGAGCGCGCCTATCATGCCTTCGTGAAGAAGGAAAAGCCGCTGTTTGAAGGCGACTGAGCCGCAGCACCGCTGGAGCCTGCGCCGGAGGAGGGTGCAGGTGCCTCCGGCGGGAGTATTTTGGGAAAGATGAAACGGGCGCGCAGCCTGTTCACCGGGAGGAGACGCGGATGGCGGACAAGAGTTTTCTAACCTGGCCGTTCTTTGAAGACCGGCACCGTGCCCTGGCGGCGGAGCTGGACGAGTGGGCGGGCGCGCATCTGGGCGGGATTGATCATTCCGACACCGACGCGGCCTGCCGGGCTTTGGTTGCTGCCTTGGGTGAGGCCGGCTGGACCCGGCACAGCGGTGCCGAAGCCGGCGAGACCTTGGATGTGCGCACGCTGTGCCTGATCCGCGAAACGCTGGCACGCCATGACGGGCTGGCCGATTTTGCCTTTGCCATGCAGGGGCTGGGCACCGGCGCGATCTCGCTGTTCGGCACCCCGGAGCAGCAGGCGGAATGGCTGCCGTTGACGCGGGCGGGCAAGGCGGTTTCGGCCTTTGCCCTGACCGAGCCGCAGTCGGGGTCGGATGTGGCGAATTCCACCATGACCGCCACCCTGGATGGCGATCATTATGTGCTGAACGGCGAGAAGACCTGGATTTCCAACGGCGGCATTGCCGATGTCTACACGCTGTTTGCCCGCACCGGAGAGGCGCCGGGGGCCAAGGGGCTGTCGGCGTTTGTCGTGCCCGCGGGTTTGCCGGGGTTTGAGGTTGTTGAGCGCCAGCAGGTGATCGCGCCGCATCCGCTGGCGACGCTGCGGTTCACCGGTTGCCGCATCCCGAAATCGGCGCTGCTGGGACAGCCGGGGCAGGGCTTCAAGATCGCGATGTCGGTGCTGGATGTGTTCCGCTCCACCGTGGCGGCGGCGGCGCTGGGCTTTGCCCGCCGGGCGCTGGACGAGGCGCTGGCGCGGGTGAGCGAACGCCAAGTGCAGGGTGCGCCGCTGTTCGAGTTGCAGATGGTGCAGGGCCATATCGCCGACATGGCGCTGGATGTGGATGCAAGCGCGCTGCTGGTCTACCGCGCCGCCTGGGCCAAGGATTCCGGCGCCGCGCGGGTCACGCGGGAGGCGGCGATGGCCAAGCTGTTCTCCACCGACCAGGCGCAGCAGGTCATCGACAAGGCGGTGCAGCTGCATGGCGGCGACGGCGTGCGCCGGGGGCAGAAGGTGGAGGAGCTGTACCGCGATATCCGGGCCTTGCGCATCTACGAGGGGGCCTCGGACGTGCAGAGGGTGGTGATCGCGCGCCAGACGCTGGGCGCCTTTCAGGGAGGGAATTGAGATGCTGGGACCGACCGCCCATGTGGACACATTCGCCCGGGACAACCTGCCGCCCCTGGACCAGTGGCCGGAATTCCTGCTGGAGGGATTCGAGTATCCCGAGTACCTGAATGCGGCGGTCGAGCTGACCGATGCGATGGTGGAGAAGGGCTTTGGCGACCGCACCGCGCTGATCGGCAACGGCCGCTACCGCACTTACAAGGAGCTGGCCGACTGGACCAACCGGCTGGCGCATGTGCTGACCGAGGATCTGGGCGTGAAGCCCGGCAACCGGGTGCTGATCCGCTCGGCCAACAACCCGGCGATGGTGGCCTGCTGGCTGGCGGCGACCAAGGCGGGCGCGGTGGTGATCAACACCATGCCGATGCTGCGCAAGGGGGAGCTGGCCAAGATCGTCGACAAGGCCGAGGTCTCCCATGCGCTGTGCGACACCCGCCTGAAGGATGAGCTGGTCGCCTGCGCCAAGGACTCGAAGTTCCTGAAAACGGTTGTGGGCTTTGACGGCACCTCGAACCACGATGCGGAACTGGACCGGCTGGCGCTGGAAAAACCGGTGACCTATCAGGCGGTGAAAACCGGCCGCGATGATGTTGCGCTCCTGGGCTTCACGTCCGGCACCACCGGCTCGCCCAAGGCGACGATGCATTTCCACCGCGATCTGCTGATCATCGCCGACGGTTACGCCCGCGAAGTGCTGGATGTGCAGCCGGAGGATGTCTTCGTCGGCTCGCCGCCTTTGGCCTTTACCTTTGGCCTGGGCGGGCTGGCGATCTTCCCGCTGCGGTTCGGGGCGGCGGCGACGCTACTGGAGAATGCCTCGCCGCCGAACCTCATCGAGATCATCGAGAAATACAAGGCAACGGTCTGCTTTACCGCACCGACCGCCTACCGGGTGATGCTGCGGGCGATGGACGAAGGCGCCGATCTGTCGTCGCTGCGGGCCGCGGTCTCCGCTGGCGAGACGCTGCCTGCGCCGGTTTATCAGGAATGGATGGAGAAGACCGGCAAGCCGATGCTGGATGGCATTGGCGCGACCGAGCTGCTGCATATTTTCATCACCAACCGGTTCAGCGACCACCGGCCAGCCTGCACCGGCAAGCCGGTGCGCGGTTATCAGGTGAAGGTGCTGGATGCGGACGGCAACGAGGCCCCGCACGGCGAGGCCGGGCGGCTGGCGGTGAAGGGGCCGACCGGCTGCCGCTATCTGGAGGACAGCCGTCAGGCAGATTACGTGACGGACGGCTGGAACATCACCGGCGACAGCTTCATCCAGGACGCCGACGGCTATCTCCATTTCGCCGCGCGCAACGACGACATGATCGTCTCGGCCGGCTACAACATTGCCGGGCCGGAGGTGGAGGCGGCGCTGTTGGCGCATGAGGCGGTGGCGGAATGCGCCGTGGTCGGTGCCCCGGACGAGGCCCGCGGCGAGATCGTGCAAGCGCATGTGGTGCTGGCCGAAGGGCAGGTGCCGTCGGAGGATCTGGTCAAACGGCTGCAGGATCACGTGAAGGCGGTGATCGCGCCGTACAAGTATCCGCGCTCGGTGGTGTTCACCGAGGCGCTGCCGAAGACGGAGACCGGCAAGATCCAGCGGTTTCGGCTGAAGGGGTAGCTTTAGCGGGCATCGTTTGCAGCCCCCCTGGCGGCCCTGGCGCCGCCGGGCGGTTCGAAGCCGCACAGCGCGCGTGCGGCCTGTGCGGCTGCAGCGCGTTGGGGTGTCACGGATTTCTGTGATTTAAGGTGGAGGCGAGTACCGGAATCGAACCGGTGTACACGGATTTGCAATCCGCTGCGTCACCACTCCGCCAACTCGCCATCCGTGGTGTAAGGCGTGATTAATCACATGCCCGGCGCCGGCGCAAGAGGCGTTTTGCCTTTGCCCTGGCCTAAAATTGTTTTTCTTTCCGGTTGAGTACAATCCCGCAGGACCGGGGTTTGGTCAAGGTTCGCGGTCCAAGGCTGCGGCGCGGATGGCCGCGGCGATCAGCTTGGGAACGCCCGGCAGCGCGCCGGTGACCGGCAGCACGGCGCCGCCGAACCGGGCGGCGTCCAGCGCTTCGGGAATGTCCTCTTTCACGTGGTCGCCGGCCTGGGCGAAGAACGGCAGGCAAAGGGCGCGGGCGGGGAGCTGCGCCGCCGCGCTTTCAATACGCGGGTCTTGTTCGACGTAACCGGGGATGACCGTGCAGCCGGGCAGCAGCGGGCGCAGTCTGGCGGCAAAGGCCTCGGCGGCCTCGGCCGCCTTGGGGCCGCGGGCGGAGCCGTGGGCGGCCAGCAGCAGGTGAAGCCCGTCCGGATCCCAGCCTTTCGCTTCTGCCGCCTGCTGAACCGCCTGAGCCGCCAGCGGCGGCAGGGCGGCATCCAGGCCGAAAGGCGCCGCGATGCGGCAGCTGATCCCTTTCAGGCGCGCTGGCAGCACCTTGGCCGTGAAATATCCCTCCGACATGAAGAACGGGTAGACGACAGCGCCATCTGCTGCCGTCTCCTCCAGCCGCTGCGGCGTGGCCAGAGTGGCGGAGCGGATGTCCCAGCCCGGCAGATGCGCGGCAACTTCCGCCGCAAGGCTTGCCAGATCCGCTTCGGCGGGCGCGGGGGCGGAGGGCTGGCCGTGGGCGGTAATGACGGCGGTTTGCGGGCTTTGGGTCACAGCGTGCGTCCGGATTGTTGAGGGGGCTGCCGGGCAGCGGGATTATCCTGTCATTTGGGGAGCTTGGGGGGCGTTCCGCAAGGGCCGCAGAGAATTTTCCGGCCGCCCCGGGAGAAAGCAATTCAAGGTGGTTGACCTTCCCCGGCGCTTCCCATAAATCAGCAGATGTCCTGAGCGGGTATGGTGAAATGGTATCATAAGAGCCTTCCAAGCTTAAGGTGCGGGTTCGATTCCCGCTACCCGCTCCAGACCTTCTCCGCCGCCTGCCGAAGACCCGCGCTGATACAGTGTGACGCGGGCGGTTGGCGTTTTCCTGCGCTGTTTGAAACTGCTCTGCGCTTGACGTGCGGAGCCTGCGGGGCCATGAACCTTGGCAAATGCGCGGGTTTCAGGCCCGCAAGACCAAAATTGCAGAAGGATCCGGAATGGCGCGGAGACAAGCGGCCCCGAACGCGGAACAGGAGCGGGAAAAGTCCCGGAAAATTGGCGTGCTCTCGGCCCTGTGGCCGTTCATGCGGCCCTACCGGGGGCTGATGTTTGCAGCCACCTGCGCGCTGGTGCTGACGGCGGCGCTGTCGCTGACGCTGCCGCTGGCGGTGCGCCGGGTGGTGGACAATTTCCGGATTTCCGATTCCGAGCTGCTGAACCTCTACTTCAGCGCTGCGCTGGTCATCGCCGCACTGCTGGCCGTGGGCACCGGCGTGCGCTACGCGCTGGTGACCCGTTTGGGCGAACGCGTGGTGGCAGATATCCGCAAGGCGGTGTTTGACCGGGTGATCGGCATGAGCCCGGAGTTCTACGAGCGCATCATGACCGGCGAGGTGCTGAGCCGGATCACCACAGACACCACGCTGATCCAGTCGGTGCTGGGCTCGTCGGTGTCGATTGCGCTGCGCAACCTGCTGATTTTCCTGGGCGGCATGGTGCTGATGCTGCTGACCTCGGCCAAGCTGACCGCGATGGTGCTGCTGATCGTGCCGGCGGTGATTGTGCCGATCCTGCTTCTGGGCCGCCGTTTGCGCGCGATCAGCAAGGAGAACCAGGACTGGATCGCAGCGTCGTCCGGAAACGCGGGCGAAGCGCTGGGGGCGGTGCAGACGGTGCAGGCTTTTACCCATGAAAACGCCAGCCGCCTGAAGTTCGGCGAGATGACCGAAACCGCCTATGACGTCTCGCGCCGCCGCATCCGGACGCGGGCCTATCTGACGGTGATCGTGATCTTCCTGGTGTTCTCCGGCATTGTCGGCGTCCTGTGGATGGGGGCCAACGACGTGCGCGCCGGCGCGATGACCGAGGGCACGCTGATCCAGTTCGTGATCTATGCGGTACTGGTTGCGGGGTCCGTCGCCGCCCTGTCGGAGATCTGGAGCGAACTGCAGCGGGCTGCCGGCGCGACCGAGCGGCTGGTGGAGCTGCTGAACGCCGAGGACACCGTGGTGGATCCGGCGGCCGCGCAGGTGCTGCCCGCGCCGGTCAGGGGAGAGATCGCATTCGAGAATGTCTCCTTCCGCTATCCGTCGCGCCCGGACGTCTCAGCGCTGGAGGATGTGTCGCTGACGGTGCGGCCCGGTGAGACGGTGGCCTTTGTCGGCCCGTCGGGTGCAGGCAAGACCACCATCATCCAGCTGCTGCAGCGCTTTTATGACCCCAATCAGGGCGCGGTGAAGCTGGACGGTGTCGCGCTGAAGCATCTGCAGCGCGATGAGTTCCGCCGCCACATCGCGCTGGTGCCGCAGGATCCGGTGATCTTTGCCGCTTCGGCCCGCGAAAACATCCGGTTTGGCCGCCCGGAGGCCTCCGATGCGGAAGTGGAGGCCGCTGCCAGGGCCGCCGCGGCGCATGAGTTCATTTCCACGCTGCCGGACGGCTATGACAGCTTTGTCGGCGAGCGCGGGGTGATGCTGTCGGGCGGGCAGAAACAGCGGATTGCCATTGCCCGCGCCATCCTGCGCGACGCGCCGGTGCTGCTCTTGGACGAGGCGACCTCGGCGCTGGATGCCGAAAGCGAACGGCTGGTGCAGGCCGCGGTGGATGAGCTGAGCCAAGGCCGCACCACGCTGATCGTGGCGCACCGGCTGGCCACCGTGAAAAAGGCGGACCGTATCGTGGTGATGGACCAGGGGCGCATCGTCGCCACCGGCAGCCATGATGAGCTGGTGGCGCAGGGCGGCCTTTATGCGCGCCTTGCCAAGCTGCAGTTCACCGAAGGTTTGGCCGCGGAGTAACCGCACGCATTTGCATGATTCCAGGCGCCCCGGACCCTGTCCGGGGCGTTTTTTGCGGCAAAAGGTCAATTCCTGGCCGAATTGGCGTCACGTCATGCCGCAACCTGCCTTGACGTGACCCCGTGCCGGAGCTTGCGCAAATGCGTGTTTGCAATAGTCTGTGGCGAACGAGAACACACCCCGAAACACCGGGGGCACGGGGAGGAGACGAATGGGTTTTAGCGGGATTACGGACCGTAACGCGCTGCAGAACGAAATGCCGTACGAGGCGCGGGATCTGCCAGCCACGCTGTATGGGCTGCTGTCGCGGACGGCGGACAAGTTTCCGGACAGCAATGCGGTCAGCTATCAGATCTTCTCTGGTCCGAAGGACAAGGCGGAAACCCTGACCTGGCGCACGCTGAAGGAGCAGGTGAGCCAGGCAGCCAACATGTTCCGCGCGCTGGGCATCGGCGAGAAGGACGTGGTGGCCTATGTGCTGCCCAACTGCAACGAGACGCTGGTGACCATGCTGGGCGGCGCGGTGGCGGGGATCGTGAACCCGATCAACCCGCTCTTGGAGCCGGAGCAGATCGCCTCGATCCTGCGCGAGACCAAGGCCAAGGTCGTGGTGACGCTGCGGCCGTTCCCCAAGACCGACGTGGCGCAGAAGGTGGCCGAGGCGGTGCGCCATGCGCCGGGGGTGAACACGGTGCTGGAAGTGGACCTGAACCGCTACCTGACGCCGCCCAAGTCCTGGATCGTGCCGCTGGTGCGGCCCAAGCTGGACAACCAGGCCAAGGCTGCACACGCCGACTATATGAGCTTTGCCACGGAGATGGCGAAGCACCCCAAGACGCTGAGCTTTGCTGACAGCGCGGGCGACCGGGTGGCCTGCTATTTCCACACTGGCGGCACCACCGGCATGCCCAAGGTGGCGCAGCACAAGTATTCGGGCCTGGTCTATAACGGCTGGCTGGGCAGCACCCTGCTGTTCACCGAGGAAGACAACATCATCTGCCCGCTGCCGCTGTTCCATGTCTTTGCGGTGCATGTGATCATGATGGCAGCGGTGGCCTCTGGCGCGCATGTGGTGTTCCCGACGCCGCAGGGCTACCGCGGCGAGGGGGTCTTCGACAATTTCTGGAAGCTGATCGAGCGCTGGAAGATCACCTTTGTCATCACCGTGCCCACCGCGGTGTCGGCGCTGATGCAGCGGCCGGTGGATGCGGATATCTCGACCGTCAAGACGGCGTTTTCCGGCTCCGCTCCGATGCCGATGGAGCTGTTCAAGCGGTTCGAAAGCGCCTCCGGCGTCACCATTGTCGAGGGCTATGGCCTGACCGAGGCCACCTGCCTGGTGTCCTGCAACCCGCCCGGCGGCGAGAAGAAGGTCGGCTCCGTCGGGATTCCGTTCCCTTACACGGACGTGCGGATCGTCAAGCAGACCAACGGCGGCCCGCTGGAATGCGGGGTGGACGAGGTGGGCGAGATCTGCGTGTCCAACCCCGGGGTTTTTGCCGGCAACACCTATACCGAAGCCGACAAGAACGTGGATCTCTACTATCAGGACAAATTCCTGCGCACCGGCGATCTGGGCCGCATCGACGAGGATGGCTACCTGTGGATCACCGGCCGCGCCAAGGATCTGATCATCCGCGGTGGCCACAACATCGACCCGGCGGAGATCGAGGAGGCGCTTTTGGGGCATTCCGCGGTGGCCTTTGCCGGCGCGATCGGCCAGCCGGACGCCCATTCCGGAGAGCTGCCCTGCGCCTTTGTCGAACTGGTCGATGGCGCCTCTGTCAGCGAGAAGGAACTGCTGGAATACTGCAAGATCCACGTGCATGAGCGCGCGGCGATCCCCAAGCATCTGACGGTGCTGGATGAGCTGCCGAAAACCGCAGTGGGCAAGGTGTTCAAGCCCGATCTGCGCAAGATGGCGATCATCCGTGTCTACAACGGGGCGCTGGAACAGGCTGGAATCGCTGCGCGGGTTGTCAGCGTGATTGATGACAAGAAGCGCGGGCTGGTGGCGCAGGTCGCCGCCAACGGCAGCTCGGAGGCGGATATCAACGGTGTTCTGAACAGCTTCACCCGGCCGTGGGAGCCTGCGGCGGCAGCGTGACCGCTGTCATCCGATGCAACATCAAAGGGCGCCCTGCGGGGCGCTTTTTCATTCAGGCATTCCATTTGCGGGAATCTCTGCCTAGGCTCGGGAAAACGCGGCGTGCAGGGAGGCTCGCAGATGGACTACGAACGGCTGATCGACGAGGAGACCTGGGATTTCATCCAGAAGACCGGCGAGCTCTATCCCGATGACGCCACGGACATGTCCATAGAGGAGCAGCGCCGCATTTACGACTGCATGGCCCGGGAGTTCCGGGCGCCGCGCCCGGACTTCGTCACCTTCAAGGACGCCCGGGCCGGCGGCGTGCCCGTGCGGATCTATACCGCGGGCGATCCCACCCGCACGGTGCTGTTCTGCCACGGCGGCGGATTTGTGGTCGGGGGCCTCGACAGCCATGACGATATCTGCGCCGAGATCTGCGCCCAGACCGGTTACAGGGTGGTGGCGGTGGATTACCGGCTGGCGCCGGAGCACAAGCACCCCGCCGCATTCGAAGATGCCTGGACGGTGCTGAACTGGGTAGAAAAGACCTATGGCAAGGGGATTGTGCTCGCGGGCGACAGCGCCGGGGCGAATATCTGCGCTGCGGTGGCGCACCACGCCCGGGGCCGGACCGATGCGCTGCTGGGGCAGGTGCTGATCTACGGCGTCTTCGGCGGTGATACGGAGAAGGGCTCCTACATCGAACACGCCCAGGCGCCGATGCTGACCCGCGAGGAGGTGCTGTATTACATGAACATCCGCACGGACCGCGCAGCGCCCAAGAGCGATCCGCTGTTTGCGCCGCTTCAGGACAGCGATTTTTCCGGCCTGCCGCCGACGGTTCTGGTGACGGCCGATTGCGATCCGGTCCGGGATGACTCGCGCGATTACCGGGACCGCATCCTCGGTGACGGCGGCAAGGCGCATTGGATCAACGAGCCGGGGCTGATCCACGGCTATTTGCGCGCCCGCCACAGCGTCAGCCGCGCCCGTGACAGCTTTGAGCGGATCTCTGTTGCCATCGAAGCGCTGGGGCAGGGCATCTGGGCGTATGACGATTAGAAACGCCTAGCCGGCAAAATCCCGGCACCGCTCCTCGTACTGCGACGTATCCAGCCAGCCGCCGCTGATCACCTGCCAGTCCGGTCCGGAGGTGGTGACATAGGTCCAGCTGCCCACCGGGATATGGGAAAACTTGACGTAGTCGCCGGTATTGATCTGCCCGATCAGCGGCGCATCCGGCCGGTGCCCGGCCCTAAGCCCCATCACGGGACCCAGCCAGCCCAGGCAGGCGCCCTCGAATTCATCATGCACCGGCAGGTCCCGCAGCTGGTGGCGCAGATGGAGGTCTTGCAGGTTCAGGTAGGTCTGTTTGTTGTTCACCCGGCAGCCGATGCGGGCCTCCATCTGCTTGACTTGTGCCACCAGCCGTTCGTCCTGCGGCGGCAGCGAGACGGACTTGCCAAGGCAGCCCCGGTTATCGAAAACGGCCTGGCCGAGAGGCGAGCCGAAGCAGTAGCCGGCCCGGTCAATGATTGCGTTCCGGGTGAACCAGAGGTCGTGGCAGGTATCGCTGGCCAGAACCGGCGCGGCAAACAGGCAGAAGGCGGCAGCAAGGGATTTCATGGCAATCCTTTCCGGCGAATGAAAACGGCGGCTGTGGGCCATCTTAGCACACGGGCCGCCGCAATCACGTTACCTCAGGAACGGCTCTGCCTTCATGGTGCCGGCGATGGGCGCGCCCAGCCGTTTCAGGATCGTGGGGGCCAGCTGGCGCTGGTCGATGACGTCGCTGTGGTCGGGGCCGTCGGCCTCGCCGAAGTAATACAGCGCGGTTTCCTGCTGCAGCGGGCTGCGGCCGCCGTGATGGCCGCGCTCGTCCTGGCCGTGGTCGGCGGTGACGATCACCTCATAGCCCAGATCGCGCCAGCGGGTGATGAAGGGGGCCAGCATCTCATCCATCGCGAAACAGGCGTGGTCCATTTCCTGGCAGTCGTGGAAATAGCGGTGGCCCATGCTGTCCAGCGTGCAGGTGTGCAGCATCCCGTAGTCGAGGCCGAAGCGCAGGCAGAGATTGGTCAGCGTGCCGAACAGGTCAACGTCTGACGGGGTCATCTGATTGTCCTTGCCGTAACCGGTCATGGTGTGGAAGCGGCCGTGGTTGATGGTCTGGCTTTCCGGTTCGTCATATTCGATGTCGCGCACGCAGTCGAAGGGGTGGCGGTTGAAGAAGGACGACCAGAAGCTGTGCGCCACGGCGCCGGTCACGCCGCCGGCTTCGCGCACCTGGCTGAAGATGTCCTTTTCCTTGAGACGGAACACGTTGGCGTTGCCGGTGCAGCCATGAACGGCGGGGGCCACGCCGGTGTGGATCGAGGCATAGCAGCTGGCGGAGATCGACGGCAGCACGCTGCGCAGCTTCCAGACACGGGCGTCGCCGCTGTCGACCCAGCCTTCCAGATTGCCGAACAGGCGGCGGAAGTTGCGCCAGGGCACGCCGTCCAGAATGATGAGCAGAAGTTTGGTGTCCATGGCCCGAATCCCTCATTGCCTTGCAGTGGCTTCGGTGCCCCATTTTGATGTCAGTTTCCTGAAGCGCCATTCAAAAAGCGAAGGGATGGTCTGAAACCGGCACCATGTTGGGGGAGGGCAGGCCTGCCGCAGCTCAGAACGCGGTGGCCATCAGACTGGCGCCCGCAAGCATCAGCAGGAGGCCAGAGGCCGGAACGAACAGCCGGGCGCGGGCCAGGTGCTTTTCCGCAAGCACGTAGAGGGCAATGCCGGCGATCCAGTACAGGTTCATGACCCCGCCCGCGAACAGCAGCAGCATCAGCGCCCAGCAGCAGCCCAGGCAGTGCGTGCCGTGGTGGGCGCCCATCAGTAAAGCACCAGCCATGCCTGTGCGGTGATGCGCGGTCAGAAACTGAACCGGCATCCGGCAGCGGGAGAGGCAGGCGTGCTTCCAGGGGGTGAACTGATAGGCGCCCGCCGCCAGCAGCAGCGCCCCCGCAAGGGCACGGCTGCTGAGCGACATCATAGGCCCGTTTGACAGGCCAGCGGTTTCCAGCCCCCACTGCAACGCGGTGGCGGCGAGTGAAAAGACGGCCCAGGCCAGCAGGTAGCCGCCTAGGAACAAAAGGCTCAGCAGCGGCGCCCGGGCGGGGTGTGACCCGGCTTTCTTGAGCGCGGTGAACAGCAGCAGGACAGGGGCCGCGCCGGGGGTCATCATGGCGATCATCATCAGCCACCACATCAGGAAGATCAAACCGGCATAGGCCGGTGTCCAGCCCGCGCCGGCGCCCATCTGCATCGGGTCGCCGATTGGCCCGGCCATCCGGGTCATTTCGAGTGCTGTCATGTCCATCCCGACGCCAAGCACCGTGTAGGCGGCGCTGAGGGCAACGACGATGGCCGCGGCGCCCAGCACAACGGCTTCGCCGCGGCGCGCGAGCCATTCCGCGGGCCCCGTGCTGTGCCGGGCCCGCGGCATGGCGTTCTCAGGCCGCGCGCTCAACGCCTCTGCCGGTCAGGTGCAGATCGGCGATATGGGCGTGGGTTCCGCTGTTCTTTTCCAGGCTGATGGCGGCATTGCGGGTTCGGGTGGTGCCGCACGCCATGGCGGCCTTGGAAAACTCAAACCCGTTCGGCAGCGAGATGCTGATGAAATGCGGATCACCCGAGACAATGTTCGGGATCGGCTGCACCTTGGTTTCTGCATAGCTGCCCACTGTCGCGGTGCCGGTGCCGCTCTCCGCGTCATAGTCCAGCGAAATCTCCGCGCTCAGCGTCTCGTGCCGGTTCGGGCTCATCAGGCTGAACACCGAGAACATGGTGGCAAACTCGTCCGTGTCTTCGCCCGTCATGATCGCTTCCAGCGCTGCGCGCTGGTCGTCCGTTGCGCGTTCGTCGATAATCATCTGCATCTGGCCGTTGCCTTCATGCACCGGGCCCGGCCATTTATAGAGCACCGCAGCATGGAGGCCGTCCAGTTTGACGCTGCCGTAATGCCCCTTGTCGATGCGGTAAGTCAGCAATGCCTCGCAGGTGCCATCGGTGGGCAGCTGGGAAAACTGGCAGGGGCACCCGGGATTGCAGTTGCAGTTGCCGATTTCCTGTCCGTGAATGGCCCAATCCGTCATGATGTTCCCTCCTGTTCTGCGTGAAAGCAAAACTGCCCGGAGGTTTCGGGTTCGGCCTGCAGGAAATCAGCTGCGCTCGGTCATGATTGTCTTGCTTGCGGCTGATATCGCCGCACTCTCCCAGTGGCGTCAAAGTAGCACAAAACAGAAAGGCCTGAAAAAGGAAAAAGCCCCCGCCCGCGACGGGGCAGGGGCTTTGCGCCTTGTGGTGGTGTCAGTGGCCGGCGCTTTCCATCTTGCGGTGGGCGATCACCTCTTCCAGCCAGCCGAGCTTCATTTCCGGAACGGAACTCAGCAAGAGGTCGGTGTAATCGTCAAACGGCGGGCTCAGCACCTGGGATTTGCCGCCGTAGCGCTGCACCTTGCCCTGATACATCACCGCGATATTGTCGGAGATGGCCCGCACGGTCGCCAGATCGTGGGTGATGAACAGGTAAGCCACATCCTCGATCTTCTGCAGCTCCAGCAGCAGCTTCAGGATGCCGTCCGCCACCAGCGGATCCAGCGCCGAGGTGACCTCGTCGCAGATGATCATCTTGGGCTTGGCCGCCAGCGAGCGGGCGATGCAGACACGCTGCTTCTGGCCGCCGGACAGTTCCGCCGGGTAGCGGTCGATGAACTTCTCGCCCAGCTCGATCTCGTCCAGCAGCTCGATGATCCGCTTGCGCTTCTCCTTGCCCCGCATGCCGAAGTAGAACTCCAGCGGGCGGCCGATGATGGTGCCGACGGTCTGGCGCGGATTCATCGCCACGTCTGCCATCTGGTAGATCATCTGCAATTCGCGCAGATCCTCGCGGCTGCGGCCTTTGAGGTCGGGAGAGAGTTTGCGGCCGGCGAATTCGATCTCGCCCTCGCGCGGCGGCAGCAGGCCGGTGATCACGCGGGCGAGCGTGGACTTGCCGGAGCCGGATTCGCCCACCACGGCCAAGGTCTGGCCGGGGTACAAGTCGACGTTCACATTGTGCAGCACGTCGAATTGGGTGCCCTTGTAGCGCGCGGTGATGTTGCGCACGCTCAGCACCGGCTCCGCGGTGGGGGCCTTCTCCTCATGCTCGATGGAGCGCACCGAGACCAGCGCCTGGGTGTATTCCTCCTGCGGGTTGTTGATGATCTGGTCAACAGGACCGTATTCGACCGTGTTGCCCATCTTCAGCACCATGATGTCGTCGCTCACCTGTGCCACAACTGCCAGGTCGTGGGTGATGTAGAGCGCGGCGACGCCGGTGTCGCGGATCGCTTCCTTGATCGCCATCAGCACGTCGATCTGGGTGGTCACGTCGAGCGCGGTGGTCGGCTCGTCGAACACCACCAGATCCGGCTCCGGGCACAGCGCCAGCGCGGTCATGCAGCGCTGCAGCTGGCCGCCCGACACCTGGTGCGGGTAGCGCTCGCCGATATTATCGGGATCCGGCAGGCCCAGCTTGGCAAACAGCACCCGCGCGCGGGCCTCGGCGTCCTTGCGGGAGAACTTCTTTTGCTCCACCGCGGCCTCGACCACCTGATCCATGATCTTCTTGGCCGGGTTGAAGGAGGCCGCCGCCGACTGCGAGACATAGGTGACTTCGCCGCCGCGGAGCTTGCGGATGTCCTTGTGGCTGCCCTTGAGGACATCGCGGCCGTTGACCCATACCTCGCCGCCGGTGATCTTCACGCCGCCGCGGCCATAGGCCATGGAGGCCAGGCCGATGGTGGATTTTCCGGCACCGGATTCCCCGATCAGGCCCAGCACCTTGCCGGGCGCGAGGTCAAAGCTGACCCCGTGCACGATCTCGATATCACGGGGTTTTTCGCCCGGCGGATAGACGGTCGCGCCGATTTTCAGGTCGCGGACTTTCAACAGGGTATCGCTCATCCGCGGCCTCCTTTCAGCGATGTGGTCCGGTTCAGCACCCAGTCAGCCACCAGGTTGACCGAGATCGCCAGGGTGGCGATGGCAAAGGCCGGGATCAGGGCCGCCGGAATGCCGTAGACGATGCCTTCCTTGTTCTCCTTCACGATGCCGCCCCAGTCAGCCTCAGGCGGCTGCACGCCCAGGCCCAGGAAGGACAGGGTGGAAACGAACAGAACCGCAAAGATGAAGCGCAGGCCCATCTCCGCGATCAGCGGCGACAGCGCGTTGGGCAGGATCTCGCGGAAGATGATCCAGGCGGTCCTTTCGCCGCGCAGGCGGGCCGCCTCGACAAAATCCATCACTTCGATATCGACCGCAACGGCGCGGGCCAGGCGGTAGACGCGGGTGGCGTCCAGAAGGCCCATCACGATGATCAGCATCGGGATTGTGACCGGCGCAACCGACAGCACCACCAGCGCGAAGATCAGGGTCGGGATCGACATCACCAGGTCGACAAAGCGCGACAGCGCCTGGTCGATCCAGCCGCCCATCACCGCGGCAAAGAAGCCGAGGACGGAGCCGAGGGTGAAGGACAGGACGGTGGCAGCCGTTGCAATGAAGATGGTGGTGCGGCCGCCGTAGATCATCCGGCTGAGCAGGTCGCGGCCGATGTTGTCGGTGCCCAGCAGATAGTCTGCGCTGGAGGGCTCCCACACATCGCCGACCACCTCGCCGACGCCATAGGGGGCCAGCAGCGGCGCAAAGATGGCGCCGAGGAAATAGAGGGCCGTGAAGAACAGCCCGATGAGTGCGGAAATGGGGATATTCTTCATTTCGGGTGCCTCAGGCGCGGGTTGCTCAGGATGGCGACGATATCGGCGACCATGTTGAGGCCGATATAGACGGCGGCAAAGATCAGGCCGCAGGCCTGCACCACAGGCACGTCACGCTTGGACACATGGTCCACCAGATACTGGCCCATGCCGGGATAGACAAAGACCACCTCGATCACCACGACGCCGACCACCAGGTAGGCGAGGTTCAGCATCACCACGTTGACGATCGGCGCAATAGCGTTGGGGAACGCATGGCGGTAGATCACCTGAAAGGCGTTGAGCCCCTTCAGCTCGGCCGTTTCGATATAGGCCGACTGCATCACGTTGAGGATCGCGGCGCGGGTCATGCGCATCATGTGCGCCAGCACCACCAGGGTCAGCACCGCGACCGGCAGGGCGATGGCGTTCAGCTTTTCGAACAGGTTCATGCTGTCGTTGATCATTGCCACCGACGGGGCCCATCGCAGCTGCACGGCGATGAAGTACATCAGCACATAGCCGATCAGGAATTCCGGGATCGAGATCGAGGCCAGGGTAACGGCAGAGATCAGCTTGTCGGGCCAGCGGTCCTTGAAGCGGACGGCAAGAAGGCCCAGAAAAATCGCCAGCGGAACCGCAACCACGGCGGCCCAGAAGGCGAGGAACAGGGTATTCCAGAACCGGCTGCTTAGCGCCTCGGCGATATCCTGGCCGCTGGTCAGCGCGGTGCCCAGATCGCCCTGCATGGCCCCGAAAAGCCAGGCAAAATAGCGCTCGACAGGCGGGTCGTTGACGCCAAGCTCCTCCCGCAGGTTGGCGAGCGCCTCAGGGGTTGCGGACTGGCCAAGGATGGACTGGGCAACATCGCCCGGCAGCACGATGGTGCCGGCAAAGATCACCACAGAGATGAGCAGCAAAAGAAGCAGGCTCAGCGCAACGCGCTGAGCCAGGAGTTTCACGATCGGGGACATACTAGGCTTTGACCCACAGCTTGCTGGCCGCATAGCCGTTCATCAGAACCTGGCCCGGGATGCCCTCGACAAAGCCGTCGACCTTGTCGGTGGTTGCTTCGACGAAGTCGTTGAACATCGGGCAGATCAGGCCGCCTTCGTCGCGCAGGATGGTCGACATGTCGGCATACATCTGCGTCCGCTTGGCGACGTCCAGCTCGCCGCGGGCGGCCACCAGCATCTGGTCGAACTGCTCGTTGTTGAAGCGGGTGTCGTTCCAGTCCGCGGTGGACAGGTAGGCCGTGGTGAACATCTGGTCCTGGGTCGGACGCCCGCCCCAGTAGCTGGTGCAGAACGGCTTGGCGTTCCAGACTTCCGACCAGTAGCCGTCGTTCGGCTCGCGCTTGACGTCCAGCTTGATGCCGGCGCCCGCCAGCGACTGCTGGAACAGGGCAGAAGCATCCGGCGCGCCCGGGAAGGAGTTGTCCGAGGTGCGCAGCAGGATGGCCCCGTCATGGCCGGACTTCTTCAGGTGGTGCATCGCCTTGTCCGGGTCGAACTGGCGCTGTTCCAGCTCGGTGTACATCGGATATGAGGCGTTGATCGGAGTATCGTTGCCGACGGTGCCGTAGCCGTTCAGGATCTTGTCGACCATTTCCTGGCGGTTGATGCCGTATTTCAGCGCCAGGCGCACGTCGTTGTTGTCGAACGGTGCGGTGTTGCAATGCATGATGAACACGTAATGGCCGGCCGCGGAGGTCGAATGCACGGTGATGTTCGGCGCACGTTCCACCAGTTTCGCGGTGCGCGGCGGCACCCGGTCGATCACATCCACCTGGCCGGACTGCAGCGCCGCGACGCGGGCGGTGTCGTCGTTGATGACGATGATTTCCACGGTGTCCGCGTTGCCCAGATCGCCCCAGTAGTTCGGGTTCTTCTCGGCCACGAAGCGCACGCCCATGTCGGAGGACTTCATGATGTAGGGGCCGGTGCCGATGGCGGCTGCCGGATCGTCCATGCCGCCGCCCGGCTGGATGATCAGGTGATAGTCGGCCAGCAGATACGGCAGGTCGGCGTTCGGGCTGTCCAGTTCGAAGACCACGCTGTCGCCGTCCGCGCGCACGTCCTTGATGCCGCGCATGATGCCCAGGGCGCCCGACTTGGTGTCCTCGCCGCTGTGACGCTCCATCGTCTTGACCACATCTTCGGCGGTCACGTTCTGGCCGTTCGAGTAGGTCACGCCGGAGCGCAGCTTGAAGGTCCAGGTCTTGGCGTCGTCCGAGGCTTCATAGCTTTCGGCCAGCTTGCCTTCGATGCCGCCGTCTTCTGCCAGCTCGACCAGCGTTTCCCCCCACAGGCGGGTAACCATCAGGCCGACGGTGTTGGTGACCAGCGCCGGATCCAGGCTGTCGGTGGTGGACCCGCCCTGCAGGCCGAGACGGATGGTGCCGCCTTTCTGCGGGCCGGCCGCCTTGGCGGTGCTGGACAGCAGCAGGTTGGCGGATACAGCGGTAAAGCCCAGTGCGGCGGCTTTGCCCAGGAAGTCGCGGCGCGACAGTTTGCCCGCCACAGCCTGACTGGCCAGATACTGCATGTGTCTGTTCATTGAGGTCTCCCGATTGGTTGCGGTGCTCTAGGCACCTGTTTTTTGATTGATGGTTCAAGATTTGCGCATTTGCCGCAACCTAGCAAGCGTTATTCGCGGAGCGCTTGGCGAGGCGGCAGGCACGCGGGCGGGGCCTGTAGAAGGCAGGTCGCCTTTCTCAAGCAAGGTGCCGTTTTTGGCTGCCATGCCGGGTGTAAATCAAAAAAACATCTGGAATGCGACAAGAAATTTTTGTGCGCAAGAATGACGGATTTTTTATGAATTGGCCGGGACGGTACCCGTTGTTGGCGGTAACTGGGAAAGAATCGATGCTTTCTCGCCTGAAAACGTCCCTCCGGCGCAGGCAGCAGGCAGCCGCCGGTGCGCGGTTGCGGCGGGCCGGGCGGGCAGGGCCGAGCGTGCCGGTCAGAGCTGCTCCGTGTCCATCCAGATGGTCACCGGGCCGTCGTTCAGCAGCCGCACTTTCATGTCGGCGCCGAACCGTCCCTTGGCTGTTTCCAAGCCAAGCTGTGCCAGCCGGGCGGCGAAGTATTCATACAGCCGTTCGCCCTCAGCCGGGGCGGCGGCTGCCGAAAATCCGGGCCGGTTGCCGCGCCGGGTGTCTGCGGCCAGAGTGAACTGGCTGACCACCAGGGCGCTGCCGCCGGTGTCCAGCACCGAGCGGTTCATCTTGCCGTCCTCATCCTTGAAGATCCTGAGCTTGGAGATCTTCGCCGCCAGCTGATGGGCCTGCACCTCGCTGTCGCCCTGCATGGCGCAGACCAGGATCAGCAGGCCAGGCCCGATCCCGCCCAGGGTCTCGCCGTCGACCGTGACCGAAGCCTCGCTGACCCGCTGTATCAATGCCCGCATGTGTGCCCGTCCTTGTCCTGCCTCAGCCGCGCCAGTCCGCAAATTCCTCCAGCGCCGCCCGGCTGGTGCGGAAGCTGTTGGCCGGGTGGTCCTCGTCGCCATAGCCAAAGGAAATGGCGCAGAGGATGATCCGGTCGTCCGGTATCTCCAGCAGTTCATGCAGCAGCGGCGCAAAGGAGGCAACCGCCGCCTGCGGGATGCTGGCAACCCCAGCCGCCCGGGCGGCCAGGGTGAAGGCGGCAACAAAGCCGCCGCAATCCATCGCGCCATAGGACCCCAGCTCAGCCGGGGAGGACAGGATTGCGCAATGCGGAGCGCCGAACAGCCGGTAATTCTCCATCATCTGCCGCGCCGACCCGGCCCGGTCGCCTTTCTGCACGCCGACTGCCTCATAGAGCGCCCAGCCGCAGTCGCGGCGGCGCTGCTGGTAATCCCCCGAGTAGCCATCGGGAAAGGGCAGGTCCGGAGTGTGGCCGCCGCCCTCCGCCGCCTTCAGAAGGGCGGCCCGCACGCGTTCCGTCTCGGCGCCGCTGCAGACCGTCACCTTCCAGGGTTGTGCATTGCACCAGGAGGGCACCTTTTGCGCGGTCCGCAGGATGTCCTCGATCACGGCGCGCGGCACCGGATCCGGGCGGAACGCGCGGCAGCTGTGGCGGGCGTCAAACAGGGTGTTCAGGCTTTGCAAATCCGGTGTCATGTCCAGTCCCTTCAGGCGGCTGACGGCCAGACTGGCGGCAGAATTTCTTTTGCGCAAGCGCCCCGCTTGCGCCGGATCAAAGCCGTGCCGCAGCGTCAGAGCTACAATAAGCCGTAACTGGAAAGGAGGCTGTACTATGGTGGAAAAAACCGAACATGGCGGTTTCTGGCCGTCGCTTTATGATCCGTTCCGCAGCTTCGGGACCCGTCTTGCCGATTGGCTCAATCCCGCGACAGAGGCCTCTTCGGGCAAGGAAGCCTACGACATTGCGATGGAGCTTCCGGGCGTTGCCTTGGGCGATGTCGAGCTGACCGTCGATAGCGGCGTGCTGACGATCCGCGGAGAGAAGAAGACGCAGTCCGAGAAGACAGGCGACACCTGGTATTTCAGCGAACGGCAGTATGGCGCCTTCCGCCGCTCCTTCCGACTGCCGGAAGATGCCGACGGTCAGGCGGCTTCAGCCAGGATGGAGGACGGTGTGCTGCACATTTCGGTGCCGAAAAAGGCGCTGGCTCAGCCAGAGACCGCCCGCAGGATCGAGATCAGCAAAGGCTGACAGAAGGCCGACAGGGAGCGGTCTTGGTTCCCGCCGGCAGCCGGGAACACGCATTGGCCGGGTCAGGAAGGGGGAGGCAGCTCCCCCTTCCGCATGTTCAGGGGTTATTGCTGGCTGGCCAGCAGGGCGATGCCCGAAGCAATGGCGAGCGCCAGAATGACCGCAATGGCGATCTTCCACGCGGAATAGGGCCGCTCGCCCTGCACCCGGCCTGATTGCCCGTTGACCACAAAACGGTAGGTCTTGCCGCGGTATTTATAGGCCGCCAGCCAGACCGGCAGCAGAATATGCTTGAAGGTCACACCGGACATCTGCGTGTCGATGCTGCTGATGCGCTGCCGGTCGCCGCCGATGTCAAACCGCACGTCGCGCTCGATGACGCGCTCCATTTTCTGTCCTGCCTCCGTAAAACCTGCCTCCAAATCCACCGAGTAGGCTTCGGCCCGGAACCCGGCCAGATACTGCGGCTGATAGGGTTCGAGCTGCGACAGGTCCCAGGGTTCCAGCGCCTCGGTATAGCGCTTCGGCAGGCTCTTGGAGGCCAGCACCAGCACATCGTCAAAGAACCGCTGCACCCGGCCGGAGGCGGGCCGCCAGCGCACCTTGGCCACCTGCCGCGACTGCATCTTACCGTCCCGCCGGAAGGTTTCGGTGACATAGTACACGGTGCCGCGCTGGCCGGTATAGGAACTGCGGGTCTGGGCGTCATAGGTCCAGTAGGGCACATAGACCCCCTGCATCCGCCGCCCCTTGCGGGCATAGTCCTTGAGCCCGTTTGGCGCGAACCACAGCTGCCCCAGCCAATCGGTCATCGCCTTGTGCGCGGCGCGTTCCTCCACCGCAAAGGGCAGGACGCCCTTCGGCTTGATGTGGCGGTTTTCGCCGGTGCCGGTGACCACCGGGGTGGCGCAGAAC
This sequence comes from Leisingera daeponensis DSM 23529, assembly GCF_000473145.1. Taxonomy (NCBI): domain Bacteria; kingdom Pseudomonadati; phylum Pseudomonadota; class Alphaproteobacteria; order Rhodobacterales; family Roseobacteraceae; genus Leisingera; species Leisingera daeponensis. Next base: position 1,600,709 of record NZ_KI421500.1, on the reverse strand, counting down.
GGGCATTCCTTGGCGTGGATGTCCGGGTCGAACTCGACCTGGGCTGCGCAGTTCGGGCAGACGGAGACGCGGGTGACCTCGATTTCTGCCTCCGGCAGCTGCTCGGCCACGGCAGTGCGGAAGTCCAGCTCCCGCAGGGCAGAGCCCTTCCACGGCCCGCTGCGCACCTCTTCGCGGTGGCCGCAGTGATCGCAGATCAGCGCGCCTGCGTTCGGGTCGAAACGGTAATCGGCACCGCAGTTGGGGCAGGGGAAGCGGTGGCTGTCCTCCTGGGCAGAGGGCGCACTGGCGGCGGGCGGCGGCGGGGGCATCGTCACGGGGCGGGAAACCTGCAGTGAAAATTCAACAGAAGGAATGAGCGCGGCGGCATCGCGGTCCGGACGCCGCCGCAGCCAAGGCTCAGCCGGCCGGCGGGGCCGGGGGGGGCGGCGGAGGCGGCGGCAGGATGGTGAACAGCTGCGCCAGTTCCATCACATCGCCCGCCCGTTTCCAGCCGTCCTGGCCCGGCGTCCAGACATGGGTGTCCCGCGTCAGGCTGCCGTCCTGCGCCATCCGCCCCATCCGTGCCTTGGAAAACGGCCCGGAGGTCTGACCGTCCGCCGCGATGTGCCAGACATGCTCGACCGGCGGCGGGGGCGGTGCCGCGGGCGCAGCCGCTTGCGGCGCAGCGGGGGCGGGCCGTGCGCCCCATGGCCCGGCCGGCTGACCCGCTGCCTGAGAGGCTGCGCCTCCCTGCAGGGCCTGGCCCATCTGCTGCGCCATCGCCATTCCCATGCCCATCCCCATGCCTGCGCCCATGCCGCTGTTCGGGGTCCTGGCCGCGGCGGTCATCGCCTCGGCGGCAGAAAACTGCGTGTAGCGGCCAAGGTCGCCCAGCACGCCCATCTGGGTGCGCTTGTCCAGCGCCTCCTCCACCGCGGGCGGCAGCGAGATGTTCTCGATGTAGAGCTCCGGCATCATCAGGCCGTACTCCGCCAGGGTGCCGGAGATCTCTGCCGCCACCAGCTTGCCCAGATCAGCGGTGTTGGCCGCCATGTCCAGCACCGGAATGCCGGAGGCTGCAATGACGCGGGAGAACTCCTGCACGATGATGTTGCGGATCTGATAGGAGATCTCGTCCATGGTGAACTCGCCATCGGTGCCGACGATCTCCGACAGGAACCGGGCCGGGTCGGCCACCTTGATCGCATAGGTGCCATAGGCGCGCAGCCGGACCGGGCCGAACTCCGGGTCGCGGCAGATGATCGGGTTCTTGGTGCCCCACTTCAGGTCGCTGAACCGGGTGGTGTCGACAAAGTAGATTTCCGATTTGAACGGCGACTGGAAGCCATGGTCCCAGTGCTGCAGCGTGGTCATCACGGGCATGTTGTTGGTCTCCAGCAGGTAGAGACCGGGGGTGAATACATCTGCCAGCTGGCCCTCATGCACGAACACCGCCGCCTGGCCCTCGCGCACCGTCAGCTTGGCGCCGTATTTGATCGCATGGCCTTCGCGCTCGAACCGCCAGACCATGGTGTCATGGGTGTCATCCACCCAGTGAATGACATCGATGAATTCGCCTTTGAGAAAATCGAAAATACCCATGTTTCAGGTCCTCTTCCTTTGGCGGCCTACAGTTCCTGGCCCATCGCCTCGCGGGCGAGAATGCGGATGATGGGGCGGGCTTCCTCGGCGCTCATCCCCGTTTTCAGTCTTGGATCATACAGCATCTGCAGCAGTTTTTCGTCAAAGCTGGTGAGCAGCGCAAATTCGTCATCATCGTTGAAGATCGAGGGCCGCGCCCGCGGGCTGTCGTTCCTGAGCCCCAGGCCCTGCGCCACTTCCTCATGCACGCAGCTTCTGCGCACCAGATCGGGGTGCTCGGCCCGGATCAGCGCCACGCCGCGGGTGTAGGACAGCGGATCGCTCTGCGGCCCGCCCGCCACCACCAGGCAGTAAAAGCTGCGCGGCGGCGCCGCCAGCAGCGACAGGTCCCTGGCGCTGATCGAGGGCAGCAGCTCGCGCACCCGCTCAGCGACAAAGGCGCTGTCGTCGAGGCTGGCAAAGATCACATGGAAGTTGCCCCGCGCGGCCCCGGTGGCGACCGGATGGCCGGTGATCCGGGCCAGCCGGGCGGCATAGGCGCTGAGGGTCTCGCGGTCCTCTGCGCGCCGGGCGGCCGGCACCGAGGGGCCGAACTCCGCCGCGATCCGCACCGGGCCTGCCCAGCGGCCCAATCCGCCGGAAATGCCGGAGCCGCCGTATTCGTCGTAAAACGCCAGCGCCTCGAAGCTCTCGGCCAGATCCTCGGCGTCATAGGGCGTGTCCGGGCCGCCGCCGTCGGTGCGCAGCAGCCCGCGGGTCAGCAGGTCGCGCTGCAGGGCGTTGTAGTAATAGGCCAGCTCCGCGCTGTCGGCGGAGGGTTTGTAAACCGCAGGCTGCGGCACCGCCGGGCGGGGCTGCGGCACCAGCGATTCCGGCTGGGAAAACGGCAGGCAGGCCGTCAGGGCCGCCAGACCGGCCAGCGCCGCCCCGCCTTTGCAAAATGCCTTATATACCTGCAGGCCTGCCACCGCCGTCAGTTCGGCACCGCGGTGCCGGATGTGTCGCCAACGCCGTCGCGGCGGGCCTTCGCTGCGGCCAGCGTGTCGCGCAGCTCTGCCTCCATCTTCACCAGCTCGGCCTCGGCGGCAGCACGCTTGGCCTTGCCCTCATCGGCAATCCGCAGGCTGTCCTGAATGGTGCCGATCAGATCCGCGTTAGCCTGTTTCACCGCTTCGATGTCAAAGACGCCGCGCTCCATCTCCTGGCGGATCATCTCGTTGGACTGGCGCAGGTTGGCCGCGTTGGAGGTCAGCAGCTCATTGGTCAGGTCATTGGCATCGCGCACTGCGGCGGCCGCCTGGGCCGAGCGCTGGATGGTCAGCGCTTGCGCCAGCTGGGTCTCCCACAGCGGTACGGTGTTGACCAGGGTAGAGTTTATCTTGGTCACCAGCGACTTGTCGTTCTCCTGCACCAGCCGGATCGACGGCAGCGACTGCATGGTGACCTGCCGGGTCAGCTTGAGGTCATGCACCCGGCGCTCCAGATCATCGCGGGCCGCGCGCAGGTCGCGCAGCTCCTGGGCCTTCATGACCTTGTCGCCTTCTGCGGCGGCCTGCACCTCGGCCTCCTTGGCCGGGATATCCTCGCCGTCCAGCTGCGCCAGCTTGGCCTCGCCCGCGGCGATGTAAAGCGCCAGCTCGTCATAGAAGCCGAGCGTCTTTTCATACAGCAGGTCGAGCGATTTGATGTCCTTCAGCAGCCGGTGCTCGTGGCCGAGGAGATCATCCGTGATCCTGTCGATCTGCTCCTGCACGGTTTCATAGCGCGCGGTGAACTTGGCAAAGGGCGCGGCCCTGCCCAATAGCCGCTCCCAGAAGGTCGGCTTGCGGCGGATGTCCAGCTCGGAGACGGAGAAGCCGCGGATGGTGGTCACGATATTGCGCAGGCTGTCGCCCGCAGGCCCCACATCCTTGTTGCGCACATCCGAGAGCATCGCCTGGCTGATCGTCTGCAGCTCCGCCTGCGCGGCAGAGCCGAAATGGATGATCGAATTGGTATCGGCTATGTCGATCTGGTCCATCCGCACCCGGATGGCTTCGCTGGTGGGCGCGTCGGCCTGTTCCAGCGGCTGCACCTCCGCCACGGGTTCCGGCAGTTCTATGGCGGTGACCTCTTGAACCAGGGCCTGGGCCTGGGCGGCCTTCTGTTGCACAGCTTCAGACATGAACGGCTTCCTCGCTAATCAGTTCCGGTCCAGATGGACCCCCTCGCGCTGCAAACGGTCGCGCAGCACATCAATCTCAATCGTCAGGTCCGTGCGGTCCTCCACCAGCATTTTGCGGGTGCGCGCGGCAAAGTTCTGTTCCAGATCATCCAGCAGCGTCAGATAGCTGTCGCGGGCCTCGGTGTCCCGGCTGCGGGCATAGATATCCGCAAATTTCACCGTCGCGTCACGGGCGCCCTGCAGATAGACGGTCAGGTACTTCCGCGCCGCTGTCAGGTCACGGGGGTCTTCCTCAACCGTGCGGAACAGCTCGCGCGCAACTGACTGGAATTGCTCCACCCGTGCCTCCACCGTGCGGTCGCGGGCGCGCAGGGCAGCGTCCTTCATGGCGGCAAGGCTTTGTTCGGCCTCATCCACCGCGCGCGCCACCCGGGACCGCTGGAAGGTGTCGGTGCCCTCCGCGCCCTTGTCCTGAAGCGGGTCGATGCCAAAGGCCGCAAGATGCAGGCCGGCCGCCGCCGTGCCATAGATGATGGCGCTCAGCAGGCCGGGTTCCCCTTTCCACGCCGCCAGCGCAGCGCCGGCGCCTGCCAGCAGTGCCGCCAGGATCTTGCGGGGCAGGGCGGGCCTGCGGGCCACCTTGCGGGCAGCATAGGCGGCTTCGGCCTTGAGCCCTTCGCGCAGCAGGAAGGCGCCGCCGGTCCACAGGCCTGCGCCAAGCAGCCCCAGCGCCAGCCCGGCCGCGCCGTCATTCAGCGACAGCAGGGCCAGGAGGGCAGGCGGCACAAACAGCACGTTGGCGCGCATCCCGACCGGGTCCACCTGCGCGTTGCGGTAAGTCTGCTGCGGAGCGGAGCCTTGCGGCCCGGTTTTCTTGCCGGGGCTGTGTTTGCCGCCGTAACGCTGTGCCATCCGCTCAGCCCCCCACGATCCAGCCAGTGCTGAGCCCGAACATCAGGATCAAAAGGGCGACATAAGCAATTTTTTGCACGCAAGCTCCCCCAGGAACGGCCAGCGAAGATTAACTGATTGGAAATCTAGGGGATAGCTGGCGCTGTTGCTAGGGGGAAGTCCGCGGGAAATGGCTCAGCGGCGGGGATTCTTGCCGGCGGGCCGTTTGCCGCCGCCGCGCTGATCCGGCCGGGTGCCGCGTGCGGGCGGAGCTTTGCCTGCGGTTCTGCCCGGGTTGCCCTGCTTGCCCGAAGGCTGCGCGGCCTGTTTCCCGGCCGGTTTGCCTGCAGGCTTGCCCATCGGTTTGCCTGCGGGCTTGCCCATCGGTTTGCCTGCGGGCTTGCCGCCGCGCGCGCGGGTCGGGCGGGCCGCCGGTATTTCCTCTTCCTCCGCCAGCCCCAGCTGGTCGCGCACCACGCGGGGGCGCAGTTCCTCGACCTCGCCCGGTTTCAGGTTGCCCAGCTGGAACGGCCCGTAAGACACCCGCAGCAGCCGGTTCACGCTGAAGCCGATATCCTCCATCGCGCGGCGGATCTCTCGGTTCTTGCCTTCGCGCAGGCCGACGGTCAGCCAGGCGTTGGCGCCCTGCTGGCGGTCCAGCGACACCGTCATCGGCTGGAACCTTTCGCCCTCGATCACCAGGCCCTTGCGCAAGGGGGCGAAATCCTCGTCCTTCGGGCGGCCGTTGATCCGCACCCGGTAGCGGCGCAGCCAGCCGGTGGCAGGCAGCTCCAGCTTGCGCTTGATGCCGCCGTCGTTGGTCAGCAGCAAAAGCCCCTCGGAGTTGAGGTCGAGACGGCCTACCGTCATCACCCGCGGCATGTCTTCCGGCAGCTCGTCAAAGATGGTCTTGCGGCCCTTTTCGTCGCTGTTCGATGTGACCAGCCCGATGGGCTTGTAATACAGCCACATCCGCGGCCCCTCCGCCTCTGGCAGGGGCTGGCCGTCAATGCTGATCCGGTCCCGCGCGGTCACGTTCAGCGCCGGGCTGTCGATCTTCTTGCCGTTCACCGACACGCGGCCCTCGGCGATCATGCGCTCTGCCTCGCGGCGCGAGGCGACGCCTGCGCGCGACAGGACCTTGGCGATGCGGTCGCCCTCGGGCGCGGCGCCCTCCGGTTTTGCGGGGGCTTTGCGGGGCTGGGATTTTGGGGCCGGTTTGCCCTTGGGGGATGCGGGTGTTTTGCTCATGCCCCGTGCCATAGAGCATTCCGCTGTCTTGCGAAAGCGGGCAATCGCGGGCAGGAAGGGGCATGGCATTCAAATCGCACATGGACAAGGCGCTGGAGCAGGCGCGGGCGGCGGCAGCGCGCGGCGAGGTGCCCGTGGGTGCTGCGCTGATTGCGCCGGACGGGCAGGTGGCGGCGCTGGCAGGCAACCGCACCCGCGAGCTGAACGACCCGACCGCGCATGCCGAGATCCTGACCATCCGCGAAGCCTGCGCGCGCTTAGGCAGCGAGCGGCTGACCGGCTACGACCTCTATGTCACGCTGGAGCCTTGCGCCATGTGCGCCGCCGCCATCGCCGCCGCCCGCATCCGCCGGGTCTACTACGGCGCTGCTGATCCCAAGTCTGGCGGCGTGGCGCATGGCGCCTGCGTGTTTTCCCACCCGCAGGCGCATCACGTGCCGGAAGTCTATGACGGGATCGCGGAAGGCGAGGCCAGCGCGCTGCTTAAGGAATTTTTTGCTGGCAAAAGGCTGCCGAATGATCCCAGCGCCTAAAATTCTAGCTGAATTTGGCGTTTCCGCACCTGAACTGGTGGAGGAAACAGGGCTTGCGGTTCTTTGGAAGGTGTGCCGCGCAGATGGCAGCCCTGCGGTGCTCAAGATCTACGGTTCCAAGGGGATGCGGAACGAGTCCGAGGGGTTCCGATTTCTCGCTGCTGCGGGCGGTCCGGCTGCCAGGGTCTACAAAGTCACGGCGTCGGCTGCGTTGATAGAGTGGCTCAGCGGGCCGCCGCTTGGGGATCTCAGCCGCGCCGGCAGGGATGCCGAAGCCGCGGCGGAGCTGGTGCAGGTCGCCAAGGGGCTGCATGCGAGTGCTATCCCCGAAGCGGGCTATCCGCGGCTCGAAGACTGGTTTAGGGCTCTGTTTTCTTTGACGGTTTCAGCCGGGGCTTCCGAGGCCGCACGCAGAAACATCTTTCGCAGCCAGGCGCTCGCGCGGCGGCTTCTGGCTGATCCGCAGGATGTGCGCCCACTGCATGGCGATCTGCATCACAGCAATATCCGTCTAGGCGATCGTGGCTATTGCGCCTTTGATGCCAAGGGAGTGCTGGGAGAGCGTGCTTACGAACTTGCCAATGCTTTTCGCCACCCGCGTGGGGCGCCGGATCTGGTGCGTGAGCCAGAGCGCATCAGGTTTCTGGCAACACTTTGGTCGCAGGAGTTCCAAGTGGGGCAAAGGCGGCTATTGCAATGGGCGGCTGCGAAATGCGCGCTGTCGATTGCCTGGCGAAACGGCGGCCGGCTCGGGAAGGATCCGGAACTTGACCTGCTCGGGGCTCTTCTTAACGCCGCTGAAGGCTAGATTGCATTCGCGCTTGAAGAGTTAGGTTGATCGTCCTAATCTGCGATTTATAGGTCAATTGTCCTAGGGGGGCTGGCGTGGTGCAGGAAACAACCAGGGACCGGATTGCGGAGGCTGCGGATCAGCTGTTCTATGAACGCGGTTTCGAGGCGGCGTCCTTTGCGGATATTGCCGCGGCGGTGGGTATCTCGCGCGGCAATTTCTATTACCATTTCAAGACCAAGGACGAGATCCTTGAAGCCGTGATCGCGCGCCGCATGGCCGCCACCCGCGCCATGCTGAACGATTGGCAGGCGGAGAGCGCAAGTCCCGCGCAGCGGATCACCTGCTTCATCCGCATCCTGATCGCCAACCAGGCCAAGATCACCCTCTATGGCTGCCCGGTCGGGTCCTTGGTCACCGAGCTGGGCAAGCTGAATCACGCCGCGCAGGCGCAGGCTGCGGCACTGTTCACGCTGTTTCAGGACTGGCTTAGCCAGCAATTCCAGGCGCTGGGGTGCGGTGCGCGGTCCGGCGGGCTGGCGATGCATCTGCTGGCCCGCAGCCAGGGCGTGGCGACGCTGGCGCAGGCGTTTGGCGACACGGATTTCATCAGCCGCGAGGTGGCGCTGATGCAGGACTGGCTCAGGGATCAGCTGCCGCCGGAGCATCCCCTTTAGGATATATCACAGGAGACGATCATGTATTTCATATTGCTGACATTTGCGGCGCAGACAGACCGGCTGGCCGAATTTCTGGAGGGACACAAGGCCTGGCTCCAGCAGGGGTTTGAGGACGGGGTGTTTCTCGCTGCCGGGTCAATGACCGACGGCGAGGGCGGCGCGATCCTTGCTGTCGGGGAAAGCGAAGAGGACCTGACCGCTCGCGTCGCGCAGGATCCCTTTGTGACCGGCGGGATCGTCGAGCCGGAAATTATCGGCGTGGCGCCCACCATGATGGATCCCCGGCTTGATTTCCTGCGGGGCGGGGAATGAGCCGCACCTTCACTGCCGCCGACGGCCAGGCTCGCTGCGCCTGGGCCGCCTCGGCCCCGGATTTCCTGCGCTACCACGATGAGGAATGGGGCTACCCGGTGGGCGACGACATCCGGCTGTTCGAGAAGGTTTGCCTGGAGAGCTTCCAGTCCGGCCTTAGCTGGCGCACCATTCTGGACAAGCGCGAGAACTTCCGCGCCGCGTTCGCAGGGTTCGACTTCAATGAAATGGCCGAATTCGGCGCGGCGGATGTGGAGCGGCTGGTGCAGGACAAGGGCATCATTCGCCACCGCGGCAAGATCGAGGCGGTGATCAACAATGCCGCCCGGGCGCAGGAGCTGGCGGCAGAGGCGGGCTCGCTGGCGGCGTTCTTCTGGAGCTTTGAGCCAAAGCCGGACAACCTGCCGGAGCCGCAGACCGCCTCGACCAGCCCGGAATCGGTGGCGCTGTCGAAAGCGCTCAAGAAACGCGGCTGGAAGTTTGTCGGCCCGACCACGGTTTTTGCCTTCATGCAGGCGATGGGGCTGATCAATGACCACGCCCGCGGCTGTAGCTGCCGCGAGAAGGCCGCCGCGGCGCGCGCGGCGTTCACCGTGCCGCAGATGCAACCGGCGGCCTGAGGGCCGCCCGCGCCGGGCCGACTGGCCCGGCGCCGCGCCCGGCGGGAGCGGATCTGTCCGGCAGATCCGGCGGCGGGCGGGAGACGCCGCGCCAGCCTGCGCGGCTCAGACCTCGATTGCCGTCATCACTTCCGGCTCGATCACCTCCACCCCCGGCAGCCCCTCGATCAGGTCGTTGGCGTCCTGCTCCAGGATCGGGAAGCTCTTGTAGTGGCAGGGAATCACCGTTTTGAAGTTGAAGTAGCGCTTGGCCGCATAGGCTGCCTGTTTCATGTCCATGGTGAAATGGCCGCCCGCCGACAGGATGCCCACGTCCGGCTTGTAGTAATCCCCCATCCACTCCATGTCCGCCATGATCGCGGTGTCGCCGGACAGATAGACGGTTTTGCCCTCCGCCATCAGCATATAGCCCACTTCAGAGCCGCCGGTGCGCAGACCGTCCTCGGTGCTGAAGGTGGAACTGTGCGAGGCCGGCACCATCGCCACCTTCACCCCGCTCAGATCCACCGTTCCGCCCTTGTTGAAGCCCGTGGTCTCAACCCCTTCGGTCTCGCCCCACAGCCCCATCAGATCGTATTGCCCGATCACCGGCACCTTCAGCCGTTTGGCCAGTGGCAGCACGTCCACCACATGGTCGAAATGCACATGGGTCAGCAGGATATGGGTGGCGCCTGATACGGCCGCGTCGTGCTGGTCCTCGGGCAGCACCGGATTGCCGGTCAGCCAGGGGTCCACCAGCAGCACCAGGCCGCCGGTTTCGATGCGGAATGAGCCATGGCCCAGCCAAATGATCTTCATCGGTTTTCTCCTCGCGTTGTCTTTGGCAAGAGCCTAACAGGCCTGATGCGAAATGGAATTGAAGCCTTCGGAAATTCAGCCGCGCCTGCCTCGGCAGGCCCGCGCAACGCAGTGAACGCCCCATGCCGGCTTGCAGCGCAGGCGGCGCGGCGGTAAATGCCTACCCAACACCAGATGAGGGTTTCCATGTCGATTGACCAAAGCACTGCCGCCAAGGTGGCCAAACTGGCCCGGATCAAGGTTGAGGACGCAGCACTTCCGGCGCTGGCAGACGAGTTCAACAATATCCTGGGCTTCATCGAGCAGCTGAACGAGGTGGATGTCGAGGGCGTCGAGCCGATGACCTCCGTCACCCCGCAGCGCCTCAAGCGCCGCAAGGACGAAGTCACCGACGGCAACCAGCAGGACAAGATCCTGGCCAATGCGCCGGACGCCCGCGAAGGCTTTTTCGCAGTGCCCAAAGTCGTGGAGTGAGAGACATGAGCGATCTGAACAAACTGGGCCTGGCAGAGGCCCGCGACGCGCTGCGCAAGGGCGACACCACTTCCGTTGAGCTGACCGAGGCCTGCCTCAAGGCAATCGACGCGGCGGACGCGCTCAATGCGTTCGTGCACAAGACCCCCGAGATTGCGATGGAACGCGCCAAGGCGGCAGATGAGCGCATCAAGGCGGGCGAGGCGCCCTCCATGTGCGGCCTGCCGATCGGCATCAAGGATCTGTTCTGCACCAAGGGCGTGCCCTCGCAGGCCGCGTCCAAAATCCTCGAAGGCTTCAAGCCGGAGTATGAATCCACCGTCAGCCAGAAGCTGGCAGACGCCGGCTCCGTCATGCTGGGCAAGCTGAACATGGACGAGTTCGCCATGGGCTCCTCCAACGAAACTTCCGTCTACGGCAATGCCGTCAGCCCCTGGCGCCGCGGCAATGACGACGCCCAGCTCACCCCGGGCGGCTCCTCCGGCGGTTCGGCCTCTGCCGTGGCAGCAGACCTCTGCCTCGCGGCCACCGGCACCGATACCGGCGGCTCGATCCGCCAGCCCGCCGCCTTCACCGGCACCGTCGGCATCAAGCCGACCTACGGCCGCTGCTCGCGCTGGGGCATCGTCGCCTTTGCCTCCTCGCTGGATCAGGCCGGCCCGATGACAAAATCGGTGCGCGATGCAGCCATCATGCTGGAAGCGATGTGCGGCCACGACCCGAAGGATTCGACCTCTGCTGAGCTGGCGGTGCCGGATTTCGAGGCGATGCTGACCGGCGACATCCGCGGCAAGAAGATCGGTATCCCCAAGGAATACCGCATGGACGGCATGCCGGGCGAGATCGAGAAGCTGTGGTCTGATGGCGCCGAAATGCTGAAAGCGGCAGGGGCGGAGATCGTCGACATCTCGCTGCCCCATACCAAATACGCGCTGCCTGCCTACTATGTGATCGCGCCGGCTGAGGCTTCCTCGAATCTCGCCCGTTATGATGGCGTCCGCTATGGCCGCCGCGCCAAGCTGGAGGCCGGCGACGGCATCACCGAGATGTACGAGAAGACCCGCGCCGAAGGTTTCGGCCATGAGGTGCAGCGCCGGGTGATGGTCGGCACTTATGTGCTGTCGGCAGGCTTCTACGACGCTTACTACAACCGCGCCCGCAAGGTCCGCACCCTGATCAAGAAGGACTTCGAGGACGTCTTTGCCGCCGGTGTCGACGCCATCCTGACCCCGGCCACCCCGTCGGCGGCCTTTGGCCTGGGCGAGATGACCGAGACGGATCCGGTGCAGATGTACCTGAACGACGTCTTTACCGTCACCGTGAACCTGGCGGGCCTGCCGGGCGTTGCGGTGCCGGCAGGGCTCGATAAGCAGGGCCTGCCGCTGGGTCTGCAGCTGATTGGCAAGCCCTGGGAAGAGGGCGATCTGCTGAACACTGCCTATGCGCTGGAGAATGCGGCCGGCTTTGTAGCCAAGCCGCAGCAATGGTGGTAAACCTCCGCCTCAGCACTTGAGCAGAGCAGACAGGTAACCCCATGCGCGCATTCGCATCTTACGCCGCCGTAGGCAGCCTTCTGGTGATGGCTGCCTGTTCGCCCCAGGTCCCCGACAGTGCCGCTGGCATTGACGGCGATCCCTTCGCGCCGCCGCCCGCAGCGGGCACCACCATCATCGGCGAACCGCTGGTGCCGCCGGCGCGGGTATCGTCGGAACCGGTCCAGCCCGCGGCAGCCCCGCGCAGCCCCGGCTCGGCGGCTGCGGCGGGCACGTTCAGCACCGCCAGCACCGCCGCCAGCGGCGCGGACATCGCCCGCGAGACCGCTGCAGCGCTGGCCGCCTCCAGCACAGCCTCCGGCGTTGAGCCGCTGCAGGCAAGCCCGTTGAACCCGGCACCGGAGATCGCAGGCAGCGGCGGGATTTCGGATGAGAACGACTTTGAGGCGGTCGCTGCCCGCCAGTCGATCGAAAGCGACGCGGCCCGGCTGGAGCGTCAGCGGGCGCAGTACCAGCAAGTGCAGCCGGTTGCGGTGCCCGAGCGCACAGAGGACACCGGCCCCAACATCGTGCGGTATGCCCTCGGCACCAGCAATCCCAAGGGCGTGCGCGTCTACAGCCGCACCGGCATCAACCTGCAGGCCCGCAACCAGCGCAACTGCGCTGAGTTTGCCTCTCCCGACGAGGCTCAGGTCGCCTTTCTCGCCACCGGCGGGCCGGAGCGCGACCGCAAGGCGCTGGACCCGGATGGCGACGGCTATGCCTGCGGCTGGGACCCGGCCCCTTACCGGCTGGCTGTCCAGAACTGATGACGGCGGACCTGCGCGGGGCTGATCAGCCGGGCGCCCTCTGGCATCCCAGCCCGAACTTCGGGCCGCGCAGGGACGGACTGAAGCCGTCCCTGATCGTTCTGCACTACACCGCCATGCAGGGCGCGCAGGCCGCGCTTGAGCGGCTCTGCGATCCGGCGGCGGAGGTTTCCGCCCATTATCTGATCGGCGCAGACGGCACCCTGTGGCAGATGGTGGCGGAAGAGCACCGCGCCTGGCACGCCGGCACCGGCGCGTGGCACGGGCAGGCGGATATCAACTCCCGCTCCATCGGCATAGAGCTCGACAACCTCGGCACGCACCCGTTCAGCGCGCCGCAGATGGCCGCGCTGGAGGAGCTGATGCGCGGCGTGATGCAGCGCTGGGACATCCCGGCGCCGGGGGTGATCGGGCATTCCTGCATGGCGCCGGGGCGCAAGTTCGACCCGGGCCCGCGGTTTGACTGGAACCGCCTGGCGCGGCAGGGGCTGGCAGCGGGGCCCGGCCGGGGCCAGGTTCCGCGCGACCCGTCCTTTGAGCAGTTCCGCAGCGCTGCCGCGGCAGCCGGATTCACAGCGGAAGCGGAGGACGAAGCGCTTCTGGCCGCCGTCCGCCTGCGGTTCCGGCCCGGGGCGCATGGCCCCTTGTCGCCCGCCGATTTCGCCGCTCTCGGCGCGGACGCGTTAAACGCCTGATGATTTGCGAGGCTTTGCCTCGCGCTCCGGGATATTTGCCCCGGCCCGGAGGCGGGGTTAAGAGGGGCAGCGCCCCTCAATCCGCACTATCCGCTTGACGCCGCGCACCGATCTTTCTACGCCTCCAGTCGCGCAGAAGGCTGGACGGCCGCGCGGGGGGCGCAAGCCTCCCTCGAGGAAAGTCCGGACTCCATGAAGCAACGGTGCCGGGTAACGCCCGGGCGGGGAAACCCGACGGAAAGCGCCACAGAAAACAAACCGCCCGCCGGACCGGAGGTCCGCCAAAGGAGCATCCGCGCGGGTAAGGGTGAAACGGTGGGGTAAGAGCCCACCGCGCTGCTGGCAACAGCAGCGGCACGGCAAGCCCCACCGGGAGCAATGCCAAATAGGGCCCCCGCGCGGGCAGGTCCCGGGAAACCGGGAAACCGCCGCTAGGTTCGCTTCAGCCGAGAGGGGCCGGGTTGGCAGCTTGAGCGGCGCAGCAATGCGCCGCCTAGATGAATGGCCGTCGAGCCCGGGGTTACGGTCCCGGGGGGACAGGATCCGGCTTACAGGCCTTCTGCGCATAAATCCCTTGGGGAATGGGGGAGAATCCTATTGACTTGGGGGCTGAGGCGGGTAAAAGCCGGGCTTCAGATAGGAATTTACCGAGAGGCCCCTGCCTTTTCGGACGCAGGAGAAGCACCATGGCGAAGCCGACCACCATCAAGATCCGCCTGAACTCGAGCGCGGGCACCGGCCACTTCTATGTCACCAAGAAGAACGCACGCACCATGACCGAAAAAATGGTTGTGCGGAAGTACGACCCGGTTGTGCGCAAGCACGTCGAGTACAAGGAAGGCAAAATCAAGTAAGCCTTTCCTTCGGGATGATTTCCGGAAACGGGTCGCGCCAGGCGCGGCCCGTTTTCTTTTGCAGCGGCCCCTTTGGCGCCGGTTGGATTGCCTTCAATTACCGGTAAATGCGGTTTTGATTGTCTGCATCTGCCGGACGCTGCGGCATGTTTCCGCCGCAATTCCGCTCTAGCCTGGACCTTGTGGGTTAATGAGCAAAGGGGTGGATGAGCTGTGAAAACAATTGCGATTGCCGCGGCGCTGACAGCGGCCGCAGCGCCGGTTTCAAGTTCCTTTGATGCAGGGGCGGCAGTGCCGCCGCCGCCAGCGGTCACGGCGATTCACCTGCATGCCGCGCCAGCAGCCCCGGTTCCGGCAGCGGAGCCAGCAGGCAGGGCTGTGGTGGACAAGATCGTGCAGATCCAGGGGCGGGAGCTCTCCTTGTGCCTGGTCCGGTCCGGCAGCGCGGGAATGGCCGTGCTGAGCGTGCCTGAGCACAGTGCGGTGCACCGCCTGCCGGATATCGCCGAGGCGGAGTTCCGCGGCCTGGTGGCCAGAGCGTCGGGCTGCCGGCTGGAGGGTGATATCCGCGAAGTGGCGAGCAGCCGCGGCACCATTGCCATCTCCACGGGGCTGGATTGCTCGGGCGCGGGGTCCTGAACCCAGGGCGCTGAGCCATTGACGCGCCTCAGGCGCGCCATTCCGCCATGGTCAGCACCGGCTCCATTCCCATTCCCTTCATCAGCGCGGCTGAGCCCGTGTTGAAGGGCGCATAGGTGGCCGCGATCACCGTGGCCCCGGCGTCCAGCGCGCGGACCTTCATCGCTTCCACCAGCGCCTTGCCGACACCCATCCGCCGCCAGGCGCCGGTGACCGAGATATGATGCAGCATGGCGCGTGTCTCGGCCGGACGAAGCGGCAGGGCAGGGCGTTCCTGCAGCTCATAGATCAGATACCCCAGCAGGGTGCCCTGCGGGCTTTCCGCCGCCAAGGCAAAGACGGTCTCTTCCCTCAGCCAGTCCTGCAGCCATCCGGCCAGGCCGTCACTGCCGGGCGCCGGAATGTGGCGCTCCGGCTGATAGGCCACGTGCAGCGCGTGCAGATCCTGCAGCAGCGGCACCAGGCGCTCTGCGTCTGCGGCGGGAACCTCAATGATTTTCATGGGATAAACATTCTTATTGCCGTTAAAAAAAGAAGGGGCGGATCAATCCGATCCGCCCCTTGCCGTGCCTGAAATTGAGGTGCGCTTATTCGCGGTTGCCAAGCAGGTTGAGCAGCATCATGAACATGTTGATGAAGTCCAGATACAGGCTCAGCGCGCCCATGATCGCGGACTTCGCCAGCCACTCCTGGTCGCCCGCATGGGCCATCTGCAGGTAGTCGTTCTTGATCCGCTGGGTGTCATAGGCGGTCAGGCCTGCAAAGATCAGCACGCCGATCACCGAGATTGCGAACGCCATTGCCGAGGATGCCAGGAAGATGTTGACGATCGATGCCACGATCAAGCCGATCAGGCCCATGATCAGGAAGGCACCCATGCCGCTGAGGTCCTTCTTGGTGGTGTAGCCCACCAGCGACAGGCCCGCAAAGGCGATGGAGGTGATCAGGAACACCTGCACGATGCTTTCACCGGTGAAGACCAGGAAGATCGAGCTGATCGACAGGCCCATTACGGTGGCGAAGACGTAGAACAGCAGCTGCACGCCCGCTGCGGACATGCGGTTCGCGGCGGCGCCGATGCCGAACACGAAGGCCAGCGGCGCGAACATGATCACCCACTTCAGCGGCGACGCGTAAAGCGCATAGCCGATGTTGGTCAGATACTTGTCAGCGCTCAGCTGCGCCACGCCGTTCGCCGGATCGGTGGTCACAGCCAACCCGGCAACTGCCCAGGCGGCCAGAAAAGTGATGAACGTGCCTGCTGCCATGGTGGCGTAGACTTTGTTCATATGGGCGCGAAGGCCCTCATCAATCTGCGCGGCGCGGGCGCCGGCGGCAGACCGGATGGTGTCAAACTGTGCCATTCTCAATGGTCTCCGTAATCTACTCCCTTGCTGCCCGCGCGCGAACTGCGCCGCGGCCGGCAGCTTTCCCGCTAAATATCGGGCGAAGCAGCTTGCGGTTCAAGTATTGCGGACCAAGAAATGCTTGAAAAAAGCAAGTAAACGGGCCGATTTTCAGCGGCCCGCCGGAAAAGCCGGGTGAGAGCGGGTTCCCGGCTCAGCGCAGCCAATGCGAGGGCGCGCTCCAGAACCCGCGGCGGGCCTCGGCATCCGCCTCTTCCCGGGTCAGCCCGATGTCCCTGAGCGCCCGCTCGTCCAGCGCGGCAAGGTGGTTCCGCTGGCGCCGGACAGTCCACAGCAGGCGCAGGCGGCTGAGCAGGGAGCGGTGCGGATTTTGGGGGCTGCAGTTGGCGGGGCAGGAGGCGGTTGCATGGGTCATATCGGCAGGTCCTTCAGTTGCGTTTGTGATGCTTCCCTTGTGGGTGATCAATTGTGTTGATGAATATGGCGGCCTGTGCCATATTTTGAAAACGAATGTTTTTGATGAAATGCATCAGGTGTTGTGATGGTAAGGAATCTCGATATCACTACGCTCCGCTCATTTGCGGCGGTGGCGGACCATGGCGGCGTGACCCGGGCGGCGGGGTTTCTCCATCTCACCCAGTCGGCCGTCTCCATGCAGCTGAAGCGTCTGGAGGAGCTGTTGGGGGTGGATCTGCTGGATCGCTCCGGCCGCACCATCGCGCTCACGGCGGAGGGCGAGCAACTGCTGGGATATGCCCGCAGGATGGTCGCGCTGAATGACGAGGTGATCGGAAGGCTGACGGATCAGGCCTATGAGGGGGAGGTGCTGCTTGGGGTGCCGCATGACGTGGTGCACCCGGTGATCCCGACCGTTCTGAAGCAGTTCAGCCTCAGCTATCCGCGGGTGAATGTGAACCTCTGCACCTCCAACACCCGCGATCTCAAGACGGAGTTCGGGCGCGGCGCGTTTGACCTGATCCTGACCACCGAGACCGGAGCGGGCGAAGGCGGCGAAACGATCCACAGCATGCCGCTGCGCTGGGTCGGCGCGCCGGACGGCTCGGTCTGGCGGCAGCGCCCGCTGCGGCTCGGCTTCTGCCGGAACTGCAGTTTCCGCCCGGTGGCCACGGCGGCGCTGGATAAGGCGGGCATCGAATGGGAGATGGCGCTGGACAGCGATTCCGACCGCACGGTCGAGGCAACAGTCAGCGCCGATCTTGCCGTGGGCGTGCTGCTGGAGGGCACCCAGCCGGGCTTTCAGGAGCTGATCGGCAAGGGGTGCGGCCTGCCGGATCTGCCGATGCAGCACATCAACCTCTACGGGGCAGAGCGGGTGCGCGCGCCCTATGTCGCAGAGCTGGCCGAGTTCATCCGGCAGGGGTTTCAGGGGCTGTGGTCGGCACCGCTGCGGGCCGCGAGTTAAGTCACAGCAGTACAGGCCGGGCCGTCGGCCCGGTTGGCAGGACAAGGACAGGCTGGGCTGACCGGCAGGGGCGCCCGCGGACTGCCCTGGCTGCGCCAGCGCGCCCCTGGCGGCATTGGGCCCGCAGGAGCGGTGCAGTCCCAGATGCGCCGGCAACGGGCGGGAGCAGCCCCGGCGCCGGATGGTCTGCTGTCAGCGGGCCGTGCCGTCAGCCGCTGGCGCCCGTGGTGATCACGACCTTGCCGGTGGACTTGCGGCTGCGCAGCAGTTCCAGCCCGTCGCCGGCCCGCTCCAGCGGCAGCACGTGGCTGATGTGCGGTTTGATCCGGCCCTCGCCGTGCCAGGCAAACAGCGTCTCAAAAGAGCGCCGCACCGCCTCGGGGCGGAACTTCATGTAGCCGCCCAGGTAAAAGCCGATCACTGTCAGGTTCTTCACCAGCAGGTGATTGGCCGGGATCTGCGGCACCTCGCCGCCGGCAAAGCCCACCGGCAGCAGCCGCGCGCCGGGATTGGCGGACCGGAATGCGGCCTTCCACACGTCGCCGCCGATTGCATCGTAAACAACATCCGCGCCGCCAAGCGCCTTGACCGCGCTGCGCAGGTCTTCTCCGGCGTCGATCAGATGATCCGCTCCGGCGGCAGCCGCCACGTCGAGTTTCTCTTGGCCGCGGGCCTGGGCGATCACCGTTGCGCCCATCAGCTTGCCGATCTCCACCGCGGTCAGTCCGACACCGCCCGCAGCGCCTGTCACCAGCAAGGTCTCGCCGGGCTGCAGCCGGGCGCAATGGTCCAGCGCCATGTGGCTGGTGCCATAGGCGATCTGTATCGCCGCGGCCTGCTCAAAACTCATCGCATCGGGGATCCGGATCAGCCGCGCGGCGTCAAACACGCCCGCCTCGGCCAGCCCCCCGCAGCCGCCGAACACCGCCACCCGGTCGCCGGCGGCAAATCCTTCGGTGCCTTCCCCAAGCGCCGTCACCACGCCGGCCGCCTCCAGCCCCAGGGTGAAGGGCGGTTCAGGCGTGTCCTGATAGCTGCCCTTCATCATCAGCAGGTCGGCAAAATTCAGGCCGCAGGCCCGCAGCGCAACAGCCGCTTGTCCGGACGCCGGAGACGGGCATCCGGTTTCCGTCAGGGCCGCCGGTCTGTCAAAGGCGGAAACTTGATAAGCCAGCATAATTTCTCCTCACCTTCTGCGGGAATCGGCGTGATTCGAAGCAGCACACTGCCGGGCCTCCGCACCCGGGTGCACCTCGCTATTTTTGGGGAGGTAAGCGATCGGCAGCCGCTTGGCAATAAAACGTTTAGAAAAATGATACATGAAATCATGCGGTTGAGCTTGCGGACCCCGCCGGGGGCGACGGCAGTCTTGCAATCAAACGCAAGGGTTGTACACTTTTGCGGAGAGGTTGATCTCAGGCCGCTCTGATGGGGAACCGGTTTCCGGCACAGATTTGAAGGTGCCAGAGCAGGTTATAGGAATGAAGCGGTCCGGGGTGCAGCCGGATTTTGAGACTTAGGAGAAACGCATGGCTCATCCCGTTGACGTGCATGTGGGAAAGCGCATCCGCCACCGCCGGTGGCTGATCGGCATGACGCAGCAGCAGCTAGCCGAACAAGTCGGCATCAAATTTCAGCAGATTCAGAAGTATGAAACCGGTGCCAACCGGGTCAGCGCATCGCGGCTGTGGGATATTTCCGACGCCCTCGAAGTTCCGGTGAGCTTTTTCTTCGAAGGCTTGCAGGAAGAGGGCAAGGCCCCGGCCGACAAATCCGCTGTGCCGGAGGATCTGATGGGCGACAAGGAAGCGCTCGATCTGGTGCGGTCCTACTACGCGATTCCGGAAAACCAGCGCCGCCGCCTGTTCGAACTGGCGCGGGTGCTGAGCGACGCCGCCTGAAAGCTGGACGGGTCCTGACGGCCATTGCGGCGCAAAACCGGCCTTGCGGCGGGATTTGCGCTTGCAATGAGACCGGCCGGGTGGCACCCGTTCAAGCATGACACAAGCCGCATTTTCCGATCTCGATGTTGCGCACAGGATGGCAGACGCGGCCCGCGCTGCCATCCTGCCGCATTTCCGCACCACCTCTCTCAGCACCGAAAACAAGCTGGCTGGCGGGTTTGATCCCGTCACCGTGGCCGACCGCGCCGCGGAGCAGGCGATGCGCGCCGTGCTGGCAGAGCTGCGCCCCGCGGACGGCATCCTGGGCGAGGAGTTCGGCGCTGAGCCCGGCACCTCCGGCCGCACTTGGGTGCTGGACCCGATCGACGGCACCCGCGGCTTCATCAGCGGCACGCCGACCTGGGGCGTTCTGATTGCGCTTGCGGATGAAAACGGCCCGTTCCTGGGCGTGATCGACCAGCCCTACACCGGTGAGCGCTTCTGCGGCGGGCCCGAGATCGCCATGATGACCGGCCCGCTGGGCGAGCGGCCGCTGGAAACCCGCGCCACCGCCGCGCTGGAGGACGCCATCCTGTTCACCACATTTCCGGAAGTCGGCACCGCCGAGGAGCGTGCCGGGTTCGAGCGGGTCTCTGCCCGCGCCAAGCTGACCCGCTACGGCACCGATTGCTATGCCTATGCGCTGGTGGCCGCGGGGCAGGTGGACCTGGTGATCGAAGCCGGCCTCAACGCCTATGACATCCAGGCGCCGATTGCGCTGATCCAGGCGGCGGGCGGCATCGTCACCGACTGGCAGGGCAACCCGGCCCATCAGGGCGGGCGGGCGCTGGCGGCGGCCAATTCCCGGATCCACGCCGCCGCGCTGGAGCTGCTGCGCCAGGGCTGACCGGCTTGAAGCCGGCGGTCTTGAAACCGGCGGCGCCCGCCTGTAATCTGCGCGGCAGGCCGGTTCTTCGCCCGTTTTCCATCGGCCAATCACACATTCCACTGAAGCGGGCTGCCAAAAGGAGTGTGTGAAGATGGCAGAAATCCTGATTCAAAATGCCGATACTGTCCTGACGATGGACGATGCGCGGCGCGTTTTGCACAGTGCAGATGTGCTGATCCGCGGCGGCGAGATCATCGCGGTGGGGCAGGGGCTTCAGACCAGCGGCGAGACTGTCTCCGGCCGCGGCTGCGTGGTGACGCCCGGTCTGGTCAACACCCACCACCATCTCTACCAGAACCTCACCCGCGCCGTGCCCGGTGCGCAGGACGCGCTCCTGTTCGGCTGGCTGCAGCGGCTTTATCCGCTCTGGGCGCGCTTCACCCCGGACGAGATGTTTGTGTCCGCCCAGCTGGGCCTGGCCGAACTGGCGCTGTCGGGCTGCACGCTGAGCGCAGACCACCTGTACCTCTATCCCAACGGCTCCCGGCTGGAGGACACCATCCACGCCGCCGGCAGTATCGGCCTGCGGTTCCACCCGACCCGCGGCGCCATGAGCATCGGCGAAAGCAGCGGCGGACTGCCGCCGGACAGCCTGGTCGAGGACGAGCGCGCCATCCTGGACGACATGATCCGGGTGGTGGATGCCTTCCACGACCCGGCTGAAGGCTCCATGTGCCGGGTTGGCCTGGCGCCTTGCTCGCCGTTTTCGGTCAGCCGCGACCTGATGCGCGACACCGCGCTGCTGGCCCGCGACAAGGGGGTGATGCTGCACACCCACTTGGCGGAGAACGACGAGGACATCGCCTATTCCCAGGCGCAATTCGGCTGCCGTCCCGGCCAATACGCCGAAGAACTGGGCTGGACCGGCGATGACGTCTGGCACGCGCACTGCGTCAAGCTTGACGTGCAAGAGATTGATCTCTTTGCCAGAACCCGAACCGGCGTTGCCCATTGCCCCTGTTCCAACTGCCGCCTCGGCAGCGGCATCGCGCCCGTGCGCGCGATGCGCGACGCCGGGGTGCCGGTGGGGCTGGGGGTCGACGGCTCCGCCAGCAACGACATGGCCAGTCTCAGCGCCGAGGCGCGGCAGGCCATGCTGCTGCAAAGGGTCGCCAATGGCGCGGACGCGATGAGCGCCTATGAAGCGCTGGAGATCGCTACCCGCGGCGGCGCCGATGTTCTGGGCCGCCCGGACTGCGGCCGGCTGGAACCGGGCAAACGCGCCGATATCGCTATCTGGGACACCACCGGCGTTGCCTCCAGCGGCAGCTGGGACGCCGCCGCCCTGCTGCTGGCCGGCCCAACCCGGGTCAAGCACCTGTTTGTCGAGGGCAGGCAGATCATCCGCGGCGGCGAGCTGACAACTATCGATTTGCCCCGGCTGCTGGAGCGTCATCACGGGCTGGCGCAGAAGCTGATGAATTGAACGCCCGTCTTTCAGCTTTCAGGAAATACTCCCGCCGGAGGCAGAGGCGCGCCAGCGCCTTTCCTAAACCCGCCTGCCGCCGATCCAGACTTCTGCAATGGCCCGGTCGTCGCCCATCATGATGGTCGGGAACACCGCTTCCCAGATATCTTCGGCCCGCGCGGCCCGCTGGGAGATGGCCGGGGTGGAGGCAAGGTCCAGCACCACCAGATCGGCCTCCATGCCCTTGGCGATGTTGCCGATCTTGCCGTCCATCCGTAGCGCCGCGGCCGACCCCTGGGTCGCCAGCCACAACAGCTGCGCCGCGTGCAGCGGCGTGCCGCGCAATTGGCCGATCTCATAGGCCGCGGCCATCGTGCGCAGCATTGAAAAGCTCGATCCGCCGCCGGTGTCGGTGGCAAGACCGATCCGCTGGCCTTCCGCCATCAGCCCGGCCATGTCGAACAACCCGGACCCGATGAAGGTGTTCGAGGTCGGGCAATGGATCAGCGCCGCGCCGTACTCGCGCAAGCGGTGCCGCTCGCGCTCCTCCAGGTGGATGGCATGGCCGTACAATCCCTTGGCGCCCAGCAGGCCGAATTCCTCATAGGTGTCCAGGTAGTCCCGGGCCTGCGGGAACAGCTCCCGGACCCAGGCGATCTCATCGGTCTGCTCGCTCAGATGCGTCTGCATCAGGCATTCCGGATGCTTGGCCCACAGCGACCCCATCGCCTCCAGCTGCTCCGGCGTCGAGGTGGGTGAGAACCGCGGGGTGATGGCGTACTCCAGCCGGTCCACCCCGTGCCAGCGGCGGATCAGGGCCTCGCTGTCGTCATAGGCCGACTGCGCCGTGTCCCGCAGCCCCTCCGGCGCGTTGCGGTCCATGCAGGTCTTGCCCCCGGCCACCCGCTGCCCGCGCGCCTGCGCCGCGGCAAAGAACGCATCCGCGCTTTCGGGATGTATGGTGCAGTAGCTGCAGACGGTGGTGGTGCCATGCGCCGTGGTCAAATCCAGGTAGCGCCCCGCGATTTCATCGGCATAGCCGCGGTCCGCGAACCGCATTTCTTCCGGAAAAGTATAGCTGTTCAGCCAGTCGATCAGCCGCTTGCCCCAGCTGGCGATAATCGCGGTCTGCGGGTAGTGCACATGGGCATCGACAAAGCCGGCCAGGATCAGGTTCTGCCCGTGATCGCGGACCTCAGCCTCCGGCAGCAGCGCCTGCATCCCGGCCAGCGTGCCGGCACCCGCGATCAGCCCGTCCTGCACCGCCACTGCCTCCTGCAGACGCGCCGCGTCTTCCGGCTGCCCGCCGCCAAAGGGGGAGCCGGAGAAGGACAGAACCTGCCCCTTCAGGATGAAACCGGTGGCCATTTCTCCAACCCTTTCCTTGCAAAACCGCCCCATGCAGGATACCCGCCGCATCAGCTTCGGACAGATTATGCCAATGTCATTGTTTTCCGGTAGCGGCTTCTTTTATTTTGCAGGCAAATACTCACAAAATAACCCGGGGGCATCACATGAGCAGCGGCGACAACATCAGCGGCGACGTGTCTCAGGACGACGCCTACCACCTCGACCGCAAGCTGGTGGCACAGGTTCTGGAGGCGGTGGAGCAGGGGGACCAGCAGACCCTGACCAGCTTGCTGGAAGACCTGCACGCGGCGGACATCGCCGACCTTCTGGAGCAGATTGACTCTGCTGAGCGCACCCGGCTGATCCATCTTTATGACCGCGAGTTCGACGGCGAAATCCTCTCGGAACTGCACGAAAGCATCCGCGAGGAAGTGATCTCGATCCTCAACCCCGCGGTTCTGGCCGAGGCTGTGCGGGAGCTGGAAAGCGACGACGTGGTCGACCTCCTGGAAGACCTGGGAGAGCCGCAGCAGGAAGCGATTCTGGAAGTTCTGGAGGATGCCGACCGGGTCGCGGTCGAGCAATCGCTGAGCTATCCGGAAAGTTCCGCCGGGCGCTTGATGCAGCGCGAGGTCGTGATGGCGCCGGAACATTGGAACGTCGGCCAGGCCATTGATTACATGCGCTCATCCGACGATCTGCCGGAACAGTTCTACCACGTGGTGGTGGTCGATCCGCGCGCCCATCCGGTCGGCAATGTCACCCTCGGGCGGATCATGGCCTCCAAGCGCGAGGTGCCGCTGACCGATCTGATGGAGGACACCTTTCAGGTCATTCCGGCGGATCAGGACGAGGAAGACGTGGCCTATGCCTTCAACCAGTACCACCTGATTTCCGCGCCGGTGGTCGATGACGAGGGCCGCCTGGTCGGGGTCATCACCATCGACGACGCGATGATCGTGCTGGACGAGGAGCACGAGGAAGACATCCTGCGCCTGGCCGGCGTTGGCGAGGAGAGCTCGCTGGCGGACCGGGTGATCGAGACCACCAAGCGCCGTTTCCCCTGGCTGGCGGTCAACCTGGTGACGGCGGTGCTGGCCTCGCTGGTCATCGCCCAGTTCGAGGCCGCGATTGCCCAGATCGTGGCATTGGCCGTGCTGATGCCGATCGTCGCCTCGATGGGCGGCAACGCAGGCACCCAGTCGCTGACCGTCGCGGTGCGCGCCATTGCCACCCGCGACCTGACCGGCTCCAACGTTTGGCGGGTGATCCGGCGGGAGGTGCTGGTGGGGCTGGTCAACGGGGTGATCTTTGCCATCGTCATGGGGCTGGTGGGGCTGGCCTGGTTCGGCTCGCCGATGCTGGGCGTGGTGATTGCCGTCGCTATGGTGGTCAATCTGGTCGTGGCGGGACTGGCGGGAACGGTGATCCCGGTTCTATTGGAGAAAGCCGGAGTTGACCCCGCGCTTGCCTCCGGCGCCTTTGTGACCACGGTGACCGATGTGGTTGGCTTCTTTGCCTTCCTCGGTCTGGCCGCCGCCGTATTGCTGTAGGAGACCGCCATGACCGATCTGACCGAAATCAAGGCCGCCGCCCGCAAAGCTGCCTTTGCCCGCCGCAAGGGGGCGTTCGACCGCAACATCCCGGGCGCCGCAGGCCGCCTGTCAGAGGTGCTGGCCGGCTACCGCGGCGTGCCGCTGTCGGGCTACATGCCGATCCGCACAGAGATTGATCCCGTGCCTGCGATGGCCGAGGCGGCGGCGCACGGCCCCGTCGGCGTGCCGGTGATCCTGGGGGCGGGGCAGCCGCTGAAGTTCAGCCGCTGGCAGCCCGATGGCCCGCTGCGCGAAGGCCCCTTTGGCGCCATGGTGCCGGAGGATGATGACTTCTTCGAGCCGGAAATCCTGGTGGTGCCGCTGGTTGCCTTTGATGCGAACGGCGGGCGGCTTGGCTATGGCGGCGGCTTTTACGACCGCACGCTGGAACTGCTGCGCGGCAAGCGCGCCACGCTGGCGATCGGGTTCGCCTTTGACGCGCAAGAGGCCGAAGACCTGCCGCTGGAACCCACCGACCAGCCGCTCGATATGGTCGTCACGGAAAGCCGCATCCTGCAGTTTTCACGCTGACGCCGCCCCGGGCAGCCAGGATATGTTAAAATTCTGGGCAAAACTTTTCAGAAAAGTTTCGCGCGCTTGCGGCGGGACTTGTCCTGCCGGGCGCATCCGCGTACCACGCCGCAATGCGAATTCTGTTTCTAGGCGATGTGATGGGCCGCGCCGGGCGCCGTGCCATCACCGAAAATCTGCCGCGGCTGCGTGACGAGTGGCGGCTCGATTTTGTTGTGGTCAACGGCGAAAACGCCTCCAACGGCATGGGGCTGAGCGGTGAGCACGCCAAGCTGCTGCTGGACGCAGGCGTCGACTGCCTGACGCTGGGCGATCATGCCTTCGACCAGAAGGACATGCTGCAGTACATCGAGAAAGAGCCGCGCATCATCCGCCCCTTGAACTTTGCCAAGGGCGCCCCCGGCCGCGGCTACCGCCTGTTCAACGCGCCGGGCGGACGCAAGGTGCTGGTGGCGCAGGTGCTGGGCCAGGTGTTCATGAAACGCGCCTTTGACGACCCCTTCGGCGCGGTGGAGGCGGTTCTGAAAGCGCATCCGCGCGGCGGGCTGGCGCAGGCGGTGATCGTCGACATGCATTGCGAGGCCACCTCGGAGAAGATGGCAATGGGCCATTTCTGCAACGGCCGCGCGTCGCTGGTTGCAGGCACCCACACCCATGTGCCGACCGCGGACGCGCAGATCCTGTCCGAAGGCACAGGCTATCTGACCGATGCGGGCATGTGCGGCGACTACAATTCGGTCATCGGCATGGACAAGGCCGAACCGATGCGCCGCTTCCTGACCGGTATGCCCAAAACCCGCTTTACCCCCGCAGACGGCGAAGCCACCCTGTCCGGCGTCTTTGTCGAGACCGACGACCGCACCGGCGCTGCAAAGCAGATTCGCATGGTGCGCAACGGCGGGCTCCTGCAGGAATCGGCTCTCTGAACGGCGGCCTCTGGCCGCCGCCGGCAGGCTGGGGCGGCAGGATCGGCCTGAACTGCCGGGAATTTCTGCGGATTCTCCTGAATGGCACCGGGCGCGCCTGTGCAGGTGCGGAATTTCTTGCTCCGCCAAAGGGTTTCAGGGAAACTGCGCGATGGCAGAGCGCTGTCCCGCGCGCTAAACCCGCCTTAAACAATATGGGCATAGTCACGGCACATGCAGTTTTTCCAATTTGGTGACACCGGCAGCCCCATCGTGGCGCTTGCGATTGTCCTGGCCATGTTTGTGGCGTTCCTGCGGGAGACTTACCCGACCGAGGTGGTGGCGCTGACCGGCGTGGCGGCCATGCTGGCCACGGGCGTCCTGCCGTACAGCGAGGCGCTGCCGGTGCTGGCCAACCCGGCGCCCTGGACCATCGCCGCGATGTTCATCATCATGGGCGCACTGGTGCGCACTGGCGCGCTGGATGCCTTCACCCAGATCGCCAAGAAGCAGGCAGAGGTCAACCCAAGGCTCGCTGTTGCCCTGCTGATGGCGTTTGTTGTGTCCGCCTCGGCTGTGGTCTCCAATACGCCGGTCGTGGTGGTGATGATCCCGGTGTTCATCCAGATCTCCCGGATCTTGAACGTTTCGGCCTCCAAGATGCTGATCCCGCTCAGCTATGCTGCAATCCTGGGCGGCACGCTGACGCTGATCGGCACCTCGACCAACCTCTTGGTGGATGGTGTCGCGCGGGCGCAGGGGCTGGAGCCCTTCACCATTTTCGAAGTCACCCCGCTGGGCCTGATCCTGATCGCCTACGGCATGGTGTACCTGCGCTTCATCGCGCCGCGGCTGCTGCCGGAACGCGACAGCATGGCGGCCATGCTGAGCGACAAGTCGAAGATGAAGTTCTTCACCGAGGCGGTGATCCCGCCGGAAAGCAACCTGATCGGCCGCGAAGTCTCCGGCGTGCAGCTGTTCAAGCGCCCGGGCGTGCGGCTGATCGACGTGATCCGCGGCGACGAGTCCCTGCGCCGCAATCTCGAAGGCGTTAAGCTGCAGGTCGGAGACCGGGTGGTCTTGCGCACGCGGATGACAGAGCTTCTGAGCCTGCAAAGCAACAAGGAGCTGAAGCGGGTCGACCAGGTTTCCGCGGTGGAAACCCAGACCGTCGAAGTGCTGATCACCCCGGGCTGCCGCATGGTGGGCCGCTCGCTCGGTGCCCTGCGCCTGCGCCGCCGCTACGGCGTCTACACGCTGGCGGTGCACCGGCGGAATCAGAATATCGGCGTGCAGCTCGACGATCTGGTGGTGCGGATCGGCGACACCCTGCTGCTGGAGGGCGCGCCCGCGGACATCCAGCGTCTGGCCGCCGACATGGACCTGGCGGATGTCTCGCAGCCGACCCAGCGCGCCTACCGCCGCAGCCACGCGCCCATTGCAGTTGCCGCGCTTTTGGGCATCGTGGTGCTGGCCGCCTTTGGGGTGGCGCCGATCCTGATGCTGTCGGTGCTGATGGTGTCGCTGGTCTTTATCACCCGCTGCATCGACGCGGATGAGGCGTTTTCCTTTGTCGACGGGCAGCTGTTGGCGCTGATCTTTTCGATGCTGGCGATTGGCGCGGCTCTGGAAAGCTCCGGTGCGGTTGCCCTGATCGTCAGCGGCATCGCGCCGGCCCTGTCGATGCTGCCGCCGTTCCTTCTGGTCTGGGCGGTCTACCTGCTGACGTCGGTCCTGACTGAGCTGGTGTCCAACAATGCGGTGGCGGTGGTGGTGACCCCGATTGCCATCGGCCTCGCCGAGGCCATGGGGGTCGACCCGCGCCCGCTGGTGGTGGCGGTGATGGTGGCGGCTTCGGCCTCCTTTGCCACCCCGATCGGCTATCAGACCAATACACTGGTTTACGGCCCGGGCGGCTATAAGTTCACCGATTTCCTGCGTGTCGGCATCCCGCTGAACCTGACCGTCGGTATGCTGGCCTCGCTGATCATTCCGTTCATCTGGCCGCTCTGATCCGCGGGGATGAGACCGGCTGCGGCAGACAACCGCCGGGCAGGCAAGTCTTTACGGGAAATTAGCAGTGCAAGCCCCATATTGAACCGGGTGAGTGTTCAATTGGGGGGTATCATGGAGACGCGGAGAATTTTCCTGTTTATTGTGCTGGCTGGTTCGACGGCCATCGCGCTGGTGTCGCAGGCTTGGGCGGCCGATGCGGGGCAGGCTGTGGCGGCTGCGGTGCAGGCGGCAAAATCCTTTTAGGGATTACGGCAAAACGTTTGAGTAGAAGTATTGCGCTGTCCCGTCACAGCGGCCAGAACACCAGAATGGCCGGGATCGACACGGCGATGACCAATATTTCCAGCGGCAGGCCCATGCGCCAGTAATCGCCAAAGCGGTAGCCGCCGGGTCCCAGCACCAGCGTGTTGTTCTTGTGCCCGATCGGCGTCAGGAAGGCCGCGGAGGCCGCCACCGCAACTGCCATCAGGAACGGATCGGGCGACACCCCCAGGGTGTTCGCCATCTGGATGCCTACAGGGGCCGCGACGATTGCCGTGGCCGTGTTGTTCAGCACATCCGACAGGGTCATCGTGACCACCATCAGCACGGTCAGCACCACCCAGGCCGGCAG
This sequence comes from Leisingera daeponensis DSM 23529, assembly GCF_000473145.1. NCBI lineage: Bacteria > Pseudomonadati > Pseudomonadota > Alphaproteobacteria > Rhodobacterales > Roseobacteraceae > Leisingera > Leisingera daeponensis. The sequence continues at coordinate 1,572,082 of NZ_KI421500.1, read as the reverse complement.
GCCGTCTGTCAGCGTGATCAGCGCTCCTGCAATCAGCGCGGTGCCGCCAGAGGTATCCAGCGCCGCCCCCAGCGGGATCATCGAGCCGAGCAGCACCACCACCGGCCATTCCACATGATCATAGATCTCCGCCACCGGCAGGATCTTCAGCAGCACGTAACCCACCGCAACCAGACCCAGTGCGACCGGCAGATAGAGCAGCCCAACCGAGGCCGCGACCACTGCCGCGGCAAACAGCCCGATCGCGGCCCAGGTCTTGTCATTGGCCGTCACCGACAGGCCGCGGGCGGCCAGCGGCAGGCAGCCCAGCCAGTCGGCGACGTCGGCGCTGCGTCCGCGCGGGCACAGCAGCAGCAGGATATCCCCCGCCTCGATCCCGGTCTGACGGATGTGGTGGGTGATCCGGCGGCCTTGCCGGGAAATTCCCAGCAGCACCGCGTTTTGCCGCCAGGACAGGCCGATGGCCTGGGCGCTGCGGCCGCGGATGCGTGCGGTCTCGGGCACCACCAGCTCCAGCAGCTCCAGTCCTTCGCCCGCCGCGGTCAGCTTTTCCTGCCGGGCGGCATCGGCAAAATCCAGCTTCAGCGCGCTGCGGAATTCATCCAGCGCTTCCGGCTCGGCCTCGATCACCAGCGCGTCGCCCTCCCGCAGAATGGCCGCGACAGAGCGCCCGTAGCGCCGCTTGCCATCCCGGATCAGCCCGAGAATGGCGACATCCGCCTTCTCGGCCTCTTCATCCAGCTCCCCAAGGCGCTTGCCGATAAGGCTGGACTCCTCGCCCACCGTCAGCTCCGCGATATAGGGCGCCAGCTGCGCCTCCGAGGCGCCGGCCGCATTCTCCCGCGCCGGGATCAGCCGCCAGCCGATCAGCGCCACGAACGCCAGCCCGGCCAGCGCCGCCGCGCCGCCCACGGGGGCAAAATCGAACATCCGGAACGGCTCGCCCAGCGTTTCCTCGCGGATCGCCGAAATGATGATGTTGGGCGGCGTGCCGATCAGCGTGACCATGCCGCCCAGGATGGTGGCAAAGGACAGGGGCATCAGGCTCAGCCCCGGCGCGCGGCCCGCCTTGCGGGCGGTCTGGATGTCCACAGGCATCAGGAGCGCCAGCGCCGCCACATTGTTCATGAAGGCCGACAGCACCGCGCCGACGCCGCCCATCAGCGCGATATGGGCGCCCAGTCCGCGGGCGCTGTCCACCAGCGTCCGGGTGATCAGGAACACCGCGCCCGAGCGCACCAGCCCGGCCGAGACGATCAGCACCAGCGCCACCACCAGCGTTGCGGCATGGCCGAAGCCGGCAAACGCCTCGCTTGCGGGCACCACCCCCAGCACCACGCCCGCCATCAGCGCGGCAAAGGCCACCAGGTCGTAACGCCAGCGCCCCCACAGAAGCAGGCCGAAAACGGCGGCAAAAAGGGCAAATAAAACGGCTTGATCGAATGTCATACCGCCACCTTAGCCATCCAAAACAAGGGAACAAGAGCGAAGCCGGGGCAGGGGCGCTTGAAAGCAGGCGGCGGCACGGGCTATATGAGCGCCAATTCGGATATTCAGCAGCAAGGATGCACCATGGCAGGCCATTCAAAATGGGCTAACATTCAGCACCGCAAGGGCCGTCAGGACGCGGCGCGGTCAAAACTGTTTTCCAAGCTGGCCAAGGAGATCACCGTGGCCGCCAAGATGGGCGACCCCGATCCCGACAAGAACCCGCGCCTGCGCCTGGCCGTGAAGGAAGCCAAGTCGCAGTCCGTCCCCAAGGACGTGATCGAACGCGCCATCAAGAAGGCCATTGGCGGAGACGCCGAGAACTATGATGAAATCCGCTACGAGGGTTACGGCCCGGCCGGCGTTGCGGTGATCGTCGAGGCGATGACCGACAACAAGAACCGCACCGCCTCCAACGTGCGCTCGATCTTCGGCAAGAACGGCGGCAACCTGGGCGAAACCGGCTCGGTCGGCTTCATGTTCGACCGCAAGGGCGAGGTGACCTACCCGGCCTCCGTCGGGGACGCCGACACCGTGATGATGGCGGCGATCGAAGCCGGCGCCGAGGATGTCGAAAGCTCCGAGGACGGCCACATCATCTATTGCGCCGACACCGACCTGAATGACGTGTCCAACGCTCTGGAAGCGGAGCTGGGCGAATCCGAGTCGACCAAGCTGGTGTGGAAACCGACCACGACCACCGAGCTGGACCTGGACGGCATGCAGAAGCTGATGAAGCTGGTCGATGCGCTGGAAGACGATGACGACGTGCAGCGCGTGACCACCAACTTCGAGGCCTCCGACGAGGTCATGGCTCAGCTTTAAGCCGCCGCCCTGCGCGATCCATCAAGGCCCGCCATCCCGGCGGGCCTTTTTCGTAGCTTTGACCCGCAAGACCGTTTCTTCCGGCCGTAAATTTCCCGGGGGAGGGGCCGAGGGGGCGCGCCCCCTCAGAACGCATCGCCAGTGAGCACCCCGGCCGCCCGCAGCTCCGGGCGTGACGGGATCCACAGCGCCCCGTTGCCAACGGCAAAGATCTCGCGTGCAAATGCCGCGCGGATGCCCTGCTGCCGGAAAAAGGCCAGGTCCTTCCGTTGTTCCTTCAGCAGATCCACCTGCGGCAGCCCGCCTTCGAACATCAGTGCATAGCTATGAAACCCCAGTTGCCCGCCGGCGGCCAGGCGGCGCGTGCGCCCGGCGGCAAACATCAGCGTGCAGGCAGAGGCGCACAGCGCCGCGGCCTCGGTATCCAGCTGATGCCGGCGGATCAGCTTTGCCGCGCCGCGGGCCTCGTAGATCAGCCCGCCAGGCCCCGCCAGCCGCACCCGGCGCACCTCCGGCGCGGCGGCCAGCAGCGCCTCCATCCGCCGGGTCAGCCCATGGGTGATTTCGCCGTCAAACACCAGCACCAGCCCGTCTTCGGATACGCTCAGGCTGTACTGGGCCTCGCGCTCCAGCCGCCGCTGCTCGGCATAGGCGGGCGCCTCCACTGCCCGGGCAATCAGCAGCGCGTCCCACCACAGGATCACCGCCGCAAACCCTGCAAACAGCAGCACCAGATAACCGCCCCAGACCGGCATCATCGCCCCGGTGCTGCGCACATGCGCATCGGCGCTCAGCTGAAACGCCCGGGCCTGCCACAGCAGAAAAAGCCCGTCCGCCGCCATCAGCACGAAGGCCAGCGGCACCGGCAGCCGCACCCATTGGTTCAGCGCCAGCCATCCCAGCACCAGACAGCCCCGCGGCAGCACCACCTGCAGCGCCAGGCTGCGCGGCAGAGACGGGGGCAGGGCGCTCATCCGTTCAGCCCTGCCGCCGCCTTGGCCGGGGCAGGCGCCAGCTGCAGGACGGGCAGTGGTTTGCCTTCAGAAAACATCGCGGCCCTTTCCGGCGCGGCAGGCTAGTTTTGCGTCAGATACTGTCTTGCCGATTTCTGCACGGCGCGGGTGACTTCGGCAAGGGCGGGCGCCATTACCCGCGCCACCTGCCAGGTCAGCGGCACCGGCAGCGTGCTGCCCGCAATCAGCGGCACCAGCCGGCCGCTGCGGATGTCCTCCGCCACCATCGGCAGCGGGTTCATGCCCCATCCCAGGCCCGCCGCGGCCGCGTCGATGAACGCTTGGGTCGACGGCAGGAAATGGGCGGGCGGCGACAGGCCGGGCGCCACATTGCGCTCCAGCCACAGCCGCTGAAGATTGTCTTTTGCGTTGAAGATCATACAGGGCGCTTTTGCAGCAGCCTCGGGCGTTACCCCCTGCGCAAACCAGCGCGCCATGAACTCCGGGCTGGCAGTCGCGGCGTAATCCAGCGTGCCCAGCGGATAGGCTTCGAACCCGGTCACCGGCTTGGAACTGGCAGTCACCGCGGCAGAGACCTCGCCCCGTTTCAGCCACTCCGCGCTGTGGTCCTGATCATCCACCAGCAGGTCGAACAGCACCCCGTCCACCGCCGCCATCGCCCCGATGAACCAGCTCGCCAGGCTGTCGGCATTGACCGCAATCCGCAGCCGCACCGGGCCGTGGTCCGCCTCCAGCGAAAGCTCGCGCGCCAGCTGCGCCTCCAAGAGGCCGATATCTTCGGCATGTTTGGCGATCCGCAGCCCCGCCGCGGTGCCGGTGCAGGGCGATCCCCGCAGCACCAGCGCGGTGCCGGTGCGGTCCTCCAGCGCCTTGATCCGCTGGGATATGGCCGAAGGCGTCACCGACAGCGCATGCGCCGCCGCCTCAAACGCGCCGAGGCGCAAGACCGCGCTCAGCGCTGCCAGCTGGCTGGGATCCATCTGCATTAGCAACTCTAATCTGACTTAAATCTCTTTAACTGGATTAATCCCGTGCGAGGTTTTAGTCAAACACCAGCACATGAATGGAGACACCGATGCCCCCCAGCCTGCTTGCCGGATTTGCCCTTGGCCTCAGCCTGATCATGGCGATCGGCGCCCAGAATGCCTTTGTCCTGCGGCAGGGGCTGCGGCGCCAGCATGTGTTCTGGATCTGCCTCACCTGCGCGGGCTCCGACGCGGTGCTGATCACCGCGGGCGTCTTCGGGTTCGGCTCCCTGGCGCTGGCGGTACCGTGGTTCGAGCAGGCGATGCGCTTGGGCGGTGCGGCCTTCCTGATCTGGTACGGCGCCCGCGCCCTGCGGGCCGCCTGGCAAGGCGGGGAGAAGCTGGAAGCAGCGCAGGAGGGCGCAGGCGCCGCGCTGCTGCCGGTGCTGGCCACCGTGCTGGCGCTCACCTGGCTGAACCCGCATGTCTATCTCGACACGGTGGTGCTCCTCGGCTCGATCTCCGCCCAGTATCCGCAGCCGCTGGTCTTTGCCGCCGGCGCCACCATCGCCAGCTTCACCTTCTTCTTCACGCTGGGCTACGGCGCCAGCCTGCTGGCCCCGGTCTTTGCCCGCCCGCGCGCCTGGCAGGTGCTGGACGCCATCGTCGGCCTCACCATGTGGGCGATTGCGGTGAAGCTGCTCTTGATGTGACGAACAGCGCCTGTGCGCGCACAGGTCTAACGCCTGCGGTGAAACGCCCTACCTTGTCCCTGTAGCCACCGACAGGAGGGAAGGATGAGCTGGAACCCGGCACTGGAACCGCAATGCCCCGACGCGGGCGATCTCGACGCGATTGAAACGGTGATCATCCCGCGCGCCCGCGACATCGGCGGCTTCGAGGTCCGCCGCGCGCTGCCTGCGCCGCGCCGCCAGATGGTCGGGCCCTTCATCTTCTTCGACCAGGCCGGACCGGCGGAGTTTTTGACCGGCCAGGGCATCGACGTGCGCCCGCACCCGCATATCGGCCTCGGCACAGTTACCTACCTCTACGAGGGCGAGTTCGAGCACCGCGATTCCCTGGGCACCCACCAGATGATCTATCCCGGCGAGGTGAACTGGATGGTGGCGGGCGAGGGCGTCACCCATTCCGAGCGCACCTCCGCCGCGACCCGAAAAGGGGCCAGCAGCCTGTTTGGCATCCAGACCTGGATCGCGCTGCCCGAAAGCCACGAGGATGCGCCCGCAAGCTTTGAACACCACGGCAAGGAGGCACTGCCGCTGCTGGAGGGCGAGGGCAAGGCCGCCCGTCTGATCCTCGGCACCGCCTGGGGGGAGAAAGCGCCGGCAACGCTTTATTCCGACACCTTCTATGCCGATGTGGTGCTGCAGGCCGGGTCCAAGCTGCCCCTGCCCACGGATCATGAGGACCGGGGCATCTATGTGACCCAAGGAGCGGTGGAAATTGCCGGCGAAACCTTCGAGGCCGGCCGCATGATGGTGTTCCGTCCGGGCGACGAAATCACCGTGACCGCAGGCCCCCAGGGCGCCCGGCTGATGGCGCTGGGCGGCGAGACGCTGAACGGGCCGCGCTATATCTGGTGGAACTTCGTCGCCTCCTCCCGCGACCGGATCGAGGCGGCCAAGGAATCCTGGGCTGCCGGTGACTGGCAGCACGGGCGCTTTCAGCTGCCGCCGGGCGATGATCAGGAGTTCATCCCGCTGCCCTGACGCCGCAGGGTTCCGGCGCGCAAAGCGGACCGCCCGGAACTATTTCACATGTGAAGCCTTGTGCCGCCGCCCGAACGGGTGTTCTGTCACCTCATGAGCCAGACCGCAGACACCGCCCCAGCCCTCCAAAACCCGCTCAGAGGCGTGTTCTGGATGGTGGTGACCGGTCTGTGCTTTGTCGCGGTGACAGCGCTGGTCAAATACCTGGGCAGCCGCATCCCGCCGGCCGAAAGCGCGTTTCTGCGCTATCTGCTGGGTCTGGTGTTTCTGATCCCGATGGCCGGATCCCTGCGCAGGGCGCGGCTGACCCCGCGTCTGTGGGGGCTCTATGCGGGCCGCGGCGCGGTGCATACGGCGGGCGTGATCCTGTGGTTCTACGCCATGACCCAGATCCCGCTGGCTGAGGTCACCGCGATGAACTACCTCTCGCCGGTCTATGTGACATTGGGCGCGGCGCTGTTTCTGGGCGAAAAGCTGGCCTTCCGCCGCATCTCCGCCATTGCGGTTGCCCTGATCGGCGCACTGATCATCCTGCGCCCGGGCTTCCGCGAAGTCTCGCCCGGCCACATCGCCATGCTGTTCACCGCGGTGTCCTTCGGCGCTTCGTACCTGATCGCCAAGTTCACCGTCGGCAGCAACAGCCCGGCGGTGGTGGTGGCAATGCTCTCGGTCTTCGTCACCCTGGGGCTTGCCCCCTTTGCCCTGGCCGTCTGGGTGACGCCCACCCTGACCGAGCTTGCGATCCTGTTCGGCGTCGCCTGTTTTGCCACCGCGGGCCATTACGCCATGACCCTGGCCTTTGCCGCCGCACCCGTGACAGTGACCCAGCCGGTCACCTTCCTGCAGCTCGTCTGGGCGACCCTGCTGGGCGCCCTGGTGTTTGCAGAGCCGGTAGATATCTGGGTGGTTTCCGGCGGCGGGCTGATCCTGGCTGCCGTCAGTTTCATCTCCTGGCGTGAAGCCAGGATCAAAAAGAAGGCAGCTACACCTTCCGGTAACCCCGCCGGGCTTTGATCGTCTTAATGATGTTACATGTCCGGGGTAATCTCCCGCCCTTACAGGTGTCAGCGGGGGCTGTGAATGGCGTTTTTCCTTTGGCTGCCAGCGCTGCTGCTGGCTGCCCTCTCAGATCCGTCGGCCGCCAGTGCCGGGACCAGTATCTGCAATGATACCGGCGCCCTGCACCAGCTGGCCGTAACGGCGCGCACCGATGGCAGCTGGATCACTCAGGGCTGGCAGGCGCTGGCGCCGGGCGACTGCGTCGATCCGCTGCCGGAGGGGTATGAGGGACGGTTTTTCTACTTCCGCGCCGAAAGCCCGGGACACCAGTTCCGCGACGACAGCATCCGCTTCTGCACCAAAGCAGGGCCGTTCCGCGCCGGGGGCAGCGGCGATTGCAACGCCCGCGGCTACCGCGAACAGGCCTTCGCCAGGGCCCGCATCAGCACGGACAGCCAGACGATTGCGCTCAGTTCCCGTTCCCAGGCCTCGGTCGCCGCGCCGGATACAGACGCCGCCGGCAGCACACCCTACGCGGCAGAGGTCGTCCTGCAGGGCTGCAGCCCGGAGCAGGACGGCTCCCCTGCGGCCTGCCGCTTTGTCGGCGGCGGCATGGAGGTCCGGGCCACCGCCGGCAAACCGGCCGCCGCGCCGGTATTTGCGTTTCTCCTGACTTTGCAGCAGGGCGCGCCGCTCGCGGTCGAGGGGGAACTGATCAGTTCCTTCGGCTCTCACGGTGATCTGGACCTGCACAGCGCCGCCTTGCGCCAGCCGAACCATCATGACCGGCTGCTGCAGCGGATGCAGGGACGCTGGGTGTCCGCCGCGGATCCCGGCGACAGTTTCACCCTGTCCGGCGCGGTCCGGCAGGTCAGCTACAGGGGCAGCGCGATGGCGCCGGAATTCGTCTCGGTGCAGGGCGGCTGCCGCGGCACCAGCACGGCGGGGGATTTTCTGCTGGCCCGCGACAGCGAACGCGGCACCAGCCTGTGCTACCGGATCCAGTCTCTTAGCAGCGATGAGCTCAGCCTGATCTACTTGCCGCGCGGCACCCGGCTGGTCTACCGGCGCCTGCCGGAAGGCTAGGGCGACCCCTCAGGCGTTCAGGGGATCACCAGATCCACCACCCGGTGCGCCGCCGCGCGGGCGTCCTGCGGGTTCAGCGCCTCCTCGGATTGCGCCGCCTGCAGCCAGACACCGTCCATGTAGCACTGCAGCGCCTGGCGCGCGGTTTCCAGCTGTTCCGCCGGCAGCAGCGCCCGCAGCTCGGCCAGGAAATGGCTGCGCACCCGGGCGCGGTTGATTCGGTGCAAGCGGCTGAGTCGCGGCGAATAGGGGGCGTTTGCCCAGAACTGCATCCAGATGCTGCACTGCGGAACGGTGAACAGATCGTCGGCAAAGTTCGCATCCATCACCGCATAAAGCCGCTCGCGCGGGCTGCGGGCGGTGGCGTAGCCGTCGCTCATCGCGCGGCGCAGCTTGCCCAGAAGATGCAGCATCGTGGCTTCCATCAGCCCTTCCTTGGAGCCGAAATAATAGTTGATCGAGGCCGCCGACGCCCCGGCTTCCCTGGCGATTTCCGCCATCGTTACAACCCCATAGCCCCGCTTGTGCACGGCGACGATGGTGGCTTCGATCAGCTCTTCGTTGCGGATGTCCCGGATGCGTTTCCTGCTCATGACAAAGTTGTGCGGCAATTGGGGCGCCGTTTCAACTGTTGTTAGAAGGAAATGAAATCTTGAATGGCCATTCAAAAAACCGTTTGGCCGGTCAGCCGGCTGTGGTATGTACCCATTCCATGTCTAAGGGCGGAAACCGCCCGGAAATGGGAGGGACATATGACTTCAATCATCTCGTTCGGGATTCTGCTGGCCTTTGCGCTGGTGGCGTTCTGCGTGATCAAATGGTGGAACGTCCGCAACGTCGGCGTGACCCCGGTTCACCTTTTCACCTTCATCGCCATCCTGTTCACCTCCGGTCTGGACGTGGGCCTGATCATGTTCCCGCTGGCCTGGGACTTCCCGCTCTATGCGGACACCGCCGCGGAGCCGGCCTATGGCTTCACCAACCCGCTGGCGCTGGAATTCGGCTTCTGGGGGTTCCTGATCTGGGGCTTCTACTTCCTGACGACCTTCTATTTCTGCGTGATCGAGCCGCGGGTGAAGTTCTTTGAGATCCCGCTGGTAAAATGGATCAACAACATCGTGATCATCGGCACCTGCGCCTTCACCGGCGCGCTGTTCCTGATCTACCTGCCGTATTACGCGACCTTCATGGGTGACGGCGAAACCGTGATCCCGGCCTTCTATGTCATCACCTTCCTGGTGATCATGTTTGCCGCCTTCTCCTCCACCGACATCAAATACGTGCGCATCCTGTCAGTTGGCTCCACCGTGCTGTTCCTGGCGCTGATCCTGGGCATGTGGGCCTATGCGGGCATGGGCCTGGGTGCCTTTGCCGAGACCGCCGGCAACATCGGCGGCTATTTCTCCAACATCCACAAGTTCATCCTGCCGCTGACCGACTATCATGAGTTCTACCTGTTCTGGTGGTTCGCTTGGTCGATCATGATCGGCCAGTTCACCTCCCGCTTTGTCGGCGGCCTCAAGACATGGCAGGTGCTCGCAGCGCTGCTGGTGTTCCCGTCGATCCCGCTGGGTGTGTGGTTCTCGGTGCTGTATTACTACCACCTGAACAGCATCGAAACGACGCTGCTGATCAACGTCTCCATGGTGGCGGTGGGCATCATCTTCGTGGTCAACTCCTTTGACTCGCTGATCCGCCTCTACACCGACAACCTGAACCTGACGGCCAAGCGGTTCGGCACCATTCCCTATGTGCTCGGCAACTCGGCTGTGCTCTTCGGCCTGACCCTGGCCTTCCAGAGCCAGTGGCTGCAGATCCAGTGGATCGGCACCATCGTGATCGGCATCTACGTGGCGTGCCTCGCCTACATCGTGGCCTTCAAGCGCAGCGACGTGATGAGCATCGACGCCTCGCCCGAGGAAAACACCCTCGATTTCGAAAAGATCAAGACGGCCCACTAGGGGCGGTCTCCCGGCTGGCCCCCAAGTTTCCCCGAATGACGGGACCAGCCACCAACTGCCTGGCAGCGCTTTCGGGCCTGCCAGGCGCCTTTGCAAAGCATCGCCAATTCTTGGGAGGTCCGCGATGAGTGCCCCGAACATTCTGATCCTGATGGTCGACCAGTTGAATGGGACGCTTTTCCCGGACGGCCCCGCCGAATGGCTGCATGCTCCGAACCTGAAGAAGCTGGCGGAACGCTCCACCCGCTTCAAGAACGCCTATACGGCGTCGCCCTTGTGTGCGCCGGGCCGCGCGTCCTTCATGTCCGGCCAATTGCCCTCGCGCACCGGCGTCTATGACAACGCGGCTGAGTTCCGCAGCGACATCCCGACCTACGCGCACCATCTGCGCCGCGCGGGCTATTACACCTGCCTCAGCGGAAAGATGCACTTTGTCGGCCCCGACCAGCTGCACGGGTTCGAGGACCGGCTGACCACCGACATCTACCCGGCCGATTTCGGCTGGACGCCTGATTACCGCAAGCCGGGCGAGCGGATCGACTGGTGGTATCACAACATGGGGAGTGTCACCGGGGCAGGGGTGGCCGAGACCTCCAACCAGATGGAATACGACGACGAGGTTGCCTACAACGCCACCGCCAAGCTCTATGAGCTGTCGCGCGGGCTGGACGGCCGCCCTTGGTGCGTGACTGTCTCCTTCACCCACCCGCACGACCCCTATGTGGCGCGCCGCAAGTACTGGGATCTGTATGAGGACTGCGAGCATCTGCTGCCCGAAGTCCCGGCGATGGACTATGAGGACCACGACCCCCACGCGCAGCGGATCTTTGACGCCAACGACTGGCGCAACTTCGACATCTCGCAAGAGAACATCAAACGCTCCCGCCGCGCCTATTTCGCCAATATCTCCTATCTGGACGACAAGATCGGCGAGATCCTGAACGTGCTGGAGACCACAAGGCAGGAGGCGATCATCCTGTTTGTGTCCGACCACGGCGACATGCTGGGCGAGCGCGGCCTGTGGTTCAAGATGAACTTCTACGAAGGCTCCGCCCGGGTGCCTTTGATGATCTTCGCCCCGGACCTGCCTGCGGGCCTTATCGAAACCCCGGTTTCCACCATCGACGTGACGCCCACGCTGGGCGCGCTGGCCGGTGTCGATATGGCAGAGATCGCACCCTGGACCGACGGCCAGAACCTGGTGCCGCTGGCCACCGGCGCTGAGCGGACTGAGCCGGTGCTGATGGAATACGCGGCAGAGGCCTCTTATGCGCCGCTGGTCTCCATGCGCTACGGCAAGTGGAAGTACAACCGCTGCGCCCTGGACCCCGACCAGCTGTTCGATCTGGAGGCCGATCCGCACGAGCTGACCAACCTTGCGGACGATCCGGCCCATGCCGGCACGCTGCAAACCCTGCGCGCCAAGTCAGAGGCCCGCTGGAACCTGGAGACCTTCGACGCAGAGGTGCGCGCCAGCCAGGCCCGTCGCTGGGTCGTCTACGAGGCGCTGCGCCAAGGCGGCTATTACCCCTGGGATTACCAGCCGCTGCAAAAGGCCTCCGAGCGCTACATGCGCAACCACATGAATCTCGACACCCTCGAGGAAAGCAAACGCTTTCCCCGCGGAGAATAGCGATGACCCCATCCGAGTTGAAAACCGCACACGGGCATAGTTCCCGCCACCGCTCCGAAATCGAACGCAGCCAAAAATGCGGCTGCTTTCACTGCACAGCGGAGTTTTCGCCCACGCAGATTTCCGACTGGTGCGATGACGAAAACCCGCAACAGCAGTGGACGGCGATCTGTCCGAAGTGCGGCATTGACTCTGTCATTGGAGACGCATCCGGCATCGATGTTTCTCCTGAATTTCTTACCGCAATGAACAAGCACTGGTTCTGACATGACTCATCCCGCACAGCCCAAAGCCAGCCATTTCATCAACGGCGCATACGTCGAAGACACCGCCGGCACCCCGATTCCGGTGATCTACGCCGCGACCGGTGAGCAGATCGCCACCGTCTACGCAGCGACCCCGGCCATTGTCGAAAAGGCGCTGTCCACTGCCAAGGAAGCGCAAAAGGCATGGGGCAAGATGACCGGCACCGAACGCGGCCGCATCCTGCGCCGCGCCGCCGACATCATGCGCGAGCGCAACCACGAACTGTCGGTTCTGGAAACCTACGACACCGGCAAGCCGTTGCAGGAAACCCTGGTGGCCGACGCCACCTCCGGCGCCGATGCGCTGGAATACTTCGGCGGCCTCGCAGGCTCACTGACCGGCGAGCACATCCCGATGGGCCGCGACTGGGTCTATACCGTGCGCGAGGCGCTGGGCCTCTGCGTCGGCATTGGCGCTTGGAACTACCCGACCCAGATCGCCTGCTGGAAAGGCGCGCCTGCGCTGGCCTGCGGCAACTCGATGGTGTTCAAACCCTCCGAGACCACGCCGCTCTGCGCCCTCAAAGTGGCCGAGATCCTGCATGAGGCGGGCCTGCCTGCCGGCCTCTACAACGTCATTCAGGGCATGGGCGATGTCGGGGCCGCGCTGGTCACCGACCCGCGCGTCGACAAGGTCTCGCTCACCGGCTCTGTACCGACCGGCAAGAAGGTCTATGCCGCCGCTGCCGCAGGCATGAAGCACGTCACCATGGAACTGGGCGGCAAGTCCCCGCTGATCATCTTTGACGACGCCGATGTGGAAAACGCCGTCGGCGGCGCCATCAACGGCAACTTCTATTCCTCCGGCCAGGTCTGCTCCAACGGCACCCGCGTGTTCGTGCAGAAGGGCATCAAGGAGAAATTCCTGGCCCGTCTGGCGGAACGCACCGGTGCCGCCGTTCTGGGCGATCCGCAGGACGAGGCGACCAACTTCGGCCCGATGGTCACCGAAAACCAGATGAACATCGTGCTGGGCTACATCGAGAAGGGCAAAGAGGAAGGCGCCCGCCTGATCTGCGGCGGCAAGCGCGCAGACATGGACGGCTTCTTTGTCGAACCCACTGTCTTCGCCGATGTGACCGACGACATGACCATCGCCCGCGAGGAAATCTTCGGCCCCGTCATGTCCGTCCTCGACTTCGACACTGAGGAAGAGGTGATCGCGCGCGCCAACGACACCGAGTTCGGCCTGTCCGCCGGCGTCTTCACCAACGACTTCAGCCGCGCCCACCGGGTGATCGCCCAGCTGGAGGCCGGCAGCTGCTTCATCAACTCCTACAACGACGCGCCGGTCGAGGCGCCGTTCGGCGGCGTGAAAGCCTCCGGCGTGGGCCGCGAGAACTCGAAAGAGGCGATCAAGCACTTCAGCCAGGTGAAGTCGGTCTACGTCCGCATGGGCGACGTCGAGGCGGCGTTCTGATTGCCCTATTGGGCAACGCCCACCCGCCCGCCCGTTGCCCAATAGGGCAATCAGGGCAGGGCGCAAGACAACCGGAGCTGCCTGCCCAGGCGGGCGGCCCCGGCAGGAAATGCAAGGCAGAGCCGGGCAGGCGGGCAGCCCCCGGTCTCAGCGACGGAGAGAAGAAATGAACGCGGATTATGTGATTGTCGGCGCCGGCTCTGCGGGCTGTGCCATGGCCTACCGGCTCAGCGAGGCCGGCAAGAAGGTCTTGGTGATCGAACACGGCGGCACCGATGCCGGGCCGTTTATCCAGATGCCGGGCGCGCTCAGCTACCCGATGAACATGCCGCTGTATGACTGGGGCTACAAATCCCAGCCCGAACCGCATCTGGGCGGGCGTGAACTGGTCTGCCCGCGCGGCAAGGTGATCGGCGGCTCCTCCTCGATCAACGGCATGGTCTACGTGCGCGGCCATGCGGGCGACTACAACCACTGGGCCGAGTCCGGCGCTGCCGGCTGGTCCTATGCCGACGTGCTGCCCTACTTCAAGCGCATGGAAACCTGGAACGACCGCGGCCACGGCGGCGACCCGGACTGGCGCGGCAAGGACGGCCCGCTGCATGTGACCCGCGGCCCCCGCGACAACCCGCTGCATGACGCCTTCGTCAAGGCGGGCGAACAGGCCGGCTACCCGGTCACCTCCGACTACAACGGCGCGCAGCAGGAAGGCTTCGGCCCGATGGAGATGACGGTCTACAAGGGCCGCCGCTGGTCCGCCGCCAACGCCTATCTGAAGCCCGCGCTGAAGCGTGAAAACTGCGGCCTGATCCGCGCCTTCGCCCGCAAGGTGGTGATCGAGGACGGCCGCGCCGTGGGTGTCGAGATCGAACGCGGCGGCAAGGTCGAGGTGATCCGCGCCAATGCCGAGGTGATCCTGGCGGCCTCCTCGCTGAACTCCCCCAAGATGCTGATGCTCTCCGGCATCGGCCCGGCCAAGCATCTGGCCGAACACGGCATCGGCGTGGTCGCCGACCGCCCCGGCGTCGGCCAGAACCTGCAGGACCACCTGGAATTCTACTTCCAGTTCGCCTGCAAGCAGCCGATCACCCTGTTCAAATACTGGAACCTTCTGGGCAAGGGCCTGGTCGGGGCCCAGTGGATGTTCACCAAAACCGGCCTGGGCGCCTCCAACCAGTTCGAAAGCGCCGCTTTCATCCGCTCCGACAAGGGCGTCGACTACCCGGACATCCAGTACCACTTCCTGCCGATCGCAGTCCGCTACGACGGCCAGGCGGCGGCAGAGGGGCATGGCTTCCAGGCCCACGTCGGCCCGATGCGTTCGCCCTCGCGCGGCGAGGTCACGCTGGCCTCCGCCGATCCCAAGGACGCGCCGAACATCCTGTTCAACTACATGTCGACCGAGCAGGACTGGATCGACTTCCGCAAATGCGTGCGCCTGACGCGCGAGATCTTTGCTCAGGACGCGATGAAGCCCTTCCTCAAGCACGAGATCCAGCCCGGCGAGCACCTGCAGACCGACGACGAGATCGACGGCTTCCTGCGCGAGCATGTGGAAAGCGCCTATCACCCCTGCGGCACCTGCAAGATGGGCAGCGTTGATGATCCGATGGCTGTCGTGGACCCGGAATGCCGCGTGATCGGCGTCGACGGCTTGCGCGTCGCCGACAGCTCGATCTTCCCGCGCATCACCAATGGCAACCTCAACGGCCCCTCGATCATGACGGGCGAGAAGGCCTCCGACCACATCCTGGGCCGCCGCCTGCCGTCCTCCAACGCAGAGCCGTGGTTCAACCCGAACTGGCGCGAAGCGCAGCGCTGATCCTGCTGCCAAGCCAGCAAGCCGCCCGCCACCTCCCCTTTGTGCGGGCGGCTTATTTGCTGCAAAAATTCTTTCCGAAAATCAGCGCGCCGCGCACATCTTTTGATCCGCGTCAAAGTGGCGGGGCAGGGCACCGCATAATCTGCAACCGACCCTAGGAAAAAGGAGCGAGCAGGTGTCCAATACTCCCCATGAACTGGCCGAGGAATTCCCGGAAAAAGCAGCTGTGATGAGCCAGCTGAAACAGTCCGACGCGCATTTCGCCAAGCTGGCGGATGAATACCACGAGGTGAACCGCGCCGTGCACCGCGCGGAAACCAACGTGGAGCCGGTCAGCGCTCAAGCCGAGACCGACCTGCGCAAACAGCGCGCCGCGCTGAAGGATGAGATCTGGGGGATCCTGTCCAAAGCGTAAGGCCTTTAGGGAACACCTTGGGATAGGGGCGTCAGCGGCGCCCCTTTTTCCTGCCGTATCGGCACAATCGCTGGTTCCCATGGACAGACAGGCAGGAATGCGGCATCTCTTCCGCATGAATACCGTGGTTCAGACAGCCGCGCTGTGCAGCCTCAACCGGATTGCGATCCAGGTTTGACACGCCGGGCCGGGTGGAGAACCGCTGCGAACGCTTTGTGCGTTTGCGTCTGACGAGGCTGATACAATGTCTGGAAGATCCCCCGTACTGCATCTGTTTTGCGGCATGATGGCGTCCGGAAAGTCGACGCTGGCCGCCAGCCTAGCCCGCGCGGACGGCACCGTTCTGATTGCCGAGGATCAGTGGCTCAGCACCCTTTTCGGCCCGGAAATGTCCACGGCGCAGGATTATCTGCGATTTGCGTCCCGGCTGCGCAGCAGGATGGCGCCGCACGTTGTGTCACTGCTGGACGCGGGCGTCTCGGTAGTCCTGGACTTTCCCGCAAACACGGCGGAAACGCGTGCCTGGATGCGTGGTATCCTGGATCAAACCAGCGCCGCGCATCAGCTGCATCTGCTGGCAGTGCCCGATGACCTCTGCCTGGCCAGGCTGCGGCAGCGCAATGCGGACGGCAGCCATCCCTTTGCTCCGACAGAGGCGCAGTTCCGCCGTTTCTCCGCGCACTACAGCGAACCAACGGCAGAGGAAGGCTTCGACATCCTGCGGCACGTTCCGGAGGGATGACACGCCCCCGGCCTTTAGAAAGGTTCAGGGCGGCTGCCGCGGCGGTCACGTCTTTGACAGCTCCCGCAGGAACGCTTCGCCCGCCGCCAGCCCGGCATCCCAGGTCGCCTGGATCTTCGCCGGATCGGTAAAGTCGATCTTGTCCGCGGGCACTTCTTCTTCAGGCGCAACATACAGCCGTCCCGCCACCTCCGGCAGGCGCTTGTACTTGCGGGTCAGCAGCACCAGCGTGCGCCCCTCGTCCGGCTCCGGCATCGGCGCCTGATCGGCCATGCCGCCGTCGATCACCGCCCGCCCGTTCCAGCGCGGCGGCGCGAACACCGGCGGGATGGTGGCGGCAAACCGCACCAGATCGGCCAGCCTGCCGTCGCGCGCCGCGGCATTTGCGTCCACCAGGCTGGAGGTGACGCCAATCCGCTCCGCCCAGTTGAAATGCGGCGAGCCGACCAGATGCAGCTCCGCCTCATAGGCCAGCGTGGCCAGGCTGCCGGTCAGCCGCGCCCAGCGGTGCGACGGCGGATGCCCCAGCAGGATCTGCGCCTGCGGCCCGGCGGCCACCCGCGCCATCGCATCGCCGTCCAGCGCCCGGGTAACCACCTCCCCATAGACCCGCTGGTGCGGGGTCAGCCCGCCCTCGCCGGGCTGGTGCCAGCTGATGTTGCTGCTTGTCTTGCGGAAAGCGTCCTTCATCTCTGCCAGCACCCGCTCGCCGCGGCCGGCCAGAAACCCGGCGAGCGTCAGCGCGCCGCCGGACACTCCGGTCACCCGGACAGGTCTCAGCGGCAGCGCATCCTGCACCACGTGCAGGAAGCCGCCCTGCCAGAAACAGCGGCATCCGCCGCCGGACAGGACCAGTTGTTCAAATGCTGCCATGATCCCTAACCTAGGGCGCGCGGCAGCCGCGGGCCAGCCGCGGCGTCAGCTGACTTCATAGGGCAGCACGCCGCGCTGATCGGTGTTGATGGTCAGCCGCCGCTCCAGCGGCGGAACCGAACGCTGGTGGCAGTCCTTCCTCTCGCAGATGCGGCAGGAGATGCCGATCGGCTCATAGGCGCTGTCGTTGCTCACATCCAGATTGTCCGCATAGACCAGCGCATCCGCATGGCGCACCTCGCACCCCAGCGCAATCGCATAGCGCCTGACCGGCGCGCCGAAGGAGCCGCCGGGCTTGGACACATCCCGCGCCAGCGAGATATAACGCACCCCGTCCGGCGTCTCCGCCAGCTGGCGCAGGAACCGGCCCGGCGTTTCAAATGCCCTATGCACGTTCCACAAAGGGCAGGCGCCGCCGAACCGGGCAAACTGCAGCCGCGTGGCCGAATGCCGCTTGGTGATCGTGCCCGCCTGATCGACCCGCACGAAGAAGAACGGCACCCCCTTGGCGCCGGGCCGCTGCATCGTCGACAGCCGGTGCGCGATCTGTTCGATCGAGGCGCCGAAGCGGATCGCCAGCAGCTCCAGGTCATGGCGGCAGGCCTGCGCTGCCTCCAGGAACCGCCTGTAAGGCATCAGCGCGGCCCCGGCGAAGTAGTTGGCAAGGCCTATTTTGGCGATGGCGCGGGCCTCCTCGCTCTGGAACTTTGCAAAGTCGAGGGTGGCCTCCAGCAGCTGGTTCTGCCGCAGCAGCGCCACTTGCAGCAGCATCTGGAACAGCTGCGTCTGCGGGGCGGAGCGGTTGGACAAATGCAGCACGCCGGTATCCGCATCGAAGTGGCGCAGCCCCTCCATCTCGGTCTGCTTCACGGCAACGCCGCCGCGCTCCAGCTCCGCCACCGCCGCGGCGCGGATATCGCTGGTGGCGGCAAACCGTTCTGCCGCGTGATCCACCGCGTCGATGTAGTTATCGCAGTAATGGAAGAAATCGCGCACTTCTTCCCAAGGGGAGGCCTGAATGCGGGCATCCTCCCGTCCCAGCGCCTCGTCCAGGGAGGCCAGGCGCTCATGCGTCTGACGGTAGGCCCGGTGCAGCGCCAGAAAGGCCCGCGCCAGCGCCGGCGCGTTTGAGGCCGTCAGCCGCAGATCCGCCAGCGGCGGCGCGTCATCGGCAAACACCGGATCCGCCATCGCCTCGCGCATATCGCTGACCAGCCGCTCGCTGTCGCCCGCGCTCAGCTCGGTCACATCCATGCCGAACTCTTGCGCCAGCGCCAGCACCACCGTGGTCGACACCGGGCGGTTGTTGTTCTCCATCTGGTTCAGATAGGGCAGGGAGACGCCCAGCTTGGCGGCGAAATCCTTCTGCGTCAGCTCCAGCCGCTGCCGCATCTCGCGCAGCTTGGCGCCGGCATAAAGTTTCTGGGTGGCCATGGGGCGCGCCTTTGCAAATCCAACTCCTGCGAACAGTATAATTGCAAAGGGGCGCCTGCAAGGCCGCGGCGGCGTTTAAGCGCGGATCTGCCGCTCCCGCCAGACCACCAGCAGGATCGCAATCAGCCCGCTGGCGGCCGTGGCAAACATGACCACCAGCAGCGGCACCGCGGTCGAACCGGGCACCAGCAGCATCCCCGCAAAGGCGCTGAGCGCCGCGCCCGCACCGATCATGATCGCGCCGCTGAGGCCCGAGGCCGTGCCCGCCAGATGCGGCCGCACCGAAATCGCGCCTGCTGTGGCATTGGGGATCGCCATGCCATTTCCCAGCCCGACAAAGCACATGAGACCGAAGAAGGTCATCACACTGTCCGCGCCTGCCATCGCAATCAGCAGAGACAGCAGCACCCCGCCGCCGTTGATCACGCAGCCCCACAGCACCATGCGGTTGACCCCCAGCCGCATGGAGTAGCGGCCGGAGATGAAGTTGCCGGCGAAATACCCCACCGCAGGCGCTGAGAAGTAAACGCCCAGTTCCGCCGTGCTCAGCCCGTAAATCTCGGTGCCGACAAACGGCGCTCCGCCCAGGTAGGCAAAGAACGCCCCCGAGGCGAGACCCGAGGACAGCGAATAGCCCCAGAACCGCGGCGAGCGCAGCAGCTCGGGATATTCGAGGAACTGCGCCACCAGCGTCTTGCCGCTCTTGTGCGCGGTTTCGCCGAAATCGGTGAAGGTGATCATCAGCGTCGCCGCGCCGACCAGGAACAGCATCCAGAAATTGGCCTTCCAGCCCATCCACTGATCCAGAAAACCGCCGATCGCCGGGCCGATCATCGGCACGATTGCCATGCCCATGGTGACATAGCCGATCATGCTGGCCGCTTCGTTGGTGTCATAAAGATCGCGCACCGCGGCGCGGCTCAGCACCATGGTGGCCGCCACCGCCGTCTGCGCCACCCGGAACATCAGGAATACCTCCGCCGTCGGCGCATAGATGCAGCCCAGCGTCGCCAGAAGGAACAGCGCGATGCTGGTCAGGATCACCGGCCGCCGTCCCATCTGGTCAGAGATCGGCCCGACAAAGATCTGCACCACCGCGTTGCCCGCCAGATACAGTGCCACCGACAGCTGCATCACCCGGTAGTCGACCGCATAATACTCCGACATGCCTGCCAGCGACGGCAGATGCAGGTTCATGCCAAGCGCCGAGAGGCCTGCCAGCAGGATCAGGGTAAAGATGCGCGGAGGCGTCCGCTGGCCGGCGGCCCGGGTATCATATGTGGACATACAATCCGGTTAGAGCAGTCGGCGGGTGTTGTCCATCTGTGCCATGTGCAGCGGCGCACAGGGGTTACGCCGCGTCAAAAGATCCTTGCAAGAAATTCGCGGCCTCACCTATGGTTGCTCAGGCAGCGCATATTTCCGCGCATTCCCCCAGGGCCGCCATTTTGTTGTGTTGAGGTGATACATGGCCAATACCCCGGATCCGCTCGCCAACAACCCGGCCATCCGCCAGTGGGCCGAACGGTTTTATGCCATCAAGGCCTGGACCATGCCGGATATGCCGGAGCCCGGGGACGAGGATCTGGACTTGCGGCGCAAGGCGGCGCTGGCGGAACTGGCCAAGATCACCATTCCTGCCGCGCTCAGCTCCGGCGCCCGGCGCAGCCTGGCGGGCGGGCGCAAGGCGCTGAAAAAGGAGATCCTCAGCGCCGGCGGCGCGGATGCCTTCGATCAGATCGGCAGCGATATCCAGGAACTGTCGGCTCAGGTCACCGCCCAGACCGCCATCGCGGCGGCCCGGGACAAGGCGCAGGCCGCCCTGGCGGCGGCTGAGGCGAAATTCGCCGCCGTGCGCGACAGCCTGGATCAGGGCGCCTTCACCTATCTCGAAACGCGGATCAATGCCGCGCACAAATCCATGGCCGCCGCGGTCACGGTTTCCGATTTCGAGGCGGTGGAGGCCTCGGCCAAGGATATCACCGCCCGGGCGGAGGCCGCCAATACCTACGGCCTGTTCTTCGACACCTGGACCCGCGGCACGCTCTCGCTGATTGCCGCGCTCAGCGGCGGCGCCAAGGACACTGCGGAGGCCGACCGCAGCGCCCGGATGAAAACCGCCGCAGGCCATTCCAAGACCGGCGATTTCGGCGCTGCAAAAACGGCGCTGGAGGGCTGGAAGGCCAACCTCGGCGACGAGGGTGATTTGGCCAAGGCGCTCAGCTTTGACGCGCTGCTGGCGGACTACATGGCAAACACCCACGGCCGCTGCGACTTTATCCTGTCCAGCATGGTGCCCGACGCCAAGGACTACCGCAACCACCTGAAAAACGCCAAGAAAAAGGCCTATAAGGAACAGAAGTTCGCCGATGGCGAGGCGCTGCTGCAGGAGTTGATCGGCTACAGCTCCCCGGACCGCAGCGCGCTGGCCCGCTACATGCGCACCTTTGATGCGTCGCTGAGGGCCGACAAGGGGTTCCGCGATGCCTTGGCCGCGGCCGATGCCAAGCAGAAGTTCAAGGGCACCAATGACCCTGCCGGGGCGATGGCGGATTTGAAGGTCTGGGAAAATGCGAACCGCGTGCTGATGCGCCAGAGCCGCTCCAAGCAGATCGTCAAGGCGCTGGAGAAGAAATACGAGGCACTCAAGAAGGTTCTGGCGGAGCCTGAACTGTCCGACCTCACCGCCACCTGGGACGCGCACAAGGCGCTGGCGGATGCCGGGAACTTCGACAAGGACGCTGGCGCGCCTCAGTACCACGTCAAGCTCAACGCGCTGTTTCAGCTCATGAAGGTCGTGGATGAGCGGCGCGAGATGGCGCAGATCCTGCAGCGCTATCCGGCGGCTGCCGGGTATGATTTCCAACAGCCGGTAAACACGGCCCTTGGCGCGCAGAAATACCCCGAGGCCGTGGCCGCGGTGCCCGGCGCGCTGGCGCTGCTGCGCGCCATGCCGGCGTATCTGGAGGCCAGGCAGGCTGCCGAAGATCTGCTGGCGATGCTGCCGGGCGACGCGGATGAGCTGACCGGCCCGCTGGATGCGGCGCTCAAGGCGGCAGAGGTAACCGCCCGCGGCGGCGATCCGGCCAAGGCCGCCGGCGATTTGCAGGCGGTGCTGGACGGCACCGACTACATGGATCTTGCGCTGGCGATGGCGGACTACCGCGCCAAGCTGGCCAGGGTCGAAAAAGAGCACAGCCGGACCAGGAAATACCTCAACCTGAAACCGGCTGAAGACGCGCTTGACGAGTCACTGAAAACCGCCACGGACCGGGCGGACAAGGACAAGGAATACGGCGACGCCTTCCTGATGCTGGACGCGCATCAGAAGCTGCTGCAACTGGCAAAACCGATGGCCACCGCCCGCTTCCAGGTGCAGGGCATCCTCAAGGCGCTGGAGCGGGCCGGCACGGAGGCCGGTAAGCTCACCCCCTTCAAGGAGCGGGCCGCGGCGGCTGAGGAGGAGGCGAAGAAACCCGACTTTCCCAAGGCCAAGACCGCCTTTGACGGCATCCGCACCGATCTGCAGGCGCTCTGCAAGGAAGCTGCCGGGGACTGCGAGGCGAAGGACGGCGTGGACAGCAACGCGGGCCACTCGCTGGACCGCCACGGCCCGGACGTCAGCGACGAGGACCTGATCCAGCGCCTCAAGACCGGCAAGCCGCCGAACGCAAAAACGGATGACGAGCGCTCCTACACCGGCGCCTCCTCCAAGTTCCACAGCCCGCAGGACTGGCTGGCAGGCCGCGAACTGGCGGCCCAGGCGGCCAAGGGCAAGGGAGTCGAAATCGACGACACGGAAATGACGGTCTCCGGCAATCCGCTGGACTGGCCCGAGGAAAACTTCGACTGCACCGTCGAGCACGGCCGCCCGATCGACAAGGCCTATGTCGGCCGCAAGAAGCATGTGCGCCTGGACGACAACGGCGAGCCGGTCCCCGACAAGACCTATGAGACCTTCGAGGAAATCGAGGGCCTGACCCGCGCCTATGTGAACTTCATCTGGGAGCCGGAGAAGCTGCCCGCCGAAACCACGGACCATCCCGCCCCCGGCACGGCCCATCCGGAAGTGAAGCCGCAGGACAACGCCGATTACGCCGGGAAATACCAGGAACGGCACGGCACCGCCCCGGCCAAGATCCCGGGCCGCTGGGTGATGATGCAGCAGTACCCGGTCGCCGACGGCTGGGACAATGAGACCAAGACCTACACCAACGCCAATCCGGGGAACATGATCCCATGAAAATCCGCAAGGAACTGATCGCAGGCTACACGCGGCTGCTGACCATGGGCCGGGCCGTCAACGCGCCCGATCCGATGGCCGACCTCTCCCAGTTCGACGCCGATATCCGCGCCATGCACAGGCGCGCCCACAAAGAAGGCAACCTGGACTGGCTGCGGCTGGCGCTGGACTCGCTGATCGCCAATCCGCGCGGCCGCATCGGCGAGTTTGCAGGCCAGCAGTACCCGTTCAGCGACGCGGAGCTGCAGGCGCTGTTCCGCCGCGCCTATGAAACGATCTGGCCCGGTCAGCCGCTGTCGGACCCCGGCGATGAGGCGGATCTGGAGTTTGTTGATATGAGCGCCGAAGACTGGGCCGCCGCCGCCGGCAGCGCCAGCTAGGAGGATACCATGCCAGACCAGGCTTTTGATTCCGATGCCGTCCTGAAACTCCTGAAGAAGTCCAAGGCCAGCGGCAATGAGCTGCCCTTTGCCTTCGGGCTGGCGGGCAAGCCGGAAAACTGCGGGCTGATGATCGACCTGCGCAAGCCCGGCAAGGTGCTGCGCGGCGACATGAAGAAGATGCCGGGCATCAAGAAGACCTGTTTCGGCACCCTTCGGGTGGAGGAGAACGACGTCTTCCTGATGCCGGAAAAACCGCTGAAGGGCATCGTCAAACAGCTGAAGAAGCGGTTCAAGGCCGAAGGCATGGTCAAGTTCAAGCCGGTGCTGGTTGGCCCCGACGGCAGTATCATCGACGAGGACAGCCTGCCGGACGACGAAAGCGAGGCACAGGAAGCCAGCGCCCCGGAACAGGCGGATGATGGCGCAGCGGCTGCCCTGAAACAGCGCATCGCCGCCTTCGCTGAAACGGTCAAGGCGCTGGGCAATCCAGAGCTGGCGGGCAAGCTCGCGCCGCAGATCAAGGCCAGCGCCAAACTGCTGGGGCAGGGCGATCACGGCGGCTGCGCCGCCCGGCTCGACCAGCTGGAGGCGGTGCTGGCCAAGCTGCAGGCGCAGCCCGAACCGGCCCCGGCGCAGTCCGGGCAAGCGGCCAAGCTCGGCAAACTGCTGGCGGCGCAGGCGGCCCGGATCAAGACCCTGCCGCCGGAGCAGGCCGCACCGCTGGCGGAGCAGGCCCGCGCCATTGCCGCCAGTCTCAAATCCGGCGCCCTGCCGGACGCCGCAGCGGGCCTCAAGGCGCTGATCAAGGCGCTGGACGCCCCGGCAGAGGCTGAGGCGCCGCAGGCAGACGTGATGGCGATCTGGCAGGCCGCCAAGGAAGACGTCGACCGCGGCATCTCCGGACTGCAGGCGGCACTGCGCTCCCAGAACCACCCGGTGCTGGCGCAGATTGCCGATGCCGGGCTGGCCGGGGTCACCGACGGC
Source organism: Leisingera daeponensis DSM 23529 (assembly GCF_000473145.1). Classification (NCBI taxonomy): domain Bacteria; kingdom Pseudomonadati; phylum Pseudomonadota; class Alphaproteobacteria; order Rhodobacterales; family Roseobacteraceae; genus Leisingera; species Leisingera daeponensis. The sequence goes on along the minus strand of NZ_KI421500.1, from coordinate 1,547,800 downwards.
AACCAGACCGCCCTGATGAAGGCGCTGTTCGAGATGAAATCCGCCACCGGCGAAGCCCGCAAGGCTGCTGCGCAGGCGCTGCTGGCCCAGATCGCGGCCTATCTCAAGTTCCTCAGGGACGATCCGGTGATCACAATGGTCGAAGACAACCCCTTTGGCGTCTCCGTCCCGGTCAAGGCGCCGCTGACCAGCGCCCTGCGGCAGATGGCGGACATCGCCAAGGCGGCTTGAGGCGGCCCGCCGGCTCGCTGTGCGGAGCGGAATGGCGCGGGCGGAATTTGCTGATTTTCAAATTTGCTAACCGCGTATGCAAACGGTTTGCAAATTTGCGATAATATCCTTTGGCTTGGCGCCTGCGCAATATATGGTCCCGGTGACATCTACAGGGGACATGTGCCATGAAAGACATCCTTTCCGAGCTGGAAGACCGCCGCGAGGACGCGCGGCTGGGCGGCGGCCAGCGCCGCATCGACGCACAGCATGGGCGCGGCAAGCTGACAGCCCGCGAACGGATCGAGCTGTTGCTGGACGAGGGCAGCTTCGAAGAATTCGACATGTTCGTCAGCCACCGCTGCACCGATTTCGGCATGGAAGACAACAAGCCCGCGGGTGACGGCGTGGTCACCGGCTGGGGCACCATCAACGGCCGCCAGGTCTATGTCTTCTCCCAGGATTTCACCGTTCTGGGCGGCTCGGTCTCCGCGACCCACGCCCAGAAGATCTGCAAGATCATGGATATGGCAGTGCAGAATGGCGCGCCGGTGATCGGCATCAACGATTCCGGCGGCGCCCGCATCCAGGAAGGCGTCGATGCGCTCGCAGGCTACGCCGAGATCTTCCAGCGCAACATCATGGCCTCCGGCGTGATCCCGCAGATCTCCGTCATCATGGGGCCTTGCGCGGGCGGCGCGGTCTATTCGCCCGCGATGACCGACTTCATCTTCATGGTCAAGGACACCTCCTACATGTTCGTGACCGGCCCGGACGTGGTGAAAACCGTGACCAACGAGGTGGTGACCGCTGAGGAACTGGGCGGCGCCTCCACGCACACCAAGAAGTCCTCCGTCGCCGACGGCGCCTTCGAAAACGATGTCGAGGCGCTGGCCGAGGTCCGTCGCCTGGTCGACTTCCTGCCGCTCAACAACCGCGAAAAACCGCCGGTGCGCCCGTTCTTCGACGAGCCGGGCCGCCTGGAGAGCAGCCTGGATACCCTGATCCCGGAAAACCCCAACAGCCCCTACGACATGAAGGAGCTGATCACCAAGGTGGCGGACGAGGGCGATTTCTACGAGATCCAGGAGGATTTCGCCAAGAACATCATCACCGGCTTCATCCGCCTCGAAGGCCAGACCGTCGGCGTCGTCGCCAACCAGCCGATGGTGCTGGCCGGCTGCCTCGACATCGACTCCTCCCGCAAGGCTGCCCGTTTCGTGCGCTTCTGCGACTGTTTCGAAATCCCGATCCTGACCTTCGTCGACGTGCCGGGCTTCCTGCCGGGCACCTCCCAGGAATACGGCGGCGTCATCAAGCACGGTGCGAAACTGCTGTTTGCCTATGGCGAAGCCACCGTGCCGAAGGTCACCGTGATCACCCGCAAGGCCTATGGCGGCGCCTATGACGTGATGGCCTCCAAGCACCTGCGCGGCGATTTCAACTACGCCTGGCCGACCGCAGAGATCGCTGTGATGGGTGCCAAGGGCGCGACCGAGATCATCCACCGCGCCGATCTGAACGATCCCGAGAAGATCGCCCAGAAAACCGCGGAGTATGAAGACCGTTTCGCCAACCCCTTCGTGGCGGCCGAGCGCGGCTTCATCGACGAGGTGATCATGCCCCAGTCCACCCGCCGCCGGGTCAGCCGCGCCTTTGCCTCCCTGCGGGGCAAGCAGCTGAAGAACCCGTGGAAGAAGCACGACAACATTCCGCTGTGAGTGGGTAAATGACGGATCAGAGCGAAATCGAGGCTGTGACTTTCGGTGCAGATCGTGTGCCGCTGGAACATCTTGATTTCTTTGAGATTTCCAACGGGTCCGATGTGCGCGAAGTTATGCTTGCCGTGTTCCGCTCTGATCTCGGCAGCATGCTGAATGCTCGAGAGCCATCTCCACAGGAAGCGGCGTCGATACGCCAAACCGTCTCTCTCATGGTGCAGCTTGCCGCTACGACTGACGCAGGCCTTCCTGACGACTACTTCGTGGAGCTGGCAGACGGACCTGAGGCAGACTACCGGACCATTCCGCCAACGCGGCGGGTGGTCTTTGGCCTCGAAAACGAAAGCTGGCAAACCGCCGATCTGAACCGGATTGAAGTGTCTGAATGACCCGCACACCCTGGCATATCACCCGCACGGACGGCGCCCTGACGCTGTCGCGCCGCCTGCCTGCGCGGTTCGACGTGGCGGCGGTGACGGTGCTGCCCGCGGGCGACCCGCTGCGGCTGGCGCATCAGATCCGTCAGGACATGTGGCGTAAGCTGCAGTCCCTGCGCGGCTTCTCCCCGGTGGTGGAAATCACCGCCGAGGGGCAGGGGGTCAGGGTGCGGGCAGGCGGCCAGGTGATGGGCCGGGTGCCGTCCAATGCCGCGGGGCTTATCGCTGAGATTCTCGAAAATGCGTCCAGCCGGTCCCGCTGGGTCCGCCATGCCCGCCGGAAGACGGCGGCCGCGCTGCGTGATTCCCGGGCAGATGCGAAGGATTCGCACAGATTCGCGGCAAAAATTGACATGAAGAGCGAATCAGCGTCATGATCCGCTCCAGCCGATATCAGACAGCGCGCGCCACTTGCGCAGCGCCTGCAGCTCCGGCCGGAGGAGCCCGGGTGACCGGGGGCCGGGGCTGCGGATATCTGGCGGCCATTCCCTTTGCGCTCTTTGCCCAGGCTGCGCTGGCCGCAGATGCCATTGCCGTGCCTTCGGGCCAGCTCGTGACCCTGGCCGAAGTGCTGCTGGACGACGCGCCCGGCCAGCCGGGCCAGCCGCCGCAACTCTGGGCCCGGTTCCGCTTCCTGGCGCCGCAGATCGCCCGCGGCACCGGCACCGTCAGCTATGAAACCGCCGCCCCCGACATGGACCACCTGTGCGGCACCCTGGCGCTGCCCTATCTGGCCGAACACGGGATGACCGCCGCGCGGGTGGTGATATCGCTGTCCGACCGGGAGCTGCCCTTTGGCGCGCAGGACCCGGAGGCGACCCAGTTCTTCGAGGCCTACCGCCCCGACGGCGCGGCCTGCATGTGGGAGGCTTTCTGATGCATCCACAACATCTTGCGGGGCAACACTTGGATCGGCAAAAACTTGCGGCATTGCAGCCACAGCGCTGCCATTTGCCGCGATTTGCGTGTGACTCGGATGGAAACCCGGCTATCCTCAGCACGGGCAGTTGTTTGACTGCCTTCGTATTGAGGTTGAGGCATGCGGCGGGCGCAGCCCCCGCAGGTTTCACGAAATTTATCAGGAGACAGAAATGTCCAAGAGCATCAAGCTTATCGCCCTGGCCGGCCTGCTGGCCGCTGTTACCGCCTGCGCCCAGCAGGAAGAAGAGTTCGTCGTGGTTGAGCCGCAGCCCGTCTCGCAAGAGCCGGAATTCACCGGCAAGTACAACTAATCCCTACAGGGGTCCGGCCCTGCGGCCGGCCCCCGCCGCCCCGTGGGGTGCCGGACCGGAGGCACCCAAATGCTGAAACACCGCGGGTTCCCGGGCCGTATGCCCGGCACTGATTTCCAATTCACCATCCGCCGTTCCAACCCCAAGGGGGTGACGCCGCTGGTCCGGCGCGAGCGCTTCCGCGACCGCAAGCACGTCGACCGGCGCGTCGACCAGATGTTCATGCAGGCGCTGTGGGAGCATTTCGGCGACCAGCCGTTCGAGCGCGGCAACCTCGATGCGGGCCGCCTTAGCTGGCTGTTCGGCCGCGAGGTGATTCCCGCCGAAGAACCCTTTGATCCCGAAAGCTATGAAGCGCTGCTGGTCATCGACGAAGCAGTTGCGCGCGCCTCGTTCCCGGAGGCCTTCAGCTGATGCAGGCGCCCCGCACGCATACCGTCCCCGCGCCCCCGCAAGGCTGCTTGCGGGGCAGGGGTTTGCGCTGCGGGGCGGCCCGCCGGTCAGACGTCCAGCTGCACCGCCAGCTGGATCCGGTCGCCGTCGTAACGGCTGACGGCCAGCCGGTTCTCCGGTTCCAGCGCTCCGGCACGGGTCCGCAGGTTCGGCCGTCCGGGCGGCCTGTCCGGCTGCGCGGCTGCCCTGGCTCACGCCAGCATCACCCGCGTTACGGATATGTGACGGCGCTGATGCGCACCCGCGGCAGCTGTCCGGCAACCGCCCGTAACGTCGGCGTGAACTTGCACACGGGTCCCGCGAAACAGCGGGAACTTGCCCAAATCCGCGGCGCCGGATTTCGGGGGCTTACAGCAGCCGTCGCGGCGTGCATCGTGAACCTGGCAGCGCAGCCACGCTGCCGTGCCGAGCATCTGTTCCGGCCCCTTCGCCTGAACGGGCAGGTACGCGACCCCATCCGCGGCCTGCCCGTCTTTTATCCCCTTCAGGCAGCGGCGGAAGCTTGCCGTTCTACCCCCCCGATGCGGCAAGCCTCCGCCCAACTGGAGGGCGGCGCATTTGCGCCGTTGCGCAACGCCCTGTTGCCTGCAAATTCCGGCGGGACAATCACGTCCCCGGAAGAAGGAACATGGACATGCGGGCAAAATCTCTTATCGCAGCGCTCTCGCTGTGCGGCCTGGCGGCGGCCTGTGGCGACACCACCGGCGAGCGCGTCGTCTACGGCGCCGGCGCGGGCGCAGCGGGCGCTGCGCTGCTCGACGCCAACCTGGTCACCGGCGCCGCTGTCGGCGTTGCCGCAAACCTCGTTTACTGCGAACAGAACCCCCGCAAATGCTGAGGCTGCTGCCGCAGCTCTGAACAGCCGCCCCTCCGGGGCCGGCCATCCTGTCGCGCTGACGCCGTGCCTGGGCTTGCCCCGGGCGCGGCGTTTTGCATTCCGGAATACCAAGAAACAAGGGACTGCCTATGTTTGATAAGATCCTGATCGCCAACCGGGGCGAGATCGCCTGCCGCGTGATCAAAACCGCGCGGAAAATGGGCATCAAGACCGTTGCCATCTACTCCGACGCCGACAAACAGGCCCTGCATGTGCAGATGGCCGACGAGGCAGTCCACATCGGCCCGCCGCCGGCCAACCAGTCCTATATCGTCATCGACAAGGTGATGGAGGCGATCCGCAAGACCGGCGCCCAGGCGGTGCATCCGGGCTACGGCTTCCTGTCCGAGAACTCCAAATTCGCCGAGGCGCTTGAGGCCGAAGGCGTTGCCTTTGTCGGCCCCCCGAAACGCGCGATCGAGGCGATGGGGGACAAGATCACCTCCAAGAAGATCGCCCAGGAGGCTGGCGTCTCCACCGTGCCCGGCTACATGGGCCTGATTGCCGATGCCGACGAGGCGGTGAAGATCTCCAACGAGATCGGCTACCCGGTGATGATCAAGGCCTCCGCCGGCGGCGGCGGCAAGGGGATGCGGATCGCCTGGAACGACGAAGAGGCCCGCGAAGGCTTCCAGTCCTCCAAGAACGAGGCTGCGAACTCCTTTGGCGATGACCGGATCTTCATCGAGAAGTTCGTCACCCAGCCGCGCCACATCGAAATCCAGGTGCTCTGCGACACCCACGGCAATGGCATCTACCTGGGCGAGCGCGAATGCTCGATCCAGCGCCGTAACCAGAAAGTCGTCGAAGAAGCGCCGTCGCCGTTCCTGGATGAGGAAACCCGCAAGGCGATGGGCGAACAGGCCGTCGCGCTGGCCAAGGCGGTGGGCTATGCCTCCGCCGGCACCGTGGAATTCATCGTCGATGGCGACAAGAACTTCTACTTTCTGGAAATGAACACCCGCCTGCAGGTGGAACACCCGGTCACGGAGCTGATCACCGGCGTCGACCTGGTGGAGCAGATGATCCGCGTCGCCGGCGGCGCGGAACTGCCGCTGCGCCAGGAAGACGTGAAGCTCACCGGCTGGGCGATTGAAAACCGCCTTTATGCCGAAGATCCCTACCGCGGCTTCCTGCCCTCCATCGGCCGTCTGACCCGCTACCGCCCGCCGCAGGAAACCGCTGCCGGCCCGCTGCTGGAAAACGGCAAGTGGCAAGGCGATGCGCCTGCCGGCGCCACCGCGGTGCGCAACGACACCGGCGTCTATGAGGGCGGCGAGATCTCGATGTACTATGACCCGATGATCGCCAAGCTCTGCACCTGGGCGCCGACCCGCGAAGAGGCGATCGACGCGATGCGGATCGCGCTGGACAGCTTCGAGGTGGAGGGCATCGGCCACAACCTGCCGTTCCTGTCGGCGGTGATGGATCACCCGAAATTCATCTCCGGCGACATGACCACCGCCTTCATCGCCGAGGAATATCCGGAGGGCTTCGAGGGCGTGGAGCTGCACAGCGACGACCTGCGCAAGATCGCTGCCGCCTGCGCCGCGATGCACCGGGTTGCCGAAATCCGCCGCACCCGCGTTTCCGGCCGGATGGACAACCACGAGCGCAAGGTCGGCACCGACTGGGTGGTCAGCCTGCAGGGCCAGTCCTTCGAAGTGATGATCGACGCCGACCGCGAGGGCGCAACGGTGAACTTCCAGGGCGGCGGCAGCTACCGTGTCACCTCCGACTGGACCCCGGGCGACCAGCTCGCCACCGTGAAAGTCAACGGCGAGACCCTGGTGCTCAAGACCGGCAAGGTGACCCAGGGCTTCCGCATCCGCTCCCGCGGCGCTGACCTGGCCGTGAAGGTGCGCACCCCGCGCCAGGCGGAGCTGGCCGCGCTGATGCCGGAAAAGGTCGCGCCCGACACCTCCAAACTGCTGCTTTGCCCGATGCCCGGCCTCATTGTGAAGGTCGATGTCGAAGTGGGGCAGGAGGTCCAGGAGGGCCAGAACTTGTGCACCATCGAAGCCATGAAGATGGAAAACATCCTGCGCGCCGAGCGCAAGGGCGTGGTGACCAAGATCAACGCCGCCGCGGGCGACAGCCTGGCGGTCGACGAAGTGATCATGGAATTCGAATAATGCGCTGCGGGGCAGGCACATATGCGCGCGGGCAGGCGGGTTTTCCCGCCCCCGCTGCCGTGCCTGCCCCGGCAAACGGTGCGCCATGCACCGAATCTTCAGGAAATTCTGCGACGCTGAGGCGGTTTGAAGACCTCAAGGTGCCGCATGACCCGTCTCCTGACCTGCCTGTTGACCGCTCTGGCGCTTCTGCCGGGCTGTGCCCTCGACAAGGAGGAGGCCCTGCGCGCCCGGCTGTCGGCCTGGGTGGAATTGGGGGAGACGTTTTTCTTTCAAAGCTCGATGAGCTGCACCGCAGCGGTGTTCCACACCGCGGAGAACCCGCGCATCACCTCGATGGTGGGGCGCGCCCGCTCGCTCAACACCGGCATGACGATGCTGGAGGAGGGCCAGCCGGTGCTGTTCGCCGTGGCCGGCAAATCCCCCAACGCCCTGACGGAGGACATCATGTCCCGCGACCTGCCGCAGGGGCTGGGGGTGCTGAACTCCGGTCTGGCGGGGCTCAGCTGCATGACCGATCTGGTCAAATCGGTGTATTATCAGGCGATCCGCAATCCGGCCTCCAGCTTGGTCTTCGTGCCGGAAACCGGCGCGATGGTGATCCTGGACAAACAGGCAATGGCGCTGATCTACGTCCGCGGCAACGGCTGAGCGGAGCTGCCCGGCAGGCTCAGCCGCCGCGCCGCTCTTCCACTTCGCGCAGCCGCTCCGGGAACTTGTCGATACTGCGGGACAGCTCGCGCACCGTCCAGGGGTGCGGCTTCCTCAGCTTGACGCCGCCGTCCTTGCCCACCAGCACCAGCATGAAACCGCGCGGCCGCAGCTTCTTGCGCAGCGCGGACTTGGCCGCAGGATCGGTATCGGTCAGCACCACCACATCGCGCTCGCGCAGCGCTTCGGCGCCCTGCATCAGCCGCTCGATCTGCTCATGGTACCGCGGGTCCTCGGGGCTGTCGGCGAACACCACCACCGGGCGGCGCGTCCACAGGAATTCCTCCAGCTCCACGTCATACCCGGGCTGGATCAAATCGGATGTGCTGCCATCGGCAGCCACCGACGCCAGCGGAAGAAAACCTGCCAAAACAACGGTTAGGATTGCTCTCATGATCTCTCCTGTCCCGTTGAATATATGCACCGCTCCGGCAAATGCGACCGCGAAGTCAGCGGCCTGGCCAAAAAATATCATCGTTAACGGGATAATGAGGGGTTGCCGGCCATGATTGTGCAATTCCCGACGACCGGGCTGCGGCCTGCGGCCCTCCAGCAGAGGTCCCGTACAACGATGAAAGTCATCCTTCACACCGGCGCGCACCGTTGCGCAACGACATCGTTCCAGGAATACATGCGCCAGAACGCACAGCCGCTGGCCCTCCAGGGCATTGGCTTCTGGGGGCCGTACCGCACCCGCGGCGGGCTGTTCCACGGCATCCAGCCCGGCCCGGCGCCTGTCACCGGCCGCGATCTGGTGCAGCGGGCACGGGGACGGCTGCAGATCCAGATGGCGGCCAGCCGCGACGCAGGCGTGCAGCAGCTGCTGGTCAGCGAGGAAAACATGCTCGGCGCGGTCCGCGCCAACCTGCGCATCGGCGATCTCTACAGCGGCGCGGGGGAGCGTATGGCGCGCTTTGCCGCGGCCTTCGGCGGCGCCGTGACCGATGTCGCGCTCAGCATCCGCAGCCTTGATGCTTACTGGACCTCTGCACTGGCCTATGCGGTGGCGCGCGGCCACAAGATGCCGACGGAGGCCAGCCTGGACCGGCTGGCGCACGCGCCGCGCAGCTGGCGCGACGTGATCACCGACATTGCCTGCGCCATGCCCGGCGTGCGCCTGCACGTGCTGCCGTTCGAAACCTTCGGCGCCCGGCCCGAGGCCGCGCTGGAGGCGCTCACCGGCCTCAAGGCACCGCGCACCCATGCGCGGGTGCGCCTGAACGCGTCGCTCTGCCTGCAGGACCTGCGCGCCAGCCTTCCGTCCTTCGCGGCGGCTCAGCTGCCGGAGGGGACAGGCCGCTGGCGCCCCTTCACAGACGCGCAGACCGCATATCTGCGCGAGGCTTACGCCGACGACTTGATGTGGCTTGCGGGCGGGGCTGACGGCCTCGCAGCGCTGGCGCACGACCCGGATAAACAGGCGGCGGGCACGAACCCGCCCCGTATCGCACTGACAAGAGGAAGACCTGATGACAAACAAAGACGAATGGCGGGCTCTGGCTGAGAAAGAGCTGCGCGGACGGGCTGTTGACGACCTCAACTGGCAGACGCTGGAAGGCATCGAGGTCAAGCCGCTCTATACCGAAGACGACACCAGGGATCTGCCCCACATGGGCACGCTCCCCGGGTTCGGCCCCTTCACCCGCGGGGTGAAGGCCACCATGTACGCAGGCCGCCCCTGGACCATCCGCCAGTACGCGGGCTTCTCCACGGCGGAGGAATCCAACGCGTTTTACCGCCGCAACCTGGCCGCGGGCCAGCAGGGGGTCTCGGTCGCCTTCGACCTCGCCACCCACCGCGGCTATGACAGCGACCACCCGCGCGTGGTCGGCGATGTCGGCAAGGCCGGCGTTGCGATTGACAGCGTCGAGGACATGAAGATCCTGTTCGACGGCATCCCGCTCGACAAGGTCTCCGTCTCGATGACCATGAACGGCGCGGTGATCCCGGTGCTGGCGTCCTTCATCGTCGCCGGTGAGGAGCAGGGCCACGACAAATCCCTGCTGGCGGGCACCATCCAGAACGACATCCTGAAGGAGTTCATGGTCCGCAACACCTACATCTATCCGCCCAAGCCCTCGATGCGGATCATCTCGGACATCATCGAATACACCTCGAACGAGATGCCCAAGTTCAACTCCATCTCGATCTCCGGCTACCACATGCAGGAGGCCGGCGCGAACCTGGTGCAGGAACTGGCCTATACCATCGCGGACGGGCGTGAATACGTGCGCGCGGCGCTGGACGCGGGCATGGACGTGGACAAATTCGCAGGGCGGCTCTCGTTCTTCTTTGCGATCGGCATGAACTTCTTCATGGAAATCGCCAAGCTGCGCGCGGCCCGCACCCTGTGGCACCGGGTGATGACCGAGTTCGGCGCCAAGTCCGAACGCTCCAAGATGCTGCGCACCCACTGCCAGACCTCGGGCGTCTCCTTGCAGGAGCAGGACCCCTACAACAACGTGATCCGCACCGCCTATGAGGCGATGTCGGCGGTTCTCGGCGGCACCCAGTCGCTGCACACCAACGCGCTGGATGAGGCCATCGCGCTGCCCACCGATTTCTCCGCCCGCATCGCCCGCAACACCCAGCTGGTGCTGCAGGAGGAAACCGGCGTCACCAACGTGGTCGACCCGCTGGCCGGCTCCTACTACGTCGAAAGCCTGACGGCTGAGCTGGTGGAGAAGGCCTGGGCGCTGATGGAAGAGGTCGAGGAGATGGGCGGCATGACCAAGGCCGTCGAGAGCGGCATGCCCAAGCTGCGCATCGAGGAATCGGCCGCCCGCCGCCAGGCGATGATCGACCGCGGCGAAGAGGTTGTCGTCGGCGTCAACAAGTACCGCAAGGACAAGGAAGACCCGATCGACATTCTCGACGTCGACAACGTCAAGGTCCGCGAGTCGCAGATTGCCCGCCTTGAGGCCATGCGCAAGACCCGCGACGAGGCCGCCTGCCAGGCTGCTTTGGACGAACTCACCCGCCGCGCCAGGGAAGGCAGCGGCAACCTCCTGGAAGCCGCAGTCGAAGCCGCCCGCGCGCGGGCCTCAGTCGGAGAGATCTCCATGGCAATGGAAAAGGAATTCGGCCGCCACCGCGCCGAAGTGAAGACCCTGGCCGGCGTCTATGGCGCGGCCTATGAGGGCGACGAAGGCTTTGCCGCGATCCAGAAATCGATCGAGGACTTCGCCGAGGAAGAAGGCCGCCGCCCGCGCCTCTTGGTGGTCAAGATGGGCCAGGACGGCCACGACCGCGGCGCCAAGGTGATCGCCACCGCCTTCGCCGACATCGGTTTTGACGTCGATGTGGGCCCGCTGTTCCAGACCCCAGAGGAAGCCGCCCAGGACGCCATCGACAATGACGTGCATGTGGTTGGCATCTCCTCCCAGGCCGCGGGCCACAAGACGCTGGCACCCCAGCTGGTCGAGGCGCTGAAGGCTGAAGGCGCAGGCGACATCATCGTGATCTGCGGCGGCGTGATCCCGCAGCAGGATTACGAGTTCCTGTATTCCAAGGGCGTCAAGGCGATCTTCGGCCCCGGCACCAACATCCCGGAAGCCGCCCAGGACATCCTGCGACTGATCCGCGAAGCGCGCCCTTAAGCAAACGAGGGCCTTGCGGGGAAGGGAGGCTCTCCCGCTCCCGCAGGGACCCGCCCTTCGGGCCGCCCCCCTTGGCGGCTTTGGGTCCGGCAGCCCGCCCCGATGGGGCGGGCTGCCTGCATCGCACGCCGGATGGCGTGCGATGCCGCGCCCAACGGGCGCGGATGTGCCAAAGGCACAAGCCGCCGCCGGGCGGGAGATCCTGTTTTTCAGAGGCTTGATGCTGCCAGCCGCAGCTTTTCGCCGGGGCGGCGGCGCCATGGCTTGGCAAATCTGTGCGGCGGTGGTTGAGTGGCGCCATGCTGCGCTCCAAACGCCCTCAGATCCTCACCGGCATGGCCCTCGGCGCCCTCTGGGGCGTGCTGGTCACCGGCCTGCCGCAATGGCTGGGCCTGCCCTATATCCCGGCCCCCATCGCCTTGCCCGGCGCCTTCCTTGCACCCGGTCTGGTGCTGGCGCTGCTCATCGGCCGACTGGCGCAGCGGCGGTTCTTCGACGATGCCATTATCGACGGCGATCCCTTCACCCCCGGCTCCGCAGCGGAAATCGACGAGCGGGTGCTGGCCAACACCGTCGAGCAGCTGGTGCTGGCGCTGGTCCTCTGGCCCTTTGCCGCCGTCACCCTGGGCGGCGCGGTTGCCATCGCCCTTGGCCTGTCCTTTGCGCTGATGCGGGTTCTGTTCTGGGCGGGCTACCACCTGTCGCCGCCGCTGCGGGGGCTGGGCTTTGCCGGGACGTTTTACCCGACGGTGATTGCCGGGATCTGGGCGCTGGCGGTCTGGGTTTAGAACGGATCTTTTTTTAAGAGACCAAATAGGCTGGCAACTATTGACCGCTGAACAAATTCACCTGCAGCCAGGCGCGCCTTCAGCTTGTGGTCAAAACCAACAACCCTTTTGTTGATCTTCTTCCACGTTGAGCCGGCATTGCGAGGGAAACCGCCTCTATACATCGGGTATGGCCCCCAATTTCCCCAGGCCATGAGCTCGCAAAACAGCCGTGTCATTTCTTCCTGTTCCTGCCAGCTCCTGAATTTACGCGCAGACGGAATGGTGTGAATACGTTCATCCCTTTCACCGGTGTGCTCAATCCATTTTGCATCTCTGCCTATCCACTTGATAGCATAATCAACATCCGGGTTTTCTTCCCGCAGTCTATCATGAACATCGCAATGCCTGCGGAGTGAAGGAGCGGGATTGGAAAAGACCATTGACGTTCCATAGTAATGCATCAAATAGGCGTCATCGTGGTCGGCGGTCACCGGAACAAAAATGATGCAGATTTCCGGGTTGCTGGTACGGATTGTCGGAGCCACCGGCGGCGAACCAGATTTCTCGTAATCCATCCAGAACTCCAGCCCATCGCTGGTTTTGTAGATCATTGCGTCCTGGGGCGGTCTCGGCCTGTTCACTTAATATGTCCCAACAAAGTTTGGCTACACTTAATCCGTCTCTTCGGCCGATTGGAAGCCTTAGCCATCCCGGTAAGCCGCAAGTCCCGCCTTGCACCCCGCCGCAGCGCCGCTAGTCTCACGCGCAAAAGGGGAGGGCGCATATGATACTCGATCACCTGGCCGTGGCCGGCGCAACGCTGGAAGAGGCCGTTGCCCATACCGAAGAAGCCCTCGGCATTCCCCTCGGCCCCGGCGGCTCCCACGCCCGTTATGGCACCCATAACCGCCTGACCGGGCTGGAGGATGGCCTCTATCTGGAGGCCATCGCCATCGACCCGGACGCCCGGCCGCAGGAGCAGCCGCGCTGGTTCAACCTCGACCGCTTCACCGGCCCGGCGCGGCTCAGCAACTGGATCCTGCGCAGCGAGGACCTGGAAGCGGAAAAACCCCTGCTGCCGCCCCATGCGCAGCGGCACGTGGCGATGCAGCGCGGGGACCTCAGCTGGCTGATGACGGTGCCTGCGGACGGCCTCTTGCCCTTTGACAACCTCTTCCCCGCGGTCCTTGAATGGCAGGCAGAGCCGCCCGCCGCCAGGCTGCCGCAATCCCGCTGCCGCCTGCGCCGCCTGATTCTCAGCCACCCGGAGGCCGCAGCGCTACAGGCGGCGCTGGACCGCATCCTCAGCGACCCGCGCGTCAAGGTGGAGCCGGGCGCGCCGGCGATGATGGCGGAGTTTGATACGCCGCACGGGCCAAGGCAGCTCAGATGATCATCCGCCCCGCTACAGCAGCAGACGCCGACGCGGTCTGTGCCATCGCCAACTGGGTGATCCGCGACACGCTGGCGACCTTCAACACAGTTGAGAAGACCCCGGAGCAGGTGCGCGGCCAGATCGCCGCCAGCAACGGCGCCTATCTGGTGGCGGAGCAGGACGGCAGCATCCTCGGACACGCGCATTATTTCCCGTTCCGCTCCGGCCCCGGCTACCGCTTCACGGCTGAGCACACCATCCACCTGCTGCCCGCAGCACAGGGGCAGGGGGCAGGGCGGGCGCTGATGCAGGCGCTTGAAGCCAGGGCAAGGGAAGCGGGCCTGCACGTTCTGATCGCCAGCGTCAGCAGCGCCAACCCCGGCGCCATCGCCTTTCACGCCGCCCTGGGATACGTTGAAACCGCCCGGATGCCGGAGCTCGGCTGCAAGAACGGCCTCTGGCTCGACACTGTTTTCATGCAGAAAATCCTGACGCCGGGCATTCCCGCCCCTGACAGTGCCGTCAATCCCGGATAGGCTCGACCCATGTCACTTTGGACCCGCATATCCGACGCGCTCTCCGCGCTTGCCGCAGGCGAAGGCCTCAGCGAAGTCTTCGACCGCCTGCGCGCCCCGCCCGAGCGCACCGTCGCCTTTGCCATTGCCGTCATTGCGCTTGGCGCCAAGATGGCCAAGGCCGACGGCCAGGTCACGCGGGATGAGGTCACCGCCTTCCGCGAGGTGTTCCAGATCGCCCAGGACGACGAAACCGGCGCGGCGCGGGTGTTCAACATGGCGCGCACCGATGTGGCCGGCTACCAGGAATACGCCCGCCGCATCCAGAAGATGTTTGCCGACGACCCGACCACGCTCAGCGATCTGATGGAGGGGCTGTTTCACATCGCCATGGCCGACGGCTTCTACCACCCCGGCGAGAATGAGTTCCTGGAGGAGGTGAGCCGCATCTTCGGCCAGTCCCCGCAGCAGTTCCAGGCGCTGCGGGCCCGGTTCGTGCCGGATGCGCCCAAGGATCCCTACACGGTGCTGGGCGTCAGCCCGGAGATGAGCAAGGAAGACATCCGCAAGCATTGGCGCCAGCTGGTGCGCGACACCCACCCGGATGCGATGATCGCCCGCGGCGTGCCGGAAGAAGCGGTGCGGCTGGCGGAAAAGCGGATGAGCGACATCAACCGCGCCTGGGATGAAATCAGCGGGTGCGGCGGCAATGCGGCTGGCCACGTATAATATCGAATGGTTCGCCTATCTGTTCGACAAGAACGACCGGCTGGTGCTGGATGGAAAGCCGTCGGGCGTTTACGGCGTGGACCGCTATACCCAGGGGCGCGCGATTGCCCATGTGCTGCGCCGCCTGGACGCCGATGCCGTCATGGTGATCGAGGCCCCCAACACTGGCCGCACCCAGCGCACCACCCGCGCGCTGGAGGCCTTTGCGGCGGAGGCGGGCCTGCGCGCCTGCGAGGCGGTCAGCGGCTTTCCCAATGACACCCACCAGGAGATCGCGCTGCTCTATGATCCCGAAGTGCTGGCGGCAGAGCATGACGCCCGCGCCAGCGCCGCCGCGCCGCAGTTCGACGGCCTGTTCGAGATCGACCTCGACGTGGACGACCATCTGGACACGGTCGCGTTCTCCAAACCGCCGCTGGAGCTGGCCGTCACCACCCGCGGCGGCACCCGGCTGCGGATGATCGGCGCGCATCTGAAGTCCAAGGCGCCGCACGGGGCCAGCGCGCCGGAGGAGATCACCGCGCTGACCATCGCCAACCAGCGCAAGCAGCTGGCGCAGGCCAGATGGCTGCACCTGCGGGTGGCGGACCATGTGGCGGCGGGCGAGCATGTGATCGTGCTGGGCGATCTGAACGACGGCCCCGGCGCCGACGGCTATGAGAAGGATTTCGGCCAGTCCTCGATCGAGATCGTGCTGGGCGATCTGCTGAACGACCCCCACGCGCAATCCCTGCTGCAGCCGCGCGCCACCTCGCTGCCCAGCACCTCGCGGTTCTACAACCCTGACACCAAACGCTATTTCCCGGCGCTGCTGGACTATGTGATGATCTCGCACAGCCTGATGCGCTTTGACCCGCAGTGGCGGATCTGGCACCCGTTCGAGGACGCCGAATGCTACGCCGACGAGGAACTGCGCGAGGCGCTGCTCAACGCCTCCGACCACTTCCCGGTAACGCTGGATATCGCGCTGGAGTGAGGGCGGGGGGCTGCGGGCCGGTTGGCGGGGAGGGGCGGTGAGTTTGGGAAGCCTGGTGCAGTGAAAGGGGGCTTTGAGCCCAGAGTCACCGATGCTGTGCGTTGCATGAGCGACTACAATCTGACCAAATGGGTTATTGGCTAGAAAGAATACAACTCTCAAAGTGCGCATCATGAAACAATTCGAACCCATAATTCACCTGAAACACACGCGATGAAGGGCAGAGAGCTAAACGCCCCCTGCTGGTGCGGCTCAGGCAAGAAATTTAAGAAGTGCCACCTCGGCCGAGACATTCAACTCAAGGGGAACCCTTGGGATGCTGTAAACACGAATCGAAAAGCCTTTTCCCAAAAGAAATGCTGTGCGCGCGATGTGGGTATGGGTGACTGTGACGGTGGCATAATCAAAGCTCATACCGTCTCGCGCGGCCCTAACCTGACCAAGATCGCGAAAGATGGCCACGTGCTGCAATATGTTGCGAGCATTTCGGACATGAACAAGAACGGCGGAAAGCTATCTGTGAAGAAGATCGGCGTCAAAGATGCGTCGGTGTTCCACGGTTTTTGCGGCAAACATGATCGAGAGCTTTTCTCCTGTATCGAGAACGAAGCATTTACGGGACGACCAGATCAGTGCCTTGCGGTGGCCTATCGCACGATGAGCCGAGAACTCTATGGGAAGGATGCTGGAGCGCATTTGCGAGAAACGTTGCGGGATGCCGACAAGGGCTTGAAACCTTTCGAGCAAATCATGCTACAGCAAATGCTGGACGAGATAGACAAAGGGAATGAAGCTGCGCGACGCGAACTAAAGGCTACACATGATGCCTTGACCACTGCACTGGTGGATGCCCGCCCCAATATACTTAGTTCGCTTGTCTTTAAATTTGCGGCACCTTTGCCGTTCATGTTTGCAGGCGCTTGGTCGCC
The DNA here is from genome assembly GCF_000473145.1 of Leisingera daeponensis DSM 23529. NCBI lineage: Bacteria > Pseudomonadati > Pseudomonadota > Alphaproteobacteria > Rhodobacterales > Roseobacteraceae > Leisingera > Leisingera daeponensis. The sequence goes on along the minus strand of NZ_KI421500.1, from coordinate 1,531,131 downwards.
CTTTACCGACTTGAACGGCGGAGAGCTTCAGAAAGGGTATGTGGACGAACTTCTTGAACAGATTATCGTTTCTTCGTTTGCAGGTGTCTCCAGCGCAATGATTTGTGTTTCTTGGCGAAACATCACTGATGCGCCGGGGTATGTCATCGCCGAGCAGCTTTTGGCACTGCCGGATGATCAACGAGCTTCAGCGTGTCTTCAGTTTGTGATGAAGCATGTGGAGAACGTATTTTTCGATCCCGATTGGTTCCAAGGTTTGGATGGCAAACAGAAAGAGCGGCTCAACCAACTTGCATCCGACGGTCTCGACGTGATGGGCAGTGTCCCATCAATGCCTGTTCACTTCGATGTAGATTTTCCACTGCCTGCGTCAGCAGGATCGTTTCAAGTCTGACCACGACCTAGCGTTTCGCCTTAGCGATTTTGCGGTTTGCGGCCATTGGCGCAGCCGCGGCGAAAGTCCGCTCTGTCCCGCACCTCCCCCGCCAAACCCGCCCCTTGTTCCGCACCCCTCTGTTCGCGCGGAGCAGGCGGCCCTATATTAGCCCCATGAAACAGATCCTTCTGCCCGCCGCCCTCATTGCCCTCCTCTCCAGCCCGCTTGCCGCCCAGGACGCGGAAGGGGAGGACAGCGGACCCTCGCTGATGGAGCGCGGCGCGGAGCTGTTCTGGGAGGGGTTGCGCCAGGAGATGGCGCCGGCGCTGGAGGACCTGCAGGGCATGATGGCGGAGTTCGGCCCCTCGATGGCTGAATTCCTGGCGCAGATGGGCCCCGCGCTGGCCGGTATCGCCAAGGAGGTGGAGGACTGGAGCGTCTATGAGATGCCCGAAATCCTGCCCAACGGCGATATCATCATCCGCAAGAAACCCAAGGACAACGCCCCCGCCGCCAAGGACAGTGAGGATGAGAAAGGCGTCACCGAGATCTGACGCCTCCGGCCGGATTATTCCGCCTCTGCCTCTGCCTCTGCCTCCGGGGGCGGCGCGGGCTTGCTGAACTTCAGCTCCACCTCCGCCTCCAGCGCCTTGCCCAGCGATTGCAGCCGGGCCTCGGCAACCTCGCCGTAAAGCGGCCGCGCCGCGTCCGGCAGCTCCACATGCAGCACCCGCTTGCGCGGCTGCCAGCGCAGCGTGCCGATGTGGCCGTTGCCGGTGACCATCAGCATGGCGCCGAAGCGCATCGCCTTGCCCAGCACCTCGGCCTCGTGCTGGCCCTTTTCGTCCAGCAGGCTATAGAGGTTTTCAAAGGTGCTGCCGCGCCGCTTGTTGCTGTAGCGGTGCAAGAGCGCCAGCCCCAGGAACACCCGCTCCGAATGCTTCAGCCCGCCCAGGTTGGCGCGGGTGGCGTTGTCGAAACAGACCTCGGCGCGGTAGTCGGGATGCGCCCGCCAGCTGACGTCGTGCAACAGGCAGGCGGCCTTCACTAGCCGCCGCTTGCTGTGGCGGGCGCCGCTGAACAGGGGGCTCACGAAATCATAGAGCGTCTTGCCGAAGCCGGGGACGCGGGCGTCCTTCATCTCGGCAAAGCGGGAGGCTTCGATCAGCGGATCGCGGGCGCGCAGCCGCTGCGGCATCTGCTCGTACAACAGCCCCTCGCGGATGCCATAGCTGGACACCGCGATGTCCTTGGGCTTGAAGGTCTTGATCAGCCGGGTCAGCACGTCAATGGCATAAGGCACCAGCGACATCCGGCTGGCGGAAACGCCGCAGGCCTCGCGCAGCTTGTCGAGGCTGCGGGTCTCGATATAGCGCGCGGTCTCGCGCACGTCCCTGGCCGACATCCGGTATTCATGCAGCACCTTCAGCGGATAGCCGCGCCGGTGCATGTCGATGCGGGCAATCGCGCGCCAGCTGCCGCCGACCAGGAACAGCCGGTCGCGCTGGGTGCCCATCTCTTCCTTAAGCTGCTCGATGACGTCGCGGATGTATTCCTTGCGGCCCCTGCGCCCGCCCTTGACGTCGCACAGCTTCAAGGGCCCCAGCGGCGAGGTCACCCGGCGGCCCACGGTGTTTTCGTGGATCTCCGCCAGCTCCATCGAGGAGCCGCCGATATCGCAGACCAGGCCATAGGCGCCGGGCCAGCCCAAGAGCACGCCCTGGGCCGACAGCCGCGCCTCCTCGCGCCCGTCGATCACGTGGATCTTGAGGCCGGTCTGGCGCAGCACTTCCGCGCAGAATTCCGGCCCGTCCTCGGCGTCGCGCACGGCGGCGGTGGCCACGGCGGACAAGGGCGGCAGCCCCATGCCCTTGGCCAGATACTGGAACCGGTGCAGCGCCGACAGGGCGCGGGCGCGGCCCTCTGGGTTGAGGCGGCCTGAATCCGACAGCCCCGCGCCAAGCGCGCACATGATCTTTTCGTTATAGAAATAGGCCGGGCTGCGGGCGGCACCGTCGAAGACCACCAGGCGGACCGAGTTGGAGCCGACATCGACCACCCCGACGCGGGACAGTGCCCGGGCGCTGGGGTCATGAAAGATCGGACGCCCGAAGGGGCCCCAATCGGTGCTGGCGGCGGCGGGGTCCTGGGTGACGTTCATGAGGGCTCCGTCTTGCAATCCGGGGTCAGGATGGTCGAAGGGCGGGCAGGGGTCAACCGCTTGCGGCTGCGTCATTTTCCGTTTCCTTGACACGGCTTTCCGACAGCACCCGCACCGCCAGGGGCCGGGTCAGGCTGCGTTTTTCGGCCAGCGACAGGTGGTCCAGCCGCCGCACCATCTGCGCGGCGGCGGCAAAAGAGCGGTCCATATGCGCCACCAGATAGGGAATCACATCCGGCTTGGGGGTGATCTGGCGGTCGTTGAACAGCTTGGCCAGCACCACCGCCAAAAGCTGGTCGTCCGGCGGCTGCAGCTCGGCATGGGTGGCGGCCTGCACCCGGCTTTGCAGGTCGGGCAGGCTGAGGCCCCAGAGATTGGGCGCGGGCTGGCCGGTCATCACCAGCGCATGGCCCTGCGCCAGCACCAGGTTGTGCAGATGGAACAGGGCGTTCTGCCGCTCGGGGTCGGCAGCGATCTGCGGCACGTCCTCCACCGCGATCGGGCCGTGCGCCAGCTCCGGCACCGCCCCGGCTGTCAGCTTTGCGGCGGGAACGATGCGGGCGCCGGTCTGGCTGGCCCAGACATGCGCCAGATGCGACTTGCCGGCGCCCTTGGGGCCGGTCAGCACCAGCTTGCCGCTGGGCCAGGCAAACTGCGGGTCCAGAAGCGCCACCGCCATCGCATTGGAGGGCGCGACAAAGAAATCCTCCCGCCCCAGCGCTGGTTTCGCCGGGAGATCAAAGCTCAGCTGCTGTGCCATCTGGTTTATTCCGTTTCCGCGTCCCGGTGGCCCTGGCCCTGGTACAGGCGGCTGTCCAGGTACTGCTCGGTCACAAAGCGGGCAATCACCCCCAGCGCCGCCGCCACCGGCACCGCGATCAGCATCCCGACAAAGCCGAACAGGGCACCGAACACCGACAGCGCCAGCAAGAGCCAGACCGGGTGCAGCCCGACCGAGTCACCCACCAGCTTGGGCGTCAGGAAGTTGCCCTCGACCACCTGGCCGACGACAAAGATAAGCGCCACCAGCCCGATCGAGACCCAGTCGCCCCAGAACTGGAACAGCGCCAGCCCGATCGCCAGCGCGCCGCCGATCAGCGCGCCGAGATAGGGAATGAAGGTGACCAGCCCGGCAATGAACCCGACGGCGAGGCCAAAGTTCAGCCCGACCAGCATCAGCGCCACGGCATAATAGGTGCCAAGGATCAGGCAGACCGTGCCCATGCCGCGGATGAAGGAGGCCAGCGCCGCGTCGATGTCACCGGCCAGGCGGCGGATCACCGGCTGGTGGTCGCGCGGCAGCAGCTCGTCGATGCGGGCGATCATCCGGTCCCAGTCCAGCAGCATGTAGACCGCCACCACCGGCACGATCACCAGAAGCACCACCACATTCAGCAGCGACACCGCAGAGCCTGCCACCGATTGCAGCACCTGCACTGCGCGCGACTGCAGGGTCTCGGCCAGGGCGGTGATCGCCTGGTGGATGCGGCTGTCCTGTTCAAAGACCGCCGGGAAGCGCTCATTGACGAAGTTGCGCGCATCGCCGATCAGCTTGGGCAGCACATTGGCAAGGTCGATCATCTGGTAGATCAGCGTCGGCACCACCACCAGAAGCAGCAGCACGAACACCACCAGCGTGCCCACCGTGATGGTGGCGGTGGCGCCCGCGCGGCTCATCCCCCAGGCCTCCAGCCGGTCGGCAATCGGGTCGATCATATAGGCAATCGCCGCGCCCAGGATGAAGGGCAGCAGCACATGGCCAAGCGACCACATCACCACGGCAAAGGCCAGGGCGGCAACGCCCCAGTATTTAAACTGTTTCTTTGCTGGTAGCGCCATGATCAGACAGCCCGCCCTTGGCCCGTTTTGGTTCAGGATCCTTGGCGGTAGTCTTCCCCGATGGGGCAGGCGCTTGCAAGGGCCGCGGGCAAATCGCCTGTGGGCAAGACGGGGATAAGGCGCAAAAGGCCGGGGGCAAGTGGGGGACATCTCCGGACTGGCGGAGCAGGCGGTGTCAGGCGCCGGGCGATCAGCCGGCACTGCAAACGGTGCTCAGGCGGTCTGATCGCCGCTCAACAGTCTTGCCGATCCCCTTGGTTTTTTTGAGAGACCTTCGGTTTGTTTCTGAAGATGCGGAATTTCTCAATTGAAAACGAAAAATATTCAGTGCGAAAACAGTTTGTTGCGCCAAGATGCCTGGATTCTTTAAGGGGCGATTCGGTTCGGGTGCCGCAAGCGTCTCGGCTTCGATTTTATTTGAGAAAGCTCCGCAGTTTGTATTTTTAGGTACACCGTTTTGGAAAGTAATTGACCGGAGGAGTTTGGCTTCTTTTCGGGCGGTGAAGATTTTTGGGAGGGACTAATGAGAAAATACGTTAAAAGCCTGCTCGCCGCAGGCGCATTAGCTGTGGTTACAGCCTTGCCCCAAACCGCCGGGGCCCAGGGCTTTTCGGCGACCGAGGTGCAGCTGCATCAGGGTGACGGCTACTTGTTCGGCCGGAATGGCATTAATGAAACCAGCCGGACAACTGTCACGCTGGATCACATCACGGTCCGGGATTGGGGGGATCTGTACTTCTTTGTCGACTTCTTCTCGGATGGGGACGGCACCGGCCGCAAGAGCGATCAATATGGGGAAATCTACATGCATTTTTCCGGCCGGAACGCAGGACTCTCCTTCGGTGATGGCTTGATCAAGGATGTCGCGCTTGGCGCTTCGATCAACCAGGGAACTGATTTTACAGCAGCTTTGATCGGTCCGCGGGTATCGTTCAACGTGCCAGGCTTCCGGGTGCTCAGCCTGGGGCTCTATGCCTATGACACGGTGACAGATCCGTTTGGCAGGGACTTGGATACAACCTATCAGGCAACGCTGGTGTGGGACCGGCCGTTTGACATCGGCAGCCAGAAGTTTCTATTCAAGGGATTTGCGGACTTCATCGGAGAACGGGGACAGGGAGTCGACAACCAGATCCTGTTCTCGCCGCAGCTGCGCTGGGATGCGGGCCATGCGATGGGTAACAAGCCCGGGGTGTTCCAGATCGGTCTGGAATACAATTATTTCGAAAACAAATTCGGTGTGGCCTCTGCGGACGAGGATTCACTCTCGGTATTTGCAGCCTTTAAGTTCTGAGGAAGGAATAAATGCGCAGGCCTGATTAGGCCTGCGCATTTCAAAAACCAAGTTAAAAGATGTGCCATCCGGATTCTTCCGGAGGGGTCTTTGCCTTTGGTTTTTCTGTGGATCGATTTTCCCCGAACGGCAAAGCTGAATTGAGAATGCTGGCCCGCCTGACTGGTGCGGCGGGGCGTTTCTTCAGCTATGGATGGTGCCCAGCTCCGGCGTGTCTTCGCCGGCATCCTCATCCGGCCAGTTGGTGCGCCAAATCTCCGCCGACCAGTGGCCGCAATGCACCGCCGGGCGGTTGAAGCCTTCGACCGGCGGCAGCAGCGGCTGCACAACCACGTCATGGCGCGGCACCGCGAAATAGGGGAAGGAGTAGCGCTCCCGCCCGGATCTGTTCACCACCCGGTGCGGGGTGGAGACCAGCCGCCCGCCGGACCACAGCTCCAGCATGTCGCCGATATTCACCACAAAGCCGCCGGGCGGGCAGTCGGGCGTGATCCAGCCGCCGTCACGCGTCTGCACCTCCAAGCCCCCCACCGGGTCCGGCGCGATGATGGTCAGCGCGTCGGTGTCCTTGTGCGGGTGGATGCCAAAGCCTTCCTCTTCCGGCGCTTGCGGCGGGTAGTGCAGCAGGGACATATTGGTGAGCGGCGCCGCAAACGGTTCCCGGAACGCCGCCGGGTCCAGCCCCAGCCCCTCGGCCAGCGCGCCCAAAAGCAGGTGGAACACGCCGTCGAGCTGCGCCCAGTAGCCCAGGATCACTTCGCGCGCTTCCGGCACCTCGGCGGGCCAGCGGTTGGGGCCGTAAAGCGGGCAGGCGTCGCAGATGGGATCACCTGCCGCCACCTCATGATGCAGCTTGTAGCCCTCGTATTTGTCAGGCGGTCCGCTGCCATCGTTTGGCGTGAAAAAACCCATCGGGATATAGCCGCGGTAATTTTCCCGCGTAATCGCCTGTTCCCACTTGGAGTTCTCCGGCACATCAAAGATCGCGCGGACAGTATTCCGCACCGCCTCCACGGTCTCCGGCGCAACGCCGGTGCCGGTGATCGACAGAAAGCCGATGTCCTGAGCCGCCGCCAGAATGGCGGCAACGGTCTGCTGCCGCTGCGGATGGTCCCCCTCGCGCAGCGGTGTGATGTCGATGGTGGGGATCATCTGCATTAATGGATCCTCACGCCCTGGCGCTTCAGCTCTCCTTGCACCCCCGCGATGTCCACCGCGTCCAGCGCGCAGTCAGCCTTCACCGACAGCGCCGCTGCAATGCCCGCACCCTGACCGGCCACTGCGCAGCAGGCCATGTTGCGCGTCGCTGCGTGGGCGATCCGGTCGCCGCCGATGGCGCGGCCAGTGACCAGCAGGCCCTCCACCCCCTTGGGCAGCATCGACCGGTAGGGGATCTGCATGTAGCGCCCGGTGGTGGGCAGGATCAGTACCCCGTAGCCGTCGATGAACTCGGGGTAAATCCCGATGGTGTCCTCGAACCGGCCCTGGTTGCGGGTCTCGTCCTCGGTGATGTTATGCACCGCGTCGATCTTGCGGGTGTCGCGGATGCCGATGGTCATGCCGAAGTTCCTCAAGCGCGCGCCCGCGCAGCCCGGTGTATAGGCGCGCAAGGCATCAATCGCGTGCATCGCCTGGCGGCGCCCCTCGATCTCGCCCTTGGTCATGCTGTCGGGGTCGGTGCCGTCGATGCCCGCCAGATGCACCAGATTCATATAGGTCATCTCGCCGCTGTCATGCACCGCGCCCCAGGTGCCGCCGATGGTGTTCAGATGCGCCGGGATCACCCCGTCGCGGATTGCCTGGGCAAAGGGCTTGGCCAGGAAAGGAGAGAACATATCGTCCTCCTTGCCCGAGGTCTCCACCTGCCATTCTCCGGTCGACCAGTTTGCATAGGTCTGCGGATCGGCCTTCACGCCCTCCATGAAGGCCTGCTTGTCGACGCCCGCGATGTGGAACATCACGCTGGCCGCCTGCATCCGCTCCACCGGGGTTTTCACGCAAGGCGCACCCATCATATGCGCGATGTCGGCGTCGCCGGTGGCGTCGATCACCCGCTGCGCCAGAATGGCCTCGCGGCCCGCCTTGCTCTCGACGATGACGCCGGTGATCCTGTTGCCCTCGCGGACCGGCGCCACGAACACCCGGTGCAGCATCGGGTGGATGCCTGCTTCCTCGACCAGCTTGTCCGCCACCAGCTTGAAGCCTTCGCTGTCCAGTTCATAGGACAGCGACTGGCTCTCCGGCACTGCCGCGCCCATGGCCCTGGCGCGTTCCTCGAACTCCCAGCCGATGCCGCCGGCCTCCACCGTTTCCTCGTGCCGGTACCACGCAAAGCCCTCGACGCCCACGGTGGTGATATTGCCGCCAAAGCAGCCGAAGCGGTCCAGCAGCGTGACCTCCACGCCTGCGCGCGCGGCGGCCAAGGCCGCCGCCAGCCCGCCGGGACCGGAGCCCACCACCAGCACTTCGGTTTCATGAATGACCGGGATCTCCCGTGCCGGCTCCAGAATGGTCTTGGCCACGTCTCTCTCTCCCTTGTCCCTGAGAGCGGTGTTTCCGGTAACAGTTTCGAATCTTGAACAACGGTTCAAGTTCTTTTGCGGCAGGAAGGGCGGAAAGCGGCATGGGAGAGGGCAGGCCAAGGCACGCTTTGCGTCCGGCGTCACGCGACACAAGGCCCGGGCCTGACCTTGGGGAGGCGTGAAGCGCCTTCCCGCGGGGAAGGTCAGGCGCGGGCCGTGCGGCTGGCGCCCCACGTCCCAAGAGGGCAAGCAGCCACCGTTACGGCAGAAGCCGGTACGGGCCGCATACCGCCGCAACGGATCATCCCCTTGCCCGCACCCCCATCACCCACTAAACCGGGCGGGAACGAGAACCCACATCACCGATGGAGCCAAGATGCGCCTGTCCCGCTATTTTCTGCCGGTTCTGAAAGAGAACCCCTCGGAAGCCCAGATCGTCAGCCACCGGCTGATGCTGCGCGCCGGGATGATCAAGCAATCCTCCGCCGGGATCTATTCCTGGCTGCCGCTGGGCTTCAAGGTGCTGAAGAAGATCGAAAGCATCGTCCATGACGAGCAGATCCGCGCGGGCCATATCCCGATGCTGATGGCGACAATGCAGCCCGCCGACCTGTGGCGCGAGTCGGGCCGCTATGACGATTACGGCCAGGAAATGCTGCGCATCAAGGACCGCCACGACCGCGACATGCTGTTCGGCCCCACCAACGAGGAGATGATCACCGACATCTTCCGGGCGCATGTGTCCTCCTACAAGGATCTGCCGCTGACCATGTATCAGGTGCAGTGGAAGTTCCGCGACGAGATCCGCCCGCGCTTCGGCGTGATGCGGGGCCGCGAGTTCTACATGAAGGACGGCTACAACTTCGACCTCAGCAAGGAAGACGCGCTGCACGCCTACAACCGCCACCTGGTCAGCTACCTGCGCACCTATGAACGCATGGGGCTTCAGGCGATCCCGATGCGCGCCGACGGCGGCCCGATCGGCGGCGACTATACCCATGAATTCCTGGTGCTCGCGGAAACCGGCGAGTCCGAGGTGTTCTATGACAGCGCCGTGACCGACCTGACCTTCGGCGACCGCGACATCGACTATGACAGCGTCGAACAGTGCCAGGCGGTGCTGGAGGAATTCACCTCCCGCTATGCCCGCACCGACGAGACCCATGACGAGGCCCTGTTCAACCAGATTCCGGAAGAGCGCCGCCGGGTGGCGCGCGGCATCGAAGTGGGGCAGATCTTCTACTTCGGCACCAAGTATTCCGAGTCGATGGGCGCCACCGTGCAGGGCCCCGACGGCAAGCCGGTGCCGGTCCACATGGGCAGCCACGGCATTGGCGTGTCGCGCCTGCTGGGCGCCATCATCGAGGCCAGCCACGACGACAACGGCATCATCTGGCCCGAGGGCGTGACCCCGTTCCATTGCGGCATCGTGAACCTCAAGCAGGGCGATGACGAGGCGGACGCGGCCTGCAACCAGCTCTATGCGGCGCTGAGCGCGGCCGGTCTGGATCCGCTCTATGACGACCGCAACGAGCGTGCGGGCGGCAAGTTTGCCACCATGGACCTGATTGGTCTGCCCTGGCGCATCACCGTCGGCCCGCGCGGCCTGAAGAACGGCGTGGTGGAGCTGACCTCGCGCCGCACCGGCGAGAGCGAGGAGCTGAGCCCGGAAGAAGCGGTGAAGAAGGTGGTTTCCATCTACGAAAAGCACCGCACCGGCCGCGGGTTCTGAGCAGCACGGGGAACCGGCTGACAAATTTTGCAAGGGGGAGCGGCAACGCTCCCTTTTTTTGCCGCACGGCGCGGCTGGCTCGCCGGCGGATTACCGGCGGATACGCAACCGCACCTTGACCCCGCGCGTTAGGCAGCACAGGTTGCAGGCAAATTTCCCGGGCAGGACCCCTACATGGCCACGACACCACCGCCGTTTTCCCGTTTCGAATGGATCATCGCCTGGCGCTATCTGCGCGCCCGCAAGGCCGAGGGCGGGGTCAGCGTGATGACCTGGATCAGCCTGATCGGCATCACCCTTGCGGTCTTTGCGCTGATTGCCACGCTGGCGGTGCGCTCCGGCTTCCGGTCGGAGTTCGTCGGCACCATCCTGGGCGCCAATGCCCATGTCACCGTCTATTCCTACGGCGAGGTGAATGAGGCCGGGGTGCTGGACCGCTCGCTGAAAGACTACGAGGCGCTGGCAGAGACCGTCGCCGCGGTGCCCGGCGTCACCCGTGCCGCACCGCTGGTCAAGGGGCAGGTGATGGCCAACCTGCGCCAGCGCAACGCAGGCGTCGAGGTGTTCGGCATCTCCGCCAAGGATATCCAGGGCATCCCGGGCGTGGCGCAAAGCGAGGAGTCCGTGGGCGACCTGGCGCGGTTCGAGGACGGCATCGCCATCGGCTCCGGCGTGGCGCGGGAGCTGGGGGTGAGCGTGGGCGACAAGATCAAGCTGATCTCGCCCAACGGCGTCAAGACCGCCTTTGGCACCAGCCCGCGGGTCAATGCCTATGAGGTGGTCTATGTCTTCACCGCCGGGCGCTGGGACATCGACCGCACCCGCGTCTATCTGCCCTTTGCCGAGGCGCAGGCCTTCTTCAACCGCGAGGGCGTGGCGGATGAGATCGAGGTGATGGTCGACAACCCCGAAAACGCCGATGCGCTGGCGCTGGATATCCAGCAGGCGGCGGGCGGCACCGCCGGGGTGTGGACCTGGCGCGATGCCTCCGGCGGCTTCCTGCGCGCCTTGGAGGTCGAGGACAACGTGATGTTCATCATCCTGTCGATCCTTGTGCTGATCGCGGCGATGAACATCGTCTCGGGCCTGATCATGCTGGTCAAGAACAAGGGCCGCGACATCGGCATCCTGCGCACCATCGGCCTCAGCGAAGGGTCCATCATGCGGGTGTTCTTCATCTGCGGCGCCTTCACCGGCGTCATCGGCACTATTTGCGGCGTGGTGCTGGGGTGCCTGTTTGCGCTGTATATCGACCCGATCTTTTCCTTCGTGAACTACGTCATGGGCGGCGGCGTCTGGGACCCGTCGATCCGCGGCATCTATGCGCTGCCCGCGGAGCTGCGGCTGGCCGATGTGCTCTCCGCCACGGCGCTGTCGCTGGGGCTGTCGTTCTTCGTGACCATTTTCCCGGCCCGCCGCGCGGCGCGCCTGAACCCGGTGGAGGCGCTGCGCTATGAGTGAGATCACGCTGGAGCTGAAGGGGATCACCAAATCCTACCTGACTGGCACGCCGGGGCAGGTCGATGTGCTGCGCGGCGCCGACCTGAGCCTGCGGGCAGGCGAAGTGGTGGCGCTGGTGGCGCCGTCGGGCGCGGGCAAGTCGACGCTGTTGCATATTGCCGGCCTTCTGGACACGCCGGACGCGGGAGAGGTGCGCGTTGCGGGTGAGGACGTGACCCGCAAGGGCGACCGCCGCCGCACCCGCGTGCGCCGTCAGGAGGTGGGGTTTGTCTACCAGTTCCACCACCTGCTGCCGGAGTTTTCGGCGCTGGAAAACATCGTGCTGCCGCAACTGGCCAATGGGGCCACGCAAAAGGCCGCGGTGGCGCGGGCGGCGCAGCTGTTGGGCACCGTGGGGCTGGCGGCACGCGCCGACCACCGCCCGGCGGCGCTGTCGGGCGGCGAGCAGCAGCGGGTCGCCTTTTGCCGGGCGCTGGCCAATGCCCCGCGGGTGCTGCTGGCGGATGAGCCGACAGGGAACCTGGACCCCGGTACCTCCGATCAGGTGTTTGCGGCGCTGATGGAGCTGGTGCGCGGCACCGGCCTGTCGGCGCTGATTGCCACCCACAACCTGGATCTGGCGGCGCGGATGGATCGGCAGGTGAAGCTGGAGAACGGGCTGCTGGTGCCGGTTTAGGCGGGGCAGTTGCCGTGAAAGGAGAGTGTTTTGGCCCGGATAGAAATTGAGGTGGAGCAGGCAGCCCTAGATTTTCTAAATGGTTTGCCCGCGGACCGTTTCTCAAAAGGCGGGTATACGAAGCCTGGCCTACTTGGGAAATTTCATGCCAAACTCTCCAAGGGCCGCGCCAAAGCAAAGGGTGAGTTCAGCCCTGAGGAGCTGGATTTCCTACTGGATGCACTCAGCGATGAGCTCGTTGCGGAGGGCATTGGCAGCGATGGCGAACTCAATGGGTTAGGGTACGTTATCGAAGGGATCATCGACCAATTATTGCACTGCAAGAATTGAACCAAGATATCTGATTTACTTCAGCCCGGAACAAGGCGCGCAGCGCCGCCGGGCGAGCGCCTGCCCGCCCCACCGGGCTGGCGCTTTTGCTGGTGCAGTGGACCTAAGATAGCTTGTACGGACGTTGCTGGGATAAACTGCCCCTCACAAGCGTTGCAGCGCCACCCCGCAGGCAGGCGCTCGCCTGCCATTTGACCTGTGCGAACCTCCCGGTCCACTCAGTCCTGGTATGGTTCCAGTGACGGCGGGTTCAGATGCAGAAGACGGTCTCACTCCTGAAAGACCTCGTGGTGCTGTTGCGCGATGCTTCGGCGGTTGCGCTGTTTGCGGCGTTCCTTCTGTTTCCGCAGGTGGAATAGGCGGCTGCCAGCGGACAAGGCGGCGGAACCTTGCCGCCCGGACAGCTGCGGCTTTGGCCCCGGCGCGGCTGTTTGCTAACAACTGTTCAAAATACCCTGGGCGGGGTAGGCTGTCCGGGGATGCGCAGAAAGGGCTGAGACGTGGTGAATTCGGTAATCGAGAAAGATGTGACGATCGAAGGCAATATCACCTCCAGCAAGGGCAGCGTCGAAGTGCGCGGCCGGGTGGTCGGCGATGTGTCGGCGCAGGCGGTGACGGTGCTGGAAGGCGGCACCGTGGACGGCGCGCTGAGCGCGAAATCGGTCACCGTCGAAGGCGTCTACAGCGGCAGGATCCAGTGCGAGGACCTGCGGCTCGCCGCTGGTTCGAAGGTGCAGGCGGATGTCTCCGCCCAGAGCATGTCGACCGAAAGCGGCGCCCAGCTGCAAGGCAACATCAAGGTCAGCGGCAAGACCGGCTGAGGCCGGGATACGGGGGCGGTTCCAGCGCGGACCGGAAATTTCGGTCTGGCTCTGAGACGCCGTGCCGGCTAACTGCGGGGGATGACTGATACCTTGCCGCCGTGCCCCGAATGTTCCTCTGCCTATACGTATCAGGTGGATGCCCTGCTGATCTGCCCCGAATGCGCCCATGAGTGGGCGGCGGGGGAGGCCGCGGGCGGCACCAAAGAGGTGCGCGACAGCGTCGGCAATCTGCTGGCGGACGGCGACACCGTGACGGTGATCAAGGATTTGAAACTGAAGGGGACGTCCTCGGTCATCAAGGTCGGCACCAAGGTGCGCGGCATCCGGCTGGTGGACGGCGATCACGACATTGACTGCAAGGTGCCGGGTGTGGGGCCGATCGGGCTGAAGTCGCAGTTTGTGAAGAAGGTCTCAGGGTAAGACCATATTGCGCCGCGCCGGAAGCCGCAGGTCTGGCATTGCGGGAGGTCACGGCTGCGGCGTGCTGGCTCCAATGCTCCCGCCAGTTGGAATAGTGGTCAGTTCTGACCACTGGTAACGAACGGTGCCGCGCGCCAGGCTGAGGGCGGCAGCAGGCGTTGTGCCATGCCGGCCGGAGAGTTACTTCGGCGAGCCGGTCCCTGACGAGCGATCAACCAAACGAAAATAGAGGATAGCTCCGCCTGCAAAGGTTCCGGAAAGCCCGATCCAGAAAACGGCCGGCAAGGAAATGCCTGCGCCGGCTAGAACCACCATGCAAAAAGACCAAAAGAGGAAGGTGGCATAAAGGGCCAGAGCGCCTCGGACACTGGCTCTCCTCTTTGTCAGGATATAGGCGGTCAGGAAGGCCACGAGGAAAGGAAACCAGGTTTCCGCCGCATGATTGAGATAATGCAGGCCGGGTGGCGCGCCGCCCGGAAAGGACATGCCGGTAAACAGAGCCAGAACCGGATACTGCCAAGGAAGAAACGGGTTGATAACCTCAACAGCTGTGAATCCCAGCCATGTCAGGAAGCCCGCCAAGAATGCTGCGATTTACGTAAGGAGGCGTTTTATCACGTTTTCCCTCACGCCATCTGGGTGATCCAGACCCCCAGCGCCATCACCGAAATGCCTGCGGCGCGGGTGAGCGTGAGCGGGCTGACCTGGGCGCCGAACCAGCCGAAATGGTCGATGGCGGCGGCGGAGATCAGCTGGCCGATCAGCACGAAGAACACAGCGTTGCCGACGCCGAAATGCGGCGCGACATGGGTGATCGACAAGACGTAGAAGGCCACCAGCACACCCGCCAGCAGCAGGTGCTTGGGCGCGGCGGGGATCTTGGCCAGCGCCTGCGGGCCGGCGATCAGCGCATAAAGGATGGTGGCCGCCAGCGCGATCAGGAACAGCACCACCGCGGCGGAGGCCGGGGAGCCGATCAGCTTGCCGAGCGCGGCGTTCAGCGCTGCCAGCACCGGGATGCCGAGGCCTGCGGCCAGCATGATGAGGGCGTAGTGAGTCATGGCGCGGCTCCTGCAGGGGTGTCAGCAAAGTTGTGGCCGCAACCCCGGTGGCAAGACAAGAGCAACGTTGCGGCGCGGCGCCGGAAGCTGGCGCGGATTCCGGCGATGAAAAATCTTTCTTTTATGGCCGTTTTCCGGGGCGGAAAACGGCGGGTCAATTGCAGATTCCGTTCAGCTCTGCCCCTTTCCACGGCAGGTAGACATCGCTTTCGCGGCTTTGCGGCAGCGGGCTGACCGGCATCGCGGCGGCCAGCATCCTGTGCAGCCGCTTGGTGCGCTCCGCTTGCGGGGCCAGGGAGCGGCAGCAGACGTATTCCTCCATGATGGCGCCCTGCTGCTCAAACCCGTAGGCGAGGAAATCGGCGCTGCCTTCCAGATCGAACAGGTAGGGGTCGCGGTCCGGGCCGTGCTCTGCCGCCGCCCGCAGCGGGGAATAGCCGGTGCGGCTGCGGTTCTGCCATTGCCAGACATGGGTGGCCTCATGCGCCAGCAGCATCGCCTCCACCAGGTGCAGCCGCTGCGGGTAGTCCGGCAGGTAGTTCTCCACGTACCAGTCGCGGGTGAAGAAGATCCGGTTGAACAGGGCGACGGCGGCGGGTTTGGTGGTGATGATCTCCTCCCGGACCGGCGGCAGGATGCGCTCGCGGCAGGTGACGCGGGGGCGCGGGGTGCGGTGCAGGGTGATAGGCCCCAAGGGGGCGCCATCCACGATGCGGACCCTGTCCGGGTTGAGGCTGGTGCCGTGCAGGGTGCCCAGATAGGCGCGCTCCGTTTCTGTCAGCGGGCGGCCGCAGGCGGCGAGGAGCAGGAGGGCGAGGAGCAGGCAGCGGATCATGCGGTTCGCCTCAGCTCAGCAGCTCATCGCCAGCACGCGGCTGATTTCGGTGAGGGAGCGGCCGGATTGGTCCATCCATGTGTTGAAGGCTTTCTGCACCGCCTTCAGCGCGGTTTTGGACGTGGCGGGTTTGTCGATGACGCCTTCGGCGATGAGGCGCGCGGTGACGTCCTGGCTGAGGATGAAACTGTCGCGGCCGGCAAAGCGCATGGCGTATTGGCCGGTATTGCCGCCCAGCCGGGCGCCGCGTGTCTTGAGCATCTCCAACAGCCCGATGTAATCGGCGGAGGGCCAGCCGCCCAGCACCTTGCCCGCGCCGCCCTGGCCGCGCAGGTCCATCAGGAAGGCGGCGTTTTGGCGGACCGTGGCCAGCTTGGCGCCATTGCGGACCACGCGGGGGTCGCTCAGGATCCGGTCGAACTCGTCCTCGCTCATGAAGGCGCAGGCGCCCGGATCAAAGCGGTGGAAGACCTCCTCGAACCCGTCCCATTTCGCCTCGATCACTTTCCAGTTGAAGCCTGCCTGGAAGATGCATTTGGTCATCACGGACAGCCAGCGGTCCTCGGGCAGCGCGGTCACTTCGGGGTCGGGTTTGGCGAGCTTTGTCTCCAGCCCCTGCGGCCCGCCGTGGCGGTCTGCGGAAATGGCGTAGATCTCGTCGAAGCTGCGCATGGGCGGGGTCCTGTTGGGGTCTGGTCAGGTTAGCGGCGCGCGCGCAGCTCGACAATGGATTTGCCGAGGCGGAAGGGGGCGGCGAAGCTGACGAGGCAGAGGGCGATGATCTGCAGGACCAGGATATGGGCGTTGTCCTGCAGATATTCCCATTCGTCCTTGAGCTTGGACACATGGGCGATCAGGTCGTCATAGGCGCGCGCGATGATCAGAAAGTCGCCGGCAATGGCGGGCACCTTGCGGCGCATGTTGGCGACGGCTGCCTGCGCGGGGGCGTCGAGGGCGGTGAAGACCAGGAACGCCTCCGGGTCGAAGGCGCTGGCCTGGGCCTCCATCTCCTTCATGCCGTCCATCTCTGAACGGGAAGTGCCGAACAGGAAGCTGAGGCCCTGCAATGGCGCGACCTCATCCGTCACCGCGATGAACAGGGGCAGTTCGGCGTTGCCCGCGGTGGAGGCGGAGAGGAATTCCACCTTTTCGCACAGAACCGCGATGTCGGTGTCATAGGCGGGGTCGCAGAAGCGCAGGCGGAAACGGGCGGCGTCGCGGTCGAAGGCTGCGGTGGCGGCATAGGCGATGTCGATCTGGCGTTCCAGCCGGGAGCTGTCGGCGGCGTAGATGCCGGAGATCACCGCCGCGAGCGCGCCGAATCCGCCCAGCATGACCCAGACCAGATCCGCCAGTTTCCAGGCCCGGTGGCCCGGCGGCTTGCGGAACAGGAAGGCGGTGGCGATGAGGCCCGCGAGGAAGAACAGGATCAGGAGGGGCAGCTGGTTGTCCGCGATGAAGGCCATGGCTGTGTCCCTGCTGTGATCGGCTGGCCTGACCATAGGAAGGGAAAGCGGTTTCAGGCAACAGCCCTCACGAAGCTGTCACCGGATGCGCGGGTTTGGCCGGGCGGGAGTGTGTCCCTGTCCGGTGTCTGTCTGCCCGTCTGTCTGTCAGGGGCCGGGGGGCCGTTTTACTGTCTGGCCGTGATGTGCTGGCCGGTTAAGAGGTGGCGGCGCCGCCAGATGGCGGAGGGCCGGCGGGGGTCGCAAGCCCCCATGTCCGCTCGAAAGCTCTCGTGTAGCGGAAAAACCCCTGCACCCGATGAAGAGGTGGTCTTGGGGGCTCCCGTATCTCCTGTGGTGCGGGGTGTCAGTCCGCACCGGTGTGTCGCGACGGATTGGAGTATGGCAGAGCGGGGTTAAGGGCGCGCAAGCGGGGCGTGCGGTTGATTGGGGTTTGGCGCAACACCCTTGGTGGATGGTGCGGCGCGGCCTAGGGATGAATAGCAGGCGTGACACGGTGATATTCTCCCGGCCGTAGCACGGCCCGTTCGGGCCGGAGCGCTGTGCGGGGTTTCCGGCTTTGCCGGGTGCGAGGCCCCGCCGCCTGCACCCGTCGAAATTGGATGGTGGTGGTTGCGGCTTGTTCCCCTGACCGGGTCGCTTGCGGCCCGGTCTGCGCCTGCCTGCCCCCCGGCAGGCGCAGACCTAGCGTTGGAATGCTTCCGGCGGGAGTGTTTTCACACAGGTGAATGTTATGTGGCGCCCTAACAGAGAGGATCTGTTTGAGTGTTTTGGGGACGCTAAGATAGAAACTAGAAGAAACTTTGTTGGCGTGGGTCGTGTTCCTCACGCCTTTCTTGTTCGCGTTTGGCGCGTTCTTTCTTCTCTTGACGCTCGGCAATGCGCTCCTGCGCCAAAAAGAAACCTTGCGAAAATTGTTCAAGCATCTCGTTCCTGCGAGATACTGAAATTTCCGGAACGTCATTTGCGTTAATGCTTCTTAGAATTCGCGGCTGATCGGGTTTGACCGAGCTGAAATCCAAGATTTGAAACTCTGCGTCTTCAAGGTCAGGGTCTTGCGCCAGAATTTCTTTGACCACACTCACGAAGAGCGAGAATTTCTCTCCTTTGAGAGGGTTTTTGCGCCAGAAAATAAACCAAGGAAAAACAAGCTTGCCGCCAACGCCGTATACCATAGGCGGTTTGAACGGAATGCTCAGTGTCTTGCCGTCCGCACCACGAGCAAGTGGGTAGAAACGTGGGCTAACTGCATTCACAAAATCCGGTTTTTCATTTTCAAAGTGGCGTCTAAGCAGAGGCAGAATCTCGAGGAAATTTTTTCGCACGGTTTCCCGTTTCACTTTCTCCCTGATACCTCTCTCAACGTCATCAAACGGAACCCCAAAGACTAGGTAGTCCCTGACCGCGTGCACAAGTGCGTTGTAGTTAAACATTGGCGTGTTATCGAACAGCCTAACCAGCTCATTCGCAATCATCTCAGGTCGTTCGCGCCAGTTCCGCGCCAAGTGCTGTGCCGACGGAACGTTGAGAACTTTCTGAGCCATGTTTATTGAACCTTTGCAGCGCGGGGGAGAGTAGAATAGTAAGAACGGATATCCGCGTTTTCAATCCTCATCCCTGGATTTATTTTTCCATCGTGATTCCATACTTTGTCCCATGGGCCACCTTCAGCATGGCTGATGTCTACAAGCTGTGACGCCGTTAATTTCCCATAAAATCCTATTACTTTTCTTAGAAATTCTATTTTATCCTTTGGGGCTTCAAAGAGCGCGATCTCCTGCTTGCCTGAGAACCTATTAAGCTTCTTGCTCCTGGCTCTGATTGCTGAGCGACCGCAGTGCTTGAACTCTCGGTAAAGATACTGAAGCACGGGACCGTAATCCCAGGCTTCAAAGTTTTGTTTGATAAGTGGTTCATCAAATTCAACGAGGTGCCAAGCATGACAGAAGTAAACTAACTTCTGCAGTGCAAGGTTCGTCACCAAAATTCCTTCTTCGTCACAAACGTCAAGAACGAAATTCGCGACGGCTCGACCATCTTGTCCCATAGCGACTCCGTGTTCTCATTATGTTCTATTTGGCATGAGTGGCGATGTCAACGCCCCTCAAACATCCAGCTCTTCCACGAACTTCGCGTTCTCCTGAATATACTGAAAGCGGAGCTCGGGTTTCTTGCCCATCAGGCGCTCGACCAGGTCGCCGGTCTCGCCGGGCTCGTCCTCGTCGATGGTGACGCGGATCAGCTTGCGGGTGGCCGGGTCCATCGTGGTCTCCTTCAGGTCCTTGGCGTCCATTTCGCCAAGACCCTTGAAGCGGGAGACGTCGATCTTGCCCTTGCCGCCCAGGCCCTTTCCCAGCCATTTGTCGCGCTCGGCCTCATCGAGGCAGTAGACGCGTTTCGCGCCTTGGGTCAGGCGGAACAGCGGCGGGCAGGCGAGGTAGAGGTGGCCGCCGTCGATCAGCGGGCGCATCTGGGTGAAGAAGAAGGTCATCAGCAGCGAGGCGATATGGGCGCCGTCGACGTCCGCGTCGGTCATGATGATGATCTTGTCATAGCGCAGATCGTCGAGGTTGAACTTGCTGCCAAGGCCGACGCCAAGCGCCTCGCACAGGTCGTTGATCTCGGCGTTGGAGCCGAGCTTGTTGGAGGCGGCGCCAAGGACGTTCAGGATCTTGCCCTTGAGCGGCAGCAGCGCCTGGTTCACGCGGTTGCGCGCGCCCTTGCCGGAGCCGCCCGCCGAGTCGCCCTCGACGATGAACAGCTCGGTGCCGGCGCGGTCCTTGGAGGTGCAGTCGGTCAGCTTGCCCGGCAGGCGCAGCTTCTTGGTGGCGGACTTGCGCTGGGTTTCCTTCTCCTGCTTGCGGCGCAGGCGTTCCTCGGCGCGCAGGACCAGGAAGTCGAGGATGGCGCCCGCGGATTTGGTGTCGGCGGCCAGCCAGTTGTCGAAATGGTCGCGGACCGAGTTTTCCACCATCTTGGCGGCGGATTCGGTCGACAGGCGGTCCTTGGTCTGGCCGACGAAGGCGGGGTCGGCGATGAAGCAGGAGACCAGCGCGCAGCCGCCCGCCATCAGGTCGTCGCGGGTGATGTTGCCGGCTTTCTTGTTGTTGACCAGCTCGCCATAGGCCTTGATGCCCTTTAGGATCGCGGCCCAGAAGCCCGCAACATGGGTGCCGCCCTCGGGCGTGGGGACGGTGTTACAGTAGGACTGGGTGAAACCGTCGCGCGACGGGGTCCAGTTGATCGCCCATTCGACATAGCCCGGCGCGTTGAATTTCTCGCGGAACTCGACCTTGCCCGCGAAGGGCTGGTCTGCGTAGACGGAGGATTTGCCGAGAACTTCGGTCAGATAGTCCTTGAGGCCGCCGGGGAAGTGGAAGGTGGCCTCGGTCGGGGTCTCGCCATCGTCGATTTCGGATTTCCAGCGGATTTCAACGCCGGAGAACAGGTAGGCCTTGGAGCGCACCAGCGTGAACAGGCGCTTGGGCTTGAAGCGGTGGGAGCCGAAGATCTGCTCGTCGGCGTGGAAGGTCACGAAGGTGCCGCGCTTGTTGGGGGCGGCGCCGATCTTCTCAACCGGGCCGAGGGGCAGGCCGCGGGAGAAGCGCTGTTCGAACAGCTCCTTGTTCTTGGCCACTTGCACGACCATGGAATCCGACAGCGCGTTCACCACGGAGGAGCCGACGCCGTGCAGGCCGCCGGAGGTCTGGTAGGCCTTGCCGGAGAATTTGCCGCCCGCGTGCAGGGTGCAGAGGATCACCTCCAGCGCGGATTTGTCCGGGAACTTGGGGTGCGGGTCGATCGGGATGCCGCGGCCGTTGTCGGAGATGGTGACGGAATAGTCCGCGTGCAGCGTCACCTCGATCCGGTTGGCGTGGCCCGCGACGGCCTCGTCCATCGAGTTGTCGAGGATCTCCGCCACCATATGGTGCAGCGCGCGCTCATCGGTGCCGCCGATATACATGCCGGGGCGCTGGCGGACCGGTTCGAGGCCTTCCAGAACTTCGATCGAGGAGGCGTCATAGGTATCGGCTGCAGGCGTGCTGAGGAGATCGTCGGCCATGTGCTGGAACTGCTCTTCCTTGGTTTTGATTGGCGGCCATTATGGCAGGTGTCGCAGCC
The DNA here is from genome assembly GCF_000473145.1 of Leisingera daeponensis DSM 23529. Classification (NCBI taxonomy): domain Bacteria; kingdom Pseudomonadati; phylum Pseudomonadota; class Alphaproteobacteria; order Rhodobacterales; family Roseobacteraceae; genus Leisingera; species Leisingera daeponensis. The sequence goes on along the minus strand of NZ_KI421500.1, from coordinate 1,510,012 downwards.
GGGTGGAAGAGGGGTGCAGGGGGCTGTGGATAAGGCCGGGCGGGGCTTTCTAGTGCCTTGAAACTTATACGGTGCGGGCAGCGCCCGGCGTGCTGCCGGGCCGAACATGCCGCAAGGTGTCAACGTTCGTCTGGATCAGTTGCGGCCGTGAGCGAGTTTTCAAACCTTCCAAGGTAAGTTCCGTTTATCCGGGTGCGTCGATATTTTCCGTGCGGCGCGGGGGGGTGCGGTCTACACATCGGCCAGCGAAGGGCAGGAGGAGGGCCGCCGGGTGGCTGAGAAGGGAATCAAGACGCAGGACTGGGCGGCATTCCGGGCTGAGGCGCAGAGAATGCTGGAGGCGGCGCTGGACCAGATGCAGCAGGCGGCGGAGCGTCCCTGGCAGCCGGTGCCGGAGGATATCGGCGCCCGCTATGCGGTGACCGCGGAAGCGCGCGGCCCGCGGGAGACCGTGGATAGGATTATGAGCGACGTGCTGCCCTATCATGGCGGCAACACCCATCCGCGGTTCTGGGGCTGGGTGCAGGGATCGGGGCTGGCCTCGGACCTGATCAGCAGCCTGGCGGCGGCGGCGGTCAATGCCAATATGGGCGGGCGCGATCATGGCGCGAACTACATGGAGCGCGCGGTGGTCGACTGGACGCGGGCCAGGATGGGACTGCCCGAGAGCGCCAGCGGCATTCTGGTGACCGGCACCTCGCAGGCGACGGTGATTGCCTTTCAGGCGGCGCGGCTCAGGGTGCTGAAGGATCTGCGCAAGCAGGGGCAGGGCGCGGTGCGGCTGACCGCCTATGCGGGCGCGGGCGTGCATAATGCGACGCTGAAGGCGGTGGAACTGCTGGGCATCGGCTCGGACAGCTTGCGCATGGTGCCGCTGGCGGACGGCAAGCTGGACTGCGCGGCTTTGGCGGAGATGGTTGCAAGCGACAAGGCTGCGGGCGCGGTGCCCTTTCTGGTGGTGGGCAATGCGGGCACCGTGGACCTGGGGCTGTTCGATGATCTGAACGCGCTGGCCGATGCTGCGGCGGCGCTGGGGCTGTGGCTGCATGTGGACGGGGCCTTTGGCGCCTGGACCCGGATCGCGGCGGAGCCGTGGCGGTCGCTGTCGGACGGGATCGGGCGGGCCGACAGCATTGCGCTGGATTTCCACAAGTGGATGTATGTGGGCTATGACTGCGGCATGGCGCTGCTGCGCAACGAGGATGAGCACCGGGCGGCCTTTGCGGCGCGGCCCGCCTATCTGGAAGGCGCCGAGCGCGGGCTGGCGGGCGGCGAGCCTTGGTTTTGCGATTACGGGATTGATTTGTCCCGCGGCAACCGGGCGCTGAAGGTCTGGACGGCGCTGGAAACCTACGGCGAGGCGGCGTTTTCCGAGGCGATCACCGGCAATTGCGAGCTGGCGGCACTGATGGCCGCAGAGGTGGAGGCGCAGCCCCTGATGGAACTCGGGGCGCCGGTGGTGTCGAACGTCTGCGTCTTCACCGCGCGCCGCGATCTGGCGCCGGAGGCGCAGTCGCAGGTGAATGCGCGCATTGCCCAGACCCTGCAGGAAAGCGGCGAGGCGGTGTTCTCGACCACCCGCGCAGGCGGCCGCGTGCTGCTGCGCGCCGCGATCACCAACCACCGCAGCCGCGAGGCGGATGTGCGGGCGGCCATTGCTGCGGTGGCACGGGAAGCGGCGGAGTGAGGCCCGCGCCTCACGTCCCGGGGCCGGGCGGGATCTGACGCTCCGTTTTGCCTTCCATTGCTGTTGGCAGCCGCTACTCTCCCGGCCAAACAGTCAGGGAGAGAGACATGGCCTGGATCAGGACCGTTCCGTTTGAAGAGGCAACCGGCAAGCTGAAGAAGCTCTATGAGCGGGTGACCGGGCCGGGCAACAATGTCGACAACATCATGATGGTGCATTCCCTGCGGCCGCATTCGATGGAAGGCCATATGGCGGTGTACAAGAATGTGCTGCACCACACCGGCAACAAGGTGCCGAAGTGGTTTCTGGAGGTGCTGGGGGTGTGGGTGTCGTCGCTGAACGATTGCGCCTATTGCGTCGAGCATCACTTCGCGGGGTTGCAGCGGCTCTTGGGGGATGAGGCGCGCGGGCGGGCGATCCGGGCTGCGATCGAAGCGCGCGAGCTGGAGGCGGCGCCGCTGGAGGCGGCGCAGGTGCTGGCGATGGGATATGCGCGGAGGCTGACGGAGGAAGCCGCCAGCGTGACAGAGGCGGATATCGCGGCGCTGCGGGAGGCAGGCTTTGACGACGGGGAGATCCTGGAGATCAACCAGGTGACCGCCTATTTCGCCTATGCCAACCGGACGGTGCTGGGGCTGGGGTGCTCCACCAGGGGGGATGTGCTGGGGCTGAGCCCGAACAATTCGGAAAACCCGGACGACTGGGGCCACACCTGAGGGGCGCTGCCCCTCGGCCCCTGCGGGCCTCACCCCGGGATATTTACAGCCAGATGAAACGGATCAAGCGGCCCCAGGGGGCCGCTTTTGGTGTGCAAACCGCACATCTTTTGATGCAGGTCAGGGCGGGCCGGCGGCAGCGGCGCTATGGTTGCGGCGCAGATTGAAAGAGGGAGCTTTTTATGGACGCCGCAGCAGAGACAATTGTGAACAGCGCCGCAGGGACAGCGTCAGGGACAGTGCAGAAGCCGGTGCGGGCCGCGCCGCGGCCGCCAAGCGCGGAGGATATCCGCCGGGCCTTTGAGAGCGGCGAGTATCCTTACCCGCGAAAGATGGCGCGCCGGGCCTATGAAACGGAGAAGGCGCGGCTTCAGGCGGAGCTGCTGAAGGTGCAGCTGTGGGCGCAGGAGAGCGGCGAAAAGTTCGTGATGCTGTTCGAGGGCCGCGATGCGGCAGGCAAGGGCGGCACCATCAAGCGGTTCACCGAGCACCTGAACCCGCGCTCAGCCCGGGTGGTGGCGCTGAACAAACCCTCGGACGAGGAGCGCGGGCAGTGGTATTTCCAGCGCTATGTGCAGCATCTGCCGACGGCTGGCGAGATCGTGTTCTATGACCGCTCCTGGTACAACCGCGCAGGCGTCGAGCGGGTGATGAGCTTTTGCGAGCCAAACGAGTACCTGGAATTCATGCGCCAGGCGCCGGAGTTCGAGCGGATGCTGGTGCGCTCAGGTGTCCGGCTGTACAAATACTGGTTCTCGGTCACCCAGGAAGAGCAGAAACGGCGGTTTGGCGCGCGCGAGACAGATCCGCTGAAGCAGTGGAAGCTGTCGCCGATCGACAAGGCATCCTTGGGCAAATGGGATGACTACACCGAGGCCAAGGAGGCGATGTTCTTTTACACCGATACCGCCGATGCGCCCTGGACGGTGATCAAGTCCAACTGCAAGAAGCGGGCGCGGATCAACTGTATGCGGCATTTCCTGGCGTCGCTCGACTATCCGGGCAAGGACGCTGCGATCGTGCAGGATCCGGATCCGCTGATCGTCGGGCAGGCGCATCACGTGATCCATCAGTCCGACCACATCCTGGGCAAGGCGCTGCATCCCGGCACACGGGCGCGCTGATCCTCGCCTGCGGCGCGGTCCCGCAGTTGCGGGGCTGCCGCCGGAGGCGTAAAGCTTTGACCCATGAAGCGTATTATTCCCTTGCTGGCCGCTGCAGTGCTGGCCCCACAGGATGCCGGGTCGCATCCGCATATCTTTGTCGATACTGCCCTGAAGCTGATTGTCTCGGACTCCGGGCAGCTGGAGGCGGTCGAGATCACCTGGGCCTATGACGAGTTCTATTCGCTGCTGATCTTCGAGGACCGGGGGCTGGATGGCGATTACGACGGCGCGCTGACGGCGCAGGAGCTGGCGAAGCTGCGGGGGTTCGACATGGCCTGGGTCGAGGGGTTTCAGGGCGACACCTATCTGACCCGGGCGGGCGAAGCGCTGGAACTGGGCGCGCCGGAGCATCTGGCCACCGAAGTGGCGGACGGGCGCATCACCACCCGGCACCGCCGCGTGCTGGCAGAGCCGCAGGCCGCCGATGGCGTGGTGATCAAGGCCTATGATCCGGGCTATTACACCGCTTACACGATGACCGGCGGGCTGGAGGTTTCGGGCGGCTGCCAGGCCAGCGTCACGCCGCCGGATCTGGATGCGGCCTATACCAAGGTGGAGGAGCTGCTCTATGCGATGCCTGCGGACCAGGCAGAGGACGCCTATCCGGAGGTGGGAGAGGCCTTTGCCGATACCGTGCGGTTGAGCTGCGGGGCGTAAGGTGCGGATTTTCCTGGCCATAGCTGCGCTGGGCGTGGCGGGTCTGGCGGTCTGGCTCTGGGGGTTTGGCGGCGCCGGGCTGGTGTCGGCCTGGGCGGCGGAAGGCCAGCGGGAGGCGCAGAACGCGATGGCGCGGGGGCTGCGGGCCTTGCGCGCGGGTGAGCCGGGGGCGCTGACGGCGCTGTTGTCCTTGTGCTTTGCCTACGGGTTTTTCCACGCCGCCGGGCCGGGCCATGGCAAGCTGGTGATCGGCGGCTACGGCATGGGCAAGCCGGTGCCGCTGGCGCGGCTGGCCGGGCTGGCGCTGGCGTCCTCGCTGGCGCAGGCGGCCACGGCGGTCTTGCTGGTGGCGGGCGGGCTGATGCTGCTGGACTGGGGCCGCGAGCAGCTGACCAGCGCGGCAGAGGATGTGCTGGCGCCGCTGTCCTATGGGCTGATTGCGCTGGTGGGCCTGTGGCTGCTGGCGCGGGGCCTGCGGCGGCTGCTGGGCAGCCGGGCTGGCGGACACGGTGCACACGGCCATCACCACCATGGTCATCAGGCTGGGGAGGTGTGTTCCTCCTGCGGGCACCGGCACGGGCCAACGGCGGAGGAGGCGGCCAATGTCCACTCGCTGCGCGATGCGCTGGCGATTGTGGGCGCGGTGGCGCTGCGGCCCTGCACCGGGGCGGTGTTCCTGCTGCTGCTGACCTGGCGGATGGGCGTTCTGTGGTCCGGCATCGCCGGTGCCTTTGCCATGGGGCTGGGCACGGCCACGGTCACGGTCGCCGTGGCGGCCGCTGCCGTCACCATGCGCAAGGGAACGCTGGCGCAGATGCAAGGGACGGGTGCCTTGCGGGCAGCCGCGGTGCTGGAGATCCTGGCGGGCGGTGTGGTGGCCGTGCTGGCCTTTCAGATCATGCTGCGGGCGCTGTGAGGCTCAGGATTCCAGTGCGTCTTCCAGAAGTTTGAACATCGGCTCCAGCGTCAGGTAGGCGGACATCAGCGCCGCCATCGGGGCGGCCTGTTCGCGCGGGCTCATCTCGTGCCAGAAGGTCAGCGACTTGCGCTGCAGCAGGTGGCCGTGGGGATGGGCCTTGCCATAGGGGGCGGGGACGCGTTTCAGCTCGGGCTCATTAGAGGCAAAGCCCTTGAGCGCGAGGATGTCCACCAGGGCTGCGGCCTCATCCCCGGTTTCGCCGTCGGCCGCGGTGCGCCAGACAGGCAGTTGCGCCTTGGTGAAGTTCATGATGCCGCCGCCGGTGGTGCAGGACTTGGGGTCGATGCCGAAGAACAGCGCGCAGCCTGCGCTGTTCACCGTCCACATCATGTGCAGGTGGGTCTTGTAGGGCGTCTTGTCCTTGGAGAACCGGATGTCGCGCTGGGGGCGGAACAATCTGGGCACCGCCTGCCTGCCGGTCCGCTTGGTGATCGCCTGCGCGACCTCGTCCAGCAGCAGCAGGGCGGGGGATTTCAGCTGCGCTTCATACCGGTCCTTATGCGCGGTGAACCAGTCGCGGCTGTTGTCCTGCGACAGCTCCGTCAGGAAGGCGCGGGCATCGGGGATCAGCTGCGCAAAGGGGTCGGTCATTTGAAAAGGCTCCTGCAAACGGTGGGGCGGTCTGTGCAGAATACCACCATGGGCCTGTGCGGGGGGCAAGGAGACTCTGCTCTTGCCGGAACTGTTCGGCGGGCCTAAGGCTGGCTTCATGAGCAAGTTAACGGTCGCACACTCCGAAATGTCCCCCGGCGGCCACGCCCGGGCAATCGCCGTTCTTGGCCTGCCGCTGATCGGCGGCCATGTGGCGCAGTTTGCCATCGGCCTCACCGATACGGTGATGCTGGGCTGGTACGGGGTGGAGGAGCTGGCGGCGGTGACGCTCGGCTCGACCTATTTCTTTTCGATTTTCCTCCTCGGCTCCGGCTTTGCCTTTGCGGTGATGCCGATGGTGGCGGCTGCGGCCGGCGCGGGCGAGGAGCGGCAGATCCGCCGCTCCACCCGGATGGGGCTGTGGCTGTCGCTGGCCTATGGCGCGCTGGCGATGCCGTTGCTGTGGTGGTCGGAGCCGATCCTGCTCTTGCTGGGGCAGGAGCCGGAGGTGGCGTATGCGGCGGCGGCGTATCTGCGGATCGCCGGCTGGTCGGTCTTTCCGGCGCTGTTGTACATGGTCGCCAAATCCTATCTGGCGGCGCTGGAGCGGACCCAGATCGTGCTGTGGCTGTCGGTGATCGGGGCGGTGCTGAATGCGCTGGTGAACTATGCGCTGATTTTCGGCAACTGGGGCGCGCCGGAGCTGGGGATCACCGGGGCGGCGATTGCCTCCCTCGTGACCAACGGGGTGTCCTTTGCGCTGGTGCTGGCCTATGCGCTGAAAGCGCTGCCGGAGCATGAGCTGCTGAAGAACTTCCAGCGGCCCGACTGGGAGATGCTGGCCCGGGTGTTCCGGATGGGAGCGCCGATCGGCCTCACGACGCTGAGCGAGAGCAGCCTGTTTGCGGCCTCGGCGATGATGATGGGCTGGCTGGGCACGGTGCCGCTGGCGGCGCATGGGATCGCGATCTCGCTGGCGGGGCTGACGTTCATGGTGCATCTGGGGCTGTCCAATGCCGCCACCATCCGCGCGGGCAATGCCTTTGGCCGCGGCGACCGGGCGCATATGGCGCGCGGCGGCAAGGTGGTGACGGCGATGTCGCTGGCGGTCTCAGTGGTGGGGATCACCCTGTTCCTGGCCATCCCCGGCCCGCTGATGTCGCTGTTTCTGGACCCGGCCGACCCGCAGAAGGATCAGATCCTGCTGATCGGCGGCGGCCTGCTGGCGGCGGCGGCGCTGTTTCAGATGATGGACGGGATGCAGGCGGTTGCGCTGGGCCTGCTGCGCGGGGTGCAGGACACCGGGGTTCCGATGGTGATTGCGGTGCTCAGCTATTGGGCAGTGGGTATCCCGGCCTCTTATGTCATGGGGTTCGTGCTCGGCTGGGGCGGCGCCGGCGTCTGGATGGGGCTGGTTGCGGGGCTTACCGCAGCGGGGCTGTTCCTTATGAAGCGGTTCTGGGGCAAGTCGATCAAACGGGTGGGGGCAAAGCCCGCGTAAACCGGGCAGGGCCGCATGGCGCTTTTCAGTCCTCCCTGCGGCCCATGATGTGGATGGGGGAGAACGCGCCCAGGATCAGGCGGCGGTGGTCAAAGGGGATTTCGACCGGGATGTCGAAACGGGTGTCCTTGGCGATCCGCGCCTCGGCGTCCTCCATTTCCTCGCGGCTGGGCCAGACCTGCCAGCAGAAGACGATCCGCTCCCCCGGGCGGGCGGCGACGGCGCGGCGGAAATCGGTGTTCTGGCCGTCGGGCACGTTGTCCTCCCAGGAGTCGACGGACTCGAGGCAGCCGTATTCCCGGAACAGCTCGGCACTGGTTCTGGCCCAGGCCTTATACGCCTCGAAGTTTTCTTCGGGCACGGGGATCACGAATCCGGCGACATACATGGCGGCCCTCCCAGGGATCGTCCGGGGCACGGCCCGGCCTGGGCGAGTGTGGCACGGGACGGCGGTTCGCTCCAGCCTCTTGCTGCGCGCCGCGGCGTGGGGTTGACCGTTTGGCGTCCTGCGGGCAGGGTTCTGGAACAGTCTGATTTTCAACCGGAAAGCCCCTTGCCCATGATGACCGACGACGACAGGCGCCTGCTGCGGATCGCCTATGAGGAAGCCAAGGCGGGATTCGACGAGGGCGGCTGCCCGATCGGCTCGGTGCTGGCGCGCGGCGGACAGGTGGTGGCGCAGGGGCGCAACCAGCGGGTGCAGAAGGGCGACCCGATTGCGCATGGCGAGATGGATGCGCTGCGCAAGGCGGGGCGGCAGACCTCCTACCGCGATACGGTGCTTTATACCTCGCTGTCGCCCTGCATGATGTGCAGCGGCACCATCGTGCAGTTCGGCATCCCGCGGGTGGTGATCGGCGACACGCAGAACTTTGGCGGCAATGAAGAATTCCTGCGCGCCCGCGGTGTCGAGGTGGTGATTGCCGAAGACCCGGACTGCATCGCGCTGATGCAGCGGTTCATCCGCGAGAAGCCGGAGCTGTGGGCGGAAGACATCGCCGAATAGGGGCGCCGGAGAGGGGCAGGGCAATCAGAACCAGTAATAGGGCACGTGGTAATGATCGTAGATGCTTTCCTCGTGGTTGCGGTCGCGGTGCCAGCCCTCGTACTGCGCCGGGGCGCTTTTCAGCTGATCCGGGGTGATGCTGGTGCGGAACCCGTCCAGGCCGCTGTCGTATGAGAGCGCCCCCCAGGGGATCACGAATTCCCGTTCGCCAAGGCCCAGGAAGCCGCCGAAGGTCATGATCGCGTAGACGGCCTTGCCGGATGACTTGTCGATCATCAGGTGGTCAATGGTGCCCGCCTTTTCGCCGGTTTTATCGTAGACGGCGGTGCCGGTGACGTCATTGGAGGAGACGAGGCTGCCGCCAGAGCCGTGTTGAGCCTGTTGCATGGTCTTGCTCCTGTTCTTCGTGTGGACAGAGAAACAACGCCCCGGCTGGCCGATTGTTCCGGTGCCGGGCGGGCAGGCAGGGGCGCGAGGTATTGCAGGGCGGCTGGGCTGGCCGCGCTGCATTTGTGCTAGGCTGACGGCACCCCCGCCGCAACGTCGGGAAGGAGGCTGCGATGACGTTCAGGTGTGCAGAAAAATGCGCGGGCCGGCTGCTGGCCGTGCTGCTGGCCTGCCTCGTGCCGCTGGCACTGATGGCAGAACCGCCGCGGGCCGGGCTGATGTGGAACCGCACCGGGCTGCCCGCCGTGTTTCCCTTGCAGGTGAAGACGCCGGCGGGGGCGGATTATTACCTCACCCTCAGCGATGCGGAGACCGGCGCGGCGGCGCTGGCGGCCTATATCGAGGGCGGCGCATTCTTCAAGGTGCTGGTGCCGCCGGGGCGCTATGTGCTGCGGTTTGCCAGCGGCGCGCACTGGCAGGGCGAGGAGCGGCTGTTCGGGCCGGGTGTGCAGACCCGGTGGTATGAGCTGCCGCAGGTGCTGGAGTTTGCCATCCGCGGGGCAGGCATCAAGGCCGGTCACGCCGTCACTCTGATACGGCAGCAGCCGGGCGGCGGGCTGGGGGCGGCGGTGACGGCCCAGCACATTTGCCAGATCGCCAGCGTGGAGGGCGCGGAGCCGCAGCCTGAGCCCGCAAGCGCAAGCGGCCTGTTCCAGCTGGGCGGCGATGCGCGCTCACGGGGCATATTGCATCTGCAGTGGCGGCTGCAACTGGGCGGGCCGCAGGCGGGAACGCCGCTGGAGCAGTGGCAGCGCAGCCTGTTTTTGCTGGGAAATCCGCTGCTGCCGCCGCGTGCTTCGGGGCTGGACAGCCGCGGCCGGCCGCCGCCGCCCGCGCGGTTCCGGTCTTATTCGGTGCGCTCGCTGTTTTGCGGCTGAACCGGTCGCGATGCGGGTGGCTTATTCGCCGCCTCGGTCCTTCATCAGGCGGTCGGCCTTCTTGCGCACCAGCACGCTGCGCAGGTCGTGCATGGCCAGCAGCAGCGCGTCGGTGACCTCCTCCAGCTGCTCATCGGTGGCGCGGCTGTTGGCCCAGTGGGCGGTCAGGTTCAGATGGTCGATGGCCCGGTGGATGTCGTCGGTATCGCGGGCGGCGAGGGTGGCGGTGCGGGCCGCCATCCACGACTTGATCTCGGCAATGTCCTGATCGCTCAGCTGGCGCTGGCCGTGCGGTTTGATCTCGCCGTTGCGGATGTTCACAACGGCGATCTGGTCCATCTCGATCCGCCGCTGGCGGTTCTCGGTATCGACGCGGAACACAAAAGCGCCGTTTTCGCGGACGCGGAAATAATACTCCGGCAGATCGGCGCTCATGCCGTGTCTCCTGTCAGGTCAGCGCGGCGCAGAAGGTCTGGATGCGGCGGCACGCCTCCTCCAGCGCTGCGTCCGAGGTGGCGTAGCTGACGCGGAAGTTCGGCGACAGGCCGAAGGCCGCTCCAAAGACCACGGCGACATCGGCCTCTTCCAGCAGGGCGGTGGCAAAATCCTCGTCCGTTTCAATCACCTTGCCCGCAGGGGTGGTCTTGCCGATCAGCCCGGCGATGGAGGGGTAGACGTAGAACGCGCCTTCGGGCGTGGGGCAGGAGATGCCGTCGATTTCATTCAGCATCGACACCACCAGATCGCGGCGGCGGACGAACGTTTCATTGTTGGGCGCGAGGAAGTCCTGGGTGCCGTTCAGCGCTTCCACCGCGGCCCATTGGCTGACCGAGCAGGGGTTGGAGGTGGACTGCGACTGCACCTTGCGCATGGCTGCGATCAGTTTCTCCGGGCCTGCGGCATAGCCGATCCGCCAGCCGGTCATCGCATAGGCCTTGGAGACGCCGTTGCAGGTGAGGGTGCGGTCATAAAGCTGCGGCTCCACCTGGGCGGGGGTGCAGAATTCAAACCCGTCATAGGCCAGATGCTCATACATGTCGTCGGTCATCACCCAGACATGCGGGTGGCGCAGCAGCACGTCTGTCAGCGCCTTCAGCTCCTCCCGGCTGTAGCCTGCGCCGGTGGGGTTGGAGGGGGAGTTGAAGATGAACCATTTGGTCTTGGGAGTGATTGCCGCCTCCAGCTGATCCGCGGTCAGCTTGAAACTGGTCTGAAGCGAGGTTTCGGCAATCACCGGGGTGCCGCCCGCCAGCAGCACCATGTCGGGGTAGGAAACCCAGTAGGGGGCGGGAATCACCACCTCGTCACCTTCGTTCAGGGTGGCCATCAGCGCGTTATAGAGCGTCTGCTTGCCGCCGGTGCCGACGGAGACCTGCGCCGGCGTGTAGTCCAGCCCGTGGTCGCGCTTCATCTTGGCGCAGACCGCCTGTTTCAGCTCTGCGATGCCGTCGGGGGCGGTGTATTTCGTCTTGCCCGCGGCGATGGCGGCAACGGCCGCGTCCTTGATATTCTGCGGCGTGTCAAAATCCGGCTCGCCGGCGCTGAGACCGATGACATCGCGTCCGGCTGCCTTCAGCTCGGCTGCCTTGGCCGTCATTGCAATGGTCGGTGACGGTTTGACGCGGGATAAGGTCTCGGACAGGAAAGACATGGTCTGCGGCCTCGGTTTGTATGTTGCTCGCAACTGTCATAGGGTGCGGCTGGACGGCGATCAAGCCGCGTTCAAACTGGATGAGGAGAACTGGCAATGACGGAGCGGACTACAGACTGGTACGGCCCGGACGCAGCGACATTTGGCGACCGCGTGGCGGCTGCACGGGAAGCTGCCGGAATGACCCAGGGCCAGCTTGCGCGCCGGCTTGGGATCAAGAAGTCCACCCTCAGCGCCTGGGAACGCGACCTGGCGGAGCCGCGCGCCAACAAGCTGACGATGCTGGCGGGCGTGCTGAACGTGTCGATGTCCTGGCTGCTGACCGGCGAGGGCGAAGGCATGTCAGAACCGGCGCCGCTGGAGCTGGAGGCAGGCGATTTCACGAGCATTCTGAACGAATTGCGCGACCTGCGCAGCGAAATGCGCCAAAATGCGGAGCGGGCGGCGCGGCTGGAGAAAAAGCTGCGGACCCTGCTGCAGGTCAACGACGGCCAGACCACAGAAGTTGCTTGAGACCAGAATGCAGGAAGACCGGACCATTCGCCTGAAGCGGCTGCAGATGCGCTCTATGCGCCGGGGTATCAAGGAAATGGATATCCTGCTGTCGGCCTTTGCAGCCGCCAATCTGGAGCAGATGGACGCTGCGCAGCTGGATCTTTATGACCAGCTGCTGCACGAGAACGACCAGGATCTGTACCAGTGGGTCACCGGCCAGGCGGAGCCGCAGGAGCGGTTCCGCGCACTGGTCGCGGACATAGCGCAAACGTACCAAAAATAATAAAATACCAGCTTAACCGATTTTTCGGGAATTGTTGGCATCTTACCTCAGAAGCAAATTCGAGTCGGAGATGCGAATGAGTATGGAAATGCCAATTAGCCGGACGGACCGCAAAGGTTTCATGACTGGCTACCTGGAGGCGCTGGCCCTTGTCGAGCGTCTCCACCGTCTGCTGCTGGATGTCATCAAGGACGAGTTTGAACGCGTCGGCGTGCTGGAAATCAATGCGGTTCAGGCGCTTTTGCTGTTCAACATCGGTGACAATGAGGTGACCGCCGGGGAATTGAAGACCCGCGGCTACTATCAGGGCAGCAATGTCAGCTACAATCTCAAGAAGCTGGTCGAGATGGGCTATATGCACCACCAGCGCTGCGAGATCGACCGCCGCTCGGTGCGGGTGCGGCTGACCCAGCGCGGCCGTGAGATCCGCGATATCGTGTCGGCGCTGTTCGCCCGCCATGCCGAAGGGCTGGAAGGCAAGAACGTGATCTCCTCGGAGGGGATCGAGGATATCACCGCCTCGCTGAAGCGGGTGGAGCGCTACTGGTCGGATCAGATCCGCTATATCTACTAAGGCGCAGGCCGGGCGATGATTCCGGCGGCGACGGGCCGTAAATGCTGGCAAAGCACCGGCAGGCCAGAACCGGGCATGAGGGGAAACCGTGTTCCGGGTGTATTGAAGGGCAAAGCGCCGGGACCCGAGCGGGGCCGCGGCTGGAGGTTGCAGAAGTGACCGCCCTTGTTCCCGCGTAAGGGGGTTGCCTTGCGGCGGCTTGTGCCGCTGATGCGGATATTATTATTGGTTTGTGTTTTTCAGAAAACCGGAAGGCGGGTCATTGCACCGCCGGGCACGGACAGCACCGTCAGGCGCTGTGCCGGTTTTTTGCGTTGCGCCGGGCGGTGCGGTCAATTGCGCAACCGGGGCCGCCCAGGCGCAGCTCCATCACGCTGGATGCGTTGGCCGGGCCGGCGGCTTTGGCGGGCGGGCTGCATTGGCCGGTCGGGCCGGGCTGTCTGGGGTGGGGATGGGGCTGCCGGAAGCGGACCGGGCGCTGGCCTGGGGCCTTGCCGGCAGGCGGACAGATGCGGTTCACGGCGGCCCCCGCGCGGCCTGGCCTGTGTCCGGGCTTACAGGATCACCTGATCGGAAAATTCCTGTTCGGCAACGCTGCGGATGAAGTCTGCGAGCTTCAGGAAGGCGGGCGGGCTGCCGCTGCTGCGGCGCCAGGCCAGGCCGGCCTGCCGGTAAAGCACCGGCTGCATCGGGATCACTGCGACATCGCCTTCGCCGCGTTTGACTTCGGAGCCGACATACAAAGCGGGCAGCAGGGTGACGCCCATGCCAAGCGAGACCATCTGGCGCAGCGCATCGAGACTGGTGCCCTCGAAGTCCTCTCGCAGGTGTGCCCCCGACGCCGCGCTGAGATGCGAAACCTGGCGGCTGAGCGTGTAGGAGGGGTTGAGGCTGAGCAGGTTCTCCCCGGCCAGATCGGCGGTCTTCACCCGCTGCTGGCCGGCCAGAGGGTGATCCCGGGCCACAGCCAGGCTCAGCGGCTCCCGGAACAGGAAGGTGTGGCGGATGTCATCGCGCGGCACCGGCAGCTGGGTCAGGATCAGATCGTGCCGGCCCGCCAGCAGATCCTCCGTCAGCTCACGCGGGGGGGCGTCGCGGATGACCAGCTTGAGGTCCGGGAAGGACTGGTGCAGGCGCCGCAGCACCCGCGGCAGCAGGTAAGGGCCGATGGTCGGCGAAGAGCCGAGCCGCAGGGTGCCCTCAAGCTGGGTGCCGGAAGCCCCCGCTGTCTGGCTGAGCCGTTCCACATCCTGCAGGATCCTTTCGGCCTGGAGGGCGGTGTCCCGTCCTGCCGGCGTCAGGATCAGGCCGCTGCGCCGCCGTTCGATCAGGCGCGTGTCCAGGGCTTTTTCCAGGGCGGCGATCTGCAGGCTGAGGGAGGGCTGGCTGATGCCCAGCTGCCGCGCCGCATTGCGGTATTGCAGGGCTTTGCTGAGGACAGAGAAATAGCGCAGCTGGCGCAGGGTGATCTCCGGCATCTGTGGCCCTCCATTTCTTTGAATAGGTAAAACCTATCTTTATTCACAATACTATTGGCTTCTTAAAAAGCAAATGCAGCCCATCTTTTGGGTCAGGCGGCGGGGTGGTGTGCCGCCGGTACTTGAAAAAGGAGGCAATTGATGAAGAACAGTCCACGGGTAAAGGTTTTCTCGCTGCAGGTGAGGCTGGCCAAGCTGCGCCTGAAGCACCAGTCGCTGAAGGCGAAAATCGCCAAGGAGCTGAAACGCCCGTCGCCGTGCAGCATGATGCTGCAGGGGCTGAAGCGCCAGCGCCTGCGGACCAAGGACGAGATCATGCGCTGCCTGAGCCAGCTGCGCCGCACCGGGCTTCCGGGCTTCACGCAGCAGCAGTCCGCATAGGGAGGCCGCGGTGATGTTTCAGTATCCCCATCCGCTGAGCGGTGCGGGCTTTTTGCACAGCGCCGATCTGGACGACATGCGGGCGGCCTTGCTTGATGAGGAAGAAAAAGAGGACGACGACGGTCCTGATGGCGGCAGCCCCTTTATCGCCGGGCAGCGTTCGCAGGTGACGCTGACGTTCGGATCCCAGACCCGCCGGGCCTGAGGGGGCGGAGACACGCGCGCCGCGCGAAGCCGCCCGATCGCCCTCCGGTGCAAGCCGGAGGGCAGATTTGTTTTTGTTAAGCCGGTCCGCACCGGGCCCCGCGGCCGCCGGCGCCTACCAGTGGCCGGTGTTTTCCATGCTGGCCCAAGGTTCTGCCGGGGCCAGCGACTCGCCGTTCTGGAGCAGTTCGATGGAGACGTTGTCGGGCGAACGCACGAAGGCCATATGCCCGTCGCGCGGCGGCCGGTTGATGGTGACGCCATTGTCCATCAGGTGCTGGCAGGTGGCATAGATATCGTCCACCCCATAGGCAAGATGGCCGAAATGGCGGCTGTCATCGGGCAGCGCGTCGTCGCCGTCCCAGTTGTAGGTCAGCTCCAGCGGGGTTTCCTCCTGGCCCGGCGGCGCCATGAAGATCAGGGTGAAACGGCCCTGCTCGTTTTCCCAGCGCCGGGTCTCCTTGAGGCCCAGCAGCTCGTAGAAGGCCATGGATTTCTCCAGATCCTTCACCCGGACCATCGTGTGCAGATATTTGAGGGGCATGGGGGGTCTCCTGTTATCGCTGTCAGGGACTTTAGCGGCGCGGCGCGGGAAGGCCAGCAAAAGCGCCGGGCGGTCTTAGAATTTTGACTCGATCCCCAGCGAGACGGAGAATTCCGAGCTGTCGAAGCGGCTGTGGTTGGAACTGCGCTTGCCGGCCCGGACCCGCAGCATTGGCGCAAAGCCCGCATAGTCGTAGTCTTCAAAGAACAGGTTCAGGTCGGCGTAAACCGAGTGGTCCTGGCGGCCGCCGGG
The DNA here is from genome assembly GCF_000473145.1 of Leisingera daeponensis DSM 23529. NCBI lineage: Bacteria > Pseudomonadati > Pseudomonadota > Alphaproteobacteria > Rhodobacterales > Roseobacteraceae > Leisingera > Leisingera daeponensis. Next base: position 1,494,522 of record NZ_KI421500.1, on the reverse strand, counting down.
GATGGGCTGCCAGACGCTGCCGTCAAAGAAGGTGTGGTCCGGGTAATCGGCGGTTCCCAAAATCAGGCCGGTGCTGATCCTGGCCGGGCCGACCAGCTGCCCGAAGGCATAGCCGACGTGCACGGTGGCGGTTTGGCCGCTTGAATTCACGCTGTTTGCCTGGGTGTCGCGCAGGCCAAGCGTGAAGCTGAGGCTGTCGCCGTTTTCAAGCTTGCGCGAGAGCGACGCCCCGAGGCCGAAGACATCGGCTTCCAGGCTGGCAAAACGCGGGTCCAGGCGGTGTTCGGCGCTGCCGTTGAGGGTGAGGCGGCTGCGCGGCGAGAGGGCCCAGCTTCGGGCGGCAGACAGTTTCGCAAGGTTGTAGTTGCGCTGCCCGCCGTACCAGGAGGTGGCGGCGGTCAGGTCGGCCCGGGCGCTGCCGCCCTTCTCCGCAGGGCCGGCGGTGAAGGCGTGGCTGAGGGTGATTTCGCCATAGGTCGATCCGAATTCTGAGTTCCGCGGTGCGGTGGTCCCGGTTCTGGCGGCGAGATCTGCCGCCTCTGCCTTGGCGCTGGAGGACAGGGCCACGCGCTGCACATAGAGGCGCCCGCTGAGCGTGGTCAGGCTGGTGCCGCTCTGGCGCAGGCGGCGGGTGATGCCGGCATCAAGGGTTCCAATGAGTCCGGACAGGGCAATCGCCCGCGGCCCGAACCGGTTTTCATGCGACGACAGCCCGTCGATTTCCTGCGTCGCGGCATCGGAGCCGTTGTTCACATTGTTCGACGGCTTCAGCCCGCCGCTCAGCCGGAAGGACCAGGGGCTGATGCGGCGCAGCGCCTGATAGTCCTTGGCGATCAGCTCTTCGGCTTTGCTGTCGGGGGCGTAGACGGCCGTGCGGCGCAGCCAGTACTGCGACAGCAGCGGGCTGCCGCCCTGGAACGCCAGGCGGGAGGCGAGCTGGGCCATCTGGTACTTGGTGGCGTCGTCGGGGGCAAAGCGGAAGGCGCGGGCGGCGGATTTGCGGCCCTTGGCGGGCTGCCCGGCCTGCGCATAGGCGGCGGCCTGAAGGTGCCAGGCCAGGTGGTTCTTGCCGTCGGCCTGCAGCAGCGCCTCCGACACCCGCAGCGCCAGCTGCGGGTTGCCGGTATTCAAGGCGTGCGCCGCCAGAATGTGCCCCTGCTGGAGCGACAGGTGAGCCTGTTGCCGTCCGGTTTCCTGCGCCTGAGGCTGTGCAGACCACAGCCCCAGTCCCAGCAGCGCGGCGGCGGCTGCCTTCCGCATGATTTAAGGCGTCGGCTGGTCGCAAAGCGGGTCGCTGTTGGCGCCCCCGCATTGGCCAAGCACAAAGACGCCGTATTCCTCAATTTCCGGGCCGTATTCGGTTATATGGCCGGTGGCGTGGACACCGCCGGCGACCGAAGCGGCATTCGTACCGGAGAACACACCGCCATACTCGCCGACAGATTGCTGATTGATCGTTGTCAAGCCCGAGAACGTCCCGTCCGAAGCAATGGCAGTCGGCGCCAGTTCCAGATTTGTCGGGGACACCGAGCCGTCATCCCTGACGGCGCGGTTGTAGATCAGGCCATTGACGGCATTGTCGGTAAAGTCTGCGTTGATCAGCACGTCGCCAGTGATTTCGGCGGCTTGCGTCGGCAGCACGTCGGTTGGTGTGCCGGGCGTCACGGGCAGCAGGTCTTCGCCGCTGCCGGCAACATTCAAGAGACCGATGTAGGACCCTGCGTAGCTGACGAGTCCGCCGGACGGCTGATCTGTGACGGGGGCGGAGTAGGCGCCGCCGCGGCCGTAGTTGGCGCCGGCGAAATAGTAGCCGAACTGACCGCCCGTCGCGACAATAACGGCATATCCGCCTTCGATCTCTCGCGCATAAGCGGTGGAGTGGCGGTCGAGCGAAGAATCCTGAACGGTGTAGGCCTCGTACCCGTCGCGGTCCAGTGATGGCTTGCGCACGTAGGTGGCGGAGAAGGGCGTTTCGTCCAAGCTGACGCCGGTCACGGTCAGGGTTTGGCTGGCGGGATTGTAGCTGACGCTGTCGAGATCGTTTGCAATAGCTTCCGGGATCGTGCCGGTGACGTCATCCGGATCTCCTGTCCCGGTGGTAAACGGGTTGCCCCCGCCGCACGCCGACAGCGCGGCCGCCGCCGCGATCCCTAGCCAAAAGCGCCTCATCTGCCTCTACCTCAATATCTTTATCGTTTTGCGCCACCATCGGGCGCGGCCGCGGCAAAGTCAATTGAACAGTGCCGATTCCAGCGCAACCGTGGCGGATGCGCTACCCGTATGTAGGCTTTGGCCCGGTGGTGAGGCGTATATGTTGTGGGGCGGACGCGCCTCCAGACGGTTTTTTCCCTTGGCGGCTGGCTGTGCAGGGGGTATTCCGGGGCGTGATATTCAGGGCAAAGCCAGGGGGGCTCCATGCAGCAGTATCTGGATCAGCTGCGCCATATTCTGGACAATGGCGTGCCATCGGATGACCGCACCGGCACCGGCACGCTGAGCTGTTTCGGGATGCAGGCGCGCTACAGCCTGGCCGACGGGTTTCCGCTGGTCACCACCAAGAAGCTGCATCTGCGCTCTATCATCCATGAGCTGTTGTGGTTCCTGTCGGGCGACACCAACATCCGTTACCTGAAGGAAAACGGCGTTTCGATCTGGGACGAATGGGCGGATGAGAACGGCGATCTGGGCCCGGTTTACGGCCACCAGTGGCGCCGCTTTCCCAAGCTGGAGCTGGCCGAAGGCACCACCGGGGATGAGCCGCTCTACCGCGCCGGGAGTGTCGATCAGATCGCGGATCTGGTAGAGATGATCCGCAAGAGCCCTGACAGCCGCCGCCTGATCGTTTCGGCCTGGAATCCGGCCGACGTGCCGGACATGGCGCTGCCGCCGTGCCACACGCTGTGGCAGGTGCGGGTCGCGGGCGGCAAGATGCATTTGCAGCTATACCAGCGGTCTGCCGACATGTTCCTGGGCGTGCCGTTCAACATCGCCTCCTATGCGCTTCTGCTGGCGATGCTGGCGCATGTGACCGGCTATGAGGCGGGGGATTTCGTCCATACGATGGGCGATGCGCATATTTATTCCAACCATGTGGAGCAGGTGAAGCTGCAGCTGTCCCGCAGCCCCAAGCCGCTGCCGCAACTGCGGATCAAGCGGCAGGTCAGCTCGATCTTCGATTTCAAATACGAGGATTTCGAGATCCTGAACTATGACCCCGATCCGGCGATCAAGGCGCCGGTGGCGGTCTGATCTCAAAGGAAGATACCCATGATCACCCTGATCGCTGCGCGGGCGCGCAACGGGGCCATTGGCAAGGACAATGATATCCCCTGGTTCGCGCCGGAGGATCTGAAGGCGTTCCAGCGCGAGACCCTGGGCGGCGCCATCATCATGGGCCGCAATACCTGGGACAGCTTGCCGGTGAAGCCGCTGAAGAACCGGTTGAATCTGGTGGTATCGTCGAACCCCGCGGCGGCAGACATCGTGCTGCCGTCAATCGGGGCGGCGGTGGCGGAGGCCCATGCGCAAGGGTACAGGCGCGTTTATGGCATCGGCGGAGAAGGGATCTACCGCGGTATGCTGGGCATGGCGGACCGGCTGCTGATCACCGAGGTGGACCTGACCATTCCTGATGCTGACGCCTATTTCCCGGAGTTCGATCCGGACAATTGGGTCAAGGCCGGGGAAACGGTCCTGCGGGACAGCGATCCGGCCTGCGTGATGGTTGAATATCTGCGGCGGCGGTGACAGGGGCAAGACCCCCCGGCCCGTCAGTGCCTGCGCCCAGCCCAAGTCCGGGCGCAGTGCATACTCAGTTGATCAAAGCGCCTTAAGCTCAGCCGCCATTTTCCGGCCGTCGCGGCCTTCGGACAGCTCGTAGCCGATTTTCATATTGTCAGCGAGGCCGGTCATGCCCGACCGCTCCACCGCTGAAATGTGCACAAACACATCCTTGCCGCCTTCATCGGGTTCAATAAACCCGTACCCCTTGGTGGTGTTGAACCACTTCACGGTGCCGCTTGGCATTTCCCGTGTCTCCTTCTACTTTGCACTCTGCCATGGGGGCTGCCCAGGGCATCCGGCCTGCACCCTGCCAAAATTCCGCAGGGGAAGCCGGACAACTTGGAGTTTTACACGGGCCGGGCAAAAATCAAGAAAAACCGGTGAATTCTACCATAAATTGTGCTCGCGGCTTGGCGGGACATAGGGGGATGCATGAAAATCTACGGGTTGAAGACCTGCGATACGTGCCGCAAAGCGTTGAAACAACTGCCTGATTCCACTTTTTCCGATATCCGGGCAGACGGGATGCCGGACGGTCTGCTGGAGGCGGCTTATGCGGCGTTCGGGGCCAAGCTGGTCAACACGCGGTCAACCACCTGGCGCGGCCTGAGCGAAGAAGAGCGCGCCGGTGAGCCGCTGGATCTGCTGCGGGCGCATCCGGCGCTGATGAAGCGGCCGCTGATCGAGCGTAACGGGGAATTATTCCTGGGTTGGGATCAGAACGTGCGGGCCGCCCTTGGTGCCGCGTGACCGGCTGATTATGTCGGTGCGGCAGTTTTCGGGAGATTGACGATGCGCAACGCAGCCCTGGTTCTGGGGATTACCGCCGGGATTTTCGGTATGATTGTGGGTTTCTTCGGCTATGGCTACACGGCTGCGGTCGAGCATTTCGGCGAGATCGAAGGGCTGGCGGAGCAGGTCGGCAACGTGCAACAACTGCGCCTGCTGGCGGTGCTGTCGCCGCTGCTGGCAATTGCCGGCGGTGCGATGGCGCGGGCGCGGGCGCTGTGGGGCGGCGTGCTGCTGCTGGCGTCGGCGGCCGCCATGCACGCGGGCTTCGGCTTCAATGTCTTCACCATTTTCCCGATCAGCTTTGCCGCCACTGCCGGGCTGATGGCGCTGGCCGCGGGCCGGCCGGATGAGCCCAGGGCGCATTTCTGACCGAAGGGACCAGATCATGAAAAAGGCGCCGTTGCCGGGGGCAAGGCGCCTTTTTTTGGTTCCAAGCCAGAGCGTCAGGCAATGGCGGGTTGCATCCGGTGCCGCAGCAGTCTGTCCACGGACAGGGCGCCCGCGCCCTTGACCACCAGGACGGACAGCAGAAAGATCCAGAACAGCCGCTGATCGAGGATTACCGCATCGGGGAAGCGGTCAAACAGCGCGCCAAGGGTTTTGTCATCGGTGGCACCGTGGCCATAGATGTCGGTCAGCGACTGCACGGCCACAAAGCCGATCATGCCCAGCGAGGCCAGCCGGGTCAGAAGCCCGATCACGATCAGCAGAGGCAGGATGAACTCGGCGTAGGTGCCTGCCAGGGCCACGGCCCAGTGAAAGACACCCAGCTGGTCCACGTCATAGCCTGCCGCCTCCAGCTGCTTCGGAAAGATCTGGCTGTAGGCGCCGATCGAGGGGCTGAACAGGCCGAAGAGGCCGTCGCCCAGCTTGGTCAGGCCGGAATTCCAGAAATAGAGCAGCAGCGTTGAGGCAAAGACAAAGCGCGCCGCCAGCGGCAGCAGCCAGTCGCCGGCCCTTTCAACCTGGCGGAAAACGGCGTCGTGAATGGAGACAAGTGCGTGCATGGTCTTACCCTTTGCTGTTCAGTCCTGTGACCGCACCGCCCTGCAGCAGCAGGGCCAGGGGGGCGCTCAGGTCGAATGCGTCATATTCGGCGGCGGCCTGTTCCATCGCCGCGCCGATGGTTGCGCCCGCCATCAGGGCGCGGACCCAGACCGCGCCGGAGGGCGGCAGAAGCTGGGGAATGGGGTCAAATTCGGGGCGTGTGATCAGAACGTCCTCGGCCTGTGCCGCGGGCTTGGGCGCGCCGTCTTCGGTGTTGAAGCGCCAGATGGCGTGAATGGGCCAGGGCGAGCGGAGCACTTGCGCCGCCGGTGCCAGTTCCAGCCGGGTGTCCAGCAGCGCATCCGGCGGCAGCGCGCCAAGCGTTTCCGGCGCGATCGCGGCGGCATCGGCGGCATGGTAGGCGCGGCGCAATGCCAGCTCCAGCCGGGCCACGTCGCCGAGGTAACCCAGATGCCTGAGCTGCTCCATGCCTTCCAGGAAGGCCGGGAAATGCTCGCCGTAGAACATCATCAGCGGCGAGGACGGCGGGTGCTGGCGCAGGTAGATGCCGGCCAGCCCGTCCATGTTCTGCTTGCCCAGAAGCTTGGCAATCACCGGAAAGGCGCTGTGCATCGCTTCGGTCAGCGAGACAGCGACGTTGTTGCGGTAAACGCTGAACCGGCGGCCCGCGGGCTGGCCCAGATGATCGGTGAGCCCGTCCGGCACCGGCTGGCCCGCATCCATCATGGCGCGGGTGAAATCTGTCTGGCTGACACTCATGCCGGGACGCGCTCCAGCGCGGTTGCGGCGCGGGCGGCTTCGGCCTCCAGCACCGGCCAGTCCGGCACGTCGTTGTCCCACTCGATCAGCACCGGCTTGGGGCCGGATTTCGCCAGCGTATAGTCCAAGAGCGCCCAGACCGGATCGGCCACCTCGCGCCCGTGGCTGTCGATCAGGAGCGGGCGGCCCTGGCCGTCGTCATCCTCGTCATGGCCGCCAAGGTGGATTTCACCCACCTTGTCCAGCGGGAAGGCGTCGATGTAGCCCTGCGGCGAGAAATCGAGGTTGGTGGCGGAGACAAAGACGTTGTTCACATCCAGGAGCAGCCCGCAGCCGGTCCGGCGGGAGGTTTCGGCCAGGAACTCCGGCTCGGACCAGGTGCTCTCGGCAAAGGCGAGGTAGCTGGAGGGGTTTTCCAGCAGCATCCGCCGCCCGACGGTCTCCTGCACCTCATGAATGTGATCGCAGATCCGCTGCAGGCTGGCGCCGGTGTAGGGCAGCGGCAGCAGGTCGTTGTAGAAATGGCTGTCGTGAGTGGACCAGGCCAGATGTTCGGAAAAGCTGGCGGGGTTCAGCCAGGATACCAGATGCTTGAGCCGGGCCAGGTGGTCTGCATCCAGCGGCCCTTCGCCGCCGATGGAGAGGCCGACACCATGCACCGACATGGCAAATTGTTCCGACAGGCGGCGCAGTTGCGCCAGCGGGCGGCCGCCGTCGCCCATGTAGTTTTCCGCGTGGATTTCCAGCCACTTGACTGCGCCGGGATCTGTGGTGATCCGGGCAAAGTGCTGCGGCTTGTAGCCAACGCCGGGGGCGGCGGGCAGTGTGTCATGGGCAGCGGCGTCAAGCATGGCGGGTCCTGTTCGCGGATGCAGGCATCAGGGGCGGGACTTCACACTCCCGCCCCCGGTGTTTCAGCGGCAGTTATGCCGGCAGGTCACGCTCCAGCGGCGCCAGCGAGCCGTTGCGCTCGGTGCCGTCTGCCATCGCCGGCAGCTCCATGTCTTCGCAGGTGCCAGCGTCGACCAGGGTCCAGGCGTTGCCTTGGTAATCGACGGTCGAGGTGCCTGCGCAAGTGGTGCCGGGGCCTGCGGCGCAGTCGTTCTGGCCTGCCAGCGACACGCCATAACACTTTTCCTTGGTGCCGGCGGCGGCGGGGATGGTGGACGCTGCGGTCAGAGCGGCGGCAACGGCGCTCGCAACGGCCAGGGATTTTGCGGTTTTCGACATCTCGTGAATTCCTTTCGGTTCTACATGCGGTGTCGTGATGACACGGAAACACTAACCCGAGGTTTTCCGGAGTTTAAGTCACGAGGCCGTGTCTCACATCCGCGTCAGAGCATGTGACCCGAACCTGCGCGCCGAAGATGCCTAGGCCCATGGTTTTAAGGGGTTTGGGAGGGGTTTGAAACAAAACGGCCCCCGGGTGGGGGCCGCTTGCGTTGAAAATTGCGGGAATTGTTACAGAAGATCGGGCGGGGTCGCTTCCGCGGCCAGCGCCTTTGTAACATTTTCCAGGCTCTCCACCTTAGTCTCCTTCTCGCCCAGGCGGCGAACGGAGACGGTGCGCTCTTCCACCTCGCGGTGGCCGACGGCGAGAATGACCGGAACCTTGCCCACGGAATGCTCGCGGACCTTGTAGTTGATCTTCTCGTTGCGGATGTCGGCCTCGGCGCGCACGCCGGCTTTCTTCAGTTCGGCCACGACCTCCTGCACGTAGGCGTCGGCGTCGGAAGTGATCGATGCGACCACCACCTGCCGCGGCGCCAGCCAGAACGGCAGCTTGCCGGCGTGCTCCTCGATCAGGATGCCGATGAAGCGCTCAAACGAACCGAGGGTGGCGCGGTGCAGCATGACCGGGCGGTGCTTGGCGCCGTCGGCGCCGATATAGGTGGCGTCCAGCCGTTCCGGCAGCACGAAGTCCACCTGCAGGGTGCCGCACTGCCAGTCGCGGCCGATGGCATCGGTCAGCACGAACTCCAGCTTGGGGCCATAGAAGGCGCCTTCGCCTGGGTTCAGGTCATAGGCGCAGCCCGCCGCCTCGGTTGCCGCCTTCAGCGCCGCTTCCGATTTGTCCCAGACCTCATCCGAGCCAGAGCGTTTTTCCGGGCGGTCGGAGAATTTGACCGAGAACTTCTCGAAGCCGAGGTCCTTGTAGATCTCAGACAGGAAGTCGATGAACTTCTTGGTTTCCGCCTCGATCTGGTCTTCGGCGCAGAAGATGTGCGCGTCGTCCTGGGTAAAGCCGCGCACCCGCATGATGCCGTGCAGCGCGCCCGAGGGCTCATAGCGGTTGCAGGAGCCGAATTCGGCCATGCGCAGCGGCAGGTCGCGGTAGGATTTGAGACCCTGGTTGAAGATCTGCACGTGGCAGGGGCAGTTCATCGGCTTCAGCGCGTTCACCGCTTTTTCGCGGGCGTGCTCCTCGTCGACTTCGACGATGAACATATTCTCCTGATATTTCTCCCAGTGGCCCGAAGCCTCCCACAGCCTGCGGTCGACGACCTGGGGGGTGTTCACCTCGACATAGCCGCCTTTTTCCTGCTGGCGGCGCATGTAGTCCTGCAGGGTGGTGTAGACCTTCCAGCCGTTCGGGTGCCAGAAGATCTGGCCCGGCGCCTCTTCCTGCATATGGAACAGGTCCATCTCGCGGCCCAGCTTGCGGTGGTCGCGCTTGGCGGCTTCTTCCAGCATGTGGAGATGCGCCTTCAGCTTCTCCTTGCCGGTGAAGGCAACGCCGTAGATCCGCTGCAGCATGGCGCGGGAGCTGTCGCCGCGCCAGTAGGCGCCTGCAATGCTCATGAGCTTGAAGGCATCGCCCGGCAGCTGGCCGGTGTGCTGCAGGTGCGGGCCGCGGCAGAGGTCCTGCCAGTCGCCGTGCCAGTACATCCTGAGCGGCTCATCGCCCGGAATGCTTTCGATCAGCTCGACCTTATAGGGTTCGTTGTTGTCGGTGTAATGCTGGATCGCGCGGTCGCGTTCCCACACCTCGGTGCGGACCTCATCACGCTTGTTGATGATTTCCTTCATCTTTTTTTCGATGGCGCCGAGGTCCTCGGGGGTGAAGGGCTCCGCGCGGTCGAAGTCGTAGTACCAGCCGTTTTCGATGACCGGGCCGATGGTGACCTTGGTGTCGGGCCAGATTTCCTGCACCGCGCGCGCCATGACATGCGCCAGGTCGTGGCGGATCAGCTCATTGGCCTGAACTTCATCCTTCATGGTGTGGATGGCGATGGTGGCGTCGCTTTCGATCGGCCACTGCAGATCCCAGTGCTGATCGTTGACGGTGGCGGAGATGGCCTTTTTGGCCAGCGAGGTGGAAATGCTGGAGGCCACCTGCGCGGGCGTGACGCCTGCGTCATAGGATCGTGCATTGCCATCGGGGAAAGTGAGAGAGATTTGGGCCATCTGCTGGCTGCTCCTCGTCGGTTTGGCGCCCACTGAACGCCCGGTTGCGGGTTATGGTGTGCCGGTGATTTGGCAGCCGCGGCGCGGCGTGTCAAGAAGGCGAGGGGCCGGCCCCTCGCGCTCCCCGGAGTATTTTGAGCCAGATGAAGGGGATCCCGTCAGGGGGCGGGCGCGGGGACGCCTTCGCGGATCACGGCGGAGTAGTCCGGGGTAAGGCCATGGGCCTGGGCAATCGGGGTGATGCTGCCGAGGGCGCGCAGTTCCTCGACGCTGCGGGACTGGTCCAGAACCCCCTGTTCCCAGGCGTATTCCGGCAGGTAGCCATTGGCCAGAACCCGCCAGTCCAGCGGCACCTCCGCGGCGAAGGTGCGGATCAGCGCCATCACCACGGTGGTGCAGTTGGTGGTGAGCGAATTGTACCATTGCGGCTGCGAGGCAAGGCTGTTCGCGGCCGCCACATAGCGCAGCAGCAGGGCGCGGCCGGTGTCGGGGCTGACGCCGATGCGGAACAGCTGCACGTCTTCGCCGCGGGCGTTGGTGCGGGTGCCGACGAGGTCGCGCTCATCCGCGGCGATCATCACCAGGGTGTTGGATTTGAACATGTCGGCCACGGGAGAGAAGCCGCCGCCCTCCCGGCGGCGCACCTCGACCGACCAGGCGATCTGCTCGCCGTCCCCGAAGCCGAAGCTGACGATCATATGCGCCATCTGCGGCCCCGCCCAATAGGACATGAACAGGTCGACGGTTTGCAGCGCGCTGAGGTCGTAGCTGCGGGTTTCCCAGTTCACCGTATAGTCTTCAGGCGTTTCCCAGGTGAAGTTGCGGACGTCGGTAAGGGTCAGGATATCGCCCTGCACCTCGCCGGTGACCTGGCGCGCCACATCGGGCGACCAGGTGCCGTCTTCGGGCGGGGTGAGGGTGGACCACCACAGGATCACCGCGGCGAGGGCCAGGGTGAAGGTGGTGAGCGCCCGCAGGGCGTGCTGGCGGAACAGGCCTGCGATGACGGCGAGGCCCAGCAAGGCAAACCCGCCCGACAGGCCGGCGCGCGGCAGCGTGGCGAAGGGCAGCCGGTACCACAGCGCCAGCGCCGCCCAGGCGGTGGCCAGCGCCACCGCGAGAAGGGCGGCGGCCAGCACCGCGGTTTTGAAGAATTTTGACATGCCCTTAGACCCCCCGGAATTTTCCGGCAGACCATACGGAGGCCGGCAGGGGACTTGCAAGCGGGCTGTGCTGCCGCTTGCAGGGCAGGCGAAGCCATGCCACATCTTGAGGAAAAGGACAGGAGACCAAAGACATGCCCGCCACATCGTTTCTCGGAACCGCCCAGGGCCGCCGCATTGCTTATCACAAGAGCGAAGGGAAGGGGCCGTGCGTGGTGTTTCTGGGCGGGCTGAAGTCGGACATGGAGGGCACCAAGGCGGTGCATCTGGAAGCCTGGGCCAAGGCGCGCGGGCAGGCGTTTCTGCGGTTTGACTACTCTGGCCATGGCGAAAGCTCCGGCCGGTTCGAGGAGGGCTGCATCGGTGACTGGCATGAGGACACGCTGGCGGCGGTGCAAGAGCTGACAGAGGGCGAGATCGTGCCGGTCGGCTCTTCCATGGGCGGCTGGCAGGCGCTCTTGCTGGCGCGGGAGATGCCGGAGCGGATCAAGGGCATGGTGACCATCGCCGCGGCGCCGGATTTCACCGAGGACGGCTATTGGGCCAACTTCTCCGCGGCGCAGAAGGCGGAGCTGGAGAGCCGCGGCTATGTGGAGCTGCCGAGCGATTATATGGAGCCCTATCATATCTCCAAGCGGATGATCGAGGACGGCCGCAAGCATCTGGTGCTGCGCTCGCCACTGTTTCTGCCGTTCAGGACGCGCTGCCTGCAGGGAACCGCGGACACCGCGGTGTCCACGGAAACAGCGCTGCGGCTGATGGATCACGCGACCTGCCCGGACATGCGGCTAACCCTGGTGAAAGATGCCGATCACCGGTTCTCGGACCCTGCCTGCCTGAAGTTGATCGAAAACGCTGTGCTGGACGTGCTGGGCGGCGCCTGAAGCTGCGCCGCGGCTCCGGGCCGCGGGCCTGTCATGGACGCGAATGAAACCGCGAGGAGGTGGGAAATGGAACAGCGGGTAAGCCTGATCACGCTGGGGGTGCCGGACATGGAGAAGGCTGCGGCCTTCTATGAGGCGTTGGGCTGGCAGCGGGCGGAGAGCCCTGACGGGGTGATCGCCTTTGACCTGATCTCGCAGACGCTCGGCCTCTATCCGCTGGCGGCGCTGGCGGACGACATCGGGGTGCCGGAAGCGGAGCTGGGCACCGGCGCGGTGACGCTGAGCCACAACACCCGCAGCAAGGAGGCGGTGGCAGAGCTGCTGGCGGCGGCTGAGGCCGCGGGAGCGGCGGTGCTGAAACCGGCGCAGGATGTGTTCTGGGGCGGCCATCATGGCTATTTCCGCAGCCCGGACGGGCATGTCTGGGAAATCGCCTTCAACCCGTTTTCGCCGCTGGCGGAGGATGGCGCGTTCCGCTGGAACGGCTACTGAGCGTGGCGCGGCGGCGGCAGCGGTTCGGCAAACCGTTGCCTGGGGGAGGTTTTTCTTGATCCGGCTTCCGCCTCTCCGCACAGTTGCAGAGACGGGTGGCAGGCAAACCGCGAGGGCAGGATATGCCTCATGACCAGCAACCGAGCCGCGAACCTCTGGTTCTGCTGCCCGGGATGATGTGCGACGGCCGAATCTTTGACGCTCAGATCAGGACATTTTCCGGCAGCATGCCGGTGATGGTGCTGCCGCTGGCGGGCGGCGACACGGTGGAGAAGATTGCCGCCCGGATGCTGGGCCACTTGCCGCCGCGCTTTGCCCTGGCGGGGATGTCGATGGGCGGGATCCTGGCGATGGAGCTGGTGCGCCGGGCGCCGGAACGGATCAGCCGTCTGTGCCTGATGGGGGCAAGCCCGCTGGCGGAGACGCCGGAGCAGGCCGCCGACCGGGAGCCGCAGATCATCGCCGCACGCACCGGCCGGCTGGAGGATGTCCTGCGCACGGCGATGCCGATGGAGGCGCTGGCGCCGGGGCCGTCGCGGCTGGAGGTCCACAGGCTGTTCTGCCGCATGGGGATGGAGCTGGGGCCGGAACTGTATGTGGCGCAGGCACGCGCCCTGCAGCGGCGGCCCGACCAGCAGGCCACAATGCGGCGGGTGCATGTGCCAACGCTGGTGCTGGCGGGGGAGCATGACACGATCGTGCCGCGTGCCAAGCAGGAGCTGCTGGCGCAGCTGATCCCGCACGCGCGGCTGGAGGTGATCCCGGAGGCAGGGCATTTCCCGGTGCTGGAGGCGCCCGATGCGGTGAACCGGGCGCTGCTGCACTGGCTGGCGGTGCCGGCCTAGGGATACAGCGCCGCGCGCTGTTCCTTGCTGAGCAATTCGGGCTCGGCCACCGGTTTGCCGGTCTCCGCATCAAAGAATGGCGTGTCTTTCCAGCGGCCTGACAGGCGGGCGGTGATCATCCGGCTGAGGATGCCCAAGGCCATGGCGCCGCCGCCCTTGGTTCGGGATTGCTTGCCGGGAACGGGGAGGAAGGCCCAGGCGCGGATCTTGCCCAGGGCGGACGGGTCCTGGAACAGGTTGGAGCGCATCCCGGCAAAGGGCAGGCCGGGCTTGGCCAGCGTGTTGGCGAACGGCGTGCCGCAGCAGGCGGCGTACCAGCGCAAGGGGCCGCGGCGGCTGAGGCGGATCGCCCTCAGCTGTTCTGCCCCTTGGGTGATGGTGATGGTGTCGGGTGACAGCTGGAACAGGTCAACCGGATCCGGGGCCGGATCCGGCTGGCCGTGATAGAGTTCGTTGGCGCGGCAGTCGGCGCAGTAGCAGACAACGCGGGTGCCGCCTTTGACACCCGCTGCTGAAACTTCGCCGCGCAAGGCCCCGCAATTGCAGGAGAATGCCAGGCCGCCGCCCATCCCGTCAGGCAGCCGTGTTCTTGTTGGCCGGTTTGCGGGCCTGTGTGCTGCGGCTGTTGGCGTTCATGAAGTTGATCACCAGCGGGCGGATATTGTCGCGCCAGCTGCGGCCCGCAAAGATGCCGTAGTGGCCGGCACCCGGTTCCAAATGGCTGGCCTTTTTGCTGTCCGGCAGGCCGGTGCAGAGTTTCAGCGCCGCGACGCACTGGCCGGGGGCGGAGATGTCGTCCTTGGCGCCTTCGACGGTTTTGACCGCCACATCGGTGATCTTGCTGAAATCGACCTTGTGGCCGTTGACGGTGAAGTCGTTGCGGGCGATCTCGCGCTTCTTGAAGATGCGCTCCACCGTCGACAGGTAGAATTCGGCGGTCATGTCCATCACCGCCAGGTATTCGTCGTAGAACCGGTTGTGGGCATCGTGGTCCGAGGCCTCCCCGCGGGAGACGCGCTGGATCTGGTCCAGGAACGCCTTGGTGTGGCGTTCGCCGTTCATCGACATGAAGGAGGCGAGCTGCAGCAGGCCAGGGTAGACCTTGCGGCCGACGCCCGGGTATTTGAAGCCGACCTGCTGGATCATGGTTTCCTCAAGCTGGCCCATGGTGACGCGGCGGCCGAAGTCGGTGACCTCCGTCGGGGTGGCGTCCGGATCCACCGGGCCGCCGATCAGGGTCAGCGAGGAAGGCTGCGCATCCGGCTCGCGCTCCGCCAGGTAGGCGGTGGCGGCAAGCGTCAGCGGCACCGGCTGGCAGACCGCGACGACATGGGTTTCGGGGCCCAGTTCCCGCATGAAGTCGACGAGGTAGAGCGTGTAGTCCTCGACATCGAATTTCCCTGCAGACACAGGAATGTCGCGGGCGTTGTGCCAGTCTGTCACATACACTTCGCAGTTCACCAGCAAGCTTTTGACGGTGGACCGCAGCAGGGTGGCGTAATGGCCGGACATCGGCGCAACCAGCAGCACCTTGCGCGGCTGTTCTTCCCGACCGTTGACTTTGAAATGGATCAGGTCGCCGAAGGGGCGCTCGACAACGGAAGTGATGTCGACCAGATGGTCCTTGCCGTCTTCGCAGGTGAAGGTGCGGATGCCCCAGGCGGGTTTCGCCACCATCCGCTGGTAGGTGCGTTCAGTTACTTCGCCCCAGGCGGCCATCCAGCTGAGCGCAGGATTTGGCAAGGCGGAAAAGACCGGGTAAGATGCCATGGAGAGGGCGGTGGCACCCAGCCATTGGTTGGTGTTCCGGACGGTCTCCATCAGGTCGTAGGTCATCATGTATCGCATGCGCGTCTCCTTACGGGCTCTGTCCCCGCGTTATCGGACCAGAAAATCCGGAACATCGGACCAATCGCCGCTTTGCCCTGCCTTTTGCAGACGAGTATTCTGCATAGCAGAAAGCCTATGAGGGATTCCTTTATATGACAACTAGTGACGAAGTATCAGCAACGTCCAATTCTGAGAGCTTTGAAAAACTTAAGGAAAATATGAGCCGAGTCGAGGAGCTGAGCAAGCGCCTGGCTGAGGTGATGTCCCGGAAGGTGCCGCATAACCCGGCTCTGGACGGTCCGAATCAAGAACTTTATGCGCGTGCAGCAACCGCCTATTGGACGGAGGCCATGCAGAATCCAGCCAAACTATTGGAGCATCAGCTCGAGTTCTGGAGCAAGTCTGTGCTGAATTTCGCCGAAGCGCAGAAAGCTCTGACCGGACAATTGGACAGCACGGATGACGGCGGCCCCACGGACCGCCGTTTTTCGAATCCGCTGTGGCAGAGCAGCCCGTACTTCAATTATGTCAAACAGCAGTACCTGACCAACGCCGAGGCGATCCGCAAGGCCGTGCAGAGCGCAGGGGAGATGGATGCCAAAGACAAGCAGCGGCTGAGCTACTTTGCCGATCAGATCATCGAGATGATGTCGCCGACCAATTTCCTGCCGACCAACCCGGACGCGCTGGAAAAGGCGGTGGAAACAGAAGGCCAGTCGCTGATCGACGGGCTGGAAAACCTGGTCAGCGACCTGGAGGCCAACAACGGCGAGCTGGTGGTGCGGCTGGCGGATGAAAGCGCGTTTGAGCTGGGCGGCAACATCGCCACCACGCCGGGCGACGTGATCTACCGAAACCGGATGATGGAGCTGATCCAGTACAAGCCGGTGACCGACACCGTGCATGAGATCCCGATTGTGCTGTTCCCGCCCTGGATCAACAAATTCTACATCCTCGACCTGAAGGCGCAGAACAGCCTGATCAAATGGGTGACAGAGCAGGGCTACACGCTGTTCGTGGTCTCCTGGGTCAATCCTGACGCCAGTTTCGCCGATGTGGGGATGGAGGATTACATCCAGGAAGGGTTCCTGGCCGCGATCGAAAAGGCCAAGGAGGTCTGCAAGGCCGATCAGGTCAACGCGGTGGGATACTGCATCGCTGGCACCACCCTGAGCCTGACCCTGTCGCTGCTGAAACAGCGCGGCGACAAATCGGTGAAATCGGCAACCTTCTTCACCACGCTGACCGATTTCGGCAATCAGGGCGAGTTCACCCCCTTTCTGCAGGACGATTTCGTCGACGGGATCGAGGCGCAGGTGGAACAGGAGGGACTGCTGCGGTCGTGGGTTATTGCACGGACCATGTCGTTCCTGCGCTCCAAGGATCTGGTCTACGGCCCGGCTGTCAAAAGCTACATGATGGGCGAGACGCCGCCCGCCTTCGATCTGCTCTACTGGAACGGCGATGGCGCCAACCTGCCGGGGCGGATGGCGATCCAGTATCTGCGCGGCCTGTGCCAGAACAATGAATTCGCCGGCGATGGGTATGAGCTGATGGGCCACAAGCTGCAGATCAAGGACGTGGATGTGCCGCTGATGGCGATCACCTGCGAAACCGACCACATCGCCCGCTGGAAGGACTGTTACCGCGGCGTGCAGCAGATGGGGTCGCGCAGCAAAAGCTTTATCGTGTCGCAGTCGGGCCATATCGCGGGCATCGTCAATCCGCCCAGCAAGAAAAAGTACGGCCATTACACCAACGACGACCTGCAAGGGGACAGCGAGGCCTGGATGGAGGGCGCGCAGTACCACGAGGGCTCGTGGTGGCCGCGCTGGAATGACTGGCTGAAGAAGCGGTCCGGCAAGCAGGTTCCCGCCCGCGAGGCAGGGGATTCGGGCTTCCCCTCTTTGATGCCGGCGCCGGGATCCTATGTGAAGGTCAAAGCAAACCGTTGAATTTGCAGGCGCAGAAGATTTTTTCTGCACCGCAGCATAATAACTCTTGAAATGCTGCGGTGCGGCGTCCATATTTCTCTCATGCTAAGAGCGCAGGATGGTCCTGCTGCAGCTTTCTGAGGAATTAGAACTATGGCAAAGACCCAAGACTTCACCGCGATGATGAAAGACTTCATGGGCGCCTTCCCGGTTGACACCAAAGCAATGGAAGACGTCTTCAAGAACACCGCTGCCCTGAACGAGAAGCTGTCCGCCGTTGCGCTGGACGCTGCCGGCAAATCCGCCGAGATCTCGAACAAGTGGACCAAAGAAACCATCGCCAAGCTGAGCGACGTTTCCAAGGTCAAGGCAGAGCCGGCCGAATACGCCAAGGCGGCAACCGATTTCGCCTCCGCTTCCGCTGAAGTGGCTGCCGAAAACATGGCTGCCTTCGCTGAAGTGGCCAAGAAGGTCCAGATGGACACCGTCGAACTGATGATGGCGGCCGGCAAGGACATGTCCGAAGAAGCAACCGCTGCCATGAAGAAGGCCACCGACGAGGTGACCACCGCAGCGAAAAAAGCTTCGGCAGCAGCCAAGTAAGAACGACCACGATCCGGCCCTCGCTCTCCTCCCTGACGGAGCCGGACCGTGAAGAAGGGCAGGCCGCAAGGCCTGTCCTTTTGCGTTTCAGGGGATCATCATTCCGGCAATCCGGCCTGCCGCAGGCCCTCGCAGTAGTGCTCCAGGTCCTGGGCTCTGGCAAAGGGCAGCGTCTTGCTGACGCGGGCCACCGAGAATTCAGGCTCTAGTTCCAGAATGCGCCCGCATTCGCGCGCGGCCGCGGGCCGGTTGCCCAGCTGCGCATAGCAGGCGGCCAGGTGGCGGTGCGGCGCCGGGAAGCCCGGAAACAGCTCAATCGCCTTGGACACCTCTGAAACCGCCGGATCATAGGCCCGGCACATGTAGAGCGCGAGCCCGCGGAACCAGTGGAAATAGGTCGGGTGAAACGGGTTCTGCGCCGTTGCCTGGTCCAGTTCGGCCAGCGCCTTTTCGGGCCTGCCCTGATAGATCAGCGACAGCCCGCGGAACGCCATGGCATCGGTATCGTTGGGGTTCAGCATCAGGGCGCGCTGAAAATGGTCCTCCGCCAGTGTGAAATTGCCCTTGCACAAGTGCATCACGGCCAGCCTGCGCTGCGCAACGCTGTCGAGCGGGTCGATCCGGGCCGCATGGCGCAGCAGCGGAAAGGCCTTGTCCAGGGTAAGGTCTGCCGACGTCGCCCAGCCGCTCATCCACTCCACCAGATAGGTCAGCGCCAGCCCGGAATAGGCCGCGGCGTTGCTGAAATCGGCATCGCAGGCCTGCTGGTACAGCGTGCGGCACTGTTTGAGCCTGCCGCGGGAATCCAGAATGACGGACTTGGCCTGCATCACCAGGTCCCGTGCGGTCAGCGCGCCCCGTTTTGCCGCCTGCGCGGCGGACTTCTGCCGTGCAATCGACTGCAGCTGCGTTGCCAGGGTTTGAGTGATCTGCGCCGCCAGCGCATCCTGCTGGGTGAAATCATTGGACAGATCCCTGTCATACCGGCCGCTCCAGAGCGACAGGCCGCTTGCCCCATCGGACAGGGTTACGGTGATCCGCAACCTGCCGGGGAGCTGCCGGATACTGCCTTCAGCCAGGTAGCGGACGCCCAGTTCAGCCGCGACGATGGAGGTTCCGGCGGTGCTGCCCGCAAAGCGCAGCGCCGCAGTGCGGGAAACGACGCGCAGCGCCCGGAACCGGGACAGGCCGATGGTGATGTCCTCGGTCAGCGTCTGCGCCATCGCTTCGGTCTCCGTGTTTGCAGGAGAGGCGCTGGCAAAGGGCAGCACCGCCACCGATGCCTCGGGCGAGGGGCCCTCGGGGTCCAGGGCGGGCAGCGAGTTGCCAGTGATGCGGTAGATCCGCACCGGTTCCGCGATGTTGCGGACCTGCTGCAATCCGAGGTCGTCGAAGGCCGCGCCGACCCTGCCGCGGACCTGTTCATGCACGGTGCCGGAGATGCAGATCTCCCCCGGCGCGGCAAGGCTTTGCAGGCGGGCGGCGATATTCACGCAATTGCCCAGCAGGTCATCGCCGGCGGGGAACACGGTGCCCGCGTGGATACCCATCCGCAGCCTCAGGCTCAGCCCGCGGGGGCCGTTGCGGCAGGCGGCGGCCTTGCTGGAAATTTCCATGGCCGCCTTGACGGCGGGAACCGATGAGGGGAATTCCAGCAGAAACCCGTCCCCCACTGTTTTGACAACCCGTCCTTCATGCGCCTGTGCCGCAGGGGCAATGATGCGGCTGCCCAGATCGCGAACCGCGGCGATGGTTTCCGATTCCCGGGCCTCAGCCAAGGCGGAATATCCTGCCACATCAGCAATCAGTATAGCAGCTTGTTTTTGCCCGTCCCCTTGGTCAGCCATTTTCTCCAGTACCGCAGACTCGAAAGAGCTGACGCTAATTGTATCACATTGAGAATCTTTTGGTGCTGTTTAGGTGCGAAGAATTCTCTATTTGGTTCAATATGTTTCGCTTTAGCGTCAAATATGCGCAGTCCTTGGGCGAAGGTGCCTGATTTTCACGCCCGCCAAGCGGCGCAGCCCGCCGGCCCTGTCTGCTGCGCCTGGGCCGCCGCCCGCGGGCAGGCCCTCAGCGGAGGCATCACGGCAGCAGGGAGGGCGAGGCAGGCCGGAGCCGGCTGGCCGTTTCCCCGCATCCAGTCCGGGGGCCGCTGCGGCGGGCCGCTGGCGGGGAGTGCAGGAACAAATGTTGCGGAAACGGCGCTGAGGCTTCCCTTTTGTTCTGCGGTGGCATAGGCTTTGCTGCGATGCGTCATGACCGGGGAGGGAACACATGGCAGAACAGGACAAACCCTTGCTGATCAAACGGTATGCCAGCCGCAGGCTGTATAATACCGAGACCAGCGATTACGTCACGCTGGAGGATATCGCGGGGTTTATCCGGGAGGGCCGCGAGGTGCAGATCGTCGACTTGAAAACCGGCGATGACCTGACGCGGCAGTACCTGTTGCAGATCATTGCCGAGCATGAAAGCCGCGGCGAGAACGTGCTGCCGGTGAACGTGCTGAACGACCTGGTGCGCAGCTACATGGTGCCCGGCGGCGGGGTGATGCCGCAGTTCCTGCAAACCTCGTTCGATATGCTGCGCGAAAGCCAGTCGAAAATGATGGAGAACATGACCGCGATGAACCCGATCGCCAAGATGCCGGGGTTTGAGGCGGTGAAGGCGCAGCAGGAGGCGTTCCTCAAGGCGATGACCGGCGGCTTTGGCACGGCGGGCTGGACCGGCGGCGGGCGCGAGGAGGAGAAATCCGGCGGCAGCGGCGAAGATCTGGACGACATCAAGAAGCAGCTGGCGGAGCTGCAGGAAAAGCTGTCGAAGATGAAGTGAGGCTAAGCGGCTCGCGCCGGCAGAAAATCCCACAGAAAAGCCCCCGGTCCAGCTTGGCGGGGGCTTTTTCTATAACGGGCCTTCGTGCAGTGTGCCTTCGTGCAGGGTTATGTCACGGCCGGGCTTCGACCTTCAGCACGTTGTGCAGCCGGTGGTATGGCGCGTTCTTCACGATCTCGTCCAAGGTCTTGGCCTCAGCCGCAGGCCGCGCGCGCAGGAACAGATAGGCGCTGGCACCAAAAGACAGGGCGCAGGCGCCGACGATTGTGCTGACGATGACTGTTTCGAGTCCCATGGCTTCAAACATGCGTTTCTCCGGTTGCTTCCCTTATATAAGGCAACAAAGCTGAAAATTCCATATCACTTCCCGTCCGCGCCGAGTTTACCGGCTTCCAGCACGTGGCGGGCAAGGGTTTCGGCGCTGTCGCGCTCCTGCGCGCGGTGGCGCATTTTCACCCGCCCGCCGATCCGCGAGGCGGTTGCGAAGATGAACCCCGAAAACGACAGCAGGATCAGGCCAAAGGCCAGCCCCCCGGTCACCGTGCCCGCAATCGCGGCGCCGAAGCTTGCCAGCAGCGCGCCGGCTGCCAGCCGCTGCGCCCATTGGCCGATCACCTGATCCGCGTCGCGGGCCTGCGCCTCAGCCTCCGCCGCCTCAGTCGCAAAGGCGGAGAGCAGGTCGGCCACGGCAAGACCGCAGTCCGGGTCATTGGCGGCGCGGATGGCGGCCAGCAGCGCGGCGCGTTCTGCCCGGTCCGACACAACCGCGCCGATGATCCGGGTCAGGTCGCCCTTGGGGATTGGATCTCCCATGCTCAGGGAGTTGGCCATGGCAACCAGCGCGGTTGCCGGGCGCCGCTTGAATTTCAACGGGGCTTTCATGGCGGCAAGGTGGACGGCACACGCCCGGATTGCAATCACGAAAAAGCCCCGGCGCGGGGCCGGGGCTGCAACTGTCAGGTCTTCGCTGGGTCTCAGGCGGCGGCCTTGCCCATGGCCTCTTCCACCGCACCCAGCAGGATATCCGCAATCACGTCCAGCTCAGCCCGGCTGAGGCGGACCGGCAGGCGCACGTCGCAGGCCTTCATCAGCATGGCGCGGGTCTGCGGCAGCTCTGGCAGGTCGCGCAGGAACTGCCAGTTCCAGAAGGCGCGGGCGTTGTCGGTGGAGAGGCCAAAGACCTGCACCTTGACGCCCTTGGCCGCAGCCGTGGCGGCAAAGGCGCGGGTCTGGTCTTCGCTGAGGCCCGCCAGGTTGAACTGGATCGAATCCGGCGCGCGGCGCTCAGGGCCCAGCGGCTGGGGCACGTCGAAGAAGGGGGAAGCGTTCAGGCGGGCTGCCACATAGTCATGGTTGGCGAGGCCATCGCGCACCC
This sequence comes from Leisingera daeponensis DSM 23529, assembly GCF_000473145.1. NCBI lineage: Bacteria > Pseudomonadati > Pseudomonadota > Alphaproteobacteria > Rhodobacterales > Roseobacteraceae > Leisingera > Leisingera daeponensis. The sequence continues at coordinate 1,472,811 of NZ_KI421500.1, read as the reverse complement.
GCCGCGCCAGTTCGGGCAGCTGCGGGCGGATCACTGCCGCCGAAAGGTTGCTCATCCGCAGGTTATAAAGCGGCAGCTGGTTCTGCCACTTGGCAAAGGCCTGCTCCAGATCCGGGGTGTTATCCCCGTGCGGGCCTTTGTGCTTTTTCCAGTTATGCTCATAGGCGCCGGACATGATCACGGCACGCGCAATCAGGTCGGCGTCGTCGGTGATCAGGATGCCGCCTTCGCCGGCGTTGACCATCTTGTAGGACTGGAAAGAGAAGCAGCCAACCTTGCCGATGGTGCCGATGTTGCGGCCGTTCCAGGTGGTGCCCAGCGAATGGGCTGCGTCTTCGACTACGGGGATGCCGCGGGCGTCGCACAGCGCCATGATCGCGTCCATGTCGGAGGTATGGCCGCGCATATGGCTGATGATCACCGCCTGCACGCCGTCCAGCTTGGCCTCGAAATCCGCCATGTCGATGCGGTAGTTGTCAGCCACCTCGCACAGCACCGGCACGCAGTCGGCATGCACCACCGAAGACGGCACGGCGGCAAAGGTGAAGGCCGGTATCAGCACCCGCGCGTCGCGGGGCAGGCCAAGCGCCTTCAGCGACAGGAACAAGGCTGCCGAGCAGGAGGAGACCGCCAGCGCATATTTGCTGCCCAGAAGCTCCGCATATTCCTGTTCCAGCAGCGTGACCGGCGCATCATCAGGCGCGGTGTAGCGGAACAGGTCGCCCGACTGCATCAGCGCGTCGATGGCCTCGCGGGCGGCTGCGGGAATGGGTTCAGCGTCATGAACGTTGGGCGGCAGGGCCATATTTCAAAATCCTGAATTGTTGCTTCCGAAAACGTAAAACTAACCGCCGCCGGTGCCAAGAGGAGACGCGGCAGAATCTGCCGCGCCCGGCAAAATTTCACAGGATTGTTGCGAAGTTGCGCGGAAACCGGCTCAGGCGTGCCTAGACGCCCAGCCGGTCGCGCAGGGCAAACCACGTCATCGCCAGCACCAGGAGCGGCGAGCGCATCCGCGGCCCGCCGGGAAAGCGCGGCGCAGGGACGCGGGCCATCGTGTCGAACCCCTCTGCCTGGCCCTGGATCGCCTGCGCCATCAGCTGGCCCGCATGGGTGGCAGTGCCGACCCCGTGGCCGGAATAGCCGGAGGCGGTCAGCACGTTGGGCGCCAGCCGCGCCAGATAGGGCATCCGCTTCATGGTGATTCCCAGGGTGCCGCCCCAGGCGTAATCGATCTTCACGTCCTTCAGGTGCGGGAAGATCTCAGCCATCGGTTTGCGCACGGTGGCCTGGATATCGGAGGGAAAGCGGTATCCATAGCTTTCGCCGCCGCCGAACAGCAGCCGCTTGTCGTGGCTGAGGCGGAAATAGTTGACCACGAATTTGGTGTCCGCCACCGCCACATCCCGGGTCAGCACCCGGGCGGCATCTTCGCCCAGCGGCTCCGTCGCCACCACGAAGTTGTTGATCGGCATGACCCGCGCGGCCACCTGGCCGTTCAGGCCGCCAAGATAACCATTGCAGGCCAGGATCAAGTGATCCGCGGTCACGGTGCCGCCTGCGGTGCGGATCCGCAGCTTGGCGCCTTCCTCGATATCCAGCACCTCGCTGCCCTCGTGGAGGACGGCCCCGGCAGCCGCAGCTGCCCGGGCCAGGCTGAAGGCATAGTTCAGCGGATGCAGATGCCCCGCCCCATGATCCAGAATGCCGCCCTTATAGGCGGGCGAGGGGCACATGGCCCAGCAGGCGTCTTTGCCGAGCAGCTCAATGCTGCTGTAGCCGTAGTGGTCCTGCAGGTGGCGGCCATAGTCATGCAGCTCTGCCGCCTCTTTTTCGGAAAAGGCGGTCCAGGCGACGCCGGGTTTCAAGTGGCAGTCCTGGCCGTGGCGGGCGATCAGCGACTTCACAAGATCCTTGGCATCCTCGCCCAGCTGCCAGAGCTTCTGCGCCTCCGGCCCGCCCATCAGCGCCTCCAGGCCCTCCTGGTCCATGCGCTGGCCGCTGCCAAGCTGGCCGCCGTTGCGCCCGGAGGCGCCAAAACCCACCCGCTGCGCTTCCAGCAGCACAACGGACATTCCCGCTTCGGCCAGATGCAGCGCTGCCGACAGGCCGGTATAGCCGCCGCCGACAACGCAGACGTCCGCGGCCACTGCGCCGTCAAGGGCCGGAAATCGCTCCATCGGGATGGCCGTCGCCGCGTACCAGCTGTCCGGGTATTCTCCCTTGCGGTCATTGGAATAGAGCAGGTTCATCCCCATCACGCACCTCATCAGAAGCAGGCCCTCCATCGGGGCGCCTGCTCTTCATCTTTCTGTAAATACTCAATTGCACGGGCGCTGCACCGGAGCGCAGCGCCTGAGGTTTCAGACGTTCATCAGCAGATGCTCGCGCTCCCAGGGGGAGATCACCTGCAGGAACTCCTCGTACTCCGCGCGCTTCACGATGGAGTAGACGCGGGCGAAATCCGGGCCCAGGACCTCATGCAGGGCGGTGGCTTCCTCGAACATGTCGAGCGCCTCGCCCATCACCTGCGGAATGTCGCCATCGCCCTCATAGGCGTTGCCCTTGAACTGCTTGCGCGGGCGCTTCTCCTCGATCAGGCCGAGATAGCCGCAGGCCAGCGACAGGGCGATGCCCAGATAGGGGTTGCAGTCCATGCCTGCGATGCGGTTTTCCACCCGCCGCGCTTCAGGGCTCGACAGCGGCACCCGGATGCCGGTGGTGCGGTTGTCGCGCGCCCATTCCAGATTGATCGGGGCGGCGTGGTCCTTCACATAGCGGCGGTAGGAGTTCACATAGGGCGCCATGACCGCAAGACCTGCGGGCAGGTGGTTCTGCAACCCGGCAATGAAGTGGAAGAAGGCATCCGTCTCGCCGCCCTGCGGGCCGGAGAAGATGTTTTCTCCTGTCTCGATGTCGATCACCGAATGATGGATGTGCATGGCCGAGCCCGGCTCATCCTCGATCGGCTTGGCCATGAAGGTGGCAAAGCAGTCATGGCGCAGCGCTGCCTCGCGGATCAGCCGCTTGAAGTAGAACACCTCATCCGCCAGCTTGACCGGGCTGCCGTGGCGCAGGTTGATTTCCAGCTGGCCTGCGCCGCCTTCCTGGGTGATGCCGTCGATCTCGAACCCCTGCGCTTCGGCGAAGTCGTAGATGTCGTCGATCACGGGGCCGAATTCATCGACAGCCGTCATCGAATAGGCCTGCCGCGCAGCCGCCGGGCGGCCTGAGCGGCCCATCATCGGCTTGATTTCATGCGCCGGGTCCAGGTTGCGCGACACCAGGAAGAATTCCATCTCCGGTGCCACAATCGGCTTCCAGCCTTTGTCGTGATACAGCTGCACAACCCTCTTCAGCACGTTGCGCGGGCTGTAGGGGATCGGATCGCCGTCCCGGTCATAGGCATCATGGATCACCTGCAGCGTCCAGTCCGCGGTCCAGGGCGCGGCCGAGGCCGTGGACATGTCCGGCTTCAGGATCATGTCCTTTTCGATCCAGCCGTCGTCATCGGCGGCATCGGCCCAGTCGCCAGTGATGGTCTGGTAAAAGATGCTGTCCGGCAGGTGGAAATAATCGGTCTTCGCAAATTTGGATGCCGGTACCGCCTTGCCACGGGCGATACCGGGAAGGTCCGAGATAACGCATTCAACTTCGTCGAGACGACGGCCCTCCAGATAGTTTTTTGCTGCATCGGGAAGGGCGTCGAGCCAGGATGACATTAGGTCCTCTCTTTCCTGTAAAACTCTGCGAGGATGGTTGCGATTTCGGGGTTGTCCACGGGGACGTCCAGTTCGGCGGCGGCGCGGTCAAGCAGATCGTCCGGCACCACGCCGCGGCCGCGTTTTTCGATCAGGCCGCCAACAAATGCGCTGGGAAATTCGGGGTGGGGCTGCCAGGAAATGATGTGGTCGCCATAGGCCAGGATGCCGTTGCGGCAGAAATCATTGCCGCCCAGCACCCGTGCGCCCTCGGGCAGTTCCACCACCTGATCCTGGTGCCAGGCGTTCAGGGTCAGCGGGCCGTCCTCGGTCTGGTAGGTGACGGGGCCCACAGCCCAGCCGCCCTCGAACTTGGCGACCTTGCCGCCAAGCGCCTGGGCGATGATCTGATGGCCAAAGCAGATGCCGGCCAGGGGCTGTTTGCTGGCGTAAATGGCGCGGATCAGGTCCTCCAGCGGCGGGATCCAGGCGTGGTCCTCATAGGCGCCGTGTTTGGAGCCGGTGATCAGCCAGCCGTCGGCCTCCTGCGGGCCGTCCGGGAAGATGCCGTCCACCACGGCCCAGGTCTGAAACTCGAAACCCTTGCCGTCCAGCATGCCGCGGAACATGCTGTCGTAATCGCCGAACGGTTCATACAGGTCTTCGGGGGAGTGGCCGGTTTGCAGGATGCCGATTTTCATAAGTCACCAGATAGAAGGAGTTCGCTGCACGGGACGGTAGCCCGCCGCCAGCACGGCGGGCAAGAGGCCGTCAGACCGTATCCAGGTAGATCTCAACCCGTTCTTCCGGGGTGAGCTCTTCCATGTAATGCAGCTCCTGGCGCTTGGTCAGCACCATGTTGCGGATCATCTCGGCGGAGAAGAACTGCGGGATGATCTCGGAGTTCTCGAACGCGTCGATGGCGCTTTGCCAGGTGTTGGGCACCTGCGGCAGGTCCAGCGCATAGGCATTGCCGGTGATCGGTTCCGAGGGTTCGATCTTGTTCTCGATCCCATAGAGCGCGGCGCCGAGAATGGCGGTCAGCATCAGATAGGGGTTCACGTCGCCGCCGGCAAAGCGGTGCTCGATCCGGCGCGCCTTGGGGCTGCCGGAGGGCACGCGGATGGCGGCGGTGCGGTTTTCGTAGGCCCAGCAGATGCCGGTGGGGGCGTGGGCGCCCGGGACCATGCGGTCATAGCTGTTGCCATGCGGCGCAAACACCAGGGTGGAATCGCCCATTGCCTTCAGGCAGCCGCCGACAGCGTGGCGCATCGCGTCGGTGCCCTTGGGGCCGCCATCGTCAAAGATATTGTTGCCGTCCTGATCCAGCACCGAGAAATGCGTGTGCAGGCCGTTGCCGGCGTAGTCCTCATACGGTTTCGCCATGAAGCTGGCGGCAAAGCCGTGGCGCCGGGCCAGGCCCTTGACCAGCATCTTGAACAGCCAGGCGTCATCGGCAGCGCGCAGCGCGTCGGGGCCGTGCATCAGGTTGATTTCGAACTGGCCCAGGCCCGCCTCGGAGATCGCGGTGTCGGCGGGGATGTCCATGTCCTCGCAGGCGTCATAAAGATCGGTGAAGAAGGTGTCGAACTGGTCCAGCGCCCGGATCGACATGGTCTCCGCCGCCTTGCGGCGCTTGCCGGACCGCGGCGATGTCGGCACCTGCAGGTTCTTGCCGCTGTCGTCGATCAGGAAGAACTCCAGCTCCACCGCGACCACCGGGGTCAGCCCCAGCGCCTTGTAGCGGTCCACCACGGCACGCAGCGCATGGCGCGGGTCGCCGTCATAGGGGCGGCCGTCTTCGCGGTACATCCAGATCGGCAGCAGCGCAGAGGGCGATTCCAGCCAGGGCATCGGCACAAAGCCGCGCTCGGTCGGCTTCAGCACCCCGTCGGCATCGCCGCTCTCAAACACCAGCGGGCTGTCGTCGATATCCTCGCCCCAGATGTCCAGGTTCAGAACCGACAGCGGAAAGCGGGTGCCTTCCTCGACCGCCTTATCGGCAAAGCGGGCAGGGACGCGCTTGCCCCGGGCCTGACCATTGATGTCCGCCGCCGCAACGCGGATGGTGCGCACATGCGGGTTTTTCCTGAGCCAGTTCTTCATCTAATCACCTGACGGTTTCGGGGGCACCGCCGGCCGCCAGCGCCCCCGGACGGGGCGCAGCAGGGCCGGGGCAGCTTATCACCCCTGGTCCATATTTTTGATCATAATCCAGCTAAGCCCGTGGTTTGTTCATGAACTCGCAAGATTCTGCGGTCAGACGCTCGGGCTGTGAATTTGATCAAATAATGGATACTACCGGATCAGATTAGGACGCAAGCGAAATTTTCTCCGCCGTTCCTGGGGCAGGTGCTTGTTCAGGTGTTTGTTCACCGCGCCGAAGATGGCGATGATCACCAGGGTCAGCAGGATGAAGTAGAATGCCAGGATCGGGTAGGGGACAAACGGGTTGAAGGTCTTGTCCGCGAAGTAGCTGGCGTAATACAGCGCGTCGCCCTGCTGCCGCCAGGCCGGGAAGCCGGAGAAGAACACCAGCGTTGTGGCGTGGAACAGGAAAATCGCCTCGTTGGTGTAGGCGGGCCAGGCCAGCCGCAGCATGGTCGGGAAGGTGATGCGGCGGAACCGGGTCCAGCCGGACATGCCATAGGCGTCCGCGGCCTCGATATCGCCCTTGGGGATCGACAGCAGCGCGCCATAGAAGATCTCCCCCGAATAGGCGGCGGTGTTGAAGAACAGCACGACCAGGGCGCCCAGCCAGGCCGAGGTGAACGGGTCAAAGAAGCTGGAGACGCTTTTCAGGCTGAGGAAGCAGGCATAGGCAAAGAAAAACTGGATGAACAGCGGGCTGCCGCGGAACACGAAGATGAACCACTCCGCCGGTTTGCGCCACAGCGGGTTGGGGCTGGACTTGCCCACCGCCAGCGCCACCGCCAGAAAAAAGCCGGTCGTCAGCGCCAGCGCGCCGAAGTAGACATTCCAGATCAGGCCGGAGCCGATCAGCGTGAAATGCTCGCACAGGGTATATTCGCCGCGCGGCAGCAGCCGTTCGCCAATGCCCAGCGAGCGGAGGGCATAGGCCTGGATGGTTTCAACGCAACTCATGCCGCTGCCTTTCTTTGTGCTTCGCCGCCCGCTGTGGCCTGGCCCCTGGTCAGGCGGGTCATGATCTTGTCCAGCACAACCTCGGACACTTTGGTGAAGCAGAGGTAGAACACCAAGAGCGCCGCAAAATACCAGACATGCCAGTTCGGATGCGGGTATTCCGTGAACCGCTCGGTCTTTGCGCCGCCCAGCTCCCGCGCCCAGTAGACGATGTCTTCGACCCCCAGCAGGAACAAAAGCGGCGTCGCCTTGATCAGCACCATCCACAGGTTTGACAGCCCCGGCAGCGCATAGACCCACATCTGAGGCACCAGAATGCGCCAGAATGCCTGGCGTGTGGTCATGCCATAGGCCTCGGCGGTTTCGATCTGGGCACGCGGAACCGCCCGCATGGCGCCGTAAAGAACGTTGGCTGCAAAGGCCCCGAAGACGATCGAGAAGGTCAGAACCGCGAGGAAAAAGCCGTAGGTTTCATGCACCCACTGCGGCGATGCGGACAGCGGCAGCTTGGCCGCGTCGCAGACCACAAAGTCGATTCCCTGCCGGATCGGCTGATCCCAGTCCGGGCATTTCACCTTGTGGCGCATCCACTCGAACGCCTGGTCCAGCGCGATGACGAAAAACAGGAAGAAGGCAATGTCCGGGACGCCGCGCACGATGCTGGTATAGCCTTTGCCGAACCAGCGCAGCGGCAGGAAATTGGAGCGGGCAGCGCTGGCGGCGCCAAAGCCGAACAGCAGTGCGACCGGGGCGGTGATGGCCAGCAGGACCAGTACCACGGCGACCGAGATATAGAGGTTCAAGTGCTTGCCCGTGGTCAGGTAGCAGCTGAGCCAGCTCAGCCCCTCAAGCGTGGATGGGTCCGTGCAATAGGAAAACATGTTAGTGCCTGTCTTTCTCCGGCCGTGCCCGGCAGCATGGCTGCCGGAAGAGAATGAATGAGGCCCGCGCGCCGCGGCGGCGGGCCTGCAGATCCTGGAACAGGATCAGATTACCACTGGGAGGACACTTCCCACTTGGCGATCAGGTCGTTCAGCGAGCCGTCATCCTTCATCGACTGGATCGCCGCATCGAACTTGCCGCGCAGCTCAGCGTCCGACTCGCGGAAGCCCATGCCGACGCCGCGGCCCAGAGATTCGGTGCGCTCCAGCAGCACCAGATCGTCGCCCATCAGCGAGTCGAGGAAGCTCTTGTCGGCCAGAACCGCGTCAGCCTCGCCGTTACGCACGGCGGCGACGGTTTCTTCCGGGGTGGCAAACTCAACCAGGGTCCAGCCCTGCTCAGCCACAAAGGCGGCCTGGATGGTGGTGGCCTGGGCGGCAATCACGCCGGATTCCAGGTCGACGTCTGCCGACTGGGCTGCATAGGCGGACGGATCCGGCGGCGTGTAGGGCTGGGTGAAGTCAATGACCTCGTCCCGCTCGTCGGTGATCGACATGCCGGCGATAATGGTGTCGTAGTTGCCGGACACCAGGTTCGGAATGATCGAATCCCAGTCGTTCTTGACCCACTCGCAGGTCAGCTCGGCACGCTTGCACAGTTCGTCGCCCAGTTCGCGCTCGAAACCGTCGATTTCGCCCGCGTCGTTGACGAAATTCCACGGCGCATAGGCGCCTTCGGTGCCCAGGCGCACGGTCTCCGCCAGGCCCATGCCCGCGGACAGCGCCAGGGCGGCGGTGCCAAGGATCAGTGATTTCATGAGTATACTCCCGTTTTTGGTTGGTTATTGGACTTATTTGTTATTGCTCAATGCGCGTGGCGCGTCGAGGACAGGAAGGCGCGCAGCCGCTCGGAGCGGGTGCCGCCAAAGACGTCGTCGGGGGTGCCTTCTTCTTCGATCAGGCCCTGGTGAAGAAAAACAACGTGGCTGGAGACGTCGGCAGCCATTTTCATGTCATGGGTCACGATCATCATGGTGCGGCCTTCGGCAGCCAGATCCTTGATCACCTTGATGACTTCCTGTTCCAGCTCCGGATCCAGCGCCGAGGTGGGCTCGTCAAACAGCAGCGCCTCAGGCTCCATGCATAGCGCGCGGGCAATCGCGGCGCGCTGCTGCTGGCCGCCCGACAGCTGGGCGGGGTAGACATCGCATTTGTCGCCTATCCCGACCTTGGTCAGGTAATAGCGGGCTTTCTCCTCCACCTCAGCCTTGTCGCGGCCCAGCACCGTGACCGGCGCTTCCATCACGTTCTGCAGGATGGTCATATGGGCCCACAGGTTGAACTGCTGGAACACCATGCTGAGGTTGGTGCGGATGCGCAGGATCTGCTTGGCGTCGGAAGGGCGGCGGTTCAGCCCCTGGCCGGTCCAGGTGACGGGTTCGCCCTTGAACAGGATCTCGCCTTCCTGGCTGTCTTCCAGCAGGTTGCAGCAGCGCAACAGGGTAGACTTGCCCGACCCCGAGGACCCGATCAGCGAAACCACATCGCCCTTGTGGGCGGTGATATCCACGCCTTTGATCACTTCCAGCTCACCATAGGATTTGTGCAGGCCGCGGATTTGCAGAACGGGCGTTGTGTCGGTCAAGGTGTCGTTGTCCCTATGAGTGGAAATTCGTTCTTATTGGACCGAAAAAAAGACCGAATGCAACGTTCAAACCGCACAAGCTGGCACCGCAGGCCGCAAAACGGGGGAGTATGCCGCCGTTTTGGAAGGGGCGCTACGTCAGCTCTGCAGCGCGGATGCGCTGGCCGGTCAGCACCGGGCCGGGCGGCGTCGGCACCGCCAGGTAGCCGCTGGGAGCGATCTGGACAAGGCCGTTCAGGTGCAGCAGGCGGCGGGTTTCCGGGTCCAGCCCGCGGATGGCGGATTCGATGGCGGAAAACAGCGCCTTGGTGTCGCCGTCCAGGGCGGTGATATAGGGCAGCCCAGGCGTGGGCTCGGTGCGCCCGATCTCTGTCAGCCCGGCGGCGAACCCGTCGTATTCACGGACCATTTCCCAGGTCAGCGCGTCCAGCGCGGCAAAGTCGGCGCGGCCCTCGGCCACGGCCTGGGCAGACAGCCGGTGGCCGCCGGTTTCCACCAGCGCGCCAGGCAGGATGCTGCGGTCGTGCAGATGCACCATCGGCGCCGCCCAGCCTGATTGCGACAGCGCTTCGTTGTAGGCAAAGCGGCGCCCGGCAAAGCTGCCAAGGGGCTGGCCGGCGTCTTCTTTGCGGGCAATGAAGACGCTGTTGTAATACCCCGGCGGGCAGCCGGGCAGGCCGTAGTCGGGCGTGCCGACAAGCTCCACCTCACCATAAAGGCGGGTGCGGTAGGGGCAGCCGCAGGTCTGTGACAGCAGCAGATCGGGGGATTTCCAGACCTCCCAGAAATCGGCGCCGCGGGTCAGCTGGTCCGGCCCGCCGCCAAGATGATCGCGGATCGAGGCCCAGAACCGGTCGTTTGCCGCCGCTGTTTCCGGGCGGTCGTACATTTCAAGATGAGCAATCATAAAGCAGCCTCTGCCCGTTGGCGCGCCTTGGCGCTATCCACGTCCGATACCCCCAGCAGGCTGGCTGACAGCCGCAGGAGCGCGTCTTCGTTCGCATCGCGGCGGCCGTCGGCCAGGGCCACCTGCCACAGCGCCTCCAGCACGCCGGTGCGGTCCTCATAGACCACTGCATCCTTGATCGCGCGGGTAAAGCGGACGGTGTCGGGGGCCTCGGCCTCCATCGCCTCCGCCTGTTCGCGCAGGATCAGCGCGCCGCCGGTGTCCAGCCCGTAGCGGGCCGCCAGGATGCGGTCGATGCGGTCCTTTTCCACTTCGGAATAATTGTGGTCGGAGCGGGCAATCCGCACCAGCAGCGCGGTCAGCGCCAGCCGCGCGCCTTCGTCATCCAGCGTGGCAGGTGCGGGCTCCAGCAGGCGGTGCAGAAGCTCCCGGAACATCACGGCTCTCCAGCAGTGCTGCCGAGTTTCTGCTCGGCGCGCTCCCGGGCCTTCTGGCTGTCGGTATAGGAAAGGCCCATCGCCTTGCGGGCCTCCTCCACGATGGTGACTTCGCCCTCGTGGGCGCTGCCGTCGGCCAGCACCACTTCCCACAGCGCGTCCAGCGCGGCGAGGCGCTCCTCCAGGCCGGTGGTTTCGCGGATCAGCCGGCCGAAGGTGTCGGTTTCCGGCGCAGCCGCGTGCAGCTTCTCGCAGGTGGCGCGCACTTTGGCGGCCTCGATCGCGTTGTGCTGGTAAAGCCGGGCCAGGATCCGGTCGATCAGGCTGATCTCCTCCAGCTGGTAGTCGCGGTCGGATTGCGCCACCCGCACCAGGAGCGCCCCCAGCGCCAGTTCGGCATCCGGGTCGGGCAGGGCCGGCGGTTCGGACGGGCGGAAAGCTTGGAAGAATTTCTTTAGCAGGGGCATTCGATGACCTCAGTCAGCTGCGCGGCGGGGCGCGGGATTATTCGCCGTAGCCTTCGATGATTTCCATATCACCGGCAGACACCGGATCGCGCAAGGCCTTGGCGTCCTGGTAGGCCACTGAATCATAGCAGGCTTTTGCGGTTGCGAAATCCTTGAATTCGATTACCACCGTGCGCGCCCTCATCTGCCCTTCGCGCACTTCCTTCGGGCCGCCGCGGATCAGGAACCTGGCGCCGTATTCAGCAAACACCGGCCCGTTGGCATTGATGTAATCCTTGTAACGCTCCGCGTCGTTCACATCCACATGGGCCACCCAGTATCCTTTGGGCATGGGGTGCAGCCTCCCTTCTTTTTATGGTTGAGTGCAGGCTGATATAAATCCGCGCCGAACACAATGGGGCGGTTATTAAGAATTTCCTGTTTCCGTGGAATTTGCGGTTGTTTCAATGTGTTGCGCGAAGAACGAAAACGCCCGCCGGACGCGGCGGGCGTTTCAAACTTGATTAACGGCAGGGCCGTGTCAGCCGATCTCAGCCAGGCGCGCCAGCGCTTCCTTGACCTTGGCTTCCTCTTCCTCGCGCGCGGCGAGGTTTTCGCGGGCCTCAGCCACAACTTCTTCCGGGGCGGAGGCCGCGAACTTCGGGTTGTTCAGCCGCCCGCGAAGGCCCCCCAGTTCCTTGGCCAGCTTGCCAAGGGTCTTCTCCAGCCGCGCCTTTTCGGCGTCAACGTCGATCACATCCGCCAGCGGCAGGCCGAAGGAGGCGCCGGGCGCCGCCACGCTCGCGCAGCCTTTGGGGAAGCTCTCCACCTGCTCCAGCGAGGTGATGCGGGCCAGTTTCTGGATCATCGCCTCGTTCTTCTCCCAGGCCGCGCGGGCCTGGCCGGAGAATTCGGTCACCACCATCGGGATCTTGGCACCGGCCGGCACATGCATCTGCGCGCGGGTGGAGCGGATGTTCTCAATCGCGGTGATCACCCAGTTCATCTCGGCGTCCGCCTCAGCGTTGACCAGCTCGGTGCCATAGGTCGGCCAGTCTTCATGCACCAGCATGTTCGAACGCTTGGCGGTATTGCCCCACAGCTCCTCGGTGATGAAGGGCATGATCGGGTGCAACAGGATCATGCACTGATCCAGCACCCAGCCCAGCGTCTGGCGGGTCTCGGCGATCACCGCCTCATCGTCGGAGCCGAACAGCGGCTTGGACAGTTCGATGTACCAGTCGCAGACCTTGCCCCAGACAAAGGCGTAAAGCGCATTGGCCGCATCGTTGAAGCGGAACGCCTCAAGGGCGGCGTCCACCTCAACCCGCACCTTGGCGGTTTCACCGATGATCCACTGGTTCACCGCCGCCTTGGCATCCGGGCAGGCGTAGGCCGGAACGTTCTCGTCGTAGACGTTGTTGAAATGGGCAAAGTTCACCGCATTCCACAGCTTGGTGCCAAAGTTCCGGTAGCCCTTGAGCCGCTCCATATCCAGCTTCAGCACGCCGCCAAGCGCCGCCATCGCAGCAGAGGAGAAGCGCAGCGCGTCGGCACCGAATTCTTCGATGATCTCCAGCGGGTCGACAACGTTGCCGGTCGATTTCGACATCTTCTTGCCCTTGGCGTCGCGCACCAGCCCATGCAGGTAGACAGTGTCGAAGGGGATGCGCTCCTTGACCGGCAGGTTTTCGTCCAGCACCGCCAGCTGCATCATCATCATCCGGGCAACCCAGAAGAACAGAATGTCCTGACCGGTAACCAGGGTCGAGGTCGGGAAGTATTTCTTAGTCTCCTCGGTCCATTCCGGCCAGCCCAGCGTGCCGATCGGCCAGAGGCCGGAGGAGAACCAGGTGTCCAGCACGTCGGGGTCGCGGAACATCGGCACCTGCATCGGCCCGTCAAAGCTGCGGATCGCGCCTTCGTCCTGCACATCCATCAGCTTGACTTGTTCGGCCAGAATCTTCGCCGCTTCGTGCTGATCTGCAACGATGCGGAACTCAGTCCCTTCGGCGGACTGAAGACGCGCCTTTTCCAGCGCCTCTTCCTCAGTCGCCGCACAGATCGGGTACCAGTCCTCCGCGCCGGGGATGTACCAGACCGGGATCTGATGGCCCCACCACAGCTGGCGCGAGATGCACCAGGGCTCAATGTTTTCCAGCCAGTGGTAATAGGTCTTCTCACCGCTTTCCGGCAGGATCTTCACATCGCCATTGCGGACCGCATCCAGCGCCGGGCCGACAACCTTTTCCGCGTCCACGAACCACTGGTCCGTCAGCATCGGCTCAATGACAACCTTGGAGCGGTCGCCGAAGGGCTGCATGATCGGTTTGTTCTCGACGTAAGGCACCTGAACCTGGACGTCTTCGCCGGTCTCCGGGTCGGTCTTGGTGACGGTCTGCGTTACCGCCAGGCCTTCGCGGGTGATCTGCTCGACCACCAGTTTGCGGGCCTCGAACCGGTCCAGCCCGCGCAGGTCGTCCGGCACCAGGTTGATGGCGTCGGCTTCGTTCTCGCTCAGGGCCTGCTCACCCTTGGCCACTGCCATGGCAATGCCGGCGGCTTCTGCATAGGGGGCACCGTCGTCGCGCATCTGGCCCTTGGTGTCCATCAGCCGGTACATCGGGATCCCGCCGCGCTTGGCAACCTGGTAGTCGTTGAAGTCATGCGCGCCGGTGATCTTCACCGCACCGGAGCCGAAATCCTTGTCCGGGTATTCGTCGGTGATGATCGGGATCAGGCGGCGGTGTTCCTTCGGGCCGACCGGGATTTCGCACAGCTTGCCGACGATGGGCGCATAACGCTCGTCGCTGGGATGCACCGCAACCGCGCCGTCGCCCAGCATGGTCTCGGGCCGGGTGGTCGCGATGGAGATGTAGTCGCGCTCTTCCTCAAGGATGACGTTGCCGTCCGCGTCCTTCTCCACATAGGTGTAGGTGGCGCCATTCGCCAGCGGGTACTTGAAATGCCACATGTGGCCCGCAACCTCGATGTTCTCGACCTCAAGGTCGGAAATCGCGGTCTCGAAATGCGGGTCCCAGTTGACCAGCCGCTTGCCGCGGTAGATCAGGCCCTTGTTGTACATCTCCACGAACACCTTGATCACGGCGTCGTGGAAGTTGGGGGAATTCTCGTGGCCCACGCGGGTATCGCCCTGCGCGCCTGCCATGGTGAAGGCGGTGCGGGAGAAGTCGCAGGACGCGCCGAGACGTTTCAGCTGCTCGACGATGGTGCCGCCGGATTTCTCCTTCCATTCCCAGACTTTCTCCAGGAATTTCTCGCGGCCCAGCTCGCGGCGCGACGGCTGCTGGGTTTTGGCCAGTTCGCGCTCGACAACCATCTGGGTCGCGATCCCTGCATGGTCGGTGCCCGGCTGCCACAGGGTGTCATAGCCCTGCATCCGCTTCCAGCGGATCAGGATGTCCTGCAGAGTGTTGTTGAAGGCGTGGCCCATGTGCAGCACGCCCGTGACGTTCGGCGGCGGGATCATGATGCAATAGGTGGAGGCTTCGGGCTTGGCGTTTGCGCCTACCTTGAAACAGCCGGCCTCTTCCCAGGCTTTGTAAAGGCGGCTTTCGGCTTCGGCCGCGTTGAATGTCTTTTCCATCGCCATGCGCTAGGTCCTGCGTGCGTGTAAATTTGGGGTCGCGCTATCCCTTACCGAAAGGGGCGGCAAAGGGAAAGTCCCAGCGGCACCGGGGCAGTGCGGCGGCCTGCCGGGCGTTGCCTCATTCAACTTTTATGGAACCAGCGGCGCGCGGGCGCGTTTACCGTTAACCAAGCGCCAAGCGGAACAGCAGTGGCGCACCGGTCTTTCAGGCGCCCCGCAGCGGCGCCTAAGCCAAAGACGCCCGGCCCCTGCTGACGCGCATTCCGCGGTACGGGCCGGGCGCACGATTTTCAGGATGGCGCGATACCTTGGGTCCGGCGGCCATGAATTCCGCCGCGGGCAGCCGCAGAGCGCGCGGACCGTCTGCCCTCTATTGCCCGGTCCGGTCCAGCTTGGTCGCCAGGTGGATCAGGCTTTCCGACGAGCGCACCCCGCGGGCCTCCGCGATCCTGTCGATGGTTTCGTCCAGCTCCGCAGTGCTTTGCGCCACCACCTGCGCCAGAAGATCGAACCGGCCGGAGGTTGTGTGAACGACCTCCACCCCCGGCAGCTTGCGCAGCCGCGCCAGCACCTCCGGCCCGCTGCGCGGCTCGATCGACATCAGAACCGTGGCCTGCAGCGGCGGCCGGGCGGCGGCGCAGGATTTGAGCGTGTAGCCGGTGATCACCCCAGTGGCCTCCAGCCGCTCGATCCGGGCCTGCACTGTGGTGCGGGCAAGGCCAAGATGGCGCGCGAGATCGGCCACCGGACGGCGGGCGTTTTCCCGCAGCAGGGTGACAAGACGCTGATCGGTGTCGTCGTTTTGCATGTTCAGCCTGCGATGTGACGAAAGATTTCGTCACTATAGGCAAAGTGACGAGCGGAATCGACGGAAAACTCGCGGAAAATATGCAAAACGAATGAGGGTTACAGATGCAGCAGATTCCCCCGCTATGGCTTTCGCCTGAGTCCCACCTGGCCCGCAGCTCGCCGGATCATCCGATCCTGTATTTCTCGCCGCGGGTCCTGCACGAGGTGGCGCGGCGGTTCAGCCAGGGGTTTCCGGGACTTGTGACCTACGCTGTGAAGGCAAATCCGCATCCGGCGGTGCTGTCCAACCTGGTGGCGGCGGGGATCACCGCCTTTGACGTGGCCTCGCCCGCAGAGATGGAGGCGGTGCGCGCTGCCAGCCCCGATGCGGTTATGCACTACAACAACCCGATGCGGTCCGAAGCGGAGATCGTCACCGGGATCGAACACGGCGTTGCCAGCTGGTCTGTGGATGAACTGAGCGAGCTGGAGAAGCTGGACGCGGTGCCGCGCAGCTGCGAAGTCGCCGTGCGCTTTGCGCT
This sequence comes from Leisingera daeponensis DSM 23529, assembly GCF_000473145.1. Taxonomy (NCBI): domain Bacteria; kingdom Pseudomonadati; phylum Pseudomonadota; class Alphaproteobacteria; order Rhodobacterales; family Roseobacteraceae; genus Leisingera; species Leisingera daeponensis. The sequence continues at coordinate 1,456,748 of NZ_KI421500.1, read as the reverse complement.
GCCGGTAGCGGGGGCGGCCTATGATTTCGGCAGCAAGTTCGGCGCTGCGCCGGAAGAGGCGGTGGAACTGCTGAAGCAGGTGGCAGCCAAGGGCTGGACGCCTGCCTTGTGTTTCCACCCGGGCACCCAATGCGAAGATGAGATGGCCTGGGTCGAATATGTCCATGCCGCAAAGCGGATTGTCGATGCTGCGGGGGTGCGGATTGCGCGCCTGAATGTGGGCGGCGGCTTTGCCGCCAACCGCGACGGCGTGGCGCCGGATCTGGAAAAGGTCTTTGCCGCCATCGGCACGGCGGCGGATCAGGCCTTCGGCGCGGAGAAGCCCACGCTGATCTGCGAGCCGGGCCGGGCGATGGTCTCCGAAAGCTTTACCCTGGCCGCCCGCATCAAGGGGATGCGCAAGGATGGCGCGGTGGTGTTCCTGAACGACGGGATCTATGGCGGGCTGGTCGATATCCGCGACATGGGCCTGCCGGGCCGGGTTGAGGTCGTGGGCTCCGACGGAACCCACCGCAGCGGTGTCCGCAAGCCGCGGGTGGTGTTCGGGCCGACCTGCGACAGCCTCGACCGGCTGCCGGACGGGCTGCCGCTGCCTTGCGACTGCGTCGCGGGGGACTATGTGCTGTTCCCGGGGCTGGGCGCATATTCTTCTGCCATGAGCACGCAATTCAACGGCTATGGCTTGTCTGACGTGGCGACGGTGATTGAGCTGGCTGGACAAGCGGCCCGCTGACAGTAGTCTCGCCCCCGCAACAGCAGCCAGCGCGGACAGGGGGCGAGCATGGAAAAATTCGGGAAAAGCCAGCCGGTAAAACGGGTCGAGGACGTCAGGTTCCTGACCGGCCAGGGGCGCTACATCGAGGATGCCGCCCCTGCAGGTGCATTGCGCGCCTGGGTGCTGCGCAGCCCGGTGGCGCATGGGGTGATTTCCGCGCTGGACGTCGAGGATGCGCGCGCGGCGGAGGGCGTCCATGCGGTGATCACCCTGGCCGATCTGGAAGCTGCTGGCATCGACACCTCCATGGACGGCTCGCTCGTGACCAACCGAAACGGCACCAAGGGCGCGGCGCCCGAGCGCCCGATGCTGGCGCGCGATCGGGTCCGCTATGTCGGTGAGCCGGTGGCGGTGGTCGTAGCGGAGACGCTGGATCAGGCCCGCGATGCGGGGGAGCTGATCGAGTTGGAGATCGACGATCTGCCGGTGAAGCTGGACGTTCTGCCGGGCGGTGAACCGCTGCATGAGGGGGTGCCGGACAACAAGGCGTTTGACTGGGGCATGGGCGACGAGGCGGCCACCGCGGCGGCGTTCCAAAGCGCGGCCCATACCGTTGCGCTGCAGGTCGAGGACAACCGGATCATCGTCAATTCGATGGAGCCGCGCGGCTGTTTTGCCGAGTGGTCCGAAGGGCGGCTGCATTTCTGCTACGGCGGGCAGGGGGTCTGGGCGATGAAGTCCCAGCTTGCAGCCAAGCTGAGGCTGGATGAGGCGGCTGTGAGAGTCACCACGCCCGATGTGGGCGGCGGCTTCGGCATGAAGGCGATGCCTTATCCGGAGTATTTCGCGGTCGCCCATGCCGCCCGGACCCTGGGCCGGCCGGTGTTCTGGATGTCGGATCGTTCCGAGGCGATGCTGAGCGACAATGGCGGCCGCGACCTCACCTCGCTGGCAGAACTGGCCTTTGACGAAAACCTGAAGATCACCGCCTATCGGGTCACCACCCGGTGCAACCTCGGCGCGTATAACTCTCATTTCGGCCAGCCGATTCAGACCCAGCTGTTCAGCCGTGTGCTGGCAGGCGTCTATGACATTCAGACCGCCTGGCTGCAGGTGGAGGGGATCTATACCAACACCACCCAGGTTGATGCCTACCGCGGCGCCGGGCGGCCGGAGGCGATTTATGTGCTGGAGCGGGCGATGGACCGGGCCGCCCGCGAACTGGGGGTGGACCCGTGGGAGCTGCGGCGGCGGAACTTCATTCCGGCTGACGCGTTTCCCTATAACACCGTGACCGGAGAGACCTATGATGTGGGCGATTTTAGCAAAGTTCTGAGCCGTGCCGCGCAAGAGGCTGATATCGCAGGATTCGCAGCCCGCCGCGCCGAAGATGGTAAACGCGGCAAGTTACGGGGCGCCGGGCTTTGTTACTATATCGAAAGCATTTTGGGCGATCCTTCGGAAAGCGCGGAAGTGGAGTTTCTGGAGGACGGGCGGGTGCAAATCTATGTCGGCACGCAAAGCAACGGACAGGGGCATGAAACCGTCTATGCCCAGTTCCTCGCCGACCAGAGCGGCATTCCCGCGGAGAAAATCCATGTCATCCAGGGCGACAGCGACCGCATCGCCACGGGCGGCGGCACCGGCGGCTCGCGGTCGGTGACGACGCAGGCCAATGCCACGCTGGCGGCGGTGGACGCGATGATCGCCGCCTTCATCCCCTTCCTGGCGGAGGAGATGGGGGTGGACGAGGAGGCTGTCGCGTTTGATGGCGAGACCTTCCGCGCGCCGGGATCCAACCTGACCCCGACCATGCTGGAAGCGGCAGAGATGGCCCGCGCGCACGGGCGGCTCGATCTGCAGCGTCACGCGGCGCAGGCCCGGCTGCCGGGGCGCTCGTTTCCGAACGGTGCCCATGTTGCCGAGGTCGTGATCGATCCGGAGACTGGGAATTCCGCTGTGGAGCGCTACACTGTAGTCGACGATTTCGGTAATCTGATCAACCCGGTGCTGGCCGAAGGCCAAGTGCACGGCGGGGTGGCGCAGGGGCTGGGACAGGCCATGCTGGAGCGGGTTGTCTATGACGAGGACGGACAACTGCTCACGGCTTCGTTCATGGACTATGCCTTGCCGCGAGCCAGCGGCGTTCCCATGATTGGATTCACCTCCGAGCCGGTGCCTTCGACACAGAACCCGATGGGGATGAAAGGCTGCGGCGAGGCGGGCACCGTCGGCGCGCTGGCAGCGGTGGCGAACGCGGTGCAGGACGCGGTCTGGGACCGCGGCGTGCGGCAGGTGGACATGCCGTTCACCCCGCTGAGGATTTGGGAAGTGCTTAGGGATGTTTCTGACGCAGCTGAGTAAAAGGGTTTTAGGGTGGCTGGGACGGCCGCTGCGGTCGGAGCATTCCGGCGAAACCAAGCTGCGCGGGCCGCAGGCGCATGTGATCATCCTGGACGGCACCATGTCGACGCTGGAGGCGGGGCATGAAACCCATGCCGGCCAGCTGTACCGGCTGTGCAGCCAGACCAGCGGCCAGGTCTCGGTCTTTTATGAATCCGGCGTCCAGTGGAAGGGCTGGGGCAGCGCGCCGGACGTGATGATGGGCCGCGGCATCAACCGCCAGATCCGCCGCGCCTATGGCTATCTCGCCTCGCGCTACCGGCCGGGCGACCGGATCTATCTGTTCGGCTATTCCCGCGGGGCCTATGCGGTGCGCTCGCTGGCCGGGGTGATCGACCGGATCGGCCTGCTGAAGCCGGAGCACGCCACCGTGCGCAATATCCGCACCGCCTACCGCCATTACCGGCTGAACGGGCGCTCCAAGACCGGCACCGCTTTCACCAAGGCCTATTGCCACGACGAGGTCGAGATCGAGATGGTCGGCGTCTGGGACACCGTCAAGGCGCTGGGCCTGCGGCTGCCGCTGCTGTGGCGCTGGGCGGAAAAGCAGCACAATTTCCACAACCATACACTGGGCCCGCATATCAAAAGCGGCTATCACGCGCTGGCACTGGATGAGACGCGCGACGTGTTCAAGCCGGTGCTGTGGGACTGCCCCAAGGGCTGGAGCGGCCACGTCGAGCAGGTCTGGTTCCGCGGCGCCCATGGCGATGTGGGCGGCCAGCTGGGCGGGTTCGAGGAAGCCCGGCCGCTGGCGAATGTCTCGCTGATCTGGATGCTGGAAAAGGCCGAGGAGCGCGGCCTGCCGCTGCCCAGCGACTGGCGGATGCGCTTCCCGGTCGACCCCAAGGCGCCCTCGGTCGGCACCTGGCAGGGCTGGGCCAAGATTTTCCTGCTGCGCAGCCGCCGCCGGGTCGGGCTGGACGCCAGCGAACGGCTGCACAGCAGTGTTGCTGCGGGAAGGCAGAACGCCGCATCGTCCGGTGGCTGGCTGGCGATGTTCTCCAAGACCTGAAAACGAAGCTGCCCTAGCTGATTTTCAAGCCGAATGAGGCGCGCAGTGCCGCCTGCAGGCAAGATGCAGCGGGAGGGGTGGCGGATCAGACGGCGGCGCGGCGCTGTTCCAGCGCCTGCTTCAGGCGCTTCAGGGACAGGGCGACAATCAGCTTGTGGGCGGGCCGGACCGGGATCATGTAGGCGCGGCCAAACCGGTTGCGGGTCTTGACCGAGGACGTCACGGACAGGACGCCGTCGCTGCTGGTGATACAGGTCATGACGTCCAGGTGCCTGTCCCGCACGGTCAGGGTCAGGACAGTATCCGACACGGCTTCCACCAGAAAGAAATCCAGCTTGTCACCGGGCTGAATGCCGGTGTGCGGCTTGCTGGTGATGCCGCCGATGCGTTTGACGCCGAAACAGGCGGATATCGCGTCCCGCAGCCAGAACGCCAGCTTCAGGCCCGGCAGCGGCCGCGCGTGCATCAGGGTCCAGGCCTCCAGCGGGGTGACCGGCACTGGCAGAACAATGGACTGCGTGTGCAGGAAATCCAGCTCTGCGGCGGGGGCCAGGATTTGAATGCGGGCGGTGGCGGCCCGTGCGAAGGCATTTGGCGGCATGGCCGGCCTTTCCGCTGCGTGTCAGGTTACGGGATTGGAGATAATTGCAAAAATGCGGCCGGCAAGGCCAGCGGTAGAATTCCTGCGCGTTCCCTCAAGCAACTTTCATCACGATGCAGGTGGTGGAGCCGGTCGCGTAAAGCCGGCCGTCCTCAACCCCGCGAAGCTCGCCATGCGCCACCCCGGTCGAGCGGCCCGCATGGTCGACGGTGCCGGTGCAGCCGATCAGGGTGCCCAGCGGGATCGGCCGCAGGATGTTGATCTTGAATTCCAGCGTTGTGTAGACCGAGCCCGGCGGCACCCTGGTCATCACCGCGCAGGCCATGGCGCTGTCCAAGAGCGTGCCGTACCAGCCGCCATGCACGGTGCCCATCGGGTTGGTGACGTGGAATTCGGGCGTGCCGCGGAACACGACCCGGCCTTCTTCGACACTGTGCAGGTAATAGCCCAGCGTCTCGGCAATCGGCGGGCCGGGCAGGCGGCCCTCCAGGATGCCTTGCATGAACTCAAGCCCGGACATCCGGGACATCTGCTCTAACGTCAGCAGGTCGGAGGGCTGTTTGGCATAAAGCATGGCGCGCGGGTCCTTGGCGGGGGTTTGCCCCGCATTAGGAACCGCGCGCCGGGGCCTGCAAGGCTTACGCCACGTTCTCCAGTGCCACCTTGGGGGTGATGCCCAGGGCAAAGCAGACGTCGCGGGTCAGTTCCGGGCGGTTCAGCGTGTAGAAATGCAGCTTGTCGACGCCGCCTTCCAGAAGGTCCGAACACAGCTCGGTGCACAGTGCCGTGGCCAGCAACTCCTCGCGGCCGTCGCGCAGCGCCTTGTCAAAGGCGTTTTCGACCCAATCCGGGATCACGGTGCCGCAGCGCTTGGCGAAATTGCGGGCGCCTTTCCAGTTCTCGATCGGCAGGATGCCGGGCGTCAGCTTGCTGCCGTCGATCCCCGCCTTCTCGCAGGCGTCGCGGAAGCGGAAGAAGGTGTCCGCCTCGAAGAAGAACTGGGTCAGAGCCTCATCAGCGCCGGCATCCAGCTTGCGCTTCAGCCATTCCACGTTGGCGGCCTGGCTGGCGGCCTCCGGGTGGCAGTCCGGGTAGGCGCCGACGCGGATGGTGAAGCCGCCGCGCGCCGCCAGACCCTTGATCAGCTCCACCGAGTCGGCAAAACCTTCGGGGTGCGGAGTGAACTTGCCTTCACCCTTGGGCGGGTCGCCGCGCAGGGCAACGATCTCGGTCACGCCGGCCTCGGCAAACTGGTCGGCGATCTCCAGCGTTTCCGCCTTGGAGGCATCCACGCAGGTCAGATGCGCAGCCACATTCAGGCCGGAGGAATTGTGCAGGGTCGCCACCGCATCGCGGGTCAGCGTGCGGGTGGTGCCGCCTGCGCCATAGGTCACCGATACAAACCGCGGATCCATCGGAGCGAGGACCTGCACGGTGTCCCAAAGCCGGAAGGAGGCTTCGAGATTTTTCGGCGGGAAGAATTCGAAGGAAATCTTGGGCGTCGTCATCTCAGGTCTCTCGCTATGTGTCTGTCTGCACTTGTTGCACGCGCAGCATTGTGAGACAATTTCATAATACTCAAGATTAACATGAGCGATCTGATAGAATGCATATCGAATTCCGCCATCTCCGCACCATCAAGGCCATCCATGAGGCCGGCGGGCTGGCAAGGGCTGCGGAGCAGCTGAACATCACCCAAAGCGCACTGAGCCATCAGGTGAAGGGGCTGGAGGACCAGGCCGGGGTGGAACTGTTCATCCGCCGGTCCAAGCCGATGAAACTGTCCCCTGCGGGCCTGCGGCTGTTGCGGCTGGCAGAGCAGGTCCTGCCGCAAGTCGAAGCGGCGCAAGCGGAATTTTCTTCCTTGCGGGATGGCAATACTGGCCGGATGCATATCGCCATTGAATGCCACGCCTGTTTCGAATGGCTGTTCCCGGTGCTGGAGGGCTTCCGCAAGAACTGGGGCGACGTGGATGTGGATATCCGCCCGGGCCTGGCCTTTGACGCGCTGCCTGCGCTGCTGAAGGAGGAGGTGGATCTGGTGGTGTCCTCCGACCCGGAGGACATCGCCGGTGTCGAGTTTATCGAGCTGTTTGATTACAATCCTGTCTTTGTCGCTTCAGCGCAGCATCCGCTGGCGGAAAAACCCTATATCGAGGCGGAGGATTTCATCGGCCAGAGCCTGATCACCTACCCGGTGGATAAGGTCCGGCTGGATGTGTTCAGCCAGCTGCTGATGCCGGCGGGGGTGGAGCCTGCCTCGATCCGGCAGGTGGAGCTGACGGCGGTGATCCTGCTGCTGGTCGCCTCCAACCGCGGGGTGTCGGTGCTGCCGGACTGGGTGGTGCGGGAGGTGAAATACTCTTCGGATTATGTGACCCGGCCGCTGACCAAAACCGGGATCACCCGCAGCCTGTATGCCGCGATCCGGACGGAGGACCGCGAGAAGCCCTTCATGCAGGAGCTGATCCGCCTGGCCAAGGTGGAGGCACGCAAGCTGCAGCATCAATAGATGCCGCCGCCAGGACAGGCGCGGAGCGGCCTGCGCCGGTCCGGCGCCTGTGCCCGCTCCGCGCGGTTGCGTGATCCGGCAGATGCCGGCGCCCGGCTCAGACCAGCTTGACGATCTGCTTGCCGGTATTGCCGCCCTGCATCATCGACAGGAAGGTCTGCGGCGCGTTTTCCAGCCCCTCGGCGATATCCTCCAGATACTTGATATCACCGCTGGCGATCTTGGGAGCCACTTCGCGCAGGAACTCGCCATAACGGTCGTAGTGGTTGAAGATGATGAAGCCATTGACCGACAGGAACTTGGTCAGCACCGTGCGCCAGATGGCCGGCGCGGTCAGATCCGTCTCGGCGCTGTTGTACCAGGCGATCATGCCGCAGACCGGGATGCGGCCGAAGTTGTTCATCAGGGGCAGCACCGCTTCCAGCACCTTGCCGCCGACGTTTTCGTAATAGATGTCGATGCCGTCCGGGCATTCTGCCGCGAGGGCCTCGCTCAGGCTTTCGGCACTGGCATAGGCGCGGTGGTCGAGGCAGGCGTCAAAGCCGAAGGTCTCGACCGCCAGCTTGCACTTGTCGGCACCGCCGGCAATGCCGACCACCCGCAGGCCTTTCTGTTTCGCGAGCTGTCCCACCATGGAGCCGACCGGGCCGGTGGCGGCGGCAACCACCAGGGTTTCGCCTGCCTGCGGGCGGCCATAGGCGTCCAAGCCATGCCAGGCGGTAAACCCCGGCATGCCCAGAGCGCCAAGCGCGGTGGTGAGCGGCGCCATATCCGGGTCCAGCTTGCGGATATCGCTGGCCAGCGCACAGGCGTGGCTGGCCCAGCCGAACGCACCGAGGGCAAAGTCGCCGGGCTGGAAATCCGGGCTGTTGGAGGCAATCACCTCACCGACGCCGCCCGCAGTCATGGTTTCCCCGATCTCCACCGGCGGCGCATAGGATTTGCCTGCGTTCATGCGCCCGCGCATGTAGGGGTCCAGCGACATATAGTGAATTTTGACAAGCACTTCGCCGTCGCCGGGCTGGGGCATGTCCACGCTTTCCAGGCGGAAGTTCTCTTCGCTGGCCTGGCCTTCGGGGCGGCTGGCCAGCACGATACGCTGCATCTGGTCGGTCATGGGAGTCCTCCTTCTGATGATTGCAGCAGAGACTGGGCTTCGCGGGGGCGGAATTCAACCGTTTCCCGGGCTGTAACCGGGCGTCAAGGCCGCCCCCCCTCTTGCCGGCAAAGCCCCTTGGCAATCGGGGGCAGGGGGCGTATAGGCACGGTTTGACCCGGCATCTCCCCGACGTGACAGGATTCTGCAGACATGATTGGCAGCGCAAACCTCAATGTGATGATCAAAGCCGCCCGCAAGGCTGGCCGTTCCCTGGTGAAAGACTTTCGCGAGGTGGAAAACCTGCAGGTGTCGATGAAGGGCGCGGGCGACTTCGTCTCCAAGGCCGACATCGCCGCCGAGAAGATCATCAAGGATGAGCTGCGCAACGCCCGCCCGACCTATGGCTGGATCGCGGAAGAGGGCGGCGAGATCGAGGGTGAGGACCCCACCCGCCGCTGGATCGTCGACCCGCTGGACGGCACCACCAACTTCCTGCACGGGCTGCCGCACTGGGCGATCTCCATCGCGCTGGAGCACAAGGGACAGATCGTTGCCGGCGTGGTCTATGACGCCGCCAAGGACGAGATGTTCTTTGCCGAGAAGGGCGCAGGCGCCTGGATGAACGACACCCGCATCCGCGTGTCGGGCCGCCACCGGATGATTGAATCGATCTTTGCCACCGGGGTGCCGTTCGGCGGCCGCGCCGACCTGCCGCTGACGCTGCAGGACCTGGCCCGCCTGATGCCCGCCTGCGCCGGCGTGCGCCGCTGGGGCTCGGCTGCGCTGGACATGGCTTATGTGGCCGCAGGCCGTTACGAGGGCTTTTGGGAACGCCGCCTGAACCCGTGGGATCTGGCCGCAGGCATCATCATCGTGAAAGAAGCCGGCGGGTTTGCCGAGGCGATCGACCCGGACGCGGGCATCATCGACAGCGGTTCGGTGGTGTGCTCGAACGAGCCGATTTTCGAGAACTTCGCCAAGGTGATCCGCGGCTGAACCCGCCCGGAACTTTGAGCATCGGAAACGCGGCCTCTGAGCCGCGTTTTTTTATTTCACTGGTGCGCTGCCCGGCCTATCGGCCAGGCGGCAACTCAGCTTTGATCCGACGGATGGTTCACCCCGTCGTTCCAGGGGATTTCGCCGTAGGTTTCCGTGTGCGTCCGCGGATTGGCGCCTTCGATGCAGCCCAGGTTGACGCCGCATTCCTTCGGATCTGAGCGGCGCTGATGGTGGGTGTAGATACCGCAGGTCTTGCAGAAATAGTGCTTCGCCGTATGGGTGCCCCAGGTGTAAAGGCTGAGGTTCTCCGCCCCTTTCAGCACCTTCAGGCTGGCGGTCAGGGCGGTGACGGCCGCCGCCCCGCGGCGCAGGCAAAACGAACAGTCGCAGCGCGCGGCAGAGGCGAGGCCCTCGGGAAACTCCGCCTCAATCTCAACGGCACCGCAGTGGCAGGTTGCTTTCAGGTGGGGCATTCGATGGTCCTTTCCGGGTCATATGCGGCGCAAGGCTGACTAAGGCCGGAGATAATTCCCCGTAATAACCTAAGGCGCAGCGCTACCATTTGCTTGCCCCGATGCCCGTCGGGGTGGCGGCCTGCGTGTTCACCAGTAGCTTGTTTCGAGAGTTGCGCAGGCCGCCTTTTCTGCATGCCATGGCTTAAGCCGGGTGTTGTCTCACTTCCCCCACGGCCCCGGATTGCGCTTTTTGCGCGGCAGCTTGGGGATGCGGCTGGCGGAAAATTCATACTCGTTCTCCGGATGCGGCGGGGTGCCGTGGGTGCGGTTCCAGAACGCCGGGCCGCCGCGGCGCAGCCACAGGGGCAGGCACAGGATCAGCCCCACCGCAAAACCGCCGGCATGGGCCCAATAGGCAACTCCGCCCTGGTTGGGGTCAGAGCCGAGGCCGCCGAAGAACTGCATCGCCAGCCAGACGCCCAGCATCACGAAGGCGGGAATGGTGAAGATGCGGAAATAGACGATCAGGATCAGCAGGATATCGACGCGCGCCCTTGGGAACATCAAGAGGTAGCCGCCCATGACGCCGGCAATGGCGCCGGAGGCGCCAACCGTTGGCACCATCGAACCTGGGGCGGACATCACATGGATCAGCCCGGCGCCAAGCCCGCTGAGGAGGTAGAACAATAGAAAGGGGAGATGGCCCATTTCCTCCTCCAGATTGTCGCCGAAGATCCACAGGAACAGCATGTTGCCGCCCAGATGCATCAGCCCGCCATGGATGAACAGGGAGGTGAAAAGGGTTTCAAACCCGTAGCCATGGATGATCTCGGCCGGGACAATTGCGTAGGCGTCATAGAAATAGGCCAGCGCGCGCGGCGAAGCATAGCTGGCGGTGTAGTAGATATAGGCCAAGACGTTTGCGGCAATCAGCGCATAGACGACATAGGGCCTGCGGCCGGACGGGTTGTGGTCGCGGATTGGAAACATGAGGGAACGCTGGGCCGGAAATGGCCCAGCGTCAAGTGCTTAGCGCCGATAGCTCAGGCGTTTCCGCCCAGCAGCTGTGCGTTGCCGCCCGAGGCGGTGGTGTCGACGCAGACGTGGCGTTCAGCCAGGACGCGGGCGCGGTCGGGCTTGCCGGGGATCAGCGGGATGATCGGGCCGTCGCGCTTGGCGAGGCATTGCTCGATGTCGCGCCCCGCCGCGTCATCGCCCCACCACAGCACGCCGGAGATGCCCTCGATGGTCTGCAGCTGGTTCAGGCCGAGAAGGCCATGCGCCTCAATCGCGGTGCCGCCGAGGCTGATCACCTGCTTGGCCTGTTCCGCGGCAGCCTCCGGTCCCGGGCCCATGCACAGGAGCGGCGGGCGGGCCGAAACCGTCAGGCGGTTTGACTCACCGGTCGGGCCGGGCAGGGAGGTGGTGACGGGCTGCGCAGGAACGCCGCTGGCCCCCGGCAGCGCGGCGGTTTCAGTGTCCCATTCGCTTTTGACCTGCTGCCGGTCCGGCGCGCAGAAGCGGTTGAGGTAGAAGGGGCCGCCTGCTTTGGGGCCGGTGCCCGACAGGCCTTCGCCGCCGAAGGGCTGGCTGCCGACAATCGCGCCGATCTGGTTGCGGTTCACATAGATGTTGCCCGCATGGATCCGGTCGCAGACATGCTGCACCCGGTCGTCAATGCGGGTGTGCAGCCCGAAGGTAAGCCCGTAACCGGTTGCGTTGATGTCGGAAATCACCTGATCAAGCTGGTGCGACTTGAACCGGGCCACATGCAGCACGGGTCCAAAGATCTCTTCTTCCAGCGCGCTGATGCCGGGCACCTCGATCATCGTGGGCGCCACGAAGGTGCCGCCCTGCGGCGCCATCAGCTCCTTGATCACCCGGCCCTCGGCCCGGGCCTGGTCGATATGAGCCAGGATCCCTGCGCGGGCGCCTTCGTCGATCACCGGGCCGCTGTCGGTTGACAGGTGCCAGGGGTCGTCCAGGCGCAGGCAGTCCATCGCACCCTTGAGCATTTTCAGCACGGTATCCGCGATGTCGTCCTGCAGGTAGAGGCAGCGCAGCGCAGAGCAGCGCTGGCCCGCCGATTGGAAGGCGCTTTCGATCACCGCCTGCACCGCCTGTTCCGGCAGTGCGGTGGAGTCGACGATCATCGCATTCAGCCCGCCGGTTTCCGCAATCAGCGGGGAGCCCGGCTGCAGGTTGTCTGCCATCGCCTTGCGGATGCGCAGGGCGGTGGCGGTGGAGCCGGTGAAGGCAACGCCGTTCACCCGCGGATCGGAGGTGATGGCAGCCCCGACCACGCTGCCGCGGCCCGGCACCAGCTGCAGGGCGCTGCGCGGCACCCCGGCCTCGTGCATCAGCTGCACGGCGCGATGCGCAATCAGCGGCGTCTGGTCGGCGGGTTTGGCCAGCACGGCGTTGCCCGCGGCCAGTGCAGCCGAGACCTGGCCGGTGAAAATCGCCAGCGGGAAGTTCCAGGGCGAGATGCAGGAGAAAATGCCCGCGGGCGGCGCATCGGGAATGCGGGCCGCATAATAGCGCAGGAAATCCACCGCCTCGCGCAGCTCGGCAACCGCATCCGGGATGGTCTTGCCCGCCTCCCGGGCGAGGATGGCAAACAGCTCGCCATAGTTTTCTTCATACAGATCCGCAGCCTTGTTCAGGATCGCCGCGCGTTCCGCCGCCGGGGCTTCCCAAGGGTCGGCAAGCGCCAGCGCCAGTTCGATATCTTCGGGGCTGCACTGGCTGACGGTGCCGACGGTGCTCAGGTCGGTGGGGCTTGTCACTTCCTTGGCGGCCTCCGGCTGGGCGTCGCCCGCCAGCAGCGGCCCGGCCTGCCACTGGTGGCTGCGCCAGGGCGCGCGGGCCTCCTCTATCTTGGCCAGCGTCGGCGCATGGCCCAGGTCGAAGCCCTTGGAGTTAATGCGTTCGGGCAGGAACAGTTCCGGCCCGGTCGGGATCTTGCGGGTGACATCGGCCACCGCTGCGAAGGGGTCGGCGGCGACCACCTCCGGCGGCACATTCTCGTCCACGATCTGGTTCACAAAAGAGGAGTTGGCGCCGTTTTCCAGCAGGCGCCGCACCAGATAAGCCAGCAGGTCGCGGTGCGCGCCGACCGGCGCGTAGATCCGGCAATTGGTCTTGTTCTGCTCCAGAACCATCTGGTGCAGGGTTTCGCCCATGCCGTGCAGGCGCTGGAACTCGTAAAGCCCCTTATCCATGCCTTCGGCCATGTGCAGGATGGCGGCAACGGTGTGGGCGTTGTGGGTTGCGAACTGCGGATAGATCCGGTCCGTCAGCCCCAGCAGCTTTCGGGCGTTGGAGATATAGGAGACATCGGTCAGCGGCTTGGAGGTGAAGACCGGGAAGCCATCCACGCCTTCGACCTGGGCGCGCTTGATCTCGGTGTCCCAATAGGCGCCCTTCACCAGCCGCACCATGAAGCGGCGGTTGTATTTCTCTGCCATTTCATGCAGCGCGTCGATCGCCAGTCCGGTGCGCGGGCCATACGCCTGCACCACCACGCCAAAGCCGTCCCAGCCCGCCAGCGCCGGGTCGGAGACCACGGCGTCGATCACTTCCAGCGACAGCGACAGGCGGTCGGCCTCCTCGGCGTCGACATTCAGGCCCATCCTGGCGGCCTTTGCCAGCAGAGCCAGCGCCTTCAGGCGCGGCACCAGATGCTCCATCACACTGTCTTCATGCGCCAGTTCATAGCGCGGGTGCAGCGCCGACAGCTTTACCGAAATGCCGGGGTTCTTGCGGATGTCGTCGCTGTTGCAGGCGGCGGCAATGGCCGAAATCGCCTTGGAATACGACAGGTGATAGCGCGAGGCATCGGCCTCCGTCCGGGCGGCCTCGCCCAGCATGTCGTAGGAATAGGTGTAGCCCTTGGCCTCCATCCCGGCGGCGCGGTTCATCGCGCTTTCGATGGTCTCGCCTAGCACGAACTGGCGGCCCATTTCCTTCATCGCGCGGCTGACGGCGGTGCGGATCACCGGCTCGCCCAGGCGCTTGATGGCACCGCGCAGGGCGCCGATGGGGCTGCGTTCCTCGTCCAGCACCTTGCCGGTCAGCATCAGGGCCCAAGTGGACGCATTGACCAGCGAGGAGGTGGATTTGCCCAGATGCTTGCCCCAGTCGGAGGGGGCGATCTTGTCCTCGATCAGCGCGTCGATGGTGTCGGCATCCGGCACCCGCAGCAGCGCTTCGGCCAGGCACATCAGGGCGATGCCTTCCTCGGTCGACAGGCCGTATTCGGCCAGGAACACCTCCATCAGCCCGGGCGCAGAATGCCCGCGGATGTCGCGCACCAGGGCGGCGGCATTGGCGCAGATCTTGGCGCGGTCGGCCTCGGACAGGGCCGCTTGTGCAACCAGCTGGTCGCGCATGGCGGTCTGATCGGCATAGGTGCCGGCATCGATCCGGTAACGCAGCTTGGATTGGGTGGTCATGCAGGGGACTCCACGAAAAACATGCAGGGCTTTTGCAAAGAATACACGCTTTCTGGCGGGACAATCGCCTGAAAATGTGTAACATGCAGGTCGGATTCCGGAAAGATGAGCGGGGAGACAGTTCAAATGGCCTTTCCTGATATCGACAGGTTCGACCGGGCGATTCTGAACGTGCTGGCGGAGGACGGGCGGATCTCCGTCGCCGATCTGGCGCGCCGGATCGGATTGTCGAAAACCCCGACCCAAACCCGGCTCAAACGGCTGGAGACGGAGGGCATCATCACCGGCTACCGCGCCCTGGTGGACCCGATCCGGCTGGGGCTGGACCACGTGGCCTTTGTCGAGGTGAAGCTGGACGATACCCGGCAGGCGGCGCTGGCCAAGTTCAATGCTGCGGTGTCCAAGCTGCCGGAGGTGGAACAGGCCTATATGATGGCCTCGCATTTCGACTATCTGCTGAAGGTGCGCACCCGCTCTATGACCGATTACCGGGCGGTGCTGGGGGAGAAGATCTCCTCGCTGCCGCATGTCTCCTCGACCTCCACCTATGTGGCGATGGAGGCGGTGAAGGAAGACGGCGCGCTGGGGCCGCTTTAGGGGGTCGCGGAAGCTGCGCGCGCACAGGTGACTTGATCGAAACCGCAAATGTGCCAGCATTGGGGGCATGTTTAGCTTTGTGTTCCGCCCCCCGCGGCGCCCCGCCAGTTGTCTTCCGGGGGCGGCTGCCCTGCTGCTGGCAGTGCAGGCCGCCGCTGCCGGCTGCCCCTCTGCACCTGACCACAGCACGCCGCTCGAAGGGCTTCTGAGCGAGGTCCAGCAGGCCGGCAGCGAGGCGCAGGCACGCGAGATCGCCAACCGGATGTGGGAGTTCTGGGCCGATGCCCCGGATGAGCGCGCGCAGGAGATCCTGAACCGCGGCATGACCCGGCGCTCGTCGTTTGATTTCCTCGGCGCGCTGGAGGATTTCGATCAGCTGATCGCCTATTGCCCGGAATACGCCGAGGGCTACAACCAGCGCGCTTTTGTGCATTACCTGCGCCGCGATTTTGCCGCCGCGCTGCGGGATCTGGACCGGGCGCTGGAGCTGTCGCCGCGCCATATTGCGGCGATGAGCGGGCGGGCGCTGTCGCTCTACGGCCTGTCCCGGCTGGAGGAGGCGCGGGTTGCGCTGGCAGAAGCGCTGGCGCTGAACCCGTGGCTGCCGGAGCGTCATCTGGCCGATCCGGGCGGGCCGCTGGCACCGCCGGGGGCAGGGGATGTGGAACTGTAGCAGCGCGCGCACAACCGAGAAATTTCCAGGCAAACGCCGAAAACCGATTGTCCGTCAGAAATCAGGAGGCTAGACCTGCTGCTGTGGCGCCGCCCGGCGGTGCCGCCTGCGGACGTGGTGGAATGGTAGACACCGGAGACTTAAAATCTCCTGGCCTTTTGGCCGTGCGGGTTCGAGTCCCGCCGTCCGCACCACCGGCTCCCTTGCCGCATCCCCCCTGACACAACCGTCCCGACCCGGCATCGCCTGGCCTGCCGTTCCCATGCTAATGGGAGTTGGCGCGATCACGTAAAGATTGCATTGCTGTAGCGGTAGTATTATGCAAGATGTCGCACATAATGTGAAAGATCTTAGGCATATGGCGCTGATCCATCAGAAAATCTCCGCTTTGCTTGCGGATATGAATCTGTCCAACCGGCAGGCCGCGCTGAAATGCGGCATTCCTTACGGCACGTTTAACAGTGCGCTTAAGAATGAGCGCGAGATCGGCTGGAGCATGCTGGATGCGCTGTCGCGCGGGTTGGGGGTGTCCTTCAGCTATTTTTCGTCCGGTAACGCCGGACTGGAGCTGCTGCCGGAGCGCCAGGCGGATGCGCCGGGCAGCAGGGCGTTCGAGATTCTCAATGCACAGATGCAGGCGGTCACCCGCAACCGCCAGTACAGCGGCTGCGATGTCTCGCTGCAGGATTTTCTGGACTGGTGGTTCTCCAACAGCGGCCGCCTGGAAGGGTTCGACCAGCTTCAGCACGCGGTGGATATGTTCGATCCGCCGGACCCGGAAAAGAACCGCATTCAGCCGATCCGGTCCGGGGCGCACAGCTTGGCCTCGGTCTGCTTTGAGGTGTCCAGCAGCGGCCAGCTGCGCGATACGCTCAACGGGTTCAGCGACAAGGTGAACGCCGATCTGGTGATGGCCCACAGCGAGGCGATCAGCCGGGGCGAGCCGGTCATCACGCATCCTTCGCTTGACGTGAAGCTGCTGAACGGCCGCCGGTTTACCCGTCAGTACCGGCGGGGTCTGGCGCCGGTTTACCTGCCGGACGGCAAGCTGCTGGTGGCCAATTTCTCACAGGATATCAAATTCGGCTAGGTCGCTTTGCAGCATGTGCTCCATTTCCAGCCGGGAAGAGCCGACAAACCATTCGGTGCTGCTGCGCACCTCCGGTTCCGGGGCGCGCCATTTCTGAGCCCGCGGGAGCGCCCGGGTGAAGCCGTAAACCAGATCCAGCCGCGCCTGCATGTGGCGGTCGGGAATGAAGGCATAGATCCAATCCACATCCCATTTCTGGATCGCCAGAATCTGAAATATCCGCATGAAGGGCGCCAGCCGCTCAGCGCGTTTGCCGCGGCGGCCCGGCAGAAAGTTCAATTCGCCTATATATGCCAGCCGCCCGCTGACTTCGCGGGCCAGCGGCTCGGCCACACTCTCGACACCGCCGCCTGACGGGTTGGGAAACTGATGGCGGGAGGTGCGCATCAGGAAATCGGCCAGGGTTTCCCGGCCCAGGTCCTGCAGCATTGCTGCTGCGCCGCCGATATAGATGTCATTCTCCTTCAAAAACAGCCAGAAAGCCGAATTCTCGGTGTGGTCGGCGCGCTCAATGGCAAAGCCCGGCATCTGGAACTGGCGGCCTGACAGGGCGGCGGTCTCGGGCACTTTCTCGAAATCCGTGAACATTTCGACCTGCAGACCGCCCTGCGAAAGCGTATGCAAGTATCCCGAAAGCGTTTTTCCCATATCGAGCGAATTCATTAAAGTCCCCTGTCGTAAAGTCTTCCACTCGAATATCCCGAAAAACTTTCTAGCGCCGCTAAAGAGTTCAAGTTGCATAAAATCTTAAATAAAATTTCGGAAAATCATCTGCTTTACCGCAGGGAAGGTAATGCAGCTATGAGATGCAACACTATTGGCGTCCTGCCGAGCTAATATTGCGTCCGGCAGGCACCTGCTTATTGCGGGCCATCCCGCTCGCGGCGCGGCTGTTGCAGGGGCAGGGCGCCGCGCCGGACTATTATGTGCCGTTATGGGCGTGCCTATGGGCGTGCCAAAGGGTCTATGACACGCCTTCGACCGGAAGGCCGTCGTCTTTCCAGGCCTGCAGCCCGCCTTCTATGATGGCCGCGTCATACCCCATCTGGCACAGCGTCTGCGCGGCCAGCGCGGCCCGGGCGCCGGAGGCGCACAGCACGTAGATTTTCGCGTCATCCCGGCGGCTGGTCAGGGCGTCCTCTGCACCGCCGCTGTCCGGATCTGCCTTTGATTCCAGAACGCCACGGGGGATGTGCACACTGCCGCAGACAGAGCCGTCCTGCTGCAATTCACCGGCCTCGCGCACGTCAAGGATCACGTGCTCCGCAGCGGCCGCCTCATGCGCCTCGCGGGGGTTAGCGGTGTTGGTCTGCGCCTTGGCGGCTTCGACCATCTCTTTCATGCTTTGTGCCATTTTGCGAACCTCAGAACTTGTTGACAGGGATTTTCAGGTAATGGTTGCCGTCGCTTTCCGTCGCGCCCAGACGGCCGCCGCGCAGGTTCACCTGCAGGGCGGCCAGCATCCGGTCCGGCAGGGAGAGGGTTTCGTCCCGCTCGGTGCGCTGCTTGATCCAGTCTTCCTTGCGGGTCCCGGCTTTCACATGCGGGTTGCGCGCCAGATGCTCTGCCACCGTGGCCTCCCACGCGGGGGTGTCCCGGTCATCGGTGCCGTAATCGTGGCCGACGAACAGGCGGGTGTCCTCCGGCAGGGAGAGTATCTCCTGGATGGACTGCCACAGCTCCCCGGCGGAACCGCCGGGAAAGTCCGCACGCGCGGTCCCGGTGTCAGCGTGCATCAGCGTGTCATGGACAAAGGCCGCATCGCCGCAGACATAACTGACTGAACCCAGTGTGTGACCGGGCGACAGCATTACCCGGATCTGAAGGCCGCCCAGCTCGATTGTGTCGCCATCCGCCAGCAGCCGGTCAAAGTCGCGGCTGGGATCAAATGCCTCCGGCATGTGGTAGTAGCCGCGCCAAAGCTCCGCAATTTCGCGCACCTTTTCGCCGATCGCCGTAGGCGCGCCCGTGCGCTCTTTCAGCCGGGCGGAGGCCATGAAGTGGTCGGCGTGCGGGTGGGTGTCCAGGATCCAGGCGGGCGTCAGGCCTTCCTGTTCGACCACCCGCATCACGTGGTCAATGCTGTCCTGCGCGGTACTGGCGCTTTTCGGGGCAAAGTCCCAGACCACGTCAATCAGCGCCGCCTTGCGGGTCGACGGATCGGCGCAAATATACTGGACCGATCCGCTTTCCGGTTCATAGAGGCCCCAGACATCGGGGCTGTTGCCGCCGCCTGAGGGCGAATGCCGGACAATCCTGTCCCCTTGCGTGTAATCCGTTGCCATCGTTTCCCCTCCTTTGCGCAGTTGCCGTGCTGTTGGCCGCAGGGACCAGGCCGCCTGCGGCATTGGAAGCGTAACGCTTGGCAGGAAAACCGGTTCCCGCACGGGCCTTCGCCGCGGCGGAGACGGCGCGCAAGATGCACCGCCGGGCACAATAAAAACGGCCCGGGAACCACCAGGTCCCGGGCCGTTCTCATGTCTGCTGCAATACCGGTTCAGCCGCGGCCGCGGTAGGGCGGCACGCCCTGGTCGGGGATCCAGACGCCTTCAGGCATCGGGCCGGTCTGCCAGAACACATCAATCGGGATGCCGCCGCGCGGATACCAGTAGCCGCCGATACGCAGCCATTTCGGCTCCAGGAAATCCGCCAGGCGGCGGGCGATGGAGACAGTGCAATCCTCGTGAAAGGCGCCGTGGTTGCGGAAAGAGGTGAGGAACAGTTTCAGCGATTTGCTTTCGACCAGCCATTCGCCCGGCACATAGTCGATCACCAGATGGGCAAAATCCGGCTGCCCGGTCATCGGGCAGAGCGAGGTGAACTCCGGCGCGGTAAAGCGCACGTTGTAGGCCACATCGGCCTGCGGGTTCTGCACCCGCTCCAGTTCCGCCTCTTCCGGGCTTTGCGGCACGATGGTGTCGCCGCCCAGCTGTTTCAGGTTGCTGTAGATGCTGTCAGACATATCAGGTTCCTTGTCGTCAGACGCCGCGTTTGTTGCCCCAGACCAGCACATGCAGCTGGGGCAGGACGCGGGGGGTGAACCAGCCGTCGCCGGTCACTTTTTCAATCAGCCACAGCAGGCGGTCCGTGGCCTGGTTCAGATCGACGGGCTGTTCCGGGTCGACCTCCGGGTTGCCGGGCTGCAGGTACAGCGGCAGCTCCGGGTGACGCTCTGCCGCCGCCTTGGCCCAGGCGTAATCGGTGTCGTCAAACACCACGATCTTCATCACAGCCTGGCCGCAGCCCTTGGCCTGATGCAGGCAGCGGGTGAACTTGTGCCAATCGGTCTTTTCGCCGCTCGACGGCGGTTTGGGGCTCAGCACCAGCGTATCCAAATCCGCAAACCAGGGTTGAGACACTGACCCCTGGGTCTCGCAGGCGAAGCGGTAGCCTTCCTCCTTGCCGATCGCGATCACCGGCGCAAAGTCCTGGATCGCCGGGTTGCCGCCGGAGATCGAGACGGTCAGCGGCTTGCCTGCGGACAGGCGGCGCACCTCTGCCATGACGTCCTCGGGAGTCATCACCGCCCAGTCATGCCGGCGGGCGCTGTCGACCGCGTGCATCGAGTCGCACCAGGAGCAGCGGTAATCGCAGCCGCCGGCGCGCACAAAGACTGTGGGTTCCCCGATCAGGGCGCCCTCGCCCTGGATCGTGGGGCCGAAGATTTCCGCGATGCGCAATGCTGTCATGGCCGGTATTCCGCCCAGGTCTTGGGCGTCTCCGAAACCTTCACCGCAGCAACCTCCGGCCAGCGTGCATGGCACCAGTCATAGAAATGCTTCGCCATGTTTTCCGCCGTCGAATAGACGTCCAGCACATCGTTCAGATGCCGGTGGTCGAAGGTTCCGTCGATGTAGTCCTTCAGCGGTTTCAGCTCGTGATAGTCGCGCACGAAGCCGTCGCTGTTCAGCTCCTTCGCCGCCAGCTCCACCACCACGACATAGTTGTGGCCGTGCAGCCGGGCGCATTGATGGTCCGGCGGCAGGTGGGTCAGCTGGTGCGAGGCGGAGAAGTGAAACTCCTTGGTGATCCGGAACATCAGGCACCGTCCTTGGCGGCGATTGCCGCTTTCCAGAAGTCCGGGTCGGCATAGTCCGTCGGATCCTCGACCCCCGCCAGATGGAAGGCTTCGCGCCGTTCCACGCAGGTCCCGCAACGCCCGCAGTGCTTCTCACCGCCCTTGTAGCAGGACCAGGTCTCGGCAAAGGGGGTGTTATGTTTGGCGCCTGCGGTGACGATGTCGCCCTTGGTGCGGTGGACAAACGGGGTGTAAAGGCGAACGTCCGCATAACCGTCCAGCGCCGCGCGCTGCATGGCGTCAAACGCCTCGGTGAAGGCCGGGCGGCAGTCCGGGTAGATGAAATGGTCGCCGCCATGCACGGCCGTTGCCACGGCGTCATCGCCGTTGGCAGCGGCAATGCCATAGGCAATGGTCAGCATGATCGCATTCCGGTTCGGCACCACGGTGACCTTCATGGTCTCTTCGGCGTAGTGGCCGTCCGGCACGTCGATGTCATCGGTCAGGGCCGACCCAGAAAGCGCGGCGCCGATGCCCCTCATGTCGATGATGTCATGCGGCACGCCCAGCCGTTTGGCGGCGGCGGCGGCATAGTCGAGTTCCTTTCTGTGGCGCTGGCCGTAATCGAAGGAGACAAGACGGGTCAGCTGATGCTCCTCAGCGACCATATGAGCAAGCGAAACGGAATCCAGCCCGCCCGAGCAGATAACGATAGTCTTCATTTTTGAACCCTTGTTTTGGTGACCGGGTAGGCTGCGACCGGTGGCGCGCGTTTAGCAGCATGCGGCAAATGGCGCAAGCCGCGGGCGTATTGCGAACATTCGGCAGGACTTGTTGGAGAATTTTGAAAGTGGCTGCTGCCCGGCGTGCTGCCGGGCGGTACTTTCTATACCGGGGGCAATTCCCCCTCCAGCCACTCCAGGAACGCCCGCGACGCCGGGGTGCTGGCGTGGCTCGGCGGCGGCATCAGGAAGTAGCTCTCCAGCTGCTCCGCCGAATGATCGCTGGCCCGGACCAGCTGGCCGCTCTCCAGCAGGCCGCCCGCCAGGGTGTCATGGGACATGGATATCCCGGCCCCGTTCACCGCCGCCGTCATGGCGATCACGTAAGTTGAGGCCAGGTTGATTTCGTGATTGCGGTCAAACGGCCGGTCCTGCGACTTGAACCACGCCCCCCAGGAGCCTGTGACGCCTGCACAATCCAGCAGCGTGGCAGTGCTGAAATCAACCGCGCCGCCCTGGTAGCCCGGTGCGCAGACCGGATAGAAGCGGTCCCGCGTCAGACGCACCGCCGCCGCCGACATATCGTTCGGTCGGCCAAACCGGATCTCTGTCCCGGCAGAGGCGGCATGGCGTTCCGGGTCCCAGATCGGCGTCACGATGTTCAAGACCAGCCAGGGAAACCGCGCATAGAGCCGCGGCAGGCGCGGCGACAGCCAAAACACCGAAAATGCCATATTGCACTGCAAGACCAGATGCCGGCCCTGATCGCCGCCGGTAAAGGCCCGGGTTCCGGCGGCAATCAGGTCGAAGGCCTCGCGCACGATCGGCATGTAGTTCGCCCCGGCCTCGGACAGTTCCAGCGCACGGGTTTTCCGGATGAACAGCTCCCTCCCCAGGAAGTTTTCCAGGCTGCGCACATGCTGGCTGATTGCCGGTTGGGTCAGGTTCAGCTCCGCCGCGGCGCGGGTGAACGACAGGTGCCGGGCGCTGGCCTCAAAGGCGCGCAGCCAGGTGAGCGGCGGCAGGGAGGAGGAGGGCGGCGGCATAGACATATGACCTGTGCATTAGTTCATCTAATGCATAGCGGCGGAATCCATCGTTTGTCAGCAGGGAATGCGGCTGGCACCACTAAGGAAAGCGACCTTGGAGACCCCGGAATGAACAAGCAAGCGGAGCTGAGCCCGAACCTCACCCATTGGCAGGAGCGCGTCGACATGGCCGCGGCCTTCCGCTGGACCGCGCGGCTGGACATGCATGAAGGCGTCGCCAACCACTTCAGCCTGGCGGTGAGCGAGGATGGCAGCAAATTCCTGATGAACCCCAACCAGGCGCATTTCGCGCGGATGAAAGCATCCAGCCTCCTCCTGCTAGATGCAAACGACCCCAAGACGATGGAGCGCCCCGATGCGCCGGATCCGACCGCCTGGGGGCTGCACGGCTCGATCCACCGCCTGTGCCCGCATGCGCGCTGCGTGATGCATGTGCATTCGATCCACGCCACCGTGCTGGCCTGCCTTGCCGACAGCACCCTGCCGCCGATCGACCAGAACACCGCCGCTTTCTATAACCGCTATGTGGTGGATGGCGGTTTCGGCGGGCTGGCGTTTGAGGACGAGGGCGCGCGCTGTGCCGGTATGCTGACGGATCCCAAGGTCAAGGTGATGATCATGGGCAACCACGGCGTTCTGGTGATCGGCGATAGCATCGCGGACACCTTCAACCGGCTCTATTACTTCGAACGCGCCGCCGAGACCTATATCCGCGCCCTGCAAACCGGCCAGAAGCTGCGGGTGCTGAGCGACGAGATCGCCGAAAAAACCGCTCAGGAGCTGGAGGAGTATCCGGATCAGGCGGAACGGCACCTGGCGGAGCTGAAGGCGATCCTCGACGACGAAGGCTCGAACTACGCGACTTGAAACTTGGGACAGGAGGCAACCCGATGCACGGCACGCTCCCCGACCGCGAGGCGGACCGCTGGCACTATCACCCCAAGGGGCCGGTGCCGCTCAACCCGCTGTTCAGCTGGCCGCCGCGCCCGGCGGCAGTCCTCAGATGGTACCGCGGCGCCTGGATGGAGATCACATCGCTGACGCTCTGTCTCCTGCTGGCGCTTGCCCTTTACGCCTGGCTGTTGCCGCCTCTGGCAGAGATGGCCGAATTCCGCCCCGGCTGGATGCTGCAGGTCTGGCTCGCCAACCTGCTGCCGCAGGCCGCGGTGGCCGGCAGCCTGCACTGGTGGCTCTACATGCGCAAGGGCCAGGGGATGCAAAAGAAGTTCGACAAGCGCGACCTGTCCCGGGGCAATGGCACCTTCACCTTCAAGAACCAGGTCTGGGACAACATCTGGTGGACGCTGGGCAGCGCCATCACCGTGGCGACGGTGTATCAATGGGGCATCTACTGGCTGATGGCCAATGGTTGGGTGCCCGTGGTGACTTTCGCGGAGGCGCCCGTGTGGTGCGTGGTCTGGATGCTGTTCATCCCGATGTGGTCCGGCCTGCATTTCTACTGGATACACCGGCTGGAGCATCATCCGCGGCTCTATAAACACGTCCATGCAGTCCACCACCGCAACGTCAACATCGGGCCGTGGTCAGGGATCTCCAACCACTGGTATGAGAACCTGCTCTACTTCACCACCTATTTCATCCACCTGATCGTGCCCTCGCACCCGCTGCATCTGGTGTTCCATGCAATGTTCCAGCAGGTGAGCCCGGCGCTGTCGCATTCCGGCTTCGAGCGGGTGATTGCCGGCGAAACCGCGGCCGCCAAGGCCGGGGACTTCTTCCACCAGTTGCACCACCGCTATTTCGAGTGCAACTACGGCACCTCGGAAATCCCCTTCGACAAATGGTTCGGCACCTACCACGACGGCTCCGCCGCGGCGACGGACCGGACGCGGGCCTTCAAGAAGCAGATGTACACGCGCTAGAATTGCATCAGCGCCAAACTGATCAGGATCAAGGCGTACATATTCGCGAATCCCTATGCCTGTGCGCAGAACAGTCAGAGGCAAAGGAGAAAGCCCATGTTGCGTCTTGCATCCATCCTGTATTCGCTGATCGGCAGCAGCCTGGCAGGCGCCGGGGTGATCGCGGTGCTTGCAGCAGGGCTGGTCACGACCCAAGCGATCCTTGCCGCCGCCGCTGCCGGTGCCGTTCTGGGGATGCCAGTCGCATGGCTGGTCGCCAGGCAGCTCTATGCCCGCGGCGCCTAGGCGTTGAGGAACACCCGCGCGGCGGCCTCGAACTCCCGCGGCTTCTCGGCGTGCAGCCAATGGCCCGCGCCGGGCAGCTTGGCAAACCGGGCATTCGGGAACCGCGCGCGGATTTCGTCGCGGTGCTGCGGCAGCACGTAATCCGAGTCCGACCCTGACAGGAACAGCGCAGGGCCGTCCCAGGCGGCCTCTGTCTGCGGGAAGGACATGATGTGGGGCATCTGGTCTGCCAGCGTGTCCAGGTTCAGCTTCCAGCGCTTGTTCGGCAGGTCCAGCGACTGGGTGAAGAAGCTCTGCAGCGCAGCGTCCACCCCGGCCTCAGCCAGCCGGGCGGCGGCCTCGGGGCGGCGCTCGATGCTCTCCAGATCCAGCGACTTCATCGCGTGGATATACTGGATCTGCGTATGGCCATAGGCCACCGGCGCGATGTCGGCGACCACCAGTTTGCGCACCGCCTCGGGGTGGTTGAGCGCCAGCATCATCGCCGCCTTGCCGCCCATTGAGTGGCCGATCACATCCATCCGGCCGCCATGGGACGCGATCACCTCCGCCAGATCCTCCGCCAGCTCCGGATAGGTATGGCTGTCCCTGCGGGGGCTGTCGCCGTGGTTGCGCATGTCCACCGCAACCACCTGCCGCTCATCCGACAGGCGCTTGGCGATGACGCCCCAATTGCGGGCCGAGCCATAGAGGCCATGGGCTATCAGAAGCGGGGGTTTTCCGGTGGCAGAGCCATGAGTGATCGTGTTCAGCATGGCGCCTTGATAACCGGGCAGGCAAAGGCTTGCCAGCCCCATTGAGGCGGGCGCGGGCGCGGGATAGGGTGGCGCAACACATCAGCCGAGGGAGAGTGCCGCAATGGCCGCCAGCCTGGATCAGGATATCGAAGACATCCGCACGCTCCTGAAGGAGCGCGAGCACGCCTCCGGCGACCTCGCCGCCGCGCTGAAACTTGTCCGCCGCCGCCTGCCGCGGCGGGTTTACAAGCAGGGCATGAAACTGGCCGGCGCGCTGCCGCTGCTGGAACACCCCAAGCTGCGGCAGACGGTGGACCAAAAACCGCTGCGCGGCGCCGCCCGCGAAGTTAAGGCGCACTTGAAGGAAATCGACATTGCCGACCGGCGCAAGGGGTTCTGGCTGGGGGTCTTGGGCAGCATGGCGTTTTCGCTGCTGGTGGTGATGATCCTGCTGGTCGTCGTTCTACGCTGGCGCGGGCTGGTCTGATGTCCCGTTTCCCGCTGCCTGCGATGTGAAAGCCTGTCCCGTCCGGCTGCCCTTAAGCCTGCCGCTGCTGCCCGGCAGCTGGCGGCGGGCGGTCCGCCGCGGCGGCCGGAGACAGCGCATCGCGGAACACCAGCGTGACCGTGACAAAGCTGACGTACAGCAGAAGATACCACGACCCCATTTTGGCCAGGCTCACCCACTCGCCGCTGGCCTGACCGTTGTAGAGCCAGGTTTTGGTGCTGGTGCCGACATTCTCCGCCAGCCACAGGAAAAAGCTCGACAGAAATGCCGCCAGCGGCAGCGGCATCCAGTAAAACCGCTCGCCGATGCGGAACCAGATGCGGGTGCGGGCAAACAGCAGCACGGTGGCGGCAAACAGGCCCATCCGGATGTCTGGCAGATAGTGGTGGGCATAGAAGTTGCCATAGATCGCAGCGGCCAGCAGCACCGTGCTCCAGAACGGCGGGTAGGGGGCGAAATGCATGTCGAACAACCGGATCACCCGCGCCAAGTAAGAGCCTACGGCGGCATACATGAAACCGGAAAACAGCGGCACATCGTTCAGTTTGACCACTCCTGCTCCGGGATAGGCCCAGCTGCCCGCCTGCACCTTGAAGATTTCCATCGCGGTTCCGGTCAGGTGGAACAGCAGGATCACCCGCACCTCGCGCCAGCTCTCCATGCCAGTTGCCAGCAGCAGCCCCTGCAGCGCCAGCGCATAGATGAGCAGCGCGTCGTAGCGGGCCAGCGGCCATTCCGGCTGCCAGATCCAGCCCGTGAAAATCAGCCCGGCCAGCAGCAGGATCCCGAAGATGGCGGCCCACCCCTGTTTCAGGGTAAACATGATGAACTCGGCGGCGGCCAGCGGCAGGCGCGCGCGCATTCCATCGCCCAAACGCCGCTCCAGGCGCCGGGTCCGGTTCGTGGCCGGTGAGTCTTGAAAAGGGATCATTAAACGGCTGCTCTACAGTGTCTTGGTTCAAAACGGTGGCTAACCCTCAGGCCTGCCGGAGAACCTTTCCCTGATCTTTCCGGAAACGCAATCCGGAAGCGGCCCGCACGGCGCGGGCAGCGCCCCACTTGGGGGCGCTGCCGGGCCCAAGGCCCGTGCCAGGGCATCTTTGATGCACAGGCGGGGCGCGGGAGCCTGCCGGGCAACAGAAAACCGCCGCGGTCCTGGGGCCGCGGCGGTTTCTTTTCGTCAGATAAGCCGGAGCTTACAGGTTCGGGTAGAGCGGGAACTTGGCGCAGAGGTCCGCGACCTTGGCGCGCACCGCCGCTTCCACATCCGCGTTGCCCTCTTCACCGTTGGCCGCCAGCCCGTCGATCACCTCGATGATCAGGTCGGCGATCTGGCGGAACTCGGCCTCGCCGAAGCCGCGGGTGGTGCCTGCGGGCGTGCCGAGGCGCAGGCCCGAGGTCACGGTGGGCTTTTCCGGGTCGAACGGGATGCCGTTCTTGTTGGTGGTGATATGGGCGCGGCCCAGCGCCTTGTCGGCGATGTTGCCGGTCACGCCCTTGGGGCGCAGGTCGACCAGCATCACATGCGTATCGGTGCCGCCGGTCACGATGTCCAGGCCGCCCTTGATCAGCTGATCCGCCAGCGCCGCCGCATTGGCGCGCACCTGCTTCTGGTAGGCCTTGAACTCCGGCTTCAGCGCCTCGCCGAAGGCCGCCGCCTTGCCTGCGATCACATGCATCAGCGGGCCGCCCTGGATGCCCGGGAAGATCGCCGAGTTCACCTTCTTGGCGATATCCGCGTCATTGGTCACGATCATGCCGCCGCGGGGCCCGCGCAGGGTCTTGTGGGTGGTGGTGGTGGCGACATGGGCGTGCGGGAACGGCGAGGGGTGCTCGCCGGCGGCAATCAGGCCCGCGATATGGGCCATGTCGACCATGAAATAGGCGCCGACGCTGTCCGCGATTTCACGGAATTTGGCAAAGTCGATCTGGCGCGGGATGGCGGAGCCGCCGGCGATGATCAGCTTCGGCTGGTGTTCGGTTGCCAGCGCCTGGATCTGGTCGTAGTCGATCCGGTTGTCATCGCGGCGCACGCCGTAATGCACGGCGTTGAACCACTTGCCCGACTGGTTCGGCGCCGCGCCGTGGGTCAGGTGGCCGCCGGAGGCCAGATCCATGCCGAGGATGGTGTCGCCGGGCTGCAAGAGCGCCTGGAACACGCCCTGGTTGGCCTGGCTGCCGGAGTTCGGCTGCACATTGGCGAATTCGCAGCCGAACAGCTGCTTGGCGCGGTCGATGGCCAGGTTTTCGGCGACGTCGACATACTGGCAGCCGCCGTAGTAGCGGCGCCCCGGGTAGCCTTCAGCGTATTTGTTGGTGAGCACGGAGCCCTGCGCTTCCATCACCGCGGCGGAGACGATGTTCTCGGAGGCAATCAGCTCGATCTCGTCGCGCTGGCGGCCCAGCTCGGCCGTGATCGCGCCGTAAAGCTCAGGATCGCGCTCGGACAGCGATTGGGTGAAAAAGCCGGGGTCACGGGTCGCTTCAGTCATGGTGGCTCCGTTGGAGTAGGGGGTCAGAACTGAGCGATTTCCTATCGGAAACATCTTTGCGCAGGAAGCCTGTAAAGCGACATTTCCCTGCGACAGAACGGCAACTATGGCCTTTGGCGGAAAGCTGTGATTGTTTCGGAACCAGTTGCCTAATACCGGAAACATATTTGATGGGTTTGAGAATCGCCTTTCTGGCCAGCGAAGCGGAGCTTGCCCAGGAAGCCCACGCCAAACTGGCCCGCCGCTATGGCCATGTCCCCCCCGAAGAGGCTGACATCATCGTGGCGCTTGGCGGTGACGGGTTCATGCTGAGCACCCTTCACACCATGGTGGACAATCCGGCGCCGGTTTACGGCATGAACCGCGGCACCGTTGGCTTTCTGATGAATGAATACCGCGAGGACGGGCTGATCGAGAGGCTTGGCGACGCGAAGCAGGAGATCATCAACCCGCTGTCGATGACCGCGATGGACCGCCGCGGCGAGGTCCACAAGGCGCTCGCCATCAACGAGGTGTCGCTGCTGCGGGCAGGTCCGCAGGCAGCGCGGCTCAGGGTGTCCGTGGACGGCCGGGTCAGGATGGAAGAGCTGGTCTGCGATGGTGCGCTGGTGTCCACCCCGGCAGGCTCCACCGCCTATAACTACTCGGCGCACGGGCCGATCCTGCCGATCGGCGCCGATGTGCTGGCGCTGACCGCGATTGCCGCCTTCCGCCCGCGGCGCTGGCGCGGCGCGCTCTTGCCCAGCAATGCGATGGTGCGCTTTGACGTGCTGGAGGCGGACAAGCGCCCGGTGATGGCCGATGCGGATTCGATTTCCGTGGCGGACATCGACTGGGTCGAAATCCGCATCAATCCGCAGATCCGCCACAAAATCCTGTTCGATCCCGGTCATGGGCTGGAAGAAAGGCTGATTTCCGAGCAGTTCACCTGAGTGTTTAACGGAACATTCACGAGTTTGTGAACTTCCCGGTAATAATTCCATGCGATGCTTTTCCACAGGCAGATGTGGATGGCGTCTGCCGCAGGGCTGGCACGCCACAGTGCCGCACCGGCATGTTTCGAATAATGAGTGTCCTTGTTTGCAGCCGGTAACGCCCACGGAGCCTGCGCCCGAAGCCGGGCCCGCCTGTTATGGCGGCAGGGGCGCTGTATGTAGCGAGTTGTCTGGGTATGGAAGTTCCCCGGGGGCGGTTCAAACCGTTCCCCGGGACCATGGATCCGCCTTCCGTGCATCCGGATCCGGGACCGTGAGGCGGCCCCTAGGTAAGACGGGTTCTAGGTGCTTTTCCGTGATGCGGCCAGTTGGTGCCGGGTTGTGAGCCGGGCCTGTGACCCAGCAGGGTTCTTCACACGGCTCCGCTTTCCTTGCAATCTGCCGTGACGCGTAGACCACGCACGCTTCTGCTGGCGCTGTTTGCTTGCCGTCCGGCGTTCGGAAAGGCCGGGAAGCTCAAACATGCCGTTGCAGGGAGCCGGTCTGCCCCTGATCCGCTGAGAGGCGCTGACCGAATGGCGGCGCCGCCTGCGTGCGCTCGACTGGCCGGGCGCGCTCAATAGCGCGTTTTTCACGGCAGACTGATTGCGCACCGGCTGTCAGAAACGCAGCTGCAGGCCGGAACCACGGGCATCCCCAACCCGGCGCGATCCGGGGAGGGATGTCAAACCGGATCAAGCGCCCGGACGCTAGGTGCGGCACCGCGTGCCCAACGCGGGCCAGATCTCTGGGGGCCGCTGGTTTCAGGCGGAGGCCTCTTGCATTTTCTCCCACAGCGGCAGGCACATGCGGCCGGCGCGGGCCTCGATCGCGGCGCAGGCGTCCACCGCCAGATCCTCGCGCCAGCGGCGGGCGGCGATCTGCACGTTAATCGGCTGGGGGCCGTTGGGCAGCTGCGCCAGCCGGGCCGGCACGGAGGCCGCAGGCAGCCCAAGGAAGTTCATCGCATAGGAATAGACCGCGCAGCCGAGCACCTCATGTACGCCTTCCGCGCCTTCGGTGTCGCGGTCGGGCCGGAAGAAGGGCTGCGGCAGGAAGGGCGACAGCACCAGCGGGTAGTCCTCCAGGAACAGCGACCATTGCCGTGCGAAATGGGTGCGCTTAGCCATCATCCGCAAGAGCTCATCTCCGGCAAAGGGCGGGAATTCCTGGAAATAGACAGCAAAGATATCGCGCACGGTCTGCGAGCCGGCCGCGTCCACATCCTGCTTCATCAGGGCATGGATCTCGCCCATCAGGGCGCGGTAGCCGGTGCGCCCGGCCTCAAACACGCAAGGAGGCTCCACTTCCTCAACCTGATAGCCCGCATCGCTGAGCGCCTCGCGGGCGAAGTCCAGCGCCGCCTCGACCTCAGGGTGCAGATCGTAACCGTGGGTGTTTTTCGTGAAGGCGACCTTGATGGGGCCATCCAGCGCCGCGCCGCGCCAGGGCATCGGCACATGGAAAGGGTCGCGCGGGTCCGCGGCAATCAGGGAGGGCATCGACAGATGCAGGTCTTCGGCGGCACGGGTAATCAGCCCCTGCACCGACATGAGCTGCGCCAGCAGCCCGCGTTCCGCCGTCTGGCTGGGGTTCCAGGCGGGCACCCGGCCCAGGCCCGGCTTGACCGTAACTGCGCCATTGGCGGCGGCGGGAAACCGCAACGAACCGCCGATGTCGTTGCCATGCGCCAGCGCACCGATCCCGGCCATCACCGCGGCCCCAGCACCGCCGGAGGAGCCGCCGGGGGAAATGTGCCGGCCCCAGGGGTTGCGGGTGCGCCCATGCAGCGGATTGTCGGTGTCGGCGCGGAAGGAGAACTCCGGCGTGTTGGTGCGGCCGATCACCACCGCACCGGCCTTGTGCAAATTATCGACCACGGGGGCGTCCGCCGGGGCGATCAAATTTCTCAGTGCCGTCACCCCGTTGGAGGTTGCGTGGCCCTTCTGATCCACATTGATCTTGATGGTGACTGGCACACCGTGCAGCGGGCCAGGCTCCGCCCCATTTGCCCGTGCGGTGTCCAGAGCGCGGGCGCGGTCCAGCGCCTCGGTGCTCAGATCCTCGACCACGGCATTGAGGCTTGGGTTCACCGCGTTCATGCGGCTGAGTGAGGCTTTCACCGCGTCCTCTGCGCTCAGATCCCCGGCGCGGGTCAGTGCGGTCAGCTCCGTTGCGCTCAAGCGCCAGATATCCGGTTGTGTCATGCGAAAGCCTCCCTCGCCGCAGCCTAGGCGGGCAGGGCGCAGTTGCAAGCAAAACCGGACGGCAAAAAAGGCTCCGCCCGCAGGCGAAGCCTTCAAAGAACCCTCGCAGGATTTTTGGCCGTTCCCCGCGCTCGGAAACGGGCGCGTTACTTAGCGTAGCCGATGGTCTGCAGCGCCGCGGTGATCTCGTCCAGGATCGCGGGATCGTCGATGGTGGCGGGCATCTTCCACGGTGTTCCGTCGGCAATGTTCACCATGGTGCCGCGCAGGATCTTGCCGGAGCGGGTCTTGGGCAGGCGGTCGACCACCACCGCCAGCTTGAAGGCGGCGACAGGGCCGATCTTCTCGCGCACCAGTTTCACAACTTCGGACACCACCTCCGCGCTGTCGCGGTCCGCCCCGGCGTTGAGGCAGAGGAAGCCCACCGGCATCTGCCCCTTGAGGCTGTCGGCGACGCCGATAACGGCGCATTCGGCGACATCCGGGTGGCCTGCCAGCACTTCTTCCATGGCGCCGGTCGACAGGCGGTGGCCCGCCACGTTGATCACGTCATCCGTGCGCGCCATGATGTAAAGATAGCCGTCCTCGTCCTTCATCCCGGCATCGCCGGTCTCATAATAGCCGGGGAAGGTTGTCAGGTAGCTTTTCTTGAAGCGGTCCTCAGCATTCCAGAGCGTCGGCAGGGTGCCCGGCGGCAGCGGCAGCTTCACCGCGATCGCGCCCAGCTCCCCAGGGGCCACCGGGTTGCCGCCTTCATCCAGAATATCGACTTCATAGCCCGGCATCGGCACGGCGGGGGAGCCGAGCTTGACCGGCAGCTCCTCGATCCCCAGCGGGTTCGCGGCAATCGACCAGCCGGTCTCCGTCTGCCACCAGTGATCGACCACCGGCACCTTCAGCTGCTCCTGCGCCCAGGTGATAGTGTCGGGGTCGGCACGCTCGCCGGCCAGATAGACCTGCTTGAGGCAGCTGAGGTCGTATTTTCCGACATATTCGCCCTTCGGGTCCTCGCGCTTCACCGCGCGGAAGGCGGTGGGGGCGGTGAAGAAGCTCTTGACCTTGTGCTCGGAGATCACCCGCCAGAACGTGCCCGCATCGGGCGTGCCCACGGGTTTGCCCTCGAACACGATGGTGGTGTTGCCGTGAATAAGCGGCCCGTAGCAGATATAGCTGTGGCCCACGACCCAGCCCACATCCGAGGCCGCCCAGAACACATCGCCGGGATCGACGTTGTAGATGTTCTTCATGGTCCAATTGAGCGCCACCAGCTGGCCTGCGGTGTGGCGGATCACCCCCTTGGGCTGGCCGGTGGTGCCAGAGGTATAGAGGATGTAGGAAGGATGGTTGCCCTCCACCGGGACGCATTCGGCCGGTTCCACGCCGTACTGGAAGCCGTGCCAGTTCACGTCGCGGCCCGGAACCAGCTCCGCCACCTCCTGCTCGCGCTGGAAGATTACACAGAAGTCGGGCTTGTGCTCTGCCAGGTCGATGGCACCGTCCAAGAGCGGCTTGTAATGCACGATCCGGCCCGGCTCGATGCCGCAGGAGGCGGCGATGATCGCCTTGGGCTTGGCATCGTCGATCCGCACCGCCAGCTCGTTGGACGCAAAGCCGCCGAACACCACCGAATGCACCGCGCCGATGCGGGAGCAGGCCAGCATCGCCTCCAGCGCTTCGGGGATCATCGGCATGTAGAGGATGACGCGGTCGCCTTTCTCCACGCCCTTGGCGCGCAGCGCGCCGGCCAGTGTGGCAACCCGGTTCCTGAGCTCGACATAGGAGATTTCACGCTTGGTATGGGTGACCGGGCTGTCATAGATGATCGCGGTCTGCTCGCCGCGGCCTTCTTCGACATGGCGGTCGACGGCGTTATAGCAGGTGTTCACCTTGGCATCGGCAAACCACTCGTAAAGCCCCTCTCCCTTGTCAAACAGCGCCTGTTTCGGAGCCTCGTCCCAGCTGATGCCCTTGGCGGCCTCCATCCAGAAAGCTTCCGGATCCTGTTTCCAGGTGGCGTAAATGTCCTGATATCCCATGGTGTCTATCTCCTCCTTCCATCTGCGTAGGCGAGGAACCGGGGAGCGGGCAAGTTTTGCCGTTTCCGCACGCAAGGTTCGTCAAGGAATTTACAGGTTCTGCCCGGATTCACACGGATGTTTTACCGGATTTACAAGCCTCGGGCGGTTTGCACCCGGCCCGCTTTGCAAACCTGTGTTTGCCGCAGAATAATCCGGAAAGGCGCGGAAAACTTGCAAACTTGCAAACCCAACCGCCGCGTGCGCGAAGCTGCGGCAGGGAATCACCCGCTGGAGGATTTGGCGTAGCGGGGCAGGCGGTCTTTCAGCTCCAGCCAGCTCAGATGATCGGAATGGAACACATGGAACCTGGGCGGCATGCTGCCCGGGTTTTCCAGTGTTGCCGTGTAAAGGTGAATGTTCACCGGATCGCGGCTGGTGCGGTAGGCCATCTGGGTGCCGCAGGTGCCGCAGAACAGCCGTTCGACGCCTTCGGAGGAGTTGTAGACCTTCGGTTCCGCACCTGACCACGCTACCGCCTCATGCGGCAGCCCGAGGAATGCAGTGACAGGCGACGCGCAGACGCGGCGGCAGTCGGCGCAGTGGCAGTAGCAGCTCCAGGCCGCCTCGGCCTGGCTCTCCCAATGCACTGCGCCGCAGTGGCAATGCCCTCTCATCTCCGGCCTCCCTGATTGGGCGGCCGGCAAATGGGGCCGCGCCGTTAACCGTAGTGCGCGACCGGGGTGCCGGCAATGGCGGCCATGTTCAAAAGGCCCCGCGCGGTAATCGAGGGCGACACGATGTGGGCGCGGTTGCCCATCCCCATCAGGATCGGCCCGACTTCCAGCCCGCCGGCCCGCATCTTGAGGATGTTGCGCACGCCTGAAGCCGCATCGGCATGGGCAAAGATCAGCACGTTGGCGGCGCCCTCCAGCCGCGAATTGGGGAAGATCCGCTCGCGCAGTTCCGGGTCCAATGCGGTGTCGATGTTCATCTCGCCCTCGTAAACGAAATCGCGGCGCTTATCGTCGAGGATTTCGATGGCGGCGCGCAGACGGCTGCCGGTGTCGCAGGAGATATTGCCGAACTGCGACTGCGAGCACAGCGCGATCTTCGGCGCGAGGCCGAA
Organism: Leisingera daeponensis DSM 23529; assembly: GCF_000473145.1. Lineage (NCBI taxonomy): Bacteria > Pseudomonadati > Pseudomonadota > Alphaproteobacteria > Rhodobacterales > Roseobacteraceae > Leisingera > Leisingera daeponensis. The sequence goes on along the minus strand of NZ_KI421500.1, from coordinate 1,422,113 downwards.
GCGGCGCACGTGGCGGGCGGCGCCGATCACGGTTTCGGCGATCTGTTCCGGGGTCGGCTCCACATGCACATGGGTGTCGGCAATGAACAGCGGGCCGTCTTCAAGGATCATCATCGACAGCGCCCCGTGCGGCGAATAGGTGCCGCCGCCCAGCACCTGCTGCACGTAATTCAGGTGCCAGCGGTACTCTCCGAAAGTGCCGCACAGCAGGCTGTCCGCTTCGCCGCGGTGCACCATGATGGCACCGATGGCGGTGGTGTTGGTGCGCATGATCGCCTTGGCCAGATCCGGCGTCACGCCGCGGCGCTGCATCACCTTGTGATAGCTGTTCCAGTAATCGTAATAGCGCGGATCGTTTTCCGGGTTCACCAGCTGGAAATCCCGCCCCGGGCGCACATCCAGCCCCAGCTTTTCGCAGCGGCGCTCGATCACCTCCGGGCGGCCGATCAGGATCGGGGTTTCGGTGGTTTCTTCCAGGATCGCCTGCGCCGCGCGCAGCACCCGCTCGTCCTCGCCCTCAGCAAAGACAATGCGGCGGGCGGCGGCGCGGGCAGCCTCGAACACCGGCCGCATCAGCAGGGCGGATTTGAACACCGTCTGGTTCAGTTTCTGCTTGTAGGCAGTGATATCTTCGATCGGGCGGGTCGCCACGCCGCTTTCCATTGCCGCCTTGGCCACGGCGGAGGACACAACCGCCACCAGCCGCGGGTCGAACGGTTTCGGGATCAGGTAATCGGCGCCGAAATTCAGCTGTTCGCCCTTGTAGGCCGCCGCGGCCTCGGCGCTGGTCGTGGCGCGGGCCAGTTCGGCTATGCCGTCGACGCAGGCAATCTGCATTTCGTCATTGATCTCTGTGGCCCCCACATCCAGCGCCCCGCGGAAGATGAAGGGGAAGCACAGCACGTTGTTGACCTGATTGGGAAAATCGCTGCGGCCCGTGGCGATAATCGCATCCGGAGCCACCTTGCGCGCCTGTTCGGGCATGATCTCCGGCGTCGGGTTGGCCAGCGCAAAGATGATCGGGCGTTTGGCCATCTTCTTGACCATATTTGGCTGCAGCACGTTCGGGCCAGAGAGGCCCAGGAACAGGTCCGCGCCGTCCATCACCTCGTCCAGCGTGCGCTTGTCCGACGCTTGGGCAAAGGCCGCCTTCTGCGGGTTCATGTCCTCTTCGCGGCCCTCATAGACCAGCCCGTGGATGTCGCAGAGCCAGATATTTTCCCGCTTCACGCCCAGCTTCACCAGCATGTTGAGGCAGGCAATCCCCGCCGCGCCGCCGCCGGTGGAGACGATCTTGATGTCCTCAAACGACTTGCCCGCCACGTGCAGCGCGTTCTTGGCCGCAGCCCCGACCACAATCGCGGTGCCGTGCTGGTCATCGTGGAAGACGGGAATGTTCATCCGCTCGCGGCACAGTTTCTCGACCACAAAGCAGTCCGGCGCCTTGATGTCTTCGAGGTTGATCGCGCCGAATGTCGGCTCCAGCGCGCAGACGATATCGGCCAGCTTTTCCGGATCGCTTTCGTTCACCTCGATGTCGAAGCAGTCGATCCCTGCGAAATTCTTGAACAGGACCGCCTTGCCCTCCATCACCGGCTTGGAGGCCAGCGCGCCGATGTTGCCCAGGCCCAGAACCGCCGAGCCGTTCGACACCACCGCCACCAGGTTCCCGCGCGAGGTGTAGCGGGCCGCGTTGGCCGCATCCGCCTGGATCTCGGTGCAGGCTTCGGCGACGCCGGGGGAATAAGCGCGCGCCAGATCGCGCCCGTTGGCCATCGGCTTGGTCGCGCGGATCTCCAGCTTACCGGGGCGCGGAAACTCGTGATAGTTGAGCGCGGCTTGGCGCAGGTTCTGTGAATCGGACATCTGGCGCTCCTCGAAAATCGTATGGTTTAGTGTTAAACCATTTTTCCTGCCGGAAACCTAGCGTAAACTGACGCTATTGGGCGCGGCGGCGCCCCGGCGGCGGCTTCTTGCATAAATCCTGCCCTGCGGCCACAGTTCCCCGCAAATGAAAAGGGAGTGAAAAATGAGCGATACAATCGCCGAAATCCGCCTGCCCACGCAGGAGCTGCGCGACGATATTCCGTTCTATACCAAGGTCTTGGGCATGAAGATGGATATGATCTACCCGGCGGATGATCCGCGCATCGCGGTGTTTTCCGGCCACGGGCTGCGGCTGCGCATCGAAAAGGGGGCAGAGGAAAGCGCCGGCACAATCCGCATTCTGACTGAAGATCCTGATGGTTTTGCCGAAGGCCAGCGCCGCCTGACCGCGCCCAACGGCACCAAGGTGGAAATCGAGGAACGCCACCCGCCGATGGTGATGCCGGAAACGGTGCACAGTTTCGTGGTCCGCCGCCTCAAGGACCAGGCCCCCTGGATCATCGGGCGGGCGGGCATGCACTACCGCGATCTGGTGCCGGACCGCTTGGGCGGCTCGATCATCGCCAGCCACATCCGCATTCCCGACGGCGGCCCGGTGCCGGACATGGTGCATTTCCACCGTGTCGGCTTCCAACTGATCTTCTGCATCCACGGCTGGGTCGATGTGGTCTACGAGGATCAGGGCGACAAGATGCGCCTGACTGCGGGCGACTGCTTTATCCAGCCGCCGGAAATCCGCCACCGGGTGCTGGAGGCAAGCGACAACGTCCAGGTGATCGAGATCGGTGTCCCGGCCGAACACGTCACTGAAATCGACCACGACATGGCTCTGCCGACGCCCCATTACCGCCCCGAACGGGAATGGCAGGGCCAGCGCTTTGTCTACAACAAGGCAGAAAGCGCCGAATGGGTGCCGTTCCGGCTGCCGGGCTACATCTGCCGCGACACCACGATTGCCGCGAACACAAAGGGCGTCGCGGGCGTGCAGGTGGTGCGCCGCGGAGAGGGCGCGCCGCAATGGGCCGCGCATGACACCGATATCCATTTCACCTTTGTGATGAATGGCACGGTCACGCTGGAGGGTGAAGGCCGTGAACCCTGCCGACTGGAACAGGGCGACGCCTTTGTCATCCCGCCGGGCATGAAGACCCGCCTCAGTGAACCGTCGCAAGATGTGGAGCTGCTGGAAGTGACCCTGCCCGGCGTGTTCAACACCACGCTGGGGCAGTGACGGAACCGCGCCCGGGGGCTTTCGCTCCCCGGGCCGTTTCCGCTATCCTGCGGCACCTTGACCAGACGATCAAAAAACGGGGAATCGCCATGAGCCTCAGAAACGCCGCCGCCGCCGTCCGCGAAAACGCCCACGCGCCTTATTCCAACTTCAAGGTAGGCGCTGCCGTGCGCTCCGCCTCCGGCCAGATCTACGTTGGCTGCAACGTCGAAAACGTGGCCTATCCCGAAGGCACCTGTGCCGAGGCCGGCGCCATCGCCGCGATGGTGGCCGCGGGCGAGACGGAACTGGCCGAGGTCTATGTGATCGCCGATTGCCCGTCGCCGATCCCGCCCTGCGGCGGCTGCCGCCAGAAGATCAAGGAATTCGCCGGCAATGACGTGAAGGTGACCATGGCCACCACCGATGGCGCCGAACGGGAATCCACCGTCGGCGACCTGCTGCCGGGCGCCTTTGACACGGACCATTTGGAGCGCAAGTGATGGACGCCCGCGCCATCAACGCAAAGCTCCGGCGCGGCGACCCCCCCGGCGAAGCGGAGCTGCGCTGGTTTGCCGATGGCCTGGCCAGCGGCGCGGTGTCGGATGCGCAGGCCGGGGCCTTTGCCATGGCCGTCTGCCTGCAGGGCCTCAGCGTCGAGGGCCGCCGCGCGCTGACCCTGGCGATGCGCGATACCGGCGATGTGCTGCATTGGGATCTGGACGGCCCGGTGCTGGACAAGCATTCCACCGGCGGCGTGGGCGATTGCGTCTCGCTGCTGCTGGCGCCTGCGCTGGCGGCTTGCGGTGCCTATGTGCCGATGATTTCGGGCCGCGGGCTGGGCCATACCGGCGGCACGCTGGACAAGCTCGAGGCCATTCCCGGCGTCTCCATCAACGTCAGCGAAGACCATCTGCGGGGCATGATGCAGGACACCGGCTGCGCCATTGTTGGCGCCACCGCCCAGATCGCGCCTGCGGACAAGCGGCTTTATGCGATCCGCGACGTGACCGGCACCGTCGAAAGCCTCGATCTGATCACCGCCTCGATCCTGTCCAAGAAACTCGCGGCGTCCCCGGACGCGCTGGTGCTGGACGTGAAAATCGGCTCCGGCGCGTTTATGAAAACCGCGGATGAGGCCCGCGCGCTGGCGCAATCCCTGTGCGACACCGCCAACGCCGCAGGCTGCCGCACGTCGGCGCTGATCACCGACATGAACCAGCCGCTGGCGCCTGCGCTTGGCAACGCGCTGGAGGTGGCAGAGGTGATGCGGGTGCTGACCGGCGATGCGTCCGGGCCGCTGGCAGAGATCACCGCGATCCTGGGCGGCGAGCTGCTGTCCCACGCAGGCCTCGCCGCAGATGCGGCGGAGGGCGCGGCCAGGATTGCCGCGACCCTTGCAGACGGCAGCGCGGCAGACCGCTTTGCCCGGATGATCGCGGCGCTCGGCGGCCCTGCCGATTTTGCCGGCAGGTGGCAAGACCATCTGCCCGGTGCGGAAGTCATCCGCGAGGTCAAGGCGCCCTCAACGGGGCATATCGCAGCCATGAACGGCGAGGCGCTTGGCCTGGCGGTTGTCAGCCTTGGCGGCGGCCGCATGGTGGAAAGCGACCGCATCCACCCGGGCGTCGGGATTTCGGACATTGTCCGCCTGGGCCAGCAGGTCGGGGCAGGGGACACCCTTGCCCGCATCCACGCCGCCAGCGATGATGCGGCAGAGACGGCGGAGGCTGCCTTTCTCGCGGCAATCTCCATCGGCGAAGCGCCCCGGTCCCTGCCGCCGCTGGTTCACGAAAGGATCTGCTGATGCCCCGTGCCTTCATTGTGGTGATGGACTCCGCCGGCATCGGCGGCGCGCCGGATGCCGGGACCTTCTTCAACGGCGACCTGCCGGACCTTGGCGCCAACACGCTGGCCCACATCGCCCAGGCCTGTGCCGCCGGCAAGGCGGACGAGGGCCGCAGCGGCGCGCTGAATGTGCCGAACCTGGAACGGCTTGGCCTTGGGGCTGCGATGCGGCTGGCGTCCTCGGTGCCGTTCCCGGGCCTGGACGCCGAACCGCAGGGCCGCTGGGGCTGTGCCCGCGAACTCAGCCGCGGCAAGGACACGCCTTCGGGCCATTGGGAGCTGGCAGGCCTGCCGGTGCCCTGGGACTGGCATTACTTCCCCGATCAGGCGCCCTCCTTCCCTGAGGATCTGAGCGCCTTTGTGGCGGAACAGGCAGGCACCGATGGTATCCTCGGCAACTGCCACGCCTCCGGCACGGTGATCATCAGCGACCTGGGGGCCGAACATATGCGGACCGGCAAGCCGATCTGCTACACCTCCGCCGACAGCGTGTTCCAGATCGCCGCGCATGAAGAATCTTTCGGCCTCGACCGCCTGCTGAAGCTGTGCGAAGCGATTGCCCCGCGCCTGCACGCGATGAAGGTGGGCCGGGTCATCGCGCGCCCCTTCATCGGCTCGGCAGCAGAAGGCTTCACCCGCACCACCAACCGCCGCGACTACGCCATCACCCCGCCCGCACCGGTTCTGACCAACTGGGTGCAGGACGCGGGCCGCAAGGTCCACGCCATCGGCAAGATCGGCGACATCTTTACCATGTCCGGCATCGACACCCTGAAAAAAGGCTCTGATGCCAAGCTGATGGAGCATCTGTTTGACGCGGTGGAGACAGCGGAGGACGGCAGCCTGACCTTCGCCAACTTTGTCGAATTCGACAGCCTGTTCGGACACACCCGCGACATCTCAGGCTATGCCCGCGCGCTGGAGTGGTTTGACGCTGAAATCGGCCGCCTGCTGCCCAAGCTGCGCAAGGGGGACATGCTGCTGCTGACTGCCGATCACGGCAACGATCCCAGTTGGCCCGGTTCCGATCACACGCGCGAACAGGTGCCGGTTCTGATCGCAGGGCTTGACGCAGGCCCCATCGGGCAGGTCAAATTTGCCGATATGGGCGTCTCTGTCGCGGCCCATCTGAACGTCCCGGCCCAGGGTCCGGGCAAGAGTTTTCTTTGACCCGGCGGTCAAAACCCGCTTGCCTGCCGCGGCCAAGCCCGTAAAAGCGCTGCAACCAAATCTGAGGAGTGCCCCATGACCGACCACCTGACCGTTGTTGATCACCCGCTTGTGCAGCACAAGCTGACCCTGATGCGGGACAAGGGCACGTCCACCGCGGGCTTCCGCCGCCTGCTGCGCGAGATCACCCAGCTCCTGGCCTATGAAATCACCCGCGAGATGCCGCTGACCACCACCACCATCGAAACCCCGATGGAGGAAATGGAAGCGCCGATCCTGGCGGGCAAGAAACTGGCGCTGGTATCGATCCTGCGGGCGGGCAACGGGATGCTGGACGGCGTGCTGGAGCTGATCCCCTCGGCCCGCGTCGGTTTTGTCGGCCTCTACCGCGACGAGGAAACCCTGGAGCCGGTGCAGTATTACTTCAAGGCGCCCGAAGGGCTGAAGGACCGTCTGGTGATCGCGGTGGACCCGATGCTGGCCACCGGCAACAGCTCTGCCGCGGCCGTCGACCTGCTGAAGGAAGCCGGCGCCAACAACATCCGCTTCCTGTGCCTGCTGGCGTCGCCCGAAGGCGTTGCCCGGATGAAAGAGGCGCACCCGGATGTGCCGATCGTCACCGCGTCGCTGGACCGCGAAATCAATGCCAAGGGCTATATCCTGCCGGGCCTGGGCGATGCCGGCGACCGGATGTTCGGCACCAAGTAACACCCACTGCGCCAAGGCGCCTCAGGGCGCCCTGGCCGTGCGCGGGCAGATCCGGCCCTTGCGGCCATTCGCTCCAATTGGCGCAAAAATTGCCGGAGCGCAGCCCTATTGTTGCCGCAAAATCTTTACTCACAAGCCAGAGTCAGGCATCCTGCAGCCATATTTTGTGGGGCTCAGGAATGAAAATAACTAGAATTATTGCACTGGCCATCATCGCGGGGACATCAGGCGCGGCAGGTGGACAGGCGCAAACTCTGCGCCCAACCAGCCCGCCCGCCGAATTTCCGCCAGCCTCCTATGACGGGCGGCAATTTGTCGACAGCCGCGGGTGTGTCTACATCCGGGCAGGCATTGACGGCAACGTGACCTGGGTGCCGCAGGTGACGCGCTCGCGCAAGCAGATCTGCGGTTTGCAGCCGACCCAGCTGGCCGGAACCACCCAGCAGCAGCCGCGCGCCGCAGCACCGGAGCTGATCACGCTGGAGCCCAGCCAGCAGCCCGCACAGACGGCAGAACCCGCGCCGGCCGCCTCTGCACCGGCTGCGGCCAGCCCGCCGCCCCAGGTGGCGGCCACCGCCAAACCGCGCAGCACGCCGCAAACCGCCAGCGCCCGCCCGGCGCCTGCCGCTGCCACCGCGCCGGCGGTCAGGAAAGTGGTGCGGGTAGCCCCGGCGTCCGCCGCCGCTGCGCCGCAGTCCTCCGTGCTGCTGACGCCGAACACCCGGGTGGTGCAGACCCACATCTACCAGGAGCGCCGCCTCAGCAACAGTTTCCAGGTGCCCCAGGGCTACCGGCCGGTCTGGACCGACGGCCGCCTCAACCCGCAGCGCGCGGTGCGCACGGTGCGGCCTGCGGTGGTGAGCGGCGCGGCCCAGGTCCCGCCCGGCTATCTGAGGGTTGAGCGCGAAGACGGCCGCCTGAACCCGATGCGCGGCCTGCGCTCGCCGCAAGGGGACGCGCAGATGGCGCGGGTCTGGAACGACGAGGTGCCGCGCAGTTTGGTGCAGCTGCCGCTGGACCGTCCCACGGTAAGACTGCCGCGCGAGGCCCGCCGCAGCCCGGCTGAGGCAAAGGAAACCGGGCTGCGCCTGTCCACCCGCTCGGCACCAGGCGCAGAGGCACCGGAACACGCCGCCGCTGCGGCGCGCTATGTCCGGGCCGCGACCTACGCAGACGCGGGTCAGGCCCGCGCCGCGGCCCGCAAGCTGGCCGCATCGGGGCTGCCGGTGCGTCTGGGCACCGTCAGCCGCAAGGGTCAGCCCTACAAGGTTGTGATGGCAGGGCCGTACCGGGACGCAGGCCAGGCCGCCGCCGCGCTGGCCAAGGCGCAGCAGGCCGGTTTCAGCGGCGCCCGGCTCAGCAGATAACATTCTGCGGGCATGCGGATGAACAGGCCGGGCTGCTGCCCGGCCTTTTTTTCGCCGTCTGTCTGGTCTTCGCGCGCTGATGGACGGGAGCCTGGCGCTACCGCCGCTGGCAGGTAAAGACATAAGCGGCCAGCGGCATCCGCAGCGGCGGCGGCCCAAGCCGGGCGCGCAGGGCGTCCAGAATGGCGCTGGCGACCTCATCGGGATCCACGCCGCCCCGGCTGCGGATTTCGTCGATCATCGGATTGCCATAGACCAGCGCCTCCGCAAATGTCTCCGGATCCTCCAGGGCCTTATCCAGCGCAACCGCTTCATGGCCGGCGTCGGTCCAGTCCTCCCCGTTCAGGTCCGCCTTCACCGCTTCGGGGTCGCCGTAATGGAACGGCACCTTGTAGAACCCCGGCGGATCATCGGGGAAGAACCGGGCGGCCTCGCCGTCGGCGATTTCCGCAAACGGGTTCTGCGCCATTGGCGCCCAAACGCTGAAGATATACCGCCCGCCGGGCTTCAGCACCCGCGCGGCTTCCCGGAAGGCGGCGGGTTTGCCGGGAAAGAACATCACCCCGAACTGGCAGGCAACCAGATCAAAGCTGCCATCGGCAAAGGGCAGCGTCATCGCATCGGCGGTTTGAAAGGTGACATTCGCGGCACCCGACAGTTTCGCCTCTGCCACGGCCAGCATCGGTTCGTTCAGGTCGGTGACAGTCAGCTTGCAGTCCGGCGGCAGACTGCGCCTCAGCCGCTGCGAGACAATCCCGGTTCCCGCCGCCAGTTCCAGCACGTTTTGCGGGCTGTGGCCGCGGCACCGTGCGGCCAGGTCATCCGCATAGTCACTGAAAATAACCGGCCCCAGGCCCCTGTCATAATAGCTTGGAATATTCCCCGTAAATCTGGCTGCAGTCTCCGGCATGGCTCCATCCCCCTGAACACGCGTTTGCGCAGATTTGACGATCCTAGCAGATCCGGCGCATTCGGGCGATTGGCAGGGTTATGGCAGCGGGCGGCAGGGCCGCGGACGGGATCAGCCGCAGATGTTTTGCAGCTGCACCCAGTCGCGGTCGTTCAGCACCGGCTCCAGCTCGCGGCCGGCCATCGGGTCGGCTTCGATCAGCCCCAGCACCGATTCACCCGTGATATCCAGCGCATAGGCGTAGGGCGAGGAGGGCAGGGCGGCGCGGGCAAATTCCGCCAGCAGCACCTGGTCCGAAAGCGCGGGCCGCGGGCTGGCCAGGGTGGCCTCGGCATAGGCGTCCAGGGTAGAGCGGTCCACATCGCCGGTGGTCAGCAGCTTGAAGGTGGCAAGAACCCCGCCCGCCTCCAGCAGCTCGAACATCGGGTCGCTGGCCTCAGCGCGGGCGCGTTCTGCCAGAATTGCGCCGGCCGCCACTGCCGGATCCTCGAAATCCTCCACATAGGCGCGATTCAGCAGCACGATGCCGCCGGGCAGATGCAGGCTGCCGGGAATGCCGGAGCGCAGCACCGCCAGCTGCCGCACCCCGGTGCGCTGTGCCAGGGTCTTCAGGATCGGCGCCGCCTCCGGCGTGGCGCAGGCCGGGCCGGAGACCCGCTCGATCCGCCCCAAAAGCGCCTGGCCGATGGCCTTGCGCTTGATCTCAGGCACCACGCTGACCGCGTGGCGCGTGACGGCGCCGGGCAGCCACAGCACCAGCAGCGCCATCACCAGCGCCAGCATGCCCAGAATGCTGACCGCCCGCAGCCGCCCGGGCCGCGCTCGGGAGCGGCCGATGGCGTTCTGCACCCGGGAGATCGCCTCCAGCATGGCGGTTTCATCCGCGGCGATTTCCAGCGTCTCGCCGGGGTCGCCGTCGGGGTGGAACAGGGCTGGGAATTCGCCGGGATTGGCCCGCTCCACCGCAGCCAGCGACCAATGCGCCAGCGGCCGGTCATTCATGCTGGCAATCGTCAGCGTCGCATCGCCCAGCGAGATGATCACATCCCGCCGCTGCGCCCCAGGATCTGCGCGCCACAAGCCCGCAGCCTCCAGCCGCTCAAATTCCTTCAATGCCGTCATGCAGCCCGCCCGGCCCCCGTGTTTATCATTGGCGCCAGAATAATCACATAAAACAGGGGCGGCAATTTGCTTTGCCGCCCCGGACCGCCTTCACAGCCGGAAATTACAGGTTCTTTGCGATTTTCCTCAGCTCGAACTTCTGGATCTTGCCGGTGGAGGTTTTGGGCAGCTCCTGAAACACCACTTTCTTCGGCGCCTTGAAGCCTGCGAGCGTCTCGCGCGAGAAGGCGATCAGCGCCGCCTCATCGGTGCTGGCGCCCGGCTTCAGCTCGACAAAGGCGCAGGGCACCTCGCCCCATTTTTCGTCCGGCATCGCCGCGACCGCGGCCAGCAGCACATCGGGATGCGCCATCAGCACGCCCTCCACCTCGACAGAGGAGATGTTCTCGCCGCCCGAGATGATGATGTCCTTGGCACGGTCAGCGATCTGGATATAGCCGTCGGGGTGCTGCACGGCGAGGTCGCCGGAGTTGAAATAGCCGCCCTTGAAGGCCTCCGCCGTGGCGTCCGGGTTTTTCAGATAGCCCTTCATCACCACATTGCCGCGCAGCGCAATCTCCCCCTGGCTCTGGCCGTCCATCGGCAGCACATTGTGCTCGCTGTCGCGCACCACCACCGGCTCCAGCATCGGCATGGCGACACCCTGGCGGGACTTTTTGGCGGCAATGCCCGCCTTGTCCAGACCGTCCCATTCCGCCGCCTTCCAGTAGCACTCGGTGACATGCCCGAAAGTCTCGGTCAGCCCGTAGACATGGGTGATGTTGAAGCCGAGGTTTTCGATCTTCGAAAGTGTCGCGGGGGCGGGCGGGGCGCCGGCAGTGAAGACCTCCACCGTGTGATCAAAGGTGCGGCGTTCCTCGTCCAGCGCGTTCACCAGCATGTTCAGCACGATCGGCGCGCCGCCGAAATGGGTGACGCCCTCGTAATGGATGGCGTTGTAGATATTCTGCGCGCTGATATCGCGGCAGCAGACCAGTGTGCCGCCGACCAGCGGCATCATCCAGGTGTGGTTCCAGCCGTTGCAGTGGAACAGCGGCACAATGGTCAGATAGACCGGGTGCAGCACCATCCGCCAGGACACCACCGTGCCCATGGTCATCAGGTAAGCGCCGCGGTGGTGATAGACCACGCCCTTGGGCCGCCCGGTGGTGCCGGAGGTATAATTCAGCGCCAGGCTCTCCCATTCGTCTTCGGGCATGACCCACTGGAAGTCCGGATCGCCACTGGCCAGCAGCGCCTCATACTCCATATGGCGGCCGGTGGCGTGCCAGGTTGCCTGGTCATCGGCCACTTCGATCAGGATGGGGGCAGGGCCTTCCATCTCCTCCACCGCGGCCTCGGCCAGTTCCAGGAACTGCGGATCGACCAGCACCGCCTTGGCCTCGCCGTGGCCGAAGATATAGGCGACCGTACCGACATCCAGCCGGGTGTTGATGGTGTTCAGCACCGCACCGCAAGCGGGCACGCCGAAATGCGCCTCCGCCTGGGCGGGGATGTTCGGCAGCAGGGTGGCCACCACATCGCCGGGCTTCACCCCCAGCCTGGCCAGGCCGGACGCCAGCCGGGTGCAGCGCTCGTGATACTCGGCATAGGTCTTGCGGTGCTTGCCATAGCTGACGGCCAGATGGTCCGGAAACACCTGCGCCGCCCGCTGCAGATGCGACAGCGGCGTCAGCGGCACATAATTTGCGGCGGTCTTCTCCAGACCGGTTTCATCCGCCATCCACCCCATCAGTTTCCTCCCCTGAATCACTATGGTGTCGCTTAGAGGACAGATATTGCGGAAAGTTGCGGGCAATGGGAAGGGTATGAAACAAACAGCAACCTTCGCGCCCGGAGGCGGCAGCCAGGCCGCTGCTGCCCAGTCAATGCTGGCCGCCATGCTGATTATCGGCATCACAGACAACGCCGTGCCGCTGCTGGCGGAGACCATCGGGCTGGGCCAGTTCTACCTGCTGCGCACATTTGTCGCGCTGCCGTTCCTGTGGCTGATGGCGCGCGCCGGACTGGGCGGGCTCAGCCCGCGCCGGTTCGGGGCGGTGCTGCTCAGGGCGGTGCTGGTGGCGGTGTCGATGGTGTTCTACTTCTCCGCGGTGGCGCTGATGCCGATTGCCCAGGCGCTGGCGGGGCTGTTCACCTCGCCGATCCTGATCGTGGTGATCTCCGTGCTGTTCCTGAGGACGCGGATCGGCTGGATCCGGGTTGCCGCGGTGCTGTGCGGCTTTGCCGGCGTTCTGATGGTGCTGCAGCCGGACCCGGCGGCCTTTAACTGGCTGATCCTGGTGCCGGTGGCGGGCGGGCTGTTCTATGCGCTCGGCTCCCTGGCGACCGGTCTTTACTGCCAGGGCGAAAGCACGGTGGCGATGCTGTTTGTCTACCTGCTGGTGCAGGGCCTGCTGGGCGCGATGCTGCTGGCGGGGCTGGAGATCTGGCCGCAGGCCGTGCCCGCGGGCGCCGATGGCTTTGTCACCCGCGGCTGGGTCTGGCCGCTGTGGGAGATCTCGCACCTGATCCTGTTGCAGGGCTGCGCCGCGGTCGGCGGCGTGTTCCTGATCACCAAGGCCTACCAGCTGGGCGAGGCGTCTTATGTCGCGGTGTTCGAATACTCGGTGATGATCGTCGGCCCCGGCGTTGCCTGGGCCTATTGGGGGCAGGCGCTGAACATCTGGCAGATGCTGGGGATCGCGCTGATCATCACCGCCGGGACCACCATCGCGCTGCGCTCAAGATAAATTGCAGGGGCGCTGCCCCGCAGGTTAATAGTGGAAGAGGGGCGCTGCCCCGCAGGTTAATAGTGGAAGAGGGGCGCTGCCCCGCAGGTTAATAGTGGAAGAGGGGCGCTGCCCCTCTTGGCCCTTCGGGGCCAATTCACCCCGGAGTATTTTCGCAAAGGTGAAAGGGCGGGCCGCGCTGCGCTTTCATCTTTCCCCAAATACTCCCGCCGGAGGCCTGCACCGGAAGGTGCAGATCTGCATTTCCATGTGCGGATCAATATCCTAGGGTCGGCGCATGATCCTGTCGCAAGGCCGCCAATTCGTCTTTATCCATATCCCCAAGACCGGCGGCACTGCGCTGGCGCTGGCGCTGGAGGCGCGTGCCATGGCGGATGACATGATGCTGGGCGACACCCCCAAGGCGCTGAAGCGCCGCCGCCGCCTGCAGGGCGCACAGGCGCGCGGGCGGCTGTGGAAGCACTCCACGCTGGCGGATATCGACGGGCTGCTGCCGCAGGAAGCCCTGCGCGGCCTGTTTGCCTTCACCCTGGTGCGCAATCCCTGGGACCGGGCGGTGAGCTATTACCACTGGCTGCAGACGCAGGGCTTCGATCATCCCGCCGTCGCCCTGGCGCAAAGCCTGGCGTTCCGCGCCTTCGTGCAGCACCCGCAGATCATCAGCGCCTTCCGGGCCAGCCCGGCGGCCTCCTACATGCGCCATGCGGACGGGACGGAGCAGTGCCAGCTCTATATCCGGCTGGAGCATTTCCGGGACGATGCGCAGCCGCTGTTTGACCATCTCGGGTTTTCGCTGGAACTGCCCCGGGTCAATGAAAGCGGGCGGCAGCGGGACTGGCGGCCCTATTACGACGCGGCCGCGGCAGAGGCGGTCGCCAAGGCCTGCGCGCAGGATATCGCGCAATTTGAATACTCTTTTAACGATTCTCTCCTATCCCAATGACAGGAAACAGCGCCGGTTCTGCCGGCCCGGGAACCAATCCGGGTGGCCGCAGGCAGGTTGGCGCAGGGACGTGAACATTGACCGGATTCTGCCGCAATTGCGCGCTGTTGCCGCCGCGGTTGAAGGCAGATCCCGATTGGGCCGAAGGGGCGTGCTGCCCCGGCCGCAGGAAAGGAACGCAGATGCTGGACTGGCTTCTGAAACGCTCGCAGGTCTCGATGGGGCGCACCTTGAACAGCGGGTTTTCCCTGATCCCAGTGGGGCAGGGCGGCTTCCTGGCAGGCACCCATGTGGCCTCGAACCTGGGCTGGCGCCCGGTGGAGGCGCTGATGGCGGGCGACAAGGTGCTGACCTTCGATCAAGGCATGCAGACCATCGTGGAACTGCAGCGCGAAACCATCCTGCCGGGCGAGGGGGAGCTGGAACCGGCCCGCTGCCCGCTGCTGGTCCCGCGTGATGCGCTGATGAACCGGGTGCCCTTGTGGCTGATGCCGGATCAGGGCGTGCTGCTGGAGAGCGAGCTGGTGGAGGACGCCCTGGGCGATCCCTTTGCGGTGGTGCCGGCCTGCGCGCTGGAGGGCTACCGCGGCATCCGCCGGATGCATCCGGGCGCGCAGTTGGATCTGGTCACGCCGCGTTTTGCCCAGGATCAGGTGATTTATCTGGAGGCCGGGATGCTGGGATTTTCCGCTGCCCCGCGCGACCTGATGTGCGGCCGGGTCTATCAGGAGGAATGCGCCTACAGGGTGCTGCCGCCGGAAGAGGCGCGCGGGCTGGTGCTGTCGCTGATGGCCGAGGATGAGCACTGGAGCGCGCCCGGTGCCGCACTGGCCGGGGCGGAGTACCAGCCGACGCTGAGCTGAGCCGCGCCAGATGGACGGAACAGAAAAACGGCCGGGGCAAAACCCCGGCCGTTTTGATTCTCAGGTATGACGTCAGGCTGCCGCGGATTTTTCCGGGGCGAAGCGGGTGTAGAAGCTCTGGCCCTTCTCCGCCATTTCGCGCAGCAGCGCCGGGCAGGTGAAGCGTTCGCCGAACTTCTCCGTCAGGCTGTCGCAACGCTCGGCGGCATAGGGCGTGCCCAGGATGTCCAGCCAGCTCAGCGGCCCGCCCGACCAGGGCGCAAAGCCCCAGGCCAGGATCGCGCCCACGTCACCCTCGCGGATGTCCATCAGCACGCCTTCCTCCAGCGCCCGCACCGCTTCCAGCACCTGCGCGAACATCAGCCGTTCCTGCACCTCGATCAGATCGGGCTGCTCAGCCGCCAGCGGGTATTTCTCCTGCAGGCCCTTCCAGTATTCAACGCGCTTGCCCTTGTCGTCATAGTCGAAGAAACCGGCGTTGGCCTTGCGGCCCAGACGGCCCTGTTCCTCCATCCAGAAGATCAGCTCGTCCGCAGGGCTTTCCGGGTAGGCATCGCCCATCGCCGCCTTGGTGGCGCGGGCAATCTTGGCGCCCAGATCAATCGAGGTCTCATCGGTCAGCTGCACCGGCCCGACCGGGAAGCCCAGCTGGCGCGCGGCGTTGTCGATCAGCACCGGGCTGACGCCCTCGGTGATCATCCGCATCCCTTCGTTGATGTAGGGGATGATGCAGCGGTTGGCGTAGAAGAAGCGCGCATCGTTGACCACGATCGGCGTCTTGCGGATCTGGCGCACATAGTCCAGCGCCTTGGCCACCGCGCGGTCGCCGGTTTCCTTGCCCTTGATGATCTCCACCAGGAACATCTTCTCGACCGGCGAGAAGAAGTGGATGCCGATGAACTGCTCCGGCCGGCTGGACGCCTTGGCCAGTTCGCTGATCGGCAGGGTGGAGGTGTTGGAGGCAAAGATGCAATCCTCGGGGATGATCGCCTCGACCTTCTTGGTCATCTCGGCCTTGACGCCCGGATCCTCGAAAACGGCTTCGATGATCAGGTCGCAGCCTTTCAGCGCGTCCAGGTCCGGGGTCGCGGTGATCTGCGCCAGCAGCGCCTCTTTCTTCTCCTCGGTCGCCTTGCCGCGCTTGATGCCGGTGTCCATGTAGGCGGCGGAATAGGCTTTGCCCTTGTCGGCGGCCGCCTGGTCGCGGTCGATCAGCACCACTTCCATACCGGCCTGGGCCGACACCAGCGCGATGCCCGCACCCATCATGCCGGCACCCAGCACGCCGATCTTCTTCACCGACTGGTCCGGCACGCCGGCGGGCCGCACCGCGCCTTTTTCCAGCGCCTGCTTGTTCAGGAACAGGCTGCGGATCATCGCCGAGGACGAGGGGTTCATCAGCACATGGGTGAACCAGCGCGCCTCGATCTTCAGCGCGGTGTCGAAATCGACCAGCGCGCCCTCATAGATCGAGGACAGCAGCGCCTTGGCCGCCGGAAACGCGCCTTGCGTCTTGCCGTGCACCATCGCCGAGGCACCGACAAAGGTCATGAAGCCTGCGGGGTGATAGGGGGCGCCGCCTGGCATCTTGTAGCCCTTGGCGTCCCAGGGTTTGACCAGATCGGCGTCCTTGGCGTTCAGCACCCATTCCTTGGCCGCCGCCAGCGGATCCGCGGCCACGGCGTCGATCAGCTGCGCGCCCTTGGCTTTCTTCGGGTCCATCATCTTGCCTTCCAGCAGCACCGGAGCCGCCGCCATCGCGCCCACCATGCGGGAATAGCGCATGGTGCCGCCGCCGCCCGGGAAGATGCCGATCATGATTTCCGGCAGGCCGATCCTGGCCTTCGGGTTGTCGGTCATCACCCGGTGATGGCAGGCCAGCGCAATCTCGGTGCCGATGCCGGCACAGGTGCCGTTGATGGCGCAGGCCACCGGCTTGCCGCCCTTCTTGGTCTTGGGGTCCATGCCCGCCAGCTCCAGCTTGCGCAGGATGCGGTGGCCGCCCATGGTGAAATCGAACAGGCCCTGGGCCGGGTTGTCGCCCGACTCCTCGCGGATGGTGGCCAGCACGTTCAGGTCCATGCCGCCGGCAAAGTCCTTCTTGCCGCTGGTGATCACGATGCCCTTCACGGCATCGTCTGCCAGCGCCCGGTCCACGTATTCCTCCACCAGGCCAAAGGCCTCGCGGGTGAGGACGTTCATGCTCTTGCCTTCGGCGTCCCAGGTGATGATTGCGACGCCGTCTGCGTCCACGTCGTATTTGAAATCGCTCATGTGTCTTCTCCGGTCTGGTCAGCCGTCAGCGGGCTGCCGTCCTTGCGGGTGAATGTGAACTCGCGGCCTGCGAATTTCACCATCATGTCCATATCGCTGTAAAAGCCGGTCTCGGTCGAAGTGCGGGTCCCTACCACCAGAAACGCCGCCGGCTTGTCCGAACGGTTCACCAGGTGGTGACCGTTCGCCTCGCCCGCCGGAAAGGCGGCGCAATCGCCAGGCTGCATTTCATGCGCGCCCTGATCGTCGATCAGGGTGCAGCTGCCCTCGGTCACCATCACGAACTCGTCCTGCTCCATGTGGTAATGGCGCAGCGACGACATCGCGCCCGGCTCCAGCCGAACGATGTTGACGCCGAACTGGCTGAGCCCGCCCGGATCCCCCAGTGGCTGCACGCTGCGGCCCTTGCAGGCCTCCGCCAGCTTGCCGGGGTAACCCGATCCTGTCCGCCAGGGCAGTTGGGATAGGTCCAGCTTCGGCATCAGACCCGCTCGATGATCGTTGCGGCGCCCATGCCAGAGGCGATGCACAGGGTGGCGAGGCCGGTTTGCTTGTCCTGACGCTCCAGCTCATCCAGCAGGGTGCCGATGATGATCGCGCCGGTGGCGCCCAGCGGGTGGCCCATGGCGATGGAGCCGCCGTTGACGTTGACCAGCTCCGGATCGACGTCGAACGCCTGCTGGAACCGCAGCACGACGGAGGCGAAGGCCTCGTTGACTTCGAACAGGTCGATGTCGCCGATCTGCATGCCGTTGTCGGCCAGGATCTTCTCGGTCACCGGAACCGGGCCGGTCAGCATGATGGTCGGATCGGTGCCGATCTTGGCAGTCGCCTTGATCCGCGCGCGCGGCTTCAGGCCGTGCTTTTCGCCGAACGCCTTGTTGCCGATCAGAAGCGCCGCAGCGCCATCCACGATGCCGGAGGAGTTGCCCGCGTGGTGGATGTGGTTGATCCGCTCCAGATGCGGGTATTTCAGCATGGCGACCTTGTCAAAGCCCGGCATCTGCTCGCCCATCATCTGGAACGCGGGGTTCAGCGAGCCCAGCGCCTGCATGTCGGTGCCGGGGCGCATGTATTCGTCATGGCTCAGGATCGGCAGGCCGTTCTGGTCACGCACGGTGATCACGGATTTCTCGAACCGCTTTTCTTCCCACGCCTTGGCGGCGCGGCGCTGCGATTCCATTGCCAGCGCATCGGCCTGATCGCGGGTAAAGCCGTATTCGGTTGCGATGATATCGGCCGAGATGCCTTGCGGCACGAAATAGGTCTCCATCGCGAGGCTCGGATCAACCGCAATCGCCGCGCCGTCGGACCCCATGGCCACCCGGCCCATCATCTCGACACCGCCCGCGATATAGGCATCGCCCGCGCCGCCCTTCACCTGGTTCGCCGCCAGGTTCACCGCTTCCATGCCGGAGGCGCAGAAGCGGTTGATGGCGAGGCCCGGAATGCGCTCATCCAGGTCCGAAGCCAGAACAGCCGAGCGCGCCAGGCAGCCGCCCTGTTCCATCACCTGGGTCACGTTGCCCCAGATCACGTCCTCGACCGCATGGCCTTCCAGGTTGTTGCGCTCCTTGATCGCGTTCAGCGTCAGGGCGGACAGGCGGACCGAGGTCACCTCATGCAAGGAGCCGTCCTTGCGTCCCTTGCCGCGCGGGGTGCGCAGCGCGTCATAGATATATGCGTCTGTCATCTTGCTCTCCTCAGGCCCGGTCCGACGGGTTGCCGGGCATCAAGTCATAGGGGTGTTTCCAGCCGGGCAGGGCGCTGATGCGGTCCAGCCAGGCGTCGATATGGGGCCAGCCGGCCCGGTCGAAGCCAAAGGGCTCCGGGTAATACAGGTAGCCGCAGCAGGTCAGATCGGCGTTGGTGAGACCATCGCCGACGATCCACTCGCGGTCCTGCAAATGGGTGTTCAGGGTGGTGAAGGCAGCCTTCAGCCTTCCTTGCATGAAGGTGATCACCTCCTGCGGGCGCTTGTCCTCGGGGATGAAATTCATCAGGAAACGGGTCATGCCCGCCTGGCTGGACAGTTTGTGGTTGTCCCACAGGACCCAGCGCAGCACCTCGTATTTGTCTTCCGGGCGGCCTGCGAATTTGCCGGTCTTGTCGCTGATATACTGCTGGATCACGCCCGACTGCGACAAGCGCAGATCGCCGTCCACCAGCACCGGCGCCTCCGCCATCACGTTGAGGCCGCGGTAATCCTCGCTGCGGTGCGCGCCGCCGAAGAAATCGACAAACACCGGCTCCCAGGCCAGTCCCGACAGCTCCAGCGCCAGCGCCGCCTTGTAGGAATGGCCGCTTTCCCCGAAGCAATGCAGTTTGAGTGTCATACGGTGCTCCCTGTGTCTGCTGGCGGAGCGGGGGTTTCACACCCCCGCGCCCCCGTGGAGTATTTTTGGAAAGATGATGGGGCGTTAACCTGCGCCTGCGCGCGGCGTGCTACCTTGGTCCTGCGGCACAGGCTGGAGAGCTGATGGCCGTGAAAGGTGAAGACGTCCCAGCCCATTTGGCGAAGGCTTGGGGGCAGGGACACTGCCCTTGCTTCATCTTTCCCCAAATACTCAAGATCCATCATCGGCCTCCCGCGGCGCCGCCGCGGCCCCTGCGCCTACAGCGACCGCGCAATCAGCTCCTTCATGATCTCGTTGGTGCCGCCGTAGATCCGCTGCACCCGGGCGTCGGCCCACATTTCGCCTACCGCGTATTCCTGCATGTAGCCGTAGCCGCCATGCAGCTGCAGGCATTCGTCCAGCACTTCGCCTTGCGTGTCGGTGATCCAGTATTTCGCCATCGCCGCCTTCTCGACGCTCAAGCGGCCCTCCAGATGCTCGGCGATGCACTCATCAAGGAAGGCGCGCGCGACCTTGGTCTTGGTCAGGCATTCGGCCAGCTTGAAGCGGGTGTTCTGGAATTGCAGGATCGGGCCGCCAAAGGCCTCGCGCTCCTTGCAGTAGGCCACGGTGCGCTCCACCGCGCCTTCCATCGCGCCGACCGCGCCGCAGGCGATGATCAGGCGTTCCTGCGGCAGCTGCTGCATCATCTGGTAGAAGCCCTGGCCCTCGGCCCCGCCCAGGATGTTTTCCTGCGGGATCTCCACATCGCTGAAGAACAATTCCGAGGTGTCCGCCGCATGGCAGCCGATCTTGTCGAGGTTGCGGCCGCGGCTGAAGCCCGCGGCGCCATCGGTTTCCACCGCTACCAGCGAAACGCCCTTTGCGCCCGCCGCCGGGTCGGTCTTGGCCGCCACCAGGATCAGGTTGGCGTGCTGGCCGTTGGTGATGAAGGTCTTCTGCCCCGACAGCCGGTAGGCGTTGCCGTCCTTCACCGCCTTGGTCTTGATCGCCTGCACGTCGGAGCCGGTCGAAGGCTCGGTCATCGCCAGCGCGCCGACCAGCTCACCGGTCACCATCTTCGGCAGCCAGCGCTGTTTCTGCTCTTCGGTGCCATAGGCCAGGATGTAATGCGCCACGATGCCCGAATGGATGCCATGGCCCCAGCTGGCCAGATTGGCGCGGCTGCCTTCCATCAGGATCACCGCCTCATGGCCGAAATCGCCGCCCGCACCGCTGTACTCCTCGGGGACTGAGGGACAGAGCAGGCCCAGTTCACCGGCCTGCTGCCAGGTCTCCCGGTCCATCATGCCCTGCTTGCGCCAGGTTTCGAACTTGGGCGCCCATTCATTGGTGATGAACTGGGCCGTCATTTCGGCAAGCATCTGGTGCTCTTCCGTCATCCAGGCGGACTGCGTGCTGGTCATTTCTCTCCCCTTGGCCGTGTTCGGGCCTACTTCTTGCGCGCCTCCAGCTCGGCGTTGAACAGCCGCAGCCGGTGGGTCAGGTTCTCTTGGTCTGTCACACTGTCGAAATGCTCGAACAGGAATGACAGCGCTTCTCCCTCGTCCAGCCCCGCCTCCTGGGCAAATTTCCTGAGCTTGCGGTAGCCGTCCTCGGTCATCGCGACGGGGAAGCGGCGGGTCAGGCGGAAGCGTTTCGGCATCTATCGGTCCTTTGCATGTCAAGGCACCGGCCGGGGCTGTATCGGGCGCCCCGCGACGGGGCGCCCTCAGGCGTCAGAAGGCGCCTGCGTCCAGCGCCATCACTGTCTCCGCGCCGCTTTCGATGCGGGCCAGGTGCAGTTTGGTCGCGGGCAGCCGCCGTGCCATATAGTACCGGCCGGTTGCGAGTTTCGTCTCATAGAACGCCGCGTCACCGGCCCCCGCGTCAAGCGCTTCCTGCGCCGCCTTGCCCATCCGGGCCCACATCAGGCCCAGGCACACGTGGCCGAACAGGTGCATGAAGTCGTAGGAGCCTGCCAGCGCCTGATTGGGATCCTTCATGCCGGTTTGCATGAAGAACATGCCGGCCGCCTGCAGATCCTTGGAGGCCGCCTGTAGGGGTTTGATGAAGTCCTTGGTGTAATCCTCGGAAATATCTTTGTTTTCCTGGCAGAAGCTCTTCACCATGTCGAAGAAGGCCAGGACGTACTTGCCGCCGTGCTGGCCCAGCTTGCGGCCCACCAGGTCCAGCGCCTGCACGCCGTTGGCACCCTCGTAGATCATCGCGATGCGGGCGTCGCGGGTGTATTGCGACATGCCCCATTCCTCGATGTAGCCGTGGCCGCCATAGACCTGCTGCGCCTGCACGGTCATGTCATAGCCCTGATCGGTCAGGAAGCCCTTGATCACCGGGGTCATCAGCGAGATCAGGCCGTCGGCATCCTTGTCGCCGGCGCGGTGCGCCTGGTCGATCAGGGTGGCGCCCCACAGCAGGAACGCGCGCGCGCCTTCGGCAAAGCTTTTCTGATCCATCAGCGAGCGGCGGATGTCCGGGTGCACGATCAGCGGATCGGCCGGGCCGTCCGGGTTCTTGGCGCCGGTCACATCGCGGCCCTGCAGCCGGTCCTTGGCGTATTCCAGCGCGTTCTGATAGGCGGCCTCGGCCTGCGCCAGACCCTGCATGCCAACGCCCACACGCGCTTCGTTCATCATGGTGAACATGGCGCGCATGCCTTTGTGCTCTTCACCCAGCAGCCAGCCCACCGCGCCGTCATAGTTCATCACGCAGGTGGAGTTGCCGTGGATGCCCATCTTCTCCTCGATCTTGCCGACCGAGACGCCGTTGCGCTCGCCCAGGCTGCCGTCCTCGTTCACCAGGAACTTCGGCACGATGAACAGGGACACGCCCTTGATGCCCTCTGGGCCGCCGGGGATCTTGGCCAGCACCAGGTGCACGATGTTTTCCGCCATGTCGTGATCGCCGGAGGAGATGAAGATCTTCTGGCCGGAGATGCGGAAGCTGCCGTCATCCTGCGGTTCCGCCTTGGTGCGCATCAGGCCCAGGTCGGTGCCGCAATGCGGTTCGGTCAGGTTCATGGTGCCGGTCCACTGGCAGCTGACCATATTCGGCAGATAAGTTGCCTTCTGCTCGTCGGTGCCGTGCGCCAGGATCGCCGAAGCGGCGCCGTGGGTCAGGCCCTGGTACATGGTGAACGCCTGGTTGGCAGCCGAGAAGAACTCGCCCACTGCGGTGCCGATCACATAAGGCATGTTCTGGCCGCCGAACTCTTCCGGCATGTCGATACCCGGCCAGCCGCCTTCCTTGACCTGCTCAAAGGCGTCCTTGAACCCTTTGGGGGTGTAGACCACGCCGTTTTCCAGGCGGCAGCCTTCCTGATCGCCCACCACGTTCAGCGGGTGCAGCACTTCGCTGGCGATCTTGCCTGCTTCCTCCAGCACGGCACCGGTGAACTCGGGCTCCAGTTCGGAGTAGCCGGGGATATCCTGGGCCGAGACCTTCAGGACATCATGCAGAATAAACTGGGCGTCTTTTGCGGGGGCTGTATAAGAAGGCATTAGGGTCCTCTTCGGGGGTCTTGTTGGACTTGATCAGGGGCCGGACAGGCCGGCAGACGGGGCAGGGCGGCTGCTTATTCGGCAGCCTTTTTCTGGGCCCGCATTGAGGCGATCATCTTTTCACCCCAGGCGAGCTGGTCTTTCAGATCCTCGATTGCCTCGGTCAGCTCCTCGCGCTGGCGCTCCATGTCGTCGAGCCGGTCCTTGGCAATCTCAAATGTCTTGGTCAGCTGAGTCACCTGCTGGTCGCCGACATGGTACAGGTCCAGCAGCTGCCGGATTTCCTCCAGGCTGAACCCGAACCGCTTGCCGCGCAGAATCAGCTTCAGGCGGGCACGGTCGCGCTTGGTGAACAGCCGCTTCTGGCCGTCGCGGATCGGGAACAGCAGTTCCTTGGCTTCGTAGAACCGCAGGGTGCGGGGCGTCACGTCAAAGGCCTCGCACATCTCGCGGATGGTCATGGTTTCTTCGGTCATCGTCGTCACTCTTACGGCTTGGTGCAGCCCTAAGCTGAGCACTTCCGGCTTTTCGATCAAGACTGACTTTACGTTTACGTAAGTTGTACGTTGCGTCACTTTGAGAGCGGTGACAGTTCGTAATACGAACCTTATTTGGCCTGCAGCAATGCGCGCGGGAGAGGGGTATGGGGCAGCGCGGCCCTGCGCCGCGCGGGCGGCCGGGGGCGGACGGGGGCGGCTCTGGAGGCGCGAACCTGCGCCTGCCTTTGGCTTTGCGGCGCGGCGCACAGGGCCGTCCAGCCAAGCCAAAGGCGTGGCTGCGCCATCGCGCCAGCACGTGGCGGGTGAAAATTTTCCAAACTTCAGAAGGGGTTGGCAGGTGTCATGCACCCGGCCGGACGCGGCGGCACCAAGGCGCCGGCGCCTTCCGGCCCGGCTGGCTTCTGGTGCCGCGGCGGCGGGTTTACTTCAGCTGCGCCTTGGTGCTGGCGCGCAAGGCGCTCAGTTCTTCAATGGCTTCGTTGATCTGTTCGCGCTGCTTTTCCAGTTCCGCTAGCTGGCGGTCGGCCATTTCCATGAAGGCGCGGTTCTGGGCGTCGTTGCCCTCTTCCTCATAGATCAGCAGCCACTGGCGGATCTCTTCCAGCTGAAAGCCGAACTTGCGCCCGCGCAGGATCAGCTTCATCCGGGCACGCTCCCGCGCGCCGTAATAGCGCGACCGGCCCTCGCGGTCCGGCTGCAAGAGTTCGATGTATTCATAATAGCGCAGCGTCCGCGGCGTAACGTCGAACTCTGCGCACATTTCCTTGAATGACAATCTGTTGTCGGTCATCCGTTTTCTCCCTTGCCGGGAACCTATGCACTTGCAGCGAACAGTGCAACCTCCGTGGCGGCACACTTGCGCTTTCGCCGGGCCGCAGCCAAAGATAGGGCAGAGATTTCAAAGGGACAGCCCCATGGCCGACAAGACCCAGCTCGCTCGCCAGTTCATCGAAGCGATTCCCCATGCCAAGCAACTGGGCATGAAGCTGACAGAGATCGGCGACGGCACCGCCGAGATCCGCATGGCCTATGACGAAAAGCTGATCGGCGACCCGGCGACCGGGGTGATTCACGGCGGCGCGGTGTCGGCCCTGATGGACACATGCTGCGGCGCGGCGGTGATGAGCCACCCGTCGGCGCCCGGCGGCACCGCCACCATCGACCTGCGCATCGACTACATGCGGCCTGCGACCCCTGGCCAGGCAATCACCACCCGCGCCACCTGCCACCACATCACCCGCTCTGTCGCCTTTGTCCGCGCCGTGGCGATGGATGAGGACGCGGACCGTCCCGTGGCCACCGCCGCAGGCGCCTTTACCGTGGAGAAGAAGTTTTGAGCCGCCCCCGTCCCGAACCGATCCAGGTGGTCAAGCAGCGCCGCGATGCCGCGCTGTCGGCGCTGGTGGATTCGGTGCCCTACATCCGTTTTCTGAACGTGACCTTCGACCGCCGCGGCGATGAGCTGACGGCGCAGCTGAATTTCGAGGACAAGCTGATCGGCAACCCGTTTCTGCCGGCCATCCACGGCGGCGTGACCGCGGCCTTTCTGGAAATCACGGCGATGATCACGCTCAACTGGTCCTTCCTCTGGCCGCGCATCGAATCCGGCGATCTGGACCCGGCCGAGATGGCCAAGGGCAACCTGCCGCGACAGCCCAAGACCATCGACTTCACCGTGGACTACCTGCGCTCGGGCCTGCCGCGCGATGCCTATGCCCGCGCCCGTGTGAACCGCTCCGGCCGCCGTTATGCCTCGGTGCATGTGGAGGCCTGGCAGGACCACAAGGACAAGCTGTTTGCCCAGGCCACCGGCCATTTCCTGATGCCGCAGGACGCAAGCGGCGAAGGCTGAGTTCATGAGCAGCGCGGACACCGGGATCACCCACGCCCGGGTGCTCAGGATCGCCTTGCCGATTGTCCTGTCCAATGCCACCGTGCCCATCCTGGGCGCTGTTGACACTGGCGTGGTCGGGCAGATGGGGCAGGCCGCCCCGATTGGCGCGGTCGGCATCGCCGCGGCAATCCTGGCGGCGGTGTACTGGATCTTCGGCTTCCTTCGCATGGGCACCACCGGCCTCGCCGCGCAGGCGCGCGGGGCAGGGGACCGGGCCGAAACCGGGGCTCTGCTGATGCGCGGCCTCCTGCTGGCCTTTGCTGCCGGGGCGCTGTTCATCATCG
Source organism: Leisingera daeponensis DSM 23529 (assembly GCF_000473145.1). NCBI lineage: Bacteria > Pseudomonadati > Pseudomonadota > Alphaproteobacteria > Rhodobacterales > Roseobacteraceae > Leisingera > Leisingera daeponensis. Next base: position 1,396,544 of record NZ_KI421500.1, on the reverse strand, counting down.
CGCAAGCGGCAGTTTTCTGGGGCGCCTTCGCGCTGGCGCCTGCCAGTCCCGAGGTCGAAACCCTGGCCCGTGCCTATCTGGAAATCCGCATCTGGGGTGCGCCTGCCACCATTGCGCTTTATGCCGTGACCGGCTGGCTGATCGCGGTGGAGCGCACCCGCGGCGTGTTCCTGCTGCAGGTCTGGATGAATGGGCTGAACATCGTTCTGGACCTGTGGTTCGTGCTGGGGCTGGGCTGGGGCGTCGAAGGTGTCGCCCTGGCCACGCTGATTGCCGAATGGACCGGGCTGGCGCTGGGGCTGTACCTGTGCCGCGATGCCTTTGCGGGCGAGCAATGGCGCGATTGGGCGCGGGTGTCCGACCCGGCGCGGCTCAAGCGGATGATGCAGGTGAACGGCGACATCATGGTGCGCTCGGTGCTGCTCACGGGGTCGTTCACCACCTTCCTGTTCATCAGCTCCGGCGTCGGCGACGTGAACCTGGCCGCCAACCAGATCCTGCTGCAGTTCCTGTCGGTCACCGCCTTTGCGCTCGACGGCTTTGCCTTTGCCGCCGAAGCGCTGGTGGGCGGGGCGGTCGGCGCACGCGCCCGCGCAAGGCTGCGCCGGGCGGCGGTGATTGCCGCACAGTGGAGCACCGGCGGCGCGCTGCTTCTGGGGGCGGGGTTTGCCTTGGCCGGGCCTGCGGTGATCGACCTGATGGCCACCGCGCCGGAAGTGCGCGACGCGGGCCGTGCCTATCTGCTGTGGGTGGTGCTGGCGCCGGTGCTGAGTGTCGCGAGCTACATGTTCGACGGCATCTATATCGGCGCCACCTGGACCCGCGAAATGCGCCGGGCGATGGTGCAGGCAGTGGCGGTCTATGTGCTGGCGCTGCTGGTGCTGGTGCCGGTGTTCGGCAATCACGGGCTATGGGCGTCGCTGATGGTGCTGAACATTGCCCGCGGCGTGACGCTGGGCCTGCGCTATCCGCGGCTGGAGGCCCAGGTGGGCACCTGAGCCGCCCGTTTTCTGCGTTGGGAAACGGCTACAGCAGCGCTTCAATCGCCTCCGTGGGCCGCCCGATCACAGCCTTTCCGTCCTGGATCGCAATCGGCCGCTCGATCAGGACCGGATGCGCGGCCATCGCCGCCAGCAGGTCCGCTTCGCCGCTGTCCTTCGTGAGGCCCAGCTCCTTGAACACCTTCTCGCCGGTGCGCATCATCTCCGCCGCGGAAACGCCAAGCGCCGCCTGCACCGCCTTGATCTCCGCGACCGAGGGCGCATCCTGCAGGTAGAGCCGCACCTGCACGTCAGCACCGCGCTCTTCCAGCAGCGCCAGGCCAGCGCGGGATTTCGAACAGCGCGGGTTATGCCAATAGGTGATCACAGCCAGTCCTTCCGTTTCGTGCCAACCGCTTGCGCGACGTTTTCAAACCCGTCGCGGGCCAGCAAGTCATCCAGCCCGCGCGCGATATCGCCCGCCAGCGACAGCCCGCCATAGACCATCGCGGTGTAGAACTGCACCGCGCTGGCCCCGGCGCAGATCTTGGCATAGGCCTGCTCTGCCGTGCTGATGCCGCCGACGCCGACCAGCGGCACCTGGCCATCCAGAAGCTCCGACAGCTGCGCCAGAACCCGGGTGGATCTTTCAAACAGCGGCGCGCCGGACAGGCCGCCGGCCTCGCCCTTATGGGCGCTGTGCAAGCCATCGCGCGACAGGGTGGTGTTGGTGGCAATCACCGCGTCGATGCCGGTTTCCACGGCGACGGCGGCGATGTCCTCGATCCCTGCACGGTCCAGATCCGGGGCGATCTTCAGGAACACCGGCACCCGGCGGCTGAGGCCGTCGCGGGTTTCAATGACGCCCGCCAGCAGCGCCGACAGCGCCGCCTTGCCCTGCAGGTCGCGCAGCTTCTCGGTGTTCGGGGAGGACACGTTGACAGTGGCAAAGTCCAGATGCGCGCCGCAGTGGGCCAGCACCTTGGCAAAATCCGCGGCACGGTCGGCGCTGTCCTTGTTGGCGCCGAGGTTCAGCCCGATGACCGCATCGCCGGGCCGCTGCGCCAGACGCGCACCGATCGCCTCCATCCCCTCGTTGTTGAAGCCGAAGCGGTTGATGGCCGCCTTGTCCTCGGTCAGGCGGAACAGGCGCGGCTTGGGGTTGCCGGGCTGCGGGCGCGGGGTGGCGGCGCCAACCTCGATGAAGCCGAACCCGGACTTCGCCAGCGGCGCCAGCGCCTCGGCGTTCTTGTCATAGCCTGCGGCGAGGCCCACCGGGTTCGGCAGCTCAATCCCCGCCAGCGTGGTCCTGAGCCGGGGTGAGGTGACCGGGCCGGGGGCCGGTGCCAGCCCCATGGTCAGCGCCTTGATCGACAGCCCGTGCGCAGCCTCCGGATCAATCTGGTGCATGGCGGCAAGGGCCAGCTTCTCGGTCAGCTTCATGCCATCTCCTCGGGGAACTGATGCACGCCTTCCGCCAGCGGCAGCGGCTTGGCCCAGACCACGTCCGACAGGCGGATATTGCGGTAGAGGTGGGGGAACTCGGCGCCGCCGCGGGACACTTCCCATTTCAGGTCTTCGCCCATCGCGCCGGCATCGCAGGCCAGCAGGGTCAGCCCCTCGGCGCCGGCGAAATGCTTGGCCGCGGTTTCCGCCGCCTGGGTGGCGGTGGAGAAATGGACATAGCCGTCCGCAACATCAATCGGCGCGCCGCTGGTCTCGCCCGCGGCTTGCAGCGCGGCCCATTCGTCCGCCCGGAAAATCTTGTAAATCAGCATGACGGTCTGATGCCCTGCGATTGCTGCGGAATCAAGGGGGATTGGATGCGGTGCGGCTGGTCACGCTGACGCAAGGGGAGCCAGCGCGGCGGCTTTTCCCCTTTGACCGGCGCGGGCTTTGGGCGCAGGCTTGGGCAAAACAGAATAACGGGAGCGCTCCTCATGATTGCACGCATTCTCACTTCGGTTGCCGCCCTGGCCCTGACCGCCGGTGCGGCGGCGGCGGAGTACAGGCTGACCATCCTGCACACCAATGATTTCCATTCGCGGTTCGAGCCGATCAACAAATACGACAGCACCTGCGATGCCGAGGATCAGGCTGAGGGCAAGTGTTTCGGCGGCACCGCGCGGCTGGTGACGGCGATTGCTGAGGCCCGCGAGCGGGCGGAGAACGCGATCCTGGTGGATGGCGGCGACCAGTTCCAGGGCTCGCTGTTTTATACCTACTACAAGGGCAAGGCCGCGGCGGAGTTCATGACCAAGCTGGGCTATGACGGGATGACCGTCGGCAACCACGAGTTCGACGACGGCCCGGAGGTGCTGCGCGGGTTCATGGATGCGGTGGGCTTTCCGGTCCTGATGTCCAATGCGGATGTGTCCGCGGAACCGGCGCTGGCGGATGTGCTGAAGAAATCCACGGTGATCGAGCGCGGCGGCGAGAAGATCGGCCTCATCGGCCTGACGCCGGAGGACACGCATGAGCTGGCAAGCCCCGGCAAGAACGTGCAGTTCTCCGACCCGGTCGCGGCGGTGCAGGCAGAGGTTGACAGGCTGACTGCCGAGGGCGTGAACAAGATCGTGGTTCTCAGCCACTCCGGCTATGGCGTGGATCAGCGGGTGGCGGCGGAGACCACCGGGGTGGATGTGATCGTCGGCGGGCATTCGAACACCTACCTGTCCAACACCTCCGAGAAGGCCGCAGGCCCGTATCCGACCGTGGTGAACGGGGTGCAGATCGTGCAGGCCTATGCCTATGGCAAGTTCCTGGGCGAGCTGACCGTGACCTTCGACGATGCGGGCAATGTGATCCGCGCGGAAGGCGAGCCGCTGATCATGGATGCCGCTGTCAGTGAGGATGCGGCAACGCTGGACCGGATCGCGGAACTGGCGCAGCCGCTGGATGAGATCCGCAACAAGGTGGTGGCGGAGGCCGCTGAACCCATCGAAGGCAGCCGCGATGTCTGCCGGGTGCAGGAGTGCCAGATGGGCAATCTGGTGGCCGATGCGATGCTGGACCGGGTCAAGGATCAGGGCGTGACCATCGCCATCGCCAACTCCGGCGGGATCCGCGCGAGCCTGGATGCAGGCGAAGTCACCATGGGCGAGGTGCTGACCATCCTGCCGTTCCAGAACACGCTGTCGACCTTTGAGATTGACGGCAAGACGCTGGTCGAGGCGCTGGAGAACGGTGTCAGCCAGGTGGAGGACGTCAAGGGCCGCTTCCCGCAGGTGGCGGGGCTGACGTTCAGCTGGGATGCTTCCGTGGCTCCGAACGAGGGCCGGGTCAAGGATGTGATGGTGGCGGAGGGCGCGGGCTTTGTGCCCATTGATCCGGCCAAGACCTATGTGGTGGTCACCAACGATTACGTCCGCAACGGCGGCGACGGCTATGCGATGTTCGAAGGCGACGACAAGAACGCCTACGACTTCGGCCCGGATCTGGCGGATGTGCTGGCGGAATATCTGGCGGCGCAAGGCCCCTATACGCCCTATACCGACGGGCGGATTGCGCGGGTGAAATAAGCCGCGGCGCATAGGTCCGGACCGGACCCAATGTTTCGCGCGCGAAACATTCGGGCAGGAGGGCTGCCGCATTATTTTCAGGCATTCTTAACCTTCGCCACCCCTTTGTTAACGGAGTGGCGGGGGGCTTTCCCACCGCGGGCGCGCATGGCAGAATGCGGGTCATGGACCACCCGCTGATCGACCTCATCAACGCCCGGATCGAAGCCGCTGAGAAGGACGGCGCCTTTGACAACCTGCAAGGCGCGGGCAAGCCGCTGCCGCAGTGCGATGACCCGGAAAACGCGCTGCTGAACCGGCTGGTGCGCGAAAGCGGCGGGGTGCCGGAGTTCGTCAGCCTGTCGCGCGAGTTGCAGCGGCTGCGGGCGGAGCTGCACGAGACCGGCGACCGCAGCCGCCGGCAGGAGATCCTGAAAGAAATGTCGATGATGGATGCGCGGATCGAGATCGCGCGCAAAGCCTACACCAAGTAGCCCCTGTTACCCTTTGATTTCCGGCCAGATTTCCGGGTCCAGCCCGTCGATGAAGGGCGTCAGAAGGTCGGCGTATTGCTCCCACTTGCCGATCGAGCGGGTGTGCGCCGTCTGCCTTACCTGGGTGTTCGACAGCGTCAGCACCTGGCCCTCGTGCCGTTCCGGGTGGGCCATGTCCTCGACCCACTCCAGCCCGCAAAACTCCGCCAGCTTGCGGCTTTCGCCGCCGATATCCGCAACGAAGTCTTCATAGCGCAGATCATAGATCCGCCCCGGCATCACCTGGCGCCAGTGCTGCATCAGCCGGCCATAAAGGTTGAAGCGGTGCGCCATCGCCCTCAGGTCGTAGGCATAGGTGAGCGAGCTGCCGGAGAAATAGCCGCGCCAGATCGACAGCGCCACGTCGCGCGGGTCGCGGCAAAGATGAACAAACCGTGCATCCGGGTAGGCGGTGCCAAGGTGGCCCAGCAGGCGGTAGTTGTCGGGCATCTTGTCGACATAGGCCGCCGTGCCTTCGGGCATATCGGGCAGGCGGCTGATGTCCTCGGCCACGAAAGTGCGGGCGGCCTCGGGCGTGAAGTCCTGATCCTTGTCCAGATAGGGGTGCAGCAGGAAGGCCGGCACGCCGCGTTCACCCAGCGGGAACACATCCGGGTGCAGGCCGATCACGGTTTCGGTCAGGGTGGTGCCGGAGCGCGGCATCCCCACCACATAGATCGGGCGGGGGCCTTCGGGCGCGGTGTCCGCCGGGGTGACCGCCTCCGGGAAGGCCGCCATGATGCGGGTGAACTGGCGCTCGCTCTCTTCGTAGTCGTAGGGGGTCTGCGCCGCCATGCAGGCGTTCGCCTCGTCATTATGGGCGGCGAAGGCCTCCTTGTCGCCGGCCTGATCGGCAATCCGGGCGAGGGCGAAACTGGCGTTGGCGCGGTCGAGCGAGCGGGGCGCGGCGGTTTTCAGTGCCTTCTGCGCGACGGGCAGCAGCTCCGCGTTCTGCTCGCGGCTGCTGATCCGGGCCAGCATCTCCAGCACCTGTGTGTCCTTGGGGTCCAGCTCCATCAGCGCCAGGCACTGCTCGCGCGCGGCGGCCGTCTCGCCGTTGGAGATCAGCTGGCTGGCCAGGCGGCGGCGCGCCTCGGCGTTCTGGGGGGCCACGGCGACGGCCTTCTCAGCGGCCTCGGTGGCCTCGTCCTGCCGCATCAGGCGCGCCAGCAGCAGGCTGGCGTTCTGGAGCGCGTCGGCGTCGTTGGGGTTCACCTTGAGCGCCGCCTGATAGTCCGCCAGCGTTGCCTTTTCATCGCCCAGCGTGTTCCAGGCGGTGGCGCGCAGCCGCAGCATCCGCGGCTGGCGCGGGTCGCGGGCCAGCGCGGCGGTGGCGGTCTCGATCGCGGCCTCGGGCGCGTTCATCACCAGATGCGCCTGCGCCTGAAGATACAGCGCCGCCTGATCGCCGGGCTGGTCCTTCAGCACCCGCTCCAGCAGCTTCATCGCGGGTTCACCCTGCTGCAGGAACAGAAGCGTCTGCGCCAGGTTCTTGCGCGCGTCGTGAAAGCCGGGGGCGAGCGCCAGCGCTTTCTTGAAGTAGGGCACGGCATCGCGGTGCTTGCCGAGGCCCGACAGGGAGATGCCCGCAATGTTGGGAAAATCCGGGTGGCTCTTGTGCCGCTTCATGCCGCCCTTGGACTGTTTCAGCGCCTGTTTGAACTTGCCCTGGTTGAGAAAACCCAGGGCGGACTGGAGATCGTTCTGGAGAGTCATGAGGCCTATCTATCATCCTGTCGGGCGGCTGAAAATCCGGGGCCGCGGGAGGCTTTGCAAATGCGCCGCGGCCTGGGTTAGAAATCAGCATGTGCGGACGATTTGCCATAACCCTGCCCAGTGATGCAATGGCGCAGCTGTTTGCGGCGAAGCCTGCCAATGATCTGCCCAAGGTGCCGAACTTCAATGTCTGCCCGACCAATCCGGTGCATGTGGTGCAGGCGGGCGCGGGCGGGCGGCAGCTGGTTGCCATGCGCTGGGGGTTCCTGCCGCATTGGTACAAGACGCAAACCGCCGGCCCGCTGCTGATCAATGCGCGGGCGGAGACGATTGCGGAAAAGCCCGCCTTTGCCGCCGCGGCCCGTGAGCGGCGGTGCCTGATCCCGGCCAGCGGGTTCTATGAATGGACCAAGTCGGAGGGCGGCGCCCGGCTGCCCTGGTACATCCACCGCAGCAACGGTGCGCCGATTGCCTTTGCCGCGGTGTGGCAAAGCTGGGGCGCGGACGATCCGGTCAAGACTTGCGCGATCGTGACCACCGCCGCCAATCAGGGGATGTCGGCGATCCACCACCGGATGCCGCTGATCCTGGAGCCGCAGGACTGGGGGAAATGGCTGGGCGAGGAGGGCCATGGCGCCGCAACGCTGATGCAGCCGGGGGCGGAGGGCGTGCTGGTCTATCACCGGGCCGATCCGGCGGTGAACTCCAACCGGGCTGAGGGGCCGGAGCTGATCGAGCCGTTTGAGCCGGGCGATACCCCGCGCGGCCGCCTGATCTGAGCGCTTATTCGGCGGCCTGGCTGCTGGGCAGGTCGCGCTGCGGTGCCCGGCTCAGCTCATTGGCGGCGAGTGTTGCCTTGCGCAGCAGGGCCACGAAGGTTTCCTGCTCCGCCGCGGTGAGGCCGGTGAAGATCGCGGGCTGGGCGGCCCGGACGACCGGCAGGATCCGCTCCAGCAGCGCCTCGCCGTCGCGGGTCAGGCTGACCTCGCGGGCGCGGCGGTCGGCAGCGGACACCCGGCGTGCCACCAATCCCTTGTCCACCAGCCGGTCCACCACCTTGCCCAGCGTTGCGCGGTCATAGGCGATCAGACCCGCGACAGAGGCCTGATCGATGCCCGGATGGCGGCGGATGGCGGCCATGGCGGAGAACTGCACGGGGGTGAGGTCGATGCCTTCGGCCGCCATCCGCTCCATGAACTGGGCGACGGAGATCTGGTGCAGCCGCCGGATCAGGTGGCCGGGCAGCGCGTGAATGTCCAAAGGGTCGGTGTCCATCGGTCCTGGTCCTTGCCGCTGTGGCAGCGCCGGGGCTTCTGCCCGGGCCGGTCTGTTCGCTCCGGTTTGCCTTACTGCCCCGTGCGCAGTGCGCGCAAGTATTATTGCCGCAGGCCGGCCGTTTGCGGCTTTTCCTTGCGCATGGGCCGCGGTAGGCATGGGCCATGGCGCTGACATTCACATCCCTGCAAGAGTTCTATGCCCACGGGTTCGACACCGTGATCGACGTGCGCAGCCCGGCGGAATACGCCGAGGACCATGTGCCGGGCGCGATCAGCCTGCCGGTGCTGGACAACGAGGAACGGGCTGAGGTCGGCACCATCTACGTGCAAGAGAGCCCCTTCAAGGCGCGCAAGCTGGGGGCGGCGATGGTGTTCCGCAATGCCGCCAGCCACATCGAGCAGAGCCTGAGCCACCATGAGGGCAGCTGGAAACCGCTGGTCTATTGCTGGCGCGGCGGCCAGCGGTCGGGGTCGTTCACCTGGATGCTGCAGCAGATCGGCTGGCGCGCCGAGGTGGTGCAGGGCGGCTATCAGAGCTACCGCCGGCTGGTGAATGCGGCGCTCTACCAGACCGCGCTGCCGCACCGCTTGGTGGCGCTGGACGGCTATACCGGATCGGCCAAGACCGAGGTGCTGAAACGCGCCGGCGGCTTGGGCGTGCAGGTGCTGGACCTGGAGGGGCTGGCCAATCACCGCGGCTCCCTGCTGGGCGATATGCCCACGCCGCAGCCCTCGCAGAAGGGGTTCGAGTCCGCTGTGGCGGGCGCTCTGATGAAACTGGACCCGGCCCGGCCGGTGCTGGTGGAGGCGGAGTCGAGCAAGATCGGCCAGCGGATCATTCCGCCCGCGGTCTGGGATGCGATGAAGCAGGCCCCCAGGATCGAACTGCAGGTGCCGGTGGCGGCGCGCTGCCGCTATCTGGTTGAGGCCTACGACGACATCCTGTCAGACGCGGAGCGGCTGCGCGAAAAGCTGGGGCCGCTGCGCGCCCACCGCTCCGGCGCGGTGGTGGACGGCTGGTTTGCCAGCATTGAGGCCGGGGACAAGGCCGCTTTGACCGAAGCGCTGATGGTGGAGCATTACGATCCCGCCTACCGCAAATCCCGGACCGCGATCGGGGCGGAGGTCGCTGCCACGGTGGCGGCTGACACGCTGGATGACGCGGGGCTGGATGCCGCTGCCGCGCAGGTGGCGGAGGCCATGTCCGGTCTTTGACAGGGGGGCTCCCGCCCGTCGCCGGGGCCGCTGCGAGGCCCCGCTCCCGTTGGGCGCGGCGCTGCGCTGGCGCGCAGCGGGTCAGGCGCTGAGAGTGATGGCCCCGGCCCCTTCTGTGATCTTCCCGATGAGGGCGGCCGGGTATCCGGCGTCGCGCAGCTGCTTCAGCAGGGCGTCGGCCTGATCTGCGGCCACCGCTGCCAAGAGACCGCCCGCGGTTTGCGGGTCAAACAGCAGATCCTGCCAGCCGGTGGTTTTCAGCTCCGGCAGCGCCGCTTGGTTCGCGGCCAGCAGCGAGGAGCGGACGCCGCGGTCTGCCAGATCCGCGGCGCCTTGCATCAGGGGCACATGGCCAGTGAACACCTCCGCGCCCGTTCGGGACGCCTCGCAGATGCCGAGCAGGTGGCCGAGAAGGCCGAAGCCGGTCACGTCGGTCATCGCATGGGCGTCCTGCAGGATACGGGCAGCCTCGCCCTGCGGCTGGCTCATCTGATCCAGTGCCGCGGCCACCCTGCCGCCATCGGCTTCGCCTGCCATTTCGGCGGCCATCAGCACGCCGGAGCCGAGGGGCTTGGTCAGGATCAGCGCATCGCCCGGTTTGGCGCCGGCAAGGGTGATCGGCAGGCGGGGGCAGAGGCCGGTGACGGTGAAGCCCACGGTCAGCTCATCCCCGAGCGAGGTGTGGCCGCCGATGATGGCGGCACCGGCCTGTTGCATGACTTCGGCGGCGGTGGCCATGATTTCCTGCAGGGTGCGGCTTTGCAGCTCCGGCGACATGCGCGGCAGGATCAGGCTGGCGGTGGCCGCCTGCGGCTCTGCGCCCATTGCCCAGATGTCCCCCAGCGCGTGCACGGCGGCGATGCGGGCCATCATCACCGGGTCGTTGGTGAAGCTGCGCAGGTGGTCGGTGCTGATCACTTGTTGCGCGCCGCCGGTGGTCAGCAGGGCGGCGTCGTCGCCGGGCAGCGGCGTGATGTCCGCGCGCTCCGCCGTGCCAAGCCCCGCGAGCGTGCCGAGCAGCGCGCCGCGCCCGACCTTGGCGCCGCAGCCGCCGCACAGGGGCTTGTCGCCCAGCGCCTCCTCCATGCCGATCGTGTGTTCGGCGGGCAGCGGTGGCGGGTCCATCGCGGGCAGGTCGCGGAATTTCTCCATGAAGGCCTGGTCGATGCGGTCCTTCCAGCTCCACATCACCGGCCCCGCCAGCGTCGTGCCGAAGCGCTCCCCCAGGGCTTCCTTGGCGCCCATGGAGATCAGTTTCAGGTAGTCCTTCTGCGGGCGGTATTTGCGCAGCGGATCGCCGGTCAGGGTGCTGCGCAGATTGTGGGCGAGCACAGGCGCCTGGCGCACCGCATAGACGCCGGCCTTGGGGCGCGGGGCAAAATCCATATGGGCGCAGTCGCCCGCGGCAAAGACATTCGGCACGGAGCTTTGCAGGGTTTCACTGACCCGGATGAAGCCGTCCTGCAGGTCAAGCCCGCTGTCCGCGAGCCAACCGTAGGGGCGGGCGCCGGCGGCGCCGGTGGTGAAGTCCGACAGCACCTCGCGCCCGTCCTGCAGGACGAGATAGCCGTCTTCGACCCGCTCGACCGGCGCGTTTTCCTCCAGCCGGACGCCGTGTTCGACCAGGGCGCGCAGGAGCTTGCGGCGGGCGGTCTCTCCGATCGCGCGCAAGGCCTGATCGCTGTCGATCAGCGTCGCCTGAGACAGGCGGCCGCGGGATTTGAGGGCATAGGCCATGGCCAGGATCAGCTCTGCTCCGGCGCCCCCGCCGCCGATCACGGCGGCATGGGCGGGGCCGCTGCCATCGCGGAAGGCGGCCCACTGCGCGGCGAACCGGCCGAGCGGCTTGGCCGGGATGCCGTGTTCGGCAAAGCCCGGCAGGTCCGGCATGGCGGAGGTGATGCCGATGTCGACCGAGGCCACGTCATAGGCAACCGGCGGGCGGCCCGGCACATGCACCCGCTGGGCAGCGGTGTCGATATGCTCAGCCGCACCCAGCACCACACGGGCACCGGCGAAGCGGGCGAGGCGCACCAGGTCGATGTCCAGCTCTTCGCGCGCGTAATGGCCTGCGACGAAACCGGGCAGCATCCCGGAATAGGGCGCGGAAGGTCCGGGGTTGATGACCGTCAGCCGGGCGCCGGGCAGGGGGCGCATGCCCCATTTGCGCAGCACCAGCGCGTGGGTGTGGCCGCCGCCGATCAGCACCAGATCGCGGGTGAGCGGCAATCGGGAGGAGTCCATATGCTGTCCTGTCTTTGCAGCGGGCCGGTTTCCGGCTGGGGCCTGCGCTTATTGCGCGGCGTCCGGGCGGCCTGCGCTTCTGCGTTCCTCGTCCTCCGGCTTGTCATGGGTGGCCCAATGGTCATCCTCGCCCGCCGGGGGCATGGTTTCGCGGGTTTCTTGCCGGTGAATATGCACCTTGGCAATGAAATTCGCGGTGATCGGCGCGGTCAGGAACAGGAACAGGGTGATCATCAGCTCATGGATCGAGACATGTTCTTCGAACACCGCCGCATGCAGGAGCGAGGCCAGCAGCACGCCGCCGACCCCCAGGGTGGTGGCCTTGGTCGGCGCGTGCAGCCGCGACATCGGGTCGTTGAGCTTGATCAGCCCGTAGGAGCCGACAATGCCGAAGATCCCGGCCATCACCAGAAACGCGGCAACAAGGAATTCAAACAGGCTTGCCATCTTGTCCCCTCACTCGATGATGTTGCCGCGCAGGATGAAGCGCGCATAGGCCACGGTGGAGACAAAGCCGAGCATGGCGATGATCATCGCGGCCTCAAAGAACATCTCGGTCCCCAGCGCGAGGCCGTAGAGGACCATCAGGGCGATGGCGTTGATGAACATGGTATCGAGCGCCAGGATGCGGTCGGCGATATCCGGGGCGGTGACGATCTTCCACAGGTTCATCAGCATCGCCAGGGCGAAGCAGGCAAAGGCGAAGTAGGCAGCGTTTTCGATCATTCGAAGATCTCCATCAGCCGGCGCTCATAGCGCTGTTTGATCTCGTCGCGCACCGCGTCCGGGTCGGGCGCGTCCAGGCAGTGAACCAGCAGGGCGTGGCCCGCGTCCGAGATATCCGCCGACAGGGTGCCCGGCGTCATGGTGATGGTGCCGGCCAGGGCGGTGATCGCCTCGGGCGTTTTCAGGTCCAGCGGGATGGTGATCCAGTTGGGGCGGCGGTCGGCATTGGGTTTGAACAGAACGATGCGGGCGACGATGATATTGGCCTGCACGATGTCCATCAGCACGACAAGGATGTATTCCGCGATCTTCAGCGGTTTGCTGAGCCGCGGCCGGTTGGGCCAGTAGGGCTGGGTGAAAAACGGGATCAGAACCCCCAGCATGAAGCCGAAGAGCAGCGAGTTCAGCGACCAACCGTTGACCAGCAGCAGCCAGGTGAGGGTCAGCAGCAGCGTGAGATAGGGGTGCGGCAGCAGCCGCTGGAACAGTTTCATTTCGCCTCCTCCCCAAGCACGGTACCGATATAGGCCTCAGGCGCAAAGAGCTGCGCTGCGGTTGCCTCGGCATAGCGGGTGGCAGGTCCCGCAAACACTGTGAGCGCCACCAGCCCCGCCAGCAGCCCGAAGCAGGCCACAAACGGCAGATGCGCGGGCCGGGCTGCAAGGGACTCCTGCGGCGGTTCGGCGCTGGTGCCGGTGTTCTCCTTCGGCAGGCCGTGGCCCTTCCAGAACAGCAGCGAGCCTGCGCGCGCCATGCCGATGATGGTGATCAGCGAGCCGGTCAGGATCACCGCCCAGATCCAGGTGGCAAGCTCAGAGCCGCGGGTGGCATCCAGCACCAGCAGCTTGCCCAGGAATCCCGACAGCGGCGGCATCCCCGCCAGCGCGATGGCGGCAGCAAAGAAAAGCGCCGAGATCAGCCCGGTCTGCGGCATCGGCAGCTGCGGCATGATCCAGCCGCCCTGCCGCTCCATCACCAGGTCGGCGACCAGGAACAGCAGCGCCGCGGCCAGGGTGGAATGCACCAGGTAGTAGAGCGCGGCGGCGGTGGCGGTCTGGGTGAACAGCGACACCGCGATCAGCAGCGTGCCCATCGAGGCAATGGCGCCAAAGGCGGCCAGGCGGCCGATCTTGTTGGATCCCAGCACACCGACCGCGCCGGCAATCAGCGTCAGCAGCGCGGCGGGCAGCAGCCAGTATTCGGTCAGCCCGGCGGTGGCCTCGACCTCGGGGCCGAACACCAGCGTGTACATGCGCAGGATCGAATAGGCGCCGACCTTGGTCATGATGGCAAACAGCGCCGCCACCGGCATCGGCGCGTTGGCATAGGCCGAGGGCAGCCAGAAATGCAGCGGCAGCAGCGCCGCCTTGATGGCAAAGACCAGCAACAGCATCACCGCGCCCGCCCGCAGCAGGGCGGTATCCTCCGCCGGGATCTGCGCGACCTTCACGGCGAGGTCGGCCATGTTCAGCGTGCCGGTCACCGCATAAAGCGTGCCAAGCGCGAACAGGAACAAAGTGGAGCCAAGAAGGTTGAACACCACGTACTGGACGCCGGCCTGAAACCGGCGGGTGCCGCCGGAGTGGATCATCAGCCCGTAGGAGGCGATCAGCAGCACCTCGAAGAAAACGAAAAGGTTGAAGGCGTCGCCGGTCAGGAAGGCGCCCATGATGCCCATCAGCTGGAACTGGAACAGCGCGTGGAAGTTGCTGCCGCGGGTGTCCCAGCCCGACCCGATGGCGTAAAGCAGCACCGGCAGCGCCAAGAGCGAGGTGAGCACGATCATCATGCCCGACAGCCGGTCCAGCACCAGCACGATGCCGAATGGCGCGGGCCAGTCGCCGAGTTCATAGACCTTGACGGTTCCGTCCGCCGCCTGGGCGGCCAGGGCCAGGGTCACGCCGGCCAGCAGCACCGCACTGGCGACCGAGAAAATCCGCTGCAGGTCCAGGTGGTGGCGCAGCACCATGATGATGAACGGCGCAACCAGGGCAGGCAGCACCACCGGCGCGATCAGAAGGTGCTGCATCATGCGTCCTCTCCTGCGCCTTCTGCCTCAGCGGGCAGAGCGGTGCGGTCATCGCGCGAGGACAGGAAGGCCCCCAGCGCGATCATCACCACCACCGCGGTCATGCCGAAGGAGATCACGATGGCGGTCAGCACCAGCGCCTGCGGCAGCGGATCGGTATAGGCGACCTCCTCGTATTTGTTGAGGATCGGGGGGGCGGCGGTCATCAGCCGCCCGGAGGCAAACAGGAAGACGTTCACCGCATAGGTGATCAGCGACAGGCCGAGGATCACCGGGAAGCTGCGGCGGCGCAGGATCAGATAGATGCCGGCCGCAGTCAGGATGCCCACGGCCGAGGCGACGAGAAGTTCCATGCTTATCCCTCCGTCCCGGTCTTGGCCGCGTCCTCGCGGGCCGGGTTGATGTCCATCGCGTGTTCAGAGCTGATGCCCGGCTGCCAGGCAAAGCGCGACAGGCTTTCCAGCGCCAAGAGCACCGCGCCGACCACCGCCAGGAAGACGCCAAGGTCAAAGAGCGCGGCGGTGGCCCATTCGAACTCCTCCAGCGGCGGCCAGTGGATGTAGCCGAAGGCGCTGGTCAGGAACGGCATCCCGTTGAACCAGGCGCCCATGCCGGTGGCGGCGGCGATCAGCACGCCGGAGCCGATGATGGCGTGGTAGGGGTAGCGCTGCCGCTCGGTCGCCCACGCAAAGCCCGAGGCCATGTATTGCATGATGATCGCAATTGCCGCGACCAGCCCCGCGATGAAGCCGCCGCCCGGCAGGTTGTGGCCGCGGAAGAAGATATAGGCGGCCACCATCAGCGCCAGCGGCATCATCACCCGGGTTGCCACCACCATCATCAGCGGGTGGCTGTCGCCCGCCCGCGGCGAATCCGGCTCGCGGTTCAGAAGGTAGGCGCGCACGCGGGAGCCCAGCACCGCCTCGGTCAGGGCAAAGATCACCATGGCGGCGATCCCCAGCACGATGATCTCGCCAAAGGTGTCATAACCGCGGAAGTCGACCAGGATCACGTTCACCACGTTGGTGCCGCCGCCGCCCTTGTAGGAGTTGGCGAGATGGAAGTCCGATATCGTCGGGAAGGCAAAGTCGCGCATCAGGAGCGCATAGATCAGCCCGCCCGCGCCAAGCCCCGCGACCACCGAAATCGCGCCGTCGCGCACACGGGTCAGCACCGGGGTTTCGGCCGGGGTTTCCTTGGGCATGAAGTTCAGTGCCAGCAGCATCAGGATGATGGTCACCACCTCGACCGAGATCTGGGTCAGCGCCAGGTCCGGTGCTGAGAGGTAGTTGAACGACATCGACACCACCAGGCCCACCACGCCGATCAGCACCAGCGCCAGCAGCCGGTTGCGGTGCTTCACCACGATGAACAGCGTGGCCACCACCAGAGCGAACCAGCCGGTCACGGGCAGCAGGCCGGGCTGTTGCAAGGCGCGCGTCGGCGCGCCCAGGGTGCCGCCGCGATAGGCCAGGTAGGCGATCACCACGGTGAAGGCGACCATCACCGCGGAATACCGGGTGAGGGCGCCGTTGTGCAGGCCGCCGGTCACTGCCTGGCTGAGGCGGGTGAAGGCGCCGATAAGGCCCTCGAAGATCACCTTGGCCTCGGGCCGCGGGGCCGCGTCCCAGGCGCGGGCCAGCGGCTTGTGCAGCGCCAGCAGCACCGCACCGCCGATCACCGCAGCGATCGACATATAAAGCGCCGGGGTCAGCCCGTGCCACAGCTTGAGCGAGTAATAGGGCAGTTTCTCTCCGCCGATCACCGCGCTGGCGGCGGTGGCCACCATCGGGCCAGCGATCTTGGCAGAGGCAAGGCCGATCAGCACCACCAGCAGCACCAGGAAGGCAGGGCCTACCCACATGCCGGTGTTGGGGTCATGCGGGTGGCCGGGGTAATCCTCGCGCTTGGGTCCAAGGAAGACATGGGCGATGAAGCGGAAGGAATAGGCCGCCGAGAACACAGCCGCCGCGGTCACCAGCGCGGGCACGATCAGGTGCGAGCCGTTCCAGAGGGTGTGCGAGGCCTCCTCCAGCATCATCTCCTTGGACAGGAAGCCGTTCAGCGGGGGGACGCCCGCCATCGACAGCGCCGCCACCGTGCCGATGGTGAAGGTGACGGGCATCAGGTGGCGCAACCCGCCGAGCCGTTTGATATCGCGGGTGCCTGCCTCATGGTCGACAATGCCCGCGGTCATGAACAGCGCCGCCTTGAAGGTCGCGTGGTTGATGATGTGAAAGACAGCCGCCACCGCGGCGAATTTGGTCCCGAACCCCAGGAGCATGGTGATGAGGCCGAGGTGGCTGACGGTGGAAAACGCCAAGAGCGCCTTGAGGTCGTCCTTGAACAGCGCAATCACAGCGCCCAGCAGCATGGTGACAAGGCCGGTGGTGGCAACGATGTAGAACCATTCAGGCGTGCCGGCCAGAACCGGCCAGAGGCGGGCCATCAGGAACAGGCCGGCCTTCACCATGGTGGCGGAGTGCAGATAGGCCGACACCGGCGTCGGCGCTGCCATCGCGTGCGGCAGCCAGAAGTGGAAGGGGAACTGCGCCGATTTGGTGAAGGCTCCGATCAGGATCAGGATCAGCGCGGGCAGATACAGGGGCGAGGCCTGAATAGCCTCCTTGTTTTGCAGGATCACGCTGAGGTCATAGGACCCTGCGATATGGCCCAGCAGCAGCATCCCCGCGATCATCGCCAGCCCGCCGGAGCCGGTCACGGCCAGCGCCATGCGGGCGCCCTGGCGGCCTTCTGGCAGGTGCTTCCAATAGCCGATCAGCAGGAAGGAGCTGAGCGAGGTAAGCTCCCAGAATACCAGCAGAAGCAGGATGTTGTCGGACAGAACGATGCCAACCATAGCGCCCTGGAACAGCAGCAGGTAGCTGTAGAACTGGCCCATCGGGTCTTCGCGCGACAGGTAGAAACGGGCGTAGAGGATGATCAGGAGGCCGATGCCAAGGATCATCGCCGCAAACAGGAATCCCAGCCCGTCGAGGAAGAAATGGGCGTTGAGGCCAAGGGCGGGCAGCCAGTCCACGGCGGCAAAGACCGTCTCGCCGCGGAAGATGGCGGGGATATGCAGCATCAGCCCGGTAAAGGCGAGGAACGTGGTCAGCCCGGCGGCCGAAGCAGCGGCATTGCGTCCGGCGCGGATTAACAGCGCTGGAAAGACGGCTCCGAGAAAGGGCAGGGCCGCAATCAGGAATAGGGACACGTGCAGGTCTCCTGTCGGGTTGGCGCGTCGATATTTTTTTAGTCCAGTGCTAAGCAATTTTTCAGCACAGAACCACCCCCGCCGCCCCGGATACTGTAAGAATGCCGCAGCTCCGGGGCAGAATTGGTACGATTGTTGCGCCTATATTTGGGCGGCTTGCGCGCAATAACAAGAACTTGACTGGCCTAAGCTGGCCATTTCTGGTGATTGGCGGCTGCCAAGCTGCTAAATCTGGGGCAGGAGTGCAGTTCAGCGGTGGCAAACCCAACAGCGGAGGCGAGATGCCCGGTACAGAGGCGGACAAACCAAACCTGACGCGGCGGCTGATGCTGCTGGGCGGGGCCGCGGCGGCCGGCGGCTTTGGCTACTGGTGGCACCGCCGCCAGCCGCCCGCGCATGATCAGCCGCGGCTGACGGCGGCAGAGGCGTTTGCGGCGGCCCGGGACGGCGGCATCATCCTGGTGGATATCCGCACCCCGCAGGAATGGCGCGCGTCGGGGGTGCCGGCGGGCAGCCATCAGATCGACATGCGGCGCGCGGATTTCATCGCGGCCCTGCAGGCGGTGGCGGGGCCGGACCGCACGGTGCCGGTGGCGCTGATTTGCGCCCGCGGGGTGCGTTCGGCGCGGCTGACGCTGGCGCTGGCAGAGGCGGGTTTCACGAATGTGATCGATGTGCCCGAAGGTATGCTGGGCTCTGCCGCGGGGCCGGGCTGGATCGCGGGCAACCTGCCGGTGGCGCGGTGGCAAGGATGACAGCAGCCCTGAAGGCGCGCGCGCTGACGCCCTGGCGGCGGCAGGTCTGCTGATGCGGGGGCGGGGTCCAGATCCGCCCTGGCGAGGGTCGCAGGCCGCACCGCGCATCAGCGCGGTGCCGGGCCCAAGGCTGCCAAGGGTGTCCCGGCGCAGCCGGGGCACCCTGCGGGCGCGGGAGCCGCTTGGCCGCGGGCTTACTCTGCCGGGGTGCCGCGGACGGTGCTGCCGTCCAGCAGCGCCTTCAGCTCGGCGCGGGCGGCACGGGCGGCGCGGGTGATCTGGGGTTCGGTGAACTCCTCCCGCGTGGCCATCCAGTGGCGGATGCGGTTCACCGTCTTGACGCCCGACAGCGCCGACAGCGGCACCGCCAGCACCAGCGACAGCGCGATCGGCGCCAGCCACAGCGACACGGTGCCGGTCAGGATCCCGGCCCAGAGCGCGACGCCGCTGACGGTTTCCAGCGCGTGGCAGGTGATCAGCGTGCGCAGGGAGTAGCTGCCGCCGTCGCGCGCTTGGGGCGCCCAGCCGCGCTGCAGGCCAAGGGCGGTGCGGAACACCGCGATCATCTGCTGCACCATCAGGATCGGCGCATAGAGAATGGCCAGAACCACCTCGGACAGGAAGGACAGCGCGAAATGCACCGGGCCGCCGTATTCGGAAAACCGGCTGCCAGTGAGCGGCAGCGCTGCCGCGGCCAGCAGCTTGGGGGCCAGCAGCATGGCGTAGATCAGGATGATCACCAGCACGTGCTTAGGCTCGGACATGTCGGGCCAGTTGGGGCGGAAGGGGTTGGCCTCGCTGAAGTAGCTGATCACTGAGGCTTCCTCGCTGCGGCCGATGACGGCCCAAAGGACCAGCAGCGCAAACCAAACCGGTGCCATCAGATAGCCGATGGCGCCCGCAAACAGGTGGAAGCGGGAGATCGCGCGGAAGCCCTTGGCGTGCAGCAGGTTGAGATGCTGCAGGTTGCCCTGGCACCAGCGGCGGTCGCGCAGGATGTGGTCGATCAGGGTGGCGGGGGTTTCCTCATACGACCCGCGGATGCGGGGCAGGAAGCGCACGGACCAGCCGGCCCGGCGCAACAGGCCTGCCTCGACGAAATCATGGCTCATGATCAGCTTGTCGCCGCCGCCAAAGCGTGAGCGCAGCAGCGGCAGGCCCGCGCAGGCGGCAAAGGCGCGGGTGCGGATGATCGCGTTATGGCCCCAGTAGTTGCCCTCGTGCCCGGCCCAGCGGGCCAGGCCCTCGGCCAGGGCGAGGCCGTAGACGCCGTTCGCGAACTGCTGCATGCGGCCAAAGACCGATTGTGCGCCGATGAGCTGCGGATAGCTCTGGATCAGGCCGGCGCCCGGGTCGCGGGCCAGCGCGTCGGCCAGCCGGGCAATGGCGCGGCCGGTCATCAGGCTGTCGGCGTCCAGCACCAGCATCGCCTCGTAGCCCGCGCCCCAGCGGCGCACCCAGTCGGAGATATTGCCGACCTTGCGGCCCTCGTTGTCGGCGCGGCGGCGGTAGTAGAGTTCGGTGCCTTCCGGCAGCATGGTGCGCAGCGCCTCGACGCTGGCGCGCTCCTGTTCGGCAATCGCGTCGTCGCGGGTGTCCGAGAGGATGAACATCGCGTATTCATGCAGGCCGCCGCGGCCGTGCAGTTCCTGCAGCATGGTCTGGGCGTTGCCCAGCACATACCAAGGCACCTCGTTGTAGACCGGCATCAGCAGCGCGACCTTCATCGGGCGGGCGGCGCCGCGGGCGGCGGTGCGCTCGCGGCGGGACAGGCCATAGAGGCCCAGCAGCACCGTGGAGACGGTGAAGGCGATCCAGAAGAAGTTGAAGGCGATCAGCGCCAGCAGAATCATCTCCAGCACCGAAAAACCGCCGTCGGCGAACCAGCCCTGCATCACCCAGGTCAGAACGCCGGTGGCTGCCATTGCGGGCGAGAACGCCAGCAGCCGCCACAGCGCCACCTGGCGCGGCGCGGCATCGCCGGGGGCGGCGGCGTCGCGGAAGTCCTTGCTGAAGTCCTGCTCCGGCATCGCCAGGGGCTGTTCCGGAGGCATCAGATCACTTGCAGTCATGCGGTCCACCTGTAAAGCCAGACCTCGGAAGCGGGGCTGCCGTCTTTCCTGAGCTGGGCGCGAAGTTCGATGTGATCCTGATCGCCAGGATCAAAGTTGAAGGCCAGCCGCAGTCCGCCGGTTTCCGGGTTGCGCTGCAGCACGCCTTCGCTGGTCGCGACATGGGGAGAGTGGATGTAGACGTCAAGGGCCTCCGGATCGCCATCGAGCAGCGGGTGCGACTCAAAGTCGATGGTGATGATCCGGCCCGGGCCGCCGAAGATCCGCGCGCCCTCGGCGGTGGACAGCGCCCGCGGCAGCGGCAGCGCCGGTTCGCTGCCCCAGGTGAGCCGGTAGGTGAGATTGACCTCGCTTCCGGCGGCGTAGGGTTCACGCGGGCGCCAGTAGGCCACGATGTTGTCGTAGATTTCCTTGTCCGCCGGAATTTCCACCAGCGTGACGGCCCCCTTGCCCCAGTCCTCCTGGGGTTCGACCCAAAGGCAGGGACGCTTGTGATAGAAGGCTTCGAGGTCGTTGAAGTCTGACAGCTTGCGGGCGCGCTGCATCAGGCCGAAGCCGCGCGGATTCTCGTCGACGAAAGAAGAAATCTGCAGGCGTTTCGGGTTGGACAGCGGCCGCCACAGGGTCTCGCCATTGCCGTTCTGCACCAGCAGCCCGTCCGTGTCATGCACCGCCGGGCGGAAGTCGTCGAAGTCGTGGCGGTTCTTGGCGTCGAACAGGAACATGGAGGTGAGCGGCGCCAGGCCTGCGTGGCTCAGTTCTTCGCGGGCAAAGAGCGTCGCCTCGACATCCATCACCGTGCTGCTGCCGGGGGTGATGGTGAAGCGGTAGGCGCCGGTGACGGAGGGCGAATCCATCAGCGCATGCACCACCATGTGGTGCTGGCCCGGGGCAGGGGCCTCCAGCCAGAATTCGATGAACTCCGGAAACTCCTCCCCCTCGGGGTCGGCGGTTTTCAGGGCCAGACCGCGCGCGGATTGGCCGTAGGCGTTGCCGATGCCGATCGCGCGGAAGTAGCTGGCGCCCTGAAAGACGCAGAACTCGGTCTTCTTGCCGGGTTCGGACAGTTCGGTGCGCAGCCGCAGGCCGGAATAGCCGAGGTCGCCCTCGGTGGTCAGTTCGGGGGCCTTGTCGGATTTGTCGAACAGCGACAGGTCGAAGGGCACCCGGCTGGACAGCCCGTCAGTCACCGTGTTGATCTGGATGGCGCGCGGGAAATAGAGGCCCGGCAGGAAGAAATCGACGTTGTAGCTGCGATCCGTCCGGGACCACAGCGCGTCTTTTGTGCGGAACCAGCGGGTCTTGTAGTCGTCATAGGACTGATCCAGCCAATCCTGCGGCACGGTGGGGCGTTCGGCGTAGGCCTCCTCGGCGAGCGCGCGGGCCTTGGCCACCACCACATCGCGGCTGAAGGGTTCGGGGTCGCTCGCCAGCCCCGGCAGGGCGGACAGAGCGGTGCTGCCAAGCGCGGCTGCGAGGAAGGAGCGGCGGGAAAAAGAGCTCATTTCTTGGCTCTCCAAGGTTGTGACTTGAACCAGGCTGCGGTGTAAGCGCAGAGTATGATTAGGAAAAAGCCGACCAGGTTGGCGAATGCCGTGGTCATAACCGCGCGGTCGGTCTGGTCAAGCGCAAAGCCGATGAAACGGGCCAGCGCCATCGAAAAAACAAACACGGCAAGCGATTGCTGGCCGACCTTGGTGATCAGTTTCAGCAATACCGCCCAGGTGCGCGCCGCCAGGGAATGGCCGGAGGCAATGAGCCGCTTGCCGCCTTCACCGGCGGCCACCCAGCCGAGGTAAGCCAGCGACAGGAAGTGGGCATAGCGGAGCAGGCCGAAATCGGTTTTTTCGCGCCATTCCGCGGTGATTTCCCAGGTCGGGCGGATCAGGGCGGCCAGATCCTTGTTCGCCGCTTCCACCCAGAGGAAGACCTTCCAGGACCCGAACGGTGCGGACAGAATCACAAAGGCTGCGGCCAGGATCACCAGCGCCTTGGAGACCGGCGGCGCGGGCAGCCAGCCCTTCATGAAGGCAAAGCCGGTGAAGAACAGCAGCTGCCAGCCGAGCGGGTTGAAGAACCACTCCCGCTCCGACCAGGGTTCCGCCGGGAAGGAGATGCCATTGGGGCCGAGGCCGATCATATAGGGGTTCGCGCTGAGCCAGATCAGGACGCTGGCGGCGATCACCGCCCAGACCCCAGCTTTTTCCAGCCCCATCATCAGCGGCAGCAGGACCAGCACGCCGAGGTACATCGGCAGCACGTCGAAGTAGTTCGGCACGTAGGTCAGGGTCATCACCCCGACCAGCTGCTGAACGGTGTTGGTGAAGAACCAGTGCAGGTTCAGGGAGCCGATATAGCTCTTGTCGAAGCCGCCATAGAGATCGAGCGCCGCCATGGAGGCGGTGAGGAAGAAGAACAGCCCGATATGGGCCCAATAGACCTGCCAGCAGCGGAAGACGACCCGGGCGGTGCCGAGCCACCAGCCCTGGCGGGCGAAGGAGCTGCCGAAGGCAATTGCGGACGCCATGCCGGAGCAGAAGACAAAGATTTCGGTTGCGTCGGTAAAGCCGAACCGCCCCGGAATCCAGCCGGCCCAGCGGTTGCCGGGGATATGCGCCACCAGAATGATGAACATTGCGATGCCGCGGTAGAAATCAAGCCGGGGATCGCGCAGCCGCGTCTGCGCCGTTTGCGGCGGGGGCACCGCGCGGTTGGCGGCAGCAGGATCTTTCTGAGGCCCGGGAAAGGGCGCAACGCTGGACATCTGAGGTTTCTGGTCCTTGAAGGTCTTACTCGGCAGGTACGCTTTTGGCACCGGATGGGTTCCGGGCCTCGGAAATCAGGGTGCGGCGGGCCAGGGCGTAGTTGTCCTCTGCGCCGCCTCGCCTGGCGCGGCGGTCATCAAGGATTGTTTCGACTTCGTCAAGCTGGCCTGAGCGGATTCCTGCGTCTATAGTTATGCGTTCAAAAACATCGCGTTGCGCATGGCTGCCGCCGGCCAGCTGCAGGGTGGCGCGGGCCGCGGACAAATGCGCGAAAGCAGCCTTGTATTGACCGTCTCCGAAGGCTTCCAGCCCGTCCGCGGCGGCGCAGCCGGGGTCCGCCATCCGCGCGCGCGCCTCGCTGCCGCCCCGTTCCGCATCGGCGTGAATCCGCTGCACCAGCCGGTGGGCGTCCTCCTTGCGGTGCCCGGTCAGCGCCAGCAGGTAGTGCAGATCGGCAAAAATCAGGCTGCCGTCCTCGGTGCGGGCGGCGCAGAGATTCGCCAGCTCGTCCCAGCGGCCGCCCACGTCAACGCCTTCCAGCTCCAGCCGCATCAGCAGCGAGGTGGCGTTGGAGATGTCGCGGTAATCGTCGGTCTTGTCCTTGCGCACCTCGGTGTCATAGAGCGTGATCGCCTCCTCCATCTGGCCCAGATCGAGGTGCATCAGCGCCTTGTGCCACCAGACGTGATAGCGGAAGTTGTTGCAATGCGCCCAGGCCTCCTCGCGGCCGTGCAGCCAGTCGAGGCCCGCCTTTGCGTTGCCGGTCATGTCATGCACGTGGGCGACAGAGTGCAGGCCCCAGGCATCATCCGGTGCCATCCACAGCGCCTGCCGGCCGGCATTGGCGGCGCGCTCATATTCGCCGGTCTCTTCCAGCGCAAAGGAATGGCAGCCCAGGAGGTAGCCGCGCCCGGCATGGTCCGGGGCATAGGCCGGCAGCACCCGCTCGACCGAGGCGCGCATTCCCGCCGGGTCGCCCATGATAAAGCGGATGCCGTGGCTGAGCTTCATCGCCAGGGTGTCCTCAGGGCAGACGCCCAGCACCTCCTCCATCCGCTGGGTCGCCAGGCTGGGGCGGCCCGCCAGCCAGTTTTCCAGTGCATCCACGTATTTGCGTTCGCGCGGCAGGGCGCCCTCGTAACAGGCCTTGGCATCGCGCAGTGCCTCGTGCGCTGTGGGCACGAGTTCCGAACGCCCCAGCATCAAGAGCGACAACCCCTTGATCGCATGGGCCAGGGCAAACTCCGGCGCGGCCTTCAGCACCGCGCCCAGGTGATCCGCGGTTGCGGCGGCGTGGGACAGAACTCCCATCTGCACGGCATTCCAGTTCTGCTGTGCAGTTGCATCGGTCAGGCTGTTGTCTTGGCCGAAGATATCTTGCGTCATGAGAGTCCAATCTTTGTTCTGATACGAGCGCGGTTTCCGTGTCCTGCTGAAGAGTAGATCATCGGAATGTTCCGGGCGAACCCTGCTCGCGGTTTGGTGATGGCCTGTGTGCGCCTGGATTGAAACTATGGCGGATGTGTAGGATTTCCCGGGAAATTTTGGCAAGATGGCGGAGTAAGCCAGGCTGAAAGCACCGCTGATTTAGCGGTGAATTGCCGGAAACTGTAACACATGGCGGAAAGCCGCCGCGTCCTTGCGGGCTCAGGACGGCTTAAACGGGTGTTCGGCGCTCAGAATCTCCCCGGTGCCTTCGCCGCAGGCAGGCGGCGCGTGCCGGTATGTGACCGGCGTGCGGGAGAATTTCAGCGGGTTGCCCAGCAGCTTGACCGGACCGGCCGCCGTATCCATGCCAATCGCCATGCCGCGGGCCGCGACCTGGCTGGTGGCGAACAGGGTGTCCAGGGTCTGCACCGGGCCAGCCGGCACCTTGCGATCCTCCATCGCTGCCAGCACCGTATCGGTGGTAAAGCGCTGCACTGCGGGGATCAGGATCGCGTTCAGGGCGTCGCGGTTGTGGAGCCGGGCCGGGTTGGTGGCAAAGCGGGCGTCCTCGGCCAGCCCTTCGAGCTTGAGGAATTCCATGAAGCGGCGGAACTGGCTGTCGTTGCCCACCGCCAGGATCACATGGCCGTCCGCGGTTTCATAGACGCCGTAGGGCATGATGCTGGGGTGCTCATTGCCGCGGCGCTTGGGGTTCTGGCCGGTGTTCAGATAGGCGACGCCCTCGTTGATCAGCCAGGCGATCTGGGCATCCACAAGGGCCAGGTCGATCTGCTGGCCTTCGCCGGTTTTCTCGCGGTGGTGCAGGGCGCTGAGGATGCCGATGCAGGCATACATGCCGCACATCACATCGGCGATGCCGACGCCGGCCTTCATCGGCTGGCCCTCCGGTTCGCCGGTCAGCGACATGATGCCGCCGAAGCCTTGCGCCATGATGTCATAGCCGGGTTTGTGGCTGTTGGGGCCGGTTTGGCCGTAGCCGGAAATGGAGCAATAGATCAGGCTGGGGAATTCGTCCTTGAGGCTGGCGTAATCCAGCCCGTATTTGGCCAGCCCGCCAGGTTTGAAATTCTCGATCAGGATGTCGGCCTCAGCCGCCAGGCGGCGGATGGCCTGCTGGCCGTCCTCTGTCGCGATGTCGATGGCGACCGAGCGCTTGTTGCGGTTGGCGGCCATGAAATAGGCTGAAAGGTCCGATTGCTGCCCGTCCGCATCCATCACATAGGGCGGCCCCCATTGCCGGGTGTCGTCGCCGCCGGTCTTGGGGTTTTCCACCTTGATCACCGTCGCACCGAGGTCGCCCAGAAGCTGGGTGCAGGTGGGGCCTGCCAGGATGCGGGACAGGTCGAGGACCTTGACGCCCTTCAGCGCGCCATGGGGGAGCATGTCAGATGCGGCCATCATAGCCTCCGCGGTCGATCACAGCCGAGATGACGGTGAAAGTGTCTGCTGCCAGCGCGTCCTGCAGGGCGGCACGCAGTTCGCTGCGGCTGGTGACCGTGACACCGTTGCCGCCAAACGCCCGGCCCATCGCGGCGAAGTCATGCGCGCCAAAATCCACACCGCCGCTGGCAAGCTGGCGCTGCCGCTGTTTCAGCTCGATCAGCGCCAGGCTGGCGTCGGCAAAGACCACGAAGATTGGCGCAACCTTCAGCTCTGCCGCGGTGGAGAGTTCGCCCGCTACCATCAGGAAACCGGCATCGCCCGAAAAGCTGACCACCGGACGCTCCGGCTGCGCCAGCTTGCGCCCGATCGCCATCGGCACCGCGCAGCCCATGGTGCAGAGTCCGGAAGACTGGATCAGGCCGCGCGGCTCGGAACACTCCCACATCTGGCTGAACAGAATGCGGTGGGCGCCGCTGTCGGCGGTGGCAAGGGTGTCCGCTGGCAGGGTGTCGCGGCATTCGGCGATGATGCCCGCCGGCCCCCAGTCCTCATCCTGCGGGAAGGCATCCGCCAGTGCAGCCTTGACCGCGGCGGGGCGGCCAGTGGGCCATGTGCCGCGCGGTTCGGTGCCTTCCGACAGCGCCGCAAGCGCGGGGGCAATCGCAGTCACGAAGTTCAGGCCCGCCTGATGCATGTAGTGGGTGTTGGCCTCCGGCGCGATGTCGATCACGGACTGGGTGTTCACATCCCAGACATTGCGCCAGCCGGGCCGCATCTCAATCGGGTCATAGCCGATGGAGAGCACCAGATCGGCCTCCCGCACCAAGGGCAGCAGGTGCTTGTCGGCCAGCGGAGACAGGCCTGCGCCGCCGAGGCAGAGCGGGTGGTTCTCGGGGAGGATGCCCTTGGCCTTGTAGCTGGTGATGAAAGGGATCTGATGCTTTTCGAGGAAGGCGCGGAGGGCGGGGCCTGCGTTTTCCTGCAGCGCATCGAGGCCGATCACCGCCACCGGCCGGCTTGCGGCCGCCAGCCAGGACCGCGCCCGCGCCAGTGCCTCGCCGCTTGGCGCGCTGGCGCTTGCAGGCGCGCGGCGGATGCCGCGGTCCCTGGCCGGCGCGTCTGCCACCGAGATCGGAACGTCAATATGCACCGGCCCGTTGCGGGGGTCCGTTGCGATGGCGATCGCCTTGTCGGCGATCAGGTCCGCCGCTTCGGCATCCAGCCGGAAGGTGGCCTTGGTGATCGGGGCGAAGACCGCGCGGTGGTCGAGCACCTGATGGGTGTAGCTTTGCTCCTCTGACGCGTCGACGCAGCCGGTGAGCACCAGCATCGGCACCCGGTCCTGATGGGCGTTGGCCACCACATTGACGCCGTTCAGCGCGCCGGGGCCGAGGGTGGCCACGAGAATGACCGGCGCGCCATCCGCGTGATGCACGCCTTCGCCCATGAAACCAGCGCAGTTTTCATGCTTGGCCAGATGAAAGGCGATGCCTGCCCTGGTCAGCGCATCGACCAGCGTCAGCACCTCGCCGCCGGGCATCCCGAACGCGTGGCGGCAGCCTGCCTCGAAAAGCCGCCGGGCCAGAACATCGGCTGCGCGCAGGGTCTCTGTCATCTTGTCCGTCCAATCCGTTGAATTACCGCCAGATTGCCGAGGCTGCGCCCGTGCGCAAGCCCGTTCACGCCAGTGTGAGAAATACTGCGGCGGAATCCGGCACAAATCGCGCAAGGGGCAACTGGAGCCGGAAAGACGCCAGAGGGTATTCCAGGGGCTATTTCTGCGCCCGTTCCGCAATCAGCGCAAAGCGGCGGTCGAGCTGGCCTGCAAGGGCCGCCAGCCCCGCGCCGCCTTCCCCGGCATAGGGCGCGAAGACGTGGGTGGGCCGCTTGTAAGAGAGGGTGGCGCTGCCGTCTGCCTCCTCGGTCACATACATGCGCACCGGCGCCTCGATCATCGCGGCGGTGGAGAGCGCGAGGATCTTCACCGCGAAGTCATTGTTGAAGAGGCCAATGACCCGGTTGCCGGGAATGGTGATGCCGCGGGCGGCTGCTGCCTCGGTAGGGCCTGCCTGGGTGACAACCCCAAGCCCTTCGGCCTTGGCGGCGGCTTTGACGTCTTCGATCAGCTGCGCATAGGGCTTCGAGGTTTCATGCACCGCCCAGCCGTCACGCGGCGCGATGCTGCCAGCTGAGGCGGCAGAGGCGGCAAGGATCAGGGCGGCCGTCAGGCGTTTGATGGGCATGGCAGGTCTCCGCAGGGTTTCTCCCGGTTGTAGGGCAGGGCGGACGCTTGCGGTTTCACAATCGCGTGCATCCGGCGGCAGCCGGCCCGGCTGGGCTGCAACCTGAGCGCGCCCCGGATGGGGCGCGCTCCGCCTGACAACAGCGGATTTCGGGTCAGCTGGCGATCTTGCCGCCGCCCTGTCTGGTGACCACCACAACCGAGGGGCGCGGCGGCATTTGCGGGTCGAAATCCGGCCAGCGGGTGGCCGGGTCCTCAAACGTCGAGGCGCGCCCGAAGCCTTTCAGGTCTTTGGTGCCGTCGGTGCCAGGATGCTGAACGGCCAGGAACAGCGTCTCGCCGTCCGGGGTGAAATAGGGCCCGCACAGCTCAGCCCCCGCGGGGCAGCGGAAGAACAGCTTGGAATGGCCGCGCAAGGCGCCGCCGGTTTCCACACCGTAAAGCCCGTCCGATTTGCCGGTCCGGCCCCAGTTGCTGCCCTGGTCGGTGGCAACCCACAGCCGCCCGTCTGCATCCATCGCGCTGTTGTCGGGGGAGCCGAACCAGCCGTGCTGCGAGGTGTCCGGGTGCCATTCTGCGCCGACTTCGGCAATCGCCGGGTCGCCGCATTTCACAAGGATCGACCACTGCCCGCGTGCCGCCGCATGGTCGCCGCCGTCCTCCTTGATTTCGATGATATGGCCGAACCGCGACTCCGGGCGCGGGTTGGCGGCATCGGTCTGGCCGGCCTTGCGTCTGGAGTTGTTGGTCAGCATCAAATAGGCGGTGCCGTCGCCGCGGGGTGTGGCATCCTCGGGCCGGTCCATCGGGGTGGCCCCCAGCGCATCCGCCGCCAGCCGCGCATCAATCAGCACATCCGCCTGGCTGGCAAAGCCGTTCTCCGCCGTCAGCGGACCCTGGCCATGCAACAGCGGCAGCCAGTGGACGGTGCCGTCCGCCTCGAACCGGGCCGCGTAGAGGGTGCCATCGCTCAGCAGTTGCGCGTTGGCCGCGCGGTCCTCAGCCACCGCGCCGCGTGAGACGTATTTATAGAGATACTCGAACCGCGCATCGTCCCCCATGTAGATGACCAGGCGGCCGTCCTTGGACAGGGTGGTCTCCGCGCCTTCATGGGCGAAACGGCCCAGGGCGGTGTGCTTCACCGGTTTGGACAGAGGATCCATCGGATCGACCTCAACAACCCAGCCGAAGCGGTTGGCTTCGTTGGGTTCTTTGTCGATATTGAAGCGGGTGTGGTACTTGCCCCAGGCGTACCACATGCCGGGCACGCCGTAGCGCGCCATCTGCGCCGCCTCCGGCTGGCCGGAGAGGTCCGGTTCGCCATCGAAGTCCAGCCTGTCCGTCCAGAAGTAGCCGTGAAAGTTCTCCTCCGCCATCAGCCAGGTGCCCCAGGGGGTCATGCCGCCGGCGCAGTTGTTTAGGGTGCCGATAACCTCACGTCCGCCGGGGTCAGCGCTGGTCTGCATCCGCGGGTGGCCTGCGGCGGGGCCGTCAATGGCCATCGCGGTGGTCAGCGGCGAGATCCGGCGGTTCTGCGCGCCGCTGCGCACTACGGCCCACTTTCCATCCGGGCCGCGGGCGACCTCGACAACTGAGCCGCCATGCGCCGCCATCTCGATCTCCGCCAGTTCCCGGGTCATGCCGGCAAACTCTGCCTTGTCCTGACGGCCAAGGTTCGGGAACATCACCTCCTCGTTGGTGTACTCGTGATTCACGCACAGGAGGCCGCGGGTGCCCTCGGCGTTCAGCGGCAGAAAGCCGACATAGTCGTTGTTGTAGCCGAACTGCTGCAATTGGGCCTCGGCGCTTTGGTTCATAACGTCGAAGCCGGGGGCGTCCGCGAAAATCGGGTCGCCCCAGCGCAGCAGAACATCGGCGTCATAGCCCCGGGCGACATGGTGGGTTTCGTCGATGCCCGAGGCCAGCTCGTCAAAGGCATAGCGGCTTGGCGCTGTGGATGTTGCGGCGCTGGCCTGGCGCGCTGCGGCCAGCGCGGAGGCGCCGAACAGGGCGGTGGCGGCGGAGGTGCCCAGCATCCCCTTCAGCAGCGCGCGGCGGCCATAGCGGGCAGCGATCACATCGCCGATGGTGCGGCTGGGGTCCGGGTTGGCCGGGATGTCGTCAAATGCCTCAAACGCCTCGGCCTTGTTGCCATTTTGCGGGTCTTTGATGATCTGCTTGCGGTTCACGGCGGTCTCCGGAGTGTGTGGACGCGTCAGGTCGGCGATGCGGGGCGGTTCCCCCCGGGCGTTTTAAGAACGGCGTGTAACGTCAGTGTAATCGTTAACGAAAATTTACCAAGACTTCAGGCGTGCGCGGATGGTCCGGATTGCGCAGCCTGTCCCCGCAGGGACAGCGGATTATTCCGCCGGGCGGAATCCCTCGATCAGCTGGCGCAGCCCAATGGCGGCGCCGGCAAAGATCGCCAGCATGGTGACCGGCGCTGAAACCGCCAGCAGCGAAAACGCGCTGAGCCCTTGGCCGACCGTGCAGCCCATGGCGATGACGGCACCGGTGCCCATGATGGCGGCGCCGATGATCTGGCGGCGCAGCTCGCGCGGGTCTTCGCAGGCTTCCCAGCGGAAATGGCCCTTGATCAGCGAGCCGAGGAAGGCACCGGTCCAGACGCCGGCGATGGAGCCGACGGCGAACGACAGGGGGCGCAAGGAACCGGTCATGGTCCACAGGATCGTCTCGCCCAGAGGGGCCGAGAAGGAGTGGGAGACTACCGGCAGCGCCTCGAACCCGGCGGTGTTGACATAGGTGGTTCCGGCCCAGCCGGAGGTCA
This sequence comes from Leisingera daeponensis DSM 23529, assembly GCF_000473145.1. Classification (NCBI taxonomy): domain Bacteria; kingdom Pseudomonadati; phylum Pseudomonadota; class Alphaproteobacteria; order Rhodobacterales; family Roseobacteraceae; genus Leisingera; species Leisingera daeponensis. The sequence continues at coordinate 1,365,653 of NZ_KI421500.1, read as the reverse complement.
CGGCCAGCCCAACTACAGCAGACCAGAACAGCGCCTGCCTGTCGCGGCGCAGCTCAGCATTGGCGAGAGAGGCGAGCAGGATCAGCAGGCCCGCGGTGAGGCCGATGGCGGCCAGCGGCAGCCCGCTCCAGGCGGCGGCGTAATGGGCGAGGCCCGGCGGGATTTCCGTGGTCACATCCTGCTGTTCGAAGAAGAAATTGCGCAACGGGGCAAGCGGGCCTGCCAGTACCACATAGGTGGATACCCCCATTACCAGCACGATCACGAAACTGCGCAGGTCGCCGCCGCCAAGCCGCGCAATGGCGCCGTAGCCGCAGTTGCCGCTGAGCGCCATGCCGTAGCCGAACATCAGCCCGCCGAGGATCGAGGCGGCGGGCATCCAGCGGATCGACAGGTAAAACGACTGGCCCGCATCCACCAGGCCCAAACCGATCAGCGCAAAGCTGGAGATGACAGCCACGCCGATAGCCACGCCCCACATCCGCATCCGCAGCGATGAGCCGCCGTAAAGCAGGTCTTCGATCGCACCCAAGGTGCAGAACCGCCCCAGCCGGGCGGCAAGCCCCAGAGCCACACCGCCCAGCAGCCCGATGAAGGCGGCCAGCTGGTGTTCTGTCAGGAGTTCAAACATCTTGGGATTTCAATCGGGCCTCAGCCTTCTTCCTTGCAGAACAGGTCATAGACCACTTCCAGCATCCGGCGGGGCTTGTCGTCGGCCAGCCGGTAATAGATCGCCTTGCCCTCGCGGCGGGGGATAACCAGCCCCTCCAGACGCAGGCGCGACAGCTGCTGCGAGACGGCGGCCTGGCGGGCTGACAGCAGGTCCTCCAGCTCGGTCACGGATTTCTCGCCGGAAACCAGGTGGCAGAGGATCATCAGCCGGCCTTCGTGGCTGATCGCCTTCAGAAAATTGGACGCCTTGGTCGCGTTTTCGACCATCCGGTCCATCTCCTCCGGGTCCATGTCAGCGGTGAACTGTGGTAATGCCATGTGCCGTCTCCTGAGCGGCACCGCAGTGCCGCACTCCTCTCTCTTGCCCCATCAGGGCGGTCAGCTGCCGCCCGTGGCGTTCGTATTATCAACAAATCCCGTATGGGCGCTTAGCAAATCCGCGAGCAAAGGCCAAAAAAAATCTTCGCCCGGATAGCCTTCGAGCCGGGCGCGTTCCTCTCCGTCCTCGACCACCAGAAAGGTAGGGGTGAATATGACCCGGCGGGTGACCTGCAGATCATCGGGCAGGGCGCGCAGGTCCACACGGCGCAGGGGGGCGTGTCTGCCCTCAGCCGTTTTCGGGTAGATCGGGGCGATTTCCGCGTTCCAGCGGGCGCACCACTCGCAGCCCGGCTGTTCGACCATCACCAGTTCCGCCGCCCAGGCGGGCAGCGCTGCAAAAGCCGCGGCCGCAGCTGCAGCCAGGTGGCGGAAAGGGCGCATGGGTGTCATTCCATCTGTTGACCGAACGGTAAGAAACAACATAATTCGAATATGTGAATGACACAAGCCGGGCCCGGATAACGTTCGCGTGGGGCCTCTTTGGGGGTGCGATGCTTGAAATTACCCTGTTTGGCGCCTTGATCGCAGGACTGCTGAGCTTTTTCACCCCCTGCATTTTGCCGATGGTGCCGTTTTACCTGTCCTACATGGGCGGTCTGTCGATGGCGGAGCTGCGAGGCGACGGAGCGATTGCTGCTGGTGCGCAGCGGCGGTTGCTGGTGTCGGCAGTCTGTTTCGCCGCCGGGGTCACCACCGTGTTCATGCTGATGGGCATGGGGGCAACTGCGCTGGGGCAGCTGTTCGGCCAGTATCTGGAGGTTCTGTCCTACGGCGCGGCGGCGCTGTTGCTGCTGTTCGGGCTGCACTTTCTGGGCGTGGTGAAAATCCCGCTTTTGTACCGCGAGGCGCGGATGGAAAGCAGCGCCGAGCCCTCCACCGTGCTGGGCGCGTATCTGATGGGGCTGGCGTTCGGGTTCGGCTGGACGCCTTGCGTGGGGCCGGCGCTGGCGTCGATCCTGATGATCGCCTCCGGCATGGGCGACATCTGGCGGGGCGGGGTGCTGCTGCTGGTCTACGGGCTGGGCATGACGGCGCCCTTTGTGGTCGCAGCGCTGTTTGCCAAGCCGTTCCTGGGCTGGGTCGCGCGCCATCGCAGCGCCTTTGCCTGGGTGGAGAAGGGCATGGGCGCGATGCTGGTTCTGTTTGCGGTATTGATCGCCACGGGCGGGGTGCGGCTGATCGCCGAGGCGATGATCCGCTGGGTGCCGGGGTTCAGTGCAATCGGGTGAGTGAGGTTTGGAGGTCAACATGCTGAGAAATATTGCAAAAGTGTTAATGGCTGCGGTTCTTGCCGCGCCCTTGGCAGCGGCGGAGCTGGGCGACGACGGGCTGCACAAGACGCCCTGGATGCGGGACACTTTCAAGGATCTGCGCGAAGACCTGGAGGAAGCCAATGGCGAGGACAAGCGGCTGGTGCTGTTCTTTGAGCAGCGCGGCTGCATCTATTGCACCAAGATGCATGCGGAAGTGTTTCCCCGTCCGGAGATCAGCCAGTATATCGAGGACAACTTCTTCGTCGTGCAGCTGAACCTTCACGGCGACGTGGAGGTGACGGATTTCGACGGCGAAACGCTGCCGGAAAAGGACATGGCGCGCAAATGGCGCGTGCTGTTCACACCGACGATTCTGTTTTTGCCGGAGGACGTGGAGGAAGGTGCCGCCGCACCTGAAGCCGCGGTGGCGGTGATGCCGGGCGCCTTCAGTGCGGATACAACGCTGGACATGTTCACATGGGTCAACGAAAAGCGGTATGGGCCTGAAAACGAGGAGGATTTTCAGCGTTACCATGCGCGCCGCATTCAGGAGCGCAACAATGGGTCGGCAGACTGACGTTTCGCGCACGATCCATAAAAATTCACAATAATGAATTTGTTGTTGCGTACCCGGGGCGCTGTGCCCTACGGTATGCAAAGCTAAGCAAGCCGCCCGGGAACAGCGGCAGCCAATGGGAGGATACATGAAGCTTACATCTCTGACACTGGCGCTAAGCCTGGCCGGGACTGCGGCTTTGGCCGCGGAGGTTGCTCCGCAAGCGGTGCAGTTTGGCGAGTCGGGTGAGGTAGCCGCCTCGCTGACCGGCGTGGCCGGCGATGCGGCCAACGGGGCGATTGTTGCCAGCACAAGGTCCAAGGGCAACTGCGTTGCCTGCCACCAGGTGAGCGCGCTGGCGGATGTGCCGTTCCATGGCGAGATCGGGCCGTCGCTGGATGGCGCCGCCGACCGCTGGACCGTGGAAGAGCTGCGCGGTCTGATCGCCAATGCCAAGATGACATTCGAAGGCACGATGATGCCGGCCTTTTACAAGGTCGAAGGCTTCATCCGCCCGGGCGATGCCTATACCGGCGACGCCGGGGCTGAGCCGCTGCCGCCGATCCTGACGGCGCAGGAGATCGAGGATGTGGTCGCGTTCCTCGCGACGCTGAAAGAAGAGTAAGGCGCGGGCGGGGCGGTTGAGCGCCCCGCACCGATGTGAATTCAAAGGAGAGATATGATGGAGTTCTCACGCCGTGAGACCCTGGCGATGGGCCTGGGCGCTGCCGTGGTTACCGTGCTGCCGTTCCGCGTGACTGCGGCGGCGGATGACCGGATTGCCGCCTTTACCGGCGGTGCCGAAATGGCCGAAGGGGGCGTGACCCTGAACGCGCCGGAAATTGCCGAGAACGGCAACACCGTTCCGATTTCGGTCGAGGCGCCGGGCGCCACCGCAATCCTGGTGCTGGCCGCCGGCAACCCGGAACCGGGTGTGGCAACCTTCAACTTTGGCCCTGGCGCAGCGCAGCAGGCGGCCTCCACCCGGATCCGGCTGGCGGGCACACAGGACGTGGTCGCGGTTGCCAAGCTGGCGGATGGCTCCTTTGCCAAGGCCAGCGCCACCGTCAAAGTCACCATCGGCGGCTGCGGCGGCTGAGGCCGCCCGCTTCCTGAACGGAATTCTTAAGGAGAATTAAAGACATGGCATCCGGTGTTAAACCCCGCGTCAAGGTCCCGAAGTCTGCTGCCGCCGGTGAGGCGGTCACCATCAAGACGCTGATCAGCCACAAGATGGAAAGCGGCCAGCGCAAGGACGAGGACGGCAATCTGATCCCGCGCTCGATCATCAACCGCTTCACCTGCGAGTTCAACGGCACCATGGTGCTGGACGTCGCGATGGAGCCCGCGATCTCCACTAACCCGTATTTCGAATTCGACGCGACCGTGCCGGAAGCGGGCGAGTTCGTCTTTACCTGGTATGACGACGACGGCTCCGTCTACGACACCAAGAATAAAATCGCCATCGGCTGATCCGTTCCGGATCTTCAGGCACGCGTCCTGTCCGGCTGGAGCCGGGCAGGGCAGGCACCCAAGGGAGGAAAAGGAATGAACAGAAAGGCAATCACAGCCATTGCCGCTGTGCTGGCGCTGCCGATGGCGGCGGGCGCAGGCCCCGATGACGACAAGCTTGTGGTCAACGGGGAAATCGAGATGACCACCAAGGCCGCGGCGCCCGCCCATGTGGCGGATGTGCTGGGCGAGGTGATGTCGGGCTGGCACTTCCGCTCGGACGAGACGCAAGCGCTGCAAATGGATGACTTCGAGAACCCTGCGATGGTGTTTGTCGATCAGGCTCAGGAAGCCTGGGACACTGCCGACGGGTCCGAGGGCAAATCCTGCGCGTCGTGCCACGGCGATGCCGCGGAAAGCATGGCAGGCGTGCGCGCGGTCTATCCCAAGTGGAACGAAGAGGCCGGCGAGGTCCGCACCCTGAACATGCAGATCAACGATTGCCGCGAAAACCAGATGGGCGCGGAGAAGTGGAAATACTCCGGCGGCGAAATGGCCGCGATGGAGGCGCTGATCTCTGTCCAGTCCCGCGGAATGCCGGTGAACGTGGCCATCGACGGCCCGGTCCAGGCGACCTGGGAAATGGGCAAGGAGCTGTATTACACGCGCACCGGCCAGCTGGAGCTGTCCTGCGCGAACTGCCATGAGGACAATTATGGCAACATGATCCGCGCCGACCACCTGAGCCAGGGCCAGATCAACGGCTTCCCGGTGTACCGACTGAAGAACACCAAGCTGAACACCGCCCACGCGCGCTTCAAGGGCTGCGTGCGCGACACCCGCGCCGAGACCTACAAGCCGGGTTCTGCGGAGTTCGTCGCGCTGGAACTCTATGTCGCCTCGCGCGGCAACGGCCTGTCGGTCGAAGCACCCTCCGTCCGCAACTGATCTTTGCGCCCCGCGCCTGTTTCCAGGTGCGGGGCGTATCTCTTTTGAAACATTCATTCACGTGAATATATCGCGTGAACATACAGGATACCGGTACTCATGATCTCGCGCCGCGATTTTCTGCAGGTTTCCATGGCCGCCTCGGCCATGGTGGGGGCGTCAGGCTTTGGCAATTGGGCGCGGCTGGCTGCGCAGCAGCGGCTGAGCCAGGACCAGCTGCTGGAGTTTGACACCTTTGGCAATATCAGCCTGATCCATGTGACCGATATTCACGGCCAGCTGAAGCCGATCTATTTCCGCGAGCCCTCGGTCAACCTGGGCGTCGGAGAGAACAAGGGCCACGTGCCCCACATCACCGGCGCCGACTTCCGCAAGGTGTACGGCATCGCCGACGGCAGCCCTTCGGCCTATGCGCTGACCTACAATGACTTCTCTGCGCTCGCCAAGGCCTATGGCCGTGTCGGCGGGCTGGACCGGGTGTCGACCATCATCAACGCGATCCGCGCCGACCGCCCCGATGCGCTGCTGCTGGACGGCGGCGACACCTGGCACGGCTCCTATACCTGCCATCACACCCAGGGCCAGGACATGGTCAACGTGATGAACGCGCTGAAGCCGGATGCGATGACGTTCCACTGGGAGTTCACGCTGGGCAGCAGCCGGGTGAACGAGATCGTCGAGAACCTGCCCTTTGCGGCGCTTGGCCAGAATATCTTTGACTCGGAATGGGATGAGCCGGCGGAGCTGTTCAAGCCTTACAAGTTCTTCGAGCGCGGCGGCGCCAATGTGGCGGTGATCGGCCAGGCCTTCCCCTATATGCCGATTGCCAACCCGGGCTGGATGTTCCCGGAATACTCCTTTGGCATCCGCGACGAGCATATGCAGGCCATGGTGGACGAGGTCCGCGCCGCAGGCGCCGATGTTGTGGTCGTGCTGAGCCACAACGGTTTTGACGTCGACAAGAAGATGGCTAGCAGGGTGCAGGGCATCGATGTGATCCTGTCGGGCCACACTCACGACGCGCTGCCGGAACCGGTGCTGGCGGGCAAGACCCATATCATCGCCTCTGGCTCGAACGGAAAATTCGTCTCTCGTGTCGATCTGGATGTGCGCGACGGCCAGCTGATGGGGCTGCGGCACAAGCTGATCCCGGTGTTCTCGGATGTGATTGCGCCGGACCCGGCGGTGGCGCAGCTGATCGAGGCGGAGCGCGCGCCCTTCAAGGCGCAGCTGGAGGAGGTGATCGGCCAGACCGATACGCTGCTGTACCGCCGCGGCAACTTCAACGGCACCTGGGACGACCTGATCTGCGACGCGCTGCTGAGCGAGCGGGAAGCGGATATCGCCATGTCGCCCGGCGTGCGCTGGGGGCCGTCGCTGGTGCCGGGGGATGACATCACCCGCGAGGATATCTGGAACGTGACCTCGATGTCCTATGGCGAGGCCTACCGGAGTGAGATGACCGGAGAGTTCATCAAGGTGATCCTGGAGGATGTGGCCGATAACATCTTCAACCCCGACCCCTATTACCAGCAGGGCGGCGACATGGTGCGGATCGGCGGCATGGGCTACCGCATCGACATCACCAAGCCGCAGGGCGCGCGGATCAGCGAGATGACCCTGCTGAAGACCGGCGAGGCGATCGACCCGGCGAAGTCCTATGTGGTGGCGGGCTGGGCCAGCGTGAACGAGGGCACCGAGGGGCCGATGATCTGGGATGTGGTGGAGGATCACATCCGCAAGCTTGGCACCGTGACCCTGGACCCGAACAACTCTGTGCAGGTGGCGGGCGCATAATCAGCGCCCGCCCCGGCAGGGGAAGAACGCACCCGCCCTGACGGCGGGCACATCGAAAAAATTTTGCGCAGTTGAATTCACGAACGTGAATTTATCTATGTAAGGAGGCAAAGAAATGAGTGATGACGCCAACAGCCTGGCACCTTCGCGCCGTCAGTTCCTGACCGGTGCGGCAGCTGCCGGCGCAGGGGCGGTGGCGGCCGGAGCTGCCAAGGCGGCCGCACCTGATCCGCTGATTACCGAGGTGCAGGACTGGGCCAGCGGTCTGGGCGAGGGTGTGGATGCCACGCCCTATGGCCTGCCGATCAAATACGAAAGCGACGTGGTGCGCCGCAATGTGGGGTGGCTGACGGCGGACACCATCAGCTCGATCAACTTCACCCCGATCCACGCCCTGGACGGCACGATCACGCCGCAGGGCTGCGCGTTCGAACGCCATCACTCGGGCGCCATCGAGCTGCGCAAGGAAGACTACCGGCTGATGATCAACGGCCTGGTCGATACGCCGCTGGTTTTCACCTACGCGGATCTGGAGCGCTTCCCGCGCGAGAACCGTGTTTATTTCTGCGAATGCGCGGCGAACTCCGGGATGGAGTGGGCCGGCGCGCAGCTGAACGGCGCGCAGTTCACCCATGGCATGATCCACAACATGGAATACTCCGGCGTCTCCCTGCGGACACTGCTGGAGGAAGCCGGGGTCAAGCCGGAGGGCAAATGGGTCTATGTGGAAGGCGCGGATGCGTCCTCCAACGGCCGCTCGATCCCGCTGGAGAAGGCGATGGATGACGTGCTGGTTGCCTTCAAGGCCAATGGCGAGGCGCTGCGCAAGGAGCATGGCTATCCCGTGCGGCTGGTGGTGCCGGGCTGGGAGGGCAACATGTGGATCAAATGGCTGCGCCGGGTCGAGGTGATGGACCAGCCTGTCGAGAGCCGCGAGGAGACCTCTAAATACACCGACACGCTGGCCAATGGCATCAGCCGCAAGTGGACCTGGGAGATGGACGCGAAATCCGTCGTCACCAGCCCCAGCCCGCAGGCGCCCATCACCCATGGCGCGGGGCCGCTGGTGATCACCGGTCTGGCCTGGTCTGGCCGCGGCGCGATTACCGGGGTGGATGTGACCCTGGATGGCGGCAAGACCTGGACCGAGGCGCGGCTGGCGGCACCGGGCACGGACAAGGCGCTGACCCGGTTCTACCTGGATATCAACTGGGACGGCTCCGAAATGCTGCTGCAAAGCCGGGCCAAGGATTCCACCGGGTACGTCCAGCCCACTAAAGCGCAGCTGCGCGAGGTGCGGGGCTTGAATTCGATCTATCACAACAACGCCATCCAGACCTGGTGGGTCAAGGCAAACGGGGAGGCGGAAAATGTCGAGGTTTCCTAAGCTGATTGCAGCATCCGCTGTGGCCGCAACGCTGGCCGTGCCCGCTTTTGCGGAAAAATTCGGCCTCGGCCGTCCCGCCTTGCCGGAGGAAATCGCGGCCTGGGATCTGGACGTGGCCCCCGACGGCACCGGCCTGCCCGCAGGCTCGGGCGATGTGTATACCGGCGAGGAGATCTTTGCGGAAAAATGCGCGGTCTGCCATGGCGATTTTGCCGAGGGCGTGGGCAACTGGCCCAAGCTGGCAGGCGGGCAGGGCACGCTGGACCATGACGACCCGCTGAAGACGGTGGGCAGCTACTGGCCGTATCTGTCGACCACCTGGGACTACGTGAACCGCTCGATGCCCTTTGGCAATGCGCAGTCGCTGACGCCGGACGAGGTTTATGCCATCGTGGCCTATATCCTCTATTCCAACGATCTGGTGGATGAGGAGTTCGTTCTGTCGGACGAGACATTCCTGGAGGTCGAGCTGCCGAATGCGGACGGTTTTATCCTGGATGACCGGCTGGAGGCGGAGAAGCACTTCTGGAACCCGGAGCCTTGCATGGAGAACTGCAAGGACAGCGTCGAGATCACCATGCGTGCCATGGTGCTGGATGTGACGCCGGAAGAGGAAAGCGCCGAGGCGCCTGCCGAAGCCGAACCGGCGCAGGAAGCTGCGGTGGAAGCGGCAGCAGAAAAAGCGGTTGAAGAACCCGTGGAAACTGCTGCGGTGCTGGACCCGGAACTGGTGGCCCAGGGCGAGAAGACCTTCAAGAAATGCCAAGCCTGCCACCAGGTGGGCGAGGGCGCCAAGTCCAAGACCGGTCCGGTTTTGAACGGCATTGTCGGCGCGCCTGCGGGCCACGTCGACGGCTTCCGGTACTCCAAGGCGATGACGGCCGCGGCGGACGAGGGGCTGGTCTGGACCGAAGCTGAGCTGGCGGCCTTTCTCGCCAAGCCCAAGTCCTACATGAAGGGCACCAAGATGTCCTTTGCCGGGCTGAAGAAGGACAGCGATATCGAGGCGGTGATCGCCTATCTCCAGTCCTATTCCCAGTAGCAGCAGCCCTGAAGGCTGGTGGAAGAGGGCGCCAGAGGCGCCCTTTTTTGCTTGGGAGCCGGGCTTTCTATTGCCGCGGCGGGAAAACAAGGACGTTTGCGCCCTCGAAACGTTCCAGACGGGCTTGCGGCTGCGGCTCCGGCGCGGGGCTGCTCAGGCGCGGCGGCAGATGGGCGCAGGCTTCGGGAACGGCCCCGCACAGGGAGATTTGGCGCCCGGTCAACAGCTCCAGGCGGCTGGCCAGGCTGCTGGCCCGGTGAAGGCCTGCCTTGCGCGCTGCCGGGTGGTCCAGAATGCTGCCAGTGGCATAGACCGGCCCCGGTTGCGCTGAAATGGCGGCTGCCATCGCGCGGGTCTCGTGCTGCCAGTCGCGGAAACGGGTGAACTGCACCGCGGTCTGCACCAGGTAACTGAGCGCAACCAGCAGCACCGCATTGCGCGCCAGACGCCCGGGCAGGCCGGGGCTGCGGCTGAGCTCTTGCGCGGCCCGCACGATCAGCACCGCATAGAGGATCCAGGTGAAATGAAAGGCCCGCACCGGGATCGTCACGCCCAGTCTCAGCACTTGCAGCGTCATCAACGCCATCCCGGCCCAAAGCGCGGTCCAGAGGTAAAGGGCCTCCAGCGGCTGGCGGCGCAGCAGAACGGCCGTGGCGGCGATCAGCAGGCCCAGGTGAAACAGCAGAACCGGCGTTGACTGGAAGCTCAGCTTGCCGAGCAGGACCGAAAGCGTCTCCTGCAGCAGCGGCAGGTGCGACCACAGCTCTGCAAGATCCTGCGCCGGGTCCGGGCTGCGGGCCGCGTCCAGCGGGATGCCAAAGACGCCATGCACCTGCCAGTTCAGCGCATAGACCGCCAGAACCGCGCCCGCGAAACTGGCCCCGAACAGGACCAGCAGACCGGCCAGGTCCGGCAGCGAGCGCTGCCGCGTGCTGATCAGGCAGACCGCAAGCAGGATCAGAGGGAACGTGGTATAGGCGGTGAAGGCGAGCAGCGTGAAAACCGGCAGCAGCAGGCGCAGGGCGCGCTGAGACAGCACCAGCGCCAGGACGCCAAACAGCGCCAGCACCGCAAACCCGGGGATGAGGGTGCTGGACCAGGGCGCCATCAGAAACACCGGCGGCGCGGGCAGCAGGGTGAGGGCCAGAACCGCAGCGAACCATTTGCGGTCGCCGGGTGGGATTGCGGCGGCTGCAATGGCGGCAGCGGTCACGCCCCAAAGGATTTGGAACAGAACGAAATTCAGCCAGGCCGGCGTAACCACGCCGCGCAAGTGCCACAAGTAGTTGAGCCAGCGGCCCTCGGTCAGGGTTTTCTGCCAGAACCCTTCTGGCTGGGCGAGAAGGGCGGGGTAATCGTCGTAGCGGACAATCGGATCCGCGATATTTCCAGCCGAAACGGCCAGCAGGACCGGAACGGCCACGGCGCAGGCCGCAAGGAAGGCAGGCAGGTTGCCGGCCGCCGCGCGGGTGGCTTGCGGCCGATGAAGGTCCGGAGAACGGCGCATGGAATAATTCCGTTTGGTTTTAGAATGCTGCCCTGACCGGCAGCCGCTTTTGAAATCAGCGCGGCACAGGTGCAGGGGGTTGAAAAATGAGTGTCTGAATTTGCCCGCCGCCGAGGCAGCCGCGGCACCGGTGCAGTGAAACAGCTGGGCGGGCAGATTTCAAGGTCTCAGCCGAGCGCTTGGCTGGCGCGGCGGCCTTTGCAGGGCCTGCCGGGCGTCAGCTCCAGCCCTTGCGGAAGAAATGCGGGGAGGCGCCGAACTTGCGCTTGAACTGGCGCGAGAAATGGGTGGCCGAGTTGAAGCCCGAGGCCAGCGCGATTTCGGTAACGCTCATCGAGGTTTCGTTCATCAGCGCAAAGGCATGGCTGAGGCGCATGTCGAAATAGACGTGCATCGGGCTTTGGTTCAGATAGCGCGAGAACAGCCGTTCCAGCTGGCGGCGGGAGATGTCGAGGCGGTCGCACAGCTCGCCGATGGACAGCGGTTCCTCGATCGATTCCTGCATCAGCTGCAGCGCATTCAGCAAGCGCTGGTTGCGGCTGCCGATGGCCACCGCGTAATTCGATTTCTGCGGCGCCGCTTGGCCGCCGGAGCGCACGTGCAGGCACATGTCGGCGACGATAATCGCCAGTTGCTTGCCGTGCCGCTCCTCGATCAGGTGCAGCATCATGTCGGTCGCGGCATTGCCGCCGCCGCAGGTCATCAGCGGCCCTGAGATTTCAAAGATATTGGGGGAGGGCTCCAGGTTCGGATAACTCTCCAGAAAACCCGGCTGGTTCTCCCAGTGCAGGGTGAACTTGTGATTCTTGATCAGCCCGGCCTGGGCCAGCGCAAAGGCGCCGGTGCAGATGCCGCCGATGGCGCGGCCAAAGCGGCTTTCGCGGCGCAGCCAGTTCAGGGTGATCTCGCTGGCGGCGCTGTGCGGCTCGACCCCTGCGCAGACAAAGCCGAGTGACTCCGAGGGCAGCGGTTGCAGCGGCGTGTCCGGCGTCACCACCATGCCGTTGGAGCAGCGCACCGGCTGGCCGTTTTCCGTCATGATGTACCAGCGGTACAGCCGGGTGCCGGTTACCTGATTGGCAATCCGCAGCGGTTCAATGGCGGCGGCCACGGGCAGCATCGTCGCCTTGGGCAGCAGCAGGAAATAGAAATCCTGCGGCTCGCCCTCGAACGGGATGGCGAGATTGGCGGCGGCGCCTTTCTGAACGAAGCTGTCATCGGACATGGCGGGACCCCAGCGCGGCACCCGGGCAGCCGGGCGGAATTCGGACTTGATTTTGCTTCCTAAGGCGCTGACGCAGGCCGCAGCCCTAGAATAGCGACAGCGTTCCTGCGGATTGCGACACCGCATGCAGGTTTGCGGCACCGTAAAATGCCCGCCGCCCCTTGCAGGTCAAAAGGGGCGATACTAAGACTCGGGTAACACACTGTCGGGTATGGTGCCGGACATAAACAACGCAGGCAGGTCGAAATGATTGATCCCAGAGAAACGTACATGAACACCCTGGTCCCGATGGTGGTTGAGCAGACCAGCCGGGGCGAGCGGGCCTATGACATCTTTTCCCGCCTGCTGAAGGAGCGGATCATCTTCGTGAACGGTCCGGTGCATGACGGGATGAGCTCTCTGATCGTGGCGCAGCTCTTGCACCTTGAGGCGGAAAACCCGTCTAAGGAAATCTCGATGTACATCAACTCGCCCGGCGGCGTGGTGACCTCCGGTCTGTCGATCTATGACACCATGCAGTACATCAAGCCCAAGGTTTCGACCCTGGTGATCGGCCAGGCGGCGTCGATGGGGTCGCTGCTGCTGACCGCGGGGGAAAAAGGCATGCGCTTCTCGCTGCCGAACTCCCGCGTGATGGTGCACCAGCCCTCCGGCGGATTCCAGGGCCAGGCGACCGATATCATGATCCACGCCGAGGAAACCCTGAAGCTGAAGAAGCGCCTGAACGAGATCTACGTCAAGCACACCGGCCAGGACTACGAAACCGTTGTCAACGCGCTGGAGCGTGACAACTTCATGTCGCCGGAAGAGGCCAAGGCGTTCGGCCTGATCGACGAAATCGTTGAAAACAGAGCCAAAGGCGATGACGAGCAGGCGTGACGCCTGCACTTGTGATCGGCCGTGCGCCCCGCGATTAATTTGGGGCGCACTTTCACATTGTGGCGGCCTAAGCAGTGGCTTAAGCTGGCAGAAAGTTGACTTGCCCCGCAGCGCGGGCGCATCGGACCGGGCGGACTGAAAGGTAGACCATGGCGACGAATTCAGGCGGCGACAGCAAAAACACCCTCTATTGCAGCTTCTGCGGGAAGAGCCAGCATGAAGTGCGCAAGCTGATCGCAGGCCCCACCGTATTCATTTGCGATGAATGCGTTGAGCTGTGCATGGACATCATCCGGGAAGAGACCAAGGCCTCCGGGCTGAAGGCGACCGACGGGGTGCCGACACCCAAGGATATCTGCCAGGTGCTGGATGACTATGTGATCGGTCAGGCCACCGCCAAGCGGGTGCTGTCAGTTGCGGTGCACAACCATTACAAGCGTCTGAACCACGCCCAGAAGGCGGGCTCGGACATCGAACTGGCAAAATCCAACATCCTGCTGATCGGCCCGACCGGCTGCGGCAAAACGCTGCTGGCGCAGACGCTGGCGCGGATTCTGGATGTGCCGTTCACCATGGCGGATGCCACCACGCTGACCGAGGCCGGTTACGTGGGCGAGGATGTCGAAAACATCATCCTGAAGCTGCTGCAGTCGTCGGAATACAACGTCGAGCGCGCACAGCGCGGCATCGTCTATATCGACGAGGTCGACAAGATCACCCGCAAGTCGGAAAACCCCTCGATCACCCGCGACGTGTCGGGCGAGGGCGTGCAGCAGGCGCTGCTGAAGCTGATGGAGGGCACCGTGGCCTCCGTGCCGCCGCAGGGCGGGCGCAAGCATCCGCAGCAGGAGTTCCTGCAGGTGGACACCACCAACATCCTGTTCATCTGCGGCGGCGCCTTTGCCGGGCTGGACAAGATCATCTCGGCCCGCGGCAAGGGCTCGGCGATGGGCTTTGGCGCTGATGTGCGCGACAACGATGAGCGCGGTGTCGGCGAGGTGTTCAAGGACCTGGAGCCGGAAGATCTTCTGAAATTCGGCCTGATCCCGGAATTTGTCGGCCGTCTGCCGGTTCTGGCAACGCTGGAGGATCTGGACGAGGAGGCGCTGGTCACCATCCTGACCGAGCCGAAGAACGCCCTGGTCAAACAGTACCAGCGCTTGTTCGAGCTGGAAGACACCGAACTGGACTTCACCGACGAGGCGCTGAAGGCGATTGCCCGCAAGGCGATCCAGCGCAAGACCGGCGCCCGCGGCCTGCGCTCGATCATGGAGGACATCCTGCTGAATACCATGTTCGACCTGCCGGGCATGGACAGCGTGACCAAGGTGGTCGTGAACGAAGAGGCGGTGACCTCGGACGCGCAGCCGCTGATGATCCACGCGGATGCCGAGAAAGAACCCGCAACGGCCGGGTAAACGGATAGGACTTAATTCAGACGGCGCGGTTCTTTCCGCGCCGTTTGCCTATTGGGGCGCGGCTAGCCAGGGGGCGCTGCCCCCGCAGCGGCAGGCCGCTGCTCCCCCAGGATGTTTTCAGCCAGAAGAAGGTGAAAGGCTATGATCAAACGGATTTCCTCCGGCGGCGAATTCGAAGCCAAGATCGGCTATTGCCGCGCCGTGGTTGCGGGCGGGTTCGTGCATGTGGCGGGAACGGTCGGCCAGGGCGACGATGTGGTGGCGCAGTGCCGGTCGGCGCTGGCCACCATCGGCGCGGCGCTGGAAAACGCGGGCGCCAGCTTTGCGGATGCGGTGCGGGTCAACTACTACCTGCCGGACGCGGCGGAGTTTGAGCCCTGCTGGCCGGTTCTGGCGGAAACCTTTGGCGCCAACCCGCCGGCGGCGACGATGATCGAGTGCAATCTGATTGATGCGAAGTACCGCATCGAGATCGAATTGACCGCGCTGGCACCGGCGGACGGCTGAGCCGGCGGATGCCCCGCAGGCGGGGCTGAGGCAAAACTGCCCCTTCCCGCCGGCAGGCCCCCAGCGAGGGCGCAAGCCACTGGACCTTGGCGGGAAATTGGGCCATATCAAGATCGGAAAACTCCGGAGGCATCCATGGGAATCCTGAACACTCTTCTGCGCGCTGTGACCTGGTGGAACGGCTCCACCCTGAACACCCGGATCTTCACCGCCCGCAAGGGCATCAAGGTGGGTGAGGATGATCAGGGCAATGTGTTTTACCACAATGCCGATGACAGCAAACGCTGGGTGATGTTCAACGGAGAAGTGGAAGCCTCCCGCATCAGCCCGGATTGGCACGGCTGGCTGCACCGCACCTTTGACGAGGTGCCGAGCGAGAAGCCGCTGAAGCATAAGCCCTGGGAAAAACCGCACCAGGAAAACCTGACCGGCACCATGATGGCCTATGCGCCTGCGGGCTCCATCCGCGCCGGCGGCGAGCCCAAGGAGCGCCGCGACTACGAGGCCTGGGTGCCCGAATAAACATCTGCCAGAAGGCTGATTTCATGTCCCACAATCCTACTGAAGTATTGGCCGGCGGCGTCGTGCTGGCCGCCGCGATCGCGTTTGCCGTCTATGCCGGGCAGGCAGCGGGCCTGTCGCGGGCCGGCGCGACCTATGATCTGAGCGCGTCTTTCCGGTCGCTGGAGGGCGTCAGCGTCGGCACCGATGTGCGGCTTGCGGGCGTCAAGATCGGCACCGTGACCGGTGTTGACCTGAACCCGGAAACCTTCCGCGCCGACACCCGGTTTTCGGTGAAGCAAGGGATCGAAATCCCGGATGACAGCGCCGTGGTGATCTCCTCCGAGGGGCTGCTGGGCGGCAATTTCGTGGAAATCATGCCGGGTGGTTCTGCCTTCGCGTTCGAGCCGGGGGATGAGATCGAGGATACCCAGGGCGCGGTCAGCCTGATTTCGCTGCTGGTGAAATTCGTGGCAGGCGGCGGAGAAGACTCGTGAAGCGGCTGGCCGCTGCCTTGGCCGCAGGCCTGCTGGCCCTGCCTGCATGGGGGCAGGAGCAGGTGGCGCAAAGCAGTGCGGCACAGGGCACTGCGGCGGTGCTTCGGGCGTTGGACAAGGTCAACGGCCACAGCATGGATGCTGAGATCGCGGTCGGCAGCAGTGCGGAGATGTTCGGACTGCTGGTCACCGTATCGGACTGCCGCTATCCGGCGGAGAACCCGACCGGGGATGCCTACGCCTTTCTCACCGTGCGCAATCCCGGTGACAGCGCGGTGCAGTTCGAGGGCTGGATGATCGCGTCCAGCCCGGCGCTGAATCCGCTGGATCACAGCCGTTATGACGTCTGGGTCATCCGCTGCAGCAGCAGCTGAGGCGCGGGCACGGCGGGTCGGGTGAAATCGGCATCTTTTGACAGGGCGTCACGCAGCAGCGCCCGGTAGCGGGCGCGGCTGACCTCGATGCCGCCGAGCGAGGCCAGGTGCGGCGTCAGGAACTGGGTGTCGCACAGGGAGAACCCCGCCTGCACCAGCCGGTCAATCAGATAGGCCAGCGCCACCTTGGAGGCGTCGCGGCGGCGGGAGAACATGCTTTCGCCGAAAAACGCGCCGCCCAGTGACACCCCATAGGTTCCTCCTGCCAGAACGCCTTGGTGCCAAACCTCCAGCGAATGGGCGTTGCCCATCGTGTGCAGTTCCAGATAGCGGTCGCGGATCCCGGCGCTGATCCAGGTTTCCGACCGGTCGGCGCAGCCCTCCACCACGCCGGCAAAGTCGCGGTTCACGGTGATCTCAAAGCCGCCGTTGCGGATGCGCTTAGCGAGTGAACGGGTGATGCGGAAACCGTCCAGCGGCAGTATCCCGCGCCGCTTGGGGTCGACCCAGAACACTTCCGGGTCGTCGCGGTGTTCGGCCATCGGGAAAACACCGGCGGAATAGGCGTGCAGCAGGAGATCAGCAGTCAGGCTCATGGTGCCGCCAGTATAAAGGGCAAAGGCAGGGAAAAGTAAAACGGGGCGCAGCCGGATGGCGCGCCCCGCGGGTTTTAAGCCGGTGTGTTTTTCTCCAGCCAGCGTTCCAGCCAGTGGATGCCGTAATCGCCGGTGTGGATGTCCTGCTCCTCCAAGAGGGCGTGGAACAGCGGCACGGTGGTGTCGATGCCGTCGATGATCAGCTCGCCCAGGGCGCGGTGCAGGCGCGCCAGCGCCTCGGTCCGGTCGCGGCCGTGCACGATCAGCTTTCCGATCAGAGAGTCATAGTAGGGCGGGATCGAATAGCCGTCATAGAGCGCCGAATCCATCCGCACACCCAGGCCGCCGGGGGCGTGGAACGCGGTGATCTTGCCCGGGCAGGGCGAGAAGTTCGGCAGTTTCTCGGCGTTGATCCGCACCTCGATCGCGTGGCCGTTGATCTCCAGATCGTCCTGGGTGAACGACATTGGCAGGCCTTCGGCCACCCGGATCTGCTCGCGCACCAGGTCGACGCCAAAGATGGCTTCGGTCACCGGATGCTCCACCTGCAGGCGGGTGTTCATCTCGATGAAGTAGAACTCGCCGTCTTCATAGAGAAACTCCACGGTGCCGGCGCCGGAATAGCCCATCTTGCCAATCGCGTCGGCGCAGATTTTGCCGATGCGGGCGCGCTCTTCCGGGGTGATGCAGGGGCCGGGGGCTTCCTCGAAAACCTTCTGGTGGCGGCGCTGCAGCGAGCAGTCGCGTTCCGCCAGATGCACACCGGTGCCCTTGCCGTCGCCGAAGACCTGAACCTCGATATGACGCGGCTTCTGGAGGTATTTCTCCATGTAGACTTCGTCATTGCCGAAGGCGGCCTTGGCTTCCGAGCGGGCGGTGGAGAAGGCCGAGACCAGCTCTTTCTCATCCTTGGCGACCTTCATGCCGCGGCCGCCGCCGCCGGCGGTCGC
This sequence comes from Leisingera daeponensis DSM 23529, assembly GCF_000473145.1. Lineage (NCBI taxonomy): Bacteria > Pseudomonadati > Pseudomonadota > Alphaproteobacteria > Rhodobacterales > Roseobacteraceae > Leisingera > Leisingera daeponensis. The sequence goes on along the minus strand of NZ_KI421500.1, from coordinate 1,347,711 downwards.
CTTGATGATCACCGGGTAGCCCATGTCCTTTGCCGCCTTTTTGGCAGCAGCAATGTCGGGCACGCCGCCTTCGGAGCCTGGGACAACCGGAATGCCAAGGTTTTTGGCGGTTTCCTTTGCGGTGATCTTGTCACCCATGATGCGGATGTGTTCGGCCGAGGGGCCGATGAAGGTCAGCCCGTGGTCCTCGATGATCTGCACGAAATTGGCGTTTTCCGACAGGAAGCCATAGCCCGGGTGAATCGCCTGGGCGCCGGTGATCTCGCAAGCGGAAATGATGGCCGGAATCGACAGGTAGCTTTGGGCGCCGGAGGGCGGCCCGATGCAGACCGATTCATCGGCCATGCGGACGTGCATCGCGTCGGAGTCGGCGGTGGAGTGCACCGCAACCGACTTGATGCCCATTTCCCGGCAGGCCCGGATCACGCGCAGGGCGATCTCGCCGCGGTTGGCAATAAGGATCTTGTCAAACATGGCAGATCCTTATTCGATGATGACCAGGGGAGACCCGAATTCAACGGCTGCGCCGTCTTCGACCAGGATGCGCTTCACGGTGCCGGATTTCGGCGCCGGAATGTGGTTCATGGTCTTCATGGCTTCGACGATCAGCAGGGTGTCGCCTTCGCTGACCTGCGCGCCCACGGAAATGAAAGACGGCGAGCCAGGTTCCGGCTGCAGGTACACGGTGCCAACCATCGGAGAGGTCACGGCGCCGGGGTGGCTGGCCGGATCGTCGTTGGCGGCTGCGGGGGCGGCAGCGGCAGGCGCGGCGGCGGCAGCAACCGGCGCCGGCGCGGCAGGCACCTGAACCTGCATCGGCGCTGCGGCCATCATGGTCTGGCGGGAGACGCGCACGTTCAGGCTGTCGTCATCGCCGTATTCCCGTTTGACCTGCAGCTCGGTCAGATCGTTTTCGCGCAGCAGCTCCGCCAGCGCCTTGATGAATGCCACATCCGCTTCGTGAGTTTTGTTTGTCATATTGTCCTCAAGCCGGTTCCGACATGCCTGTCCGGGCCCGGAAGGCCCGGCAGGCAGGAAATTAGCGCGCTTATAGGGCAAGGATTACCGCAAGGAAAGCGCTGTCGATGCTTGCCGTAACATGGCGCTGAATTGATAAATTTGCAATTGCCTGCCGCATTCAGACTCCGGTTGCCGGGTCACAGCGGCATTCCCGTCAGCTTGGCCACCAGTTCCGGCAGTTTGCGGGCGCTGAACTTTTGCAGCAGATGCGCCCGGTGGCTTTCGACCGTGCGGTAGGACAGGTCCAGCTGCTTGCCGATCTCCTTGGCTGACAGCCCCTTGCAGGTGAGGATCGCCACTTCGCGCTCGCGCGGGGTGAGGGAGACCACAGGGCGGTCGTCGGAAATGTCCGCAAAAGACCAGATGCCGGTCTGAAACGGAGCCTCAGGCGTCACCGACCGGCCGCGCACCCGGCACCAGAACAATCCGCCCGCCCGGCGGCGCATGATGCGCTCGTCGCTGTAGCTGCCGCGTTGCGCCGCCGGCTGCTGCAGCAGGGCGCCGATGCGGTTGAAATCCTCCTGGCTGGGGTAAAGCTCGGCCACCAGCATGCCGGTATAGTCGCCCGGCGCACCGCCAAAGGTCGCCGCGAATTGAAGGTTGCACCGCGTGATGACGCGGCGTTCCAGGACGGCGAGGCCCACAGGGGCATGGTCAAAGGCAAGATCGCTCATATGCTACTTTTACCCCGGTATTTTTGCGGAATTGAAGGGGGCAGCCGCTGCGTGCCACGTTGCGCGCTGCGGGGCAAGCGGGAGAGGACAATCGAATGAACATAGCGGTGTGGCTGCAGCGGACAGCGGCGGCAGAGGGCGCGCAGCCTGCTTTGTATCTGGGGCAGGATCTGGTGGCGGATTACGCCGGGTTTCATGCGCGGGCGGCCTCGGTTGCGGGCTGGCTGCTGGCGCAGGGGGTCTCACAGGGCGACCGGGTCGGCATCTTCATGAAGAACTGCCCGGATTACCTGATTGCGCTTTATGCCATCTGGTATGCCGGCGCGGCGGCAGTTCCCATAAATGCCAAGCTGCACGGCAAGGAGGCGGAGTATATCCTGCAAAATTCCGGCACCGGCCTGCTGTTCACCTCGCCCGGGCTGACAGAGGCGATTGCAGACACCGGGGCCGCGGTGCGCTGCGTGGATATCACCGGCGCGGATTACGCGGCGGCGTTGCAGGCGGAGCCGGTGGCGGCGCCCGCCTCCCGCGCGCCCGGGGATCTCGCTTGGCTGTTTTACACCTCCGGCACCACCGGGCGGCCCAAGGGGGTTATGATCACCCACCGGATGCTGATGACCATGGCCATCGCCTATTGCGCTGACGTGGATCAGGTGAGCGCCGCCGACCACGCGCTTTATGCCGCGCCGATGAGCCATGGCGCGGGCATCTATGCGATTCAGCACGTGCTGGCGGGCGCGCGCCACGTCTGCCCGGCCTCCGGCGGTTTTGACGAGGCGGAGATCTTCGGCCTTGCCGCGCATTTCGGGCGGGTGCACATGTTTGCCGCGCCGACCATGGTGACAAGAATGACGTCCGAGGCCAAGCGGCTGGGCTGCAAGGGGGAAGGGCTGCGCACGGTCGTCTATGCCGGCGGGCCGATGTATGCCGCCGATATCATCGAGGCGGTTGAGCATTTCGGCCCGGTCTTCGTCCAGATTTACGGCCAGGGCGAATGCCCGATGGCAATCACTGCGCTGCCGCGCCACGACGTGCAGGACCGCACGCATCCGCGCTGGCGCGAGCGGCTGGCCAGCGTCGGCCGGGCGCAAAGCGTGGTGGAGGTGCAGATCGGCACGCCGGAGGGGGAGTTCCTGCCTGCAGGCAGCCATGGCGAGATCATGGTGCGCGGCGATGCGGTGATGCCGGGGTATTGGGACAATCCCGAAGCGACGTCCAAGACCTTGCTCAACGGCTGGCTGATGACCGGCGACATGGGGGTGCTGGACGCGGACGGCTACCTGACGCTGCAGGACCGCTCCAAGGACATGATCATCACCGGCGGCTCCAATGTTTACCCGCGCGAGGTGGAGGAGGTGCTGCTGATGCATCCGCAGGTGCGCGAGGTCTCGGTGGTGGGCCGGCCGCATGCGGATTGGGGCGAGGAGGTGGTGGCCTTTGTCGTGGGGGATGCGCCGGAGGCGGAGCTGGACGCGCTGTGCAACAGCCGGATTGCCCGGTTCAAGCGGCCCAAGGCCTATCTGCGGATCAATGCGCTGCCCAAGAACAACTACGGCAAGGTGCTGAAGACCGAGCTGCGGAAGATGGTCTGATAACGGCAGCTCAGGCCGGGCGGGCGGCGGTGCCTTCGCTGCGGTCGGGCTGGCGCTGTCCCATCATCGTGTCGATCAGGAGGCTCATCAGTTCGGCCCGGCTGGCGGTGCCGGATTTGCGGTAGATCGCATTCAGCTGCGCCTTGACGGTGCCTTCGGCACTGCCGCGCATGGCGGCGATTTCGGCCGTGCTGAGGCCCTTGACCAGGAAATTGGCCACATCCAGCTCGGCAGGTGTCAGGCCCCAGGCGGCAAACTCCGTGTTGATCACGTCCTGCACCGCGGCCTGGGCGGCGCTCAGGCTTTCCTCCAGATGCGCCTTGCGGCGCAGCAGCCACATCAGGATGCGGGTTTCAATGACGATGGCCGCGGTCAGCGCCAGCGCGGCAAGCCCTTCGATATAGGTGTGGCCGCGTTCCCCGGCTTCAGCCTCTCCGGCCTCCAGGCCGCTGAGGTCCGCAATCACATCCCCGAGAAACACCGCCGCGCAAATGGCTTGCACGGCGATGACGGCGATCAGGACCCAAGGCTGGGCAGGGCCGTTCGGGGCGTGGCGCATCAGGGGCTCTCTCTGCTGGCTTCCGGCCCCTCCTTGTAGCCAGTGACCATCGCGCGCGCCAGATTGACTTTGGTGCGGCGGCTTTCGAACAGCACCGCCGCCACATGCAGCACAATGGAAATCTCCGCCCAGGAGACCAGCGCCTCATGCAGTTCTTCCGGCCATTCGATGCCCCAGAACATGTTTGTGGTCATCAGATAGCCGGTAAGGGCGATGCCGGTGATCGTCAGCAGCAGATTGTAGATCATCAGCGCGCCCAGCGGAGAGTGGCCGGGATGCCGCCGGATCCGGCCCGTGGCGATATCGCTCAGCTGCCCGGCCGCGGCGCTGGCATCGGGCGGAAAGCTGGCAAATCGCGCATGACGGCTGCCGATGAGGCCCCAGATCACCCGGATGCCGATCAGCGCGGCAACGGCGTAGCCGATGTATTCGTGAAGATTGCCCTCCGGATCGGTGACCAGCGCATTAGCGGCAAATCCCGCCGCCAGCGACCAGTGGAACAGCCGGACCACAGGGTCCCAGACGTATGTGCGGTGCATGTCAGCCCTCCTGCCGTGGCCGGGCGCCGGCAGGCGCCCGGCAGATGATGCCTGAGCCGGTCAGTCGTCTTCCTTGACCTTCACCACCTCAAGCTTGCCGTTCAGGTAGACCTCGTACTTCTTGCCGTCCTTCACGGCGTAGGCCTCGTACTGGCCGTCTTCGGCTTCGATCTTGCGCACCTCGTATCCTTGGCCTGTCAGCAGATCGCGGATCTTGGCCTGGGTTTCGGCGCTGGGGGCGCTGTCGGAGGCAAAGGCCGCTGCCGCAGGCAGGGTGAGAGCAAGGGCGAGGAGTTTCAGTGAATGGCGCATCGGGTGTCCTTTCGTTTGTCCTGTCCGGCGCCGCACCGGATTGGCGCGGTCCGTGTCAGAGACGTCGGGGCAGGAGCAGCCGAGGGAAATAGGCGCCAGGTTGGAATGGCGCAGAAACCGGGGCCGTATAACCCGGGTTTATTGCGGCAAAAACTGATGTTTAGAGGACAGGCGCAGCGGTTGCCGAAAAAGAGGCCAGCCCTTGAACAGAGCCGGCTTCAGTCTGCCACTGCCGGCACGCGGGCGGCCGGCAAGACGGAGATAATTTTGCACCTCGCTTCAGATCGCGAGGTATTCGGCGCGCAGTTCCTCGTTTTCCAGAACCTCGGCGGCGGTGCCGTCAAAAACGATGCCGCCGGTATCGAGGATCACCGCACGGTCTGCAAGTTCCAGGGCACGGACTGCGTTCTGCTCGACAATGATCGTTGTCATGCCCTGTTCCTTGATGTGGATGAGGGTCTTTTCAATCTCGTCCACGATCACCGGGGCGAGGCCTTCATAAGGTTCGTCCAGCAGAAGCACCTTGATGTCGCGGGCCAGCGCGCGGGCGATTGCCAGCATCTGCTGTTCGCCGCCCGACAGGGTCACACCCTCCTGCTTGCGGCGTTCTCCAAGGCGCGGGAACAGGTCATAAAGGCGCTCCAGCGACCAGCCGATGGGCGGGGCGATCTGCGCCAGTTGCAGGTTTTCCTCTACCGTCAGGCCGGGGATGATGCGCCGGTCTTCGGGCACCAGGCCCAGGCCCACGGCAGCGGCCTCATAAGATTCCATATTGTGCAGCGGCTTGTGGTCCAGCCAGATCTCGCCTCGTGTGACCAAAGGCGAGCCGGTGCGCGCGATCGAGCGCAGGGTCGAGGTCTTGCCCGCGCCGTTGCGGCCCAGCAGCGCCAGGATCTCGCCCTCGTGGACGTTGAAGCTGATGCCCTGCACGATGTAGCTCTCGCCGTAATAAGCATGCACATCCCAGACCGACAGGAAGGCCGGGGCGGTCGTGGCCATATTGGCGTTCTTGGAGAAATCGGGTTTCACATTCATGGTGTTTCTCCTTTACGCGCTCTCGCCCAGGTACGCTTCGCGCACCTTCGGGTTGCCGCGGATGTTTTGGGGATCGTCCTCGACCAGCGGCGTGCCCTGAGCCAGAACGGTGATCCGGTTCGCAAGGCTGAACACCACGTGCATGTCGTGCTCGATGATGGCGATGGTGATGTCACGCTCGTCGCTGATCTGTTTTAACAGGTCGATGGTGTTGTTGGTATCGGCCCGCGCCATCCCCGCAGTGGGTTCGTCCAAGAGCAGCAAGCGCGGTTCTTGTGACAAGCACATGCCGATCTCCAGCCGCCGCTTGTCGCCGCGGGACATGGCGGCGGCGTGCATGTGCCGTTTGTCCGCCATGTTCATCTCTTCCAGCATGTGTTCTGCCTTTTGCAGGATGTCCTTCTGCTTCAGCACCGCAGACAGGGCATTCAGTTCAAACGCACCGTCGCGTTTGGCGAAGCAGGGGATCATCATGTTTTCCAGCACCGTCAGATCGCCGAAAATCTCCGGCGTCTGGAACACGCGGCTGATCCCCATCTGGTTGATTTCATAGGGCGCGCGGCCCAGTACCGACTGGCCGTCGAACATGACGGAGCCGGTGTCGGGGATCAGCTTGCCCACCAGGCAATTGAGCAGGGTGGACTTGCCCGCGCCGTTCGGCCCGATGATCGCGTGGACCGAGTTTTCCTGCACGCTGAGGTTCACGTTGGACAGCGCCTGCAGGCCGCCGAACCGCTTCCCCACGTCTTTGACTTCAAGGATACCCATTTCTTTGTCTCCTTATTCCGCGGGGTTGGTTTCGCCGGCAGCCTTGCTGCCATCCTTGGCCTTGCGGCCGTTAAGCCAGCCCTTGATCCGCTGGCCGCCTTCGACCAGACCGCCGGGCAGGAAGATCACCACCAGCATGAACAGGATGCCCAAGGTCAGGTGCCAGCCCTTGCCGATGAAGGGGTGGATCAGGAACACCACCGCGTCCTCCATCCCGTCGGGCAGGAAGCTGAACCAGCTGTGAAGCACGTTGTCGTTGATCTTGGAGAAGATGTTCTCGAAGTACTTGATGAAGCCTGCGCCCAGAACCGGGCCGATCAGCGTGCCGGCACCGCCGAGGATGGTCATCAGAACCACCTCGCCGGAGGCGGTCCACTGCATCCGCTCAGCCCCGGCCAGCGGGTCCATCGAGGCCATCAGCCCGCCTGCAAGGCCCGCGTACATGCCGGAGATCACAAAGGCCGCCAGGGTGTAGGGCCGGGTGTTGAGGCCGGTGTAGTTCATCCGCTGCTGGTTCGATTTGACCGCCCGCAGCATCATCCCGAAGGGCGAGCGGAAGATGCGGATCGCCAGGTAGAAGGCGGCCAGCATGATCAGCGCGCAGAGGTAATAACCCGCGTTGAACTGGAAGGCCCAGGGGCCGACGGCGAGTTCGAAAGTGGAGCGCATCTCAAGCCCGAAAAGGTTGGTCACTGGGATCGAGCCGTCCGCCGTGGCGGAGACGCCCAGGATGCGGGGGTCTTCCAGCGTCAGTTGCAGGCCGGTCTCGCCGTTGGTGACCGGCGTCAGCACCGAATAGGCAAGGTTGAAGGACATCTGCGCAAAAGCCAGCGTCAGGATCGAGAAGTAGATGCCGGAGCGGCGCAGGCTGATAAAACCGATGAGCAGCGCAAACAGGCCCGCGACGATCACCGACAGCACAATCGCAGGGATCACGTTCATCCCGATAAGCTTGAACATCCAGACCGCGGAGTAGGAGCCGACCCCCAGAAAGGCCGCGTGGCCGAAGGACAGGTAACCGGTGAGGCCGAACAGGATGTTGAAGCCGATGGCGAAGATCCCGAAGATCACAAAACGCTGCATCAGGTCCGGATATCCCGCATTGAACTGCGCCATGGCGCTGCCGGTAGGGAAGGGGTTCAGGATGAAGGGAGCAAACAGCGTCAGGATGGCGACGATGATCAGCAGGGAAGTGTCTCTTTTGTCCAGTCCGAACATGTCTTAGTCCTCCATCACGCCTTTGCGGCCCATCAGGCCCCGCGGACGGGTCAGCAGAATGATGATTGCGACCACGTAGATGATGATCTGGTCGATGCCGGGGATCAGCGACTTGATCTCGTTCATCGAGGCAAAGCTTTCCAGAACACCCAGCAGGAACCCCGCCAGTACCGCACCGGGCAGGGAGCCCATGCCGCCGACAACCACCACCACGAAGCTGAGGACCAGGAAGTCCATGCCCATGTGGTAGTTGGGGGAGTTGATCGGCGTGTACATGACGCCAGCCAGGCCCGCGACCGCGGCCGCGATGCCGAACATGATGGTGAAGCGGCGGTCGATGTTGATGCCCAGCAGGCCCACGGTCTCGCGGTCGGCCATGCCGGCCCGCACCACCATGCCGAAGGTGGTGAACTGCAGGAAGCTGAAGATGCCGCCGATGATCAGCACGGCAAAGAAGAAATACACCACACGCCAGACCGGATAGATGATGTCCATACCGATCACGGCACCCAGGTTCACGACGCCGTTCAGCGCGTCCGGCGCCGGGGTCTGGATCGGGTTGGCGCCGTAGAAGTACTTGACCACCTCCTGCAGCACGATGGCGAGGCCGAAGGTCACCAGGATCTGGTCCGCGTGGGGGCGCTTGTAGAAATGCTTGATCAGCCCGCGCTCCATCACATAGCCGACGCCGATCATGATCGGGATCGCAAAGAGGATCGCCAGCGGCACTGCCCAGTCGATGAGGGCTCCGCCGAACTCGGGGCCGAACCACGCCTCGGCATAGGGAGTTTTCACCTTGAGCGGGTTGCCGAGGAAGTCGGTCTGGGTCTCGTCGACCACCTCGAAGCTGAGGTTTAGAATGCGTTGCAGGGTCACGGCGCAGAAGGCGCCGATCATGAACAGGGCCCCATGGGCAAAGTTCACCACGCCCAGCGTGCCGAAGATAAGTGTCAATCCCAGCGCGATGAGCGCATAGGCCGAGCCCTTGTCGAGCCCGTTCAGGATTTGCAGGAGAATGGCGTCCATGGGTCCCACCGTGCGTCAGGTTCGGGATGGCCCGCCCGGCGGGGGAGCGGACGGGCCGGTTGGGGCAGCCGGAGTCCGGTGCGGACTCCGGCCCGGATACTTCTTAGAGCTCCGGTGCCCTGTGGCTGGCTTATGCGCCCGGGTTGCAGGCGCCCAGGTTGCCGCCAGCGAACATCGGATGATCGGGGGCATATTCCACCTGTGCCCGCGGGGTGACCTCGACCACTTCAAGCAGGTCGAACTCCGACGTCGGGTTTTCCTTTCCGCGCACCACCAGGACGTCCTTGAAGCACTGATGGTCTTCGGCGCGGTAGAGGGTCGGACCGTTGCCCAGACCGTCGAACTCATAGCCTTCCAGGGCTTCCACAACCGCACAGGGGTTGAAGCTGCCGGCCCGTTCCACAGCATCCGCATAGAGCAGGGTCTGCACATAACAGGTGTGCGCCGCCTGGCTCGGCGGGAAGCCGTACTTGGTGCCAAAGGATTTCACGAAGGCTTTGGAGCCTTCATCCTGCAGCGTCCAGTGCCAGTTGGTGGAGCCGTGGATTCCCTTGACGTTCTCGCCTGCGCCCTTGGCCATCAGGCGGGAGTAGAGCGGCACCACGATCTCGAAGTTCTTGCCGTTCACCACCTTGTCGCGCAGGCCGAACTGCACCGCGTTGGTGAGCGAGTTCACCATGTTGCCGCCATAGTGGTTCAGCACCAGAACGTCGGCGCCCGAGTTCAGCACCGGCGCGATGTAGGAAGAGAAATCGGTGGCCGCCAGCGGGGTGCGGACCTTGTTCACGGTCTGCCAGCCCATGGCTTCGGTGGCGGCTGCAATCGACTCTTCCTGGGTCCAGCCCCAGGTGTAGTCCGCGGTCAGGTGATAGGCGGTGCGGTCGGTGCCATAGAGGTTCTTGAGCACCGGTGCCAGCGCCGCGCCCGACATGTAGCCGTTGAAGAAGTGGCGGAAGCCGTTGGCCTTCTTGTCCTTGCCGGTGGTGTCGTTGGAATGGGTGAGACCGGCCATGAAGATCACGCCCGCCTCCTGGCAGAGGCCCTGCACCGCGATGGCCACGCCGGAGGAGGAGCCGCCGGTGATCATCACCGCGCCGTCTTTTTCGATCATCGACTTGGCGGAGGCGCGGGCGGCATCGGATTTGGTCTGGGTGTCGCCGGTGACGTATTCCACCTTCTTGCCCAGGATGCCGTTGCCCTGCAGCGCCTTGGAGCTGAAGGTGTTCATCATGCCGCCGTCGCCGCCGCCGTTCAGATGCTCGACAGCCAGTTCGTAGGCGCGCAGCTCGTCGGCGCCTTCATCGGCATAGGGGCCGGTCTGCGGCACGTTGAAGCCCAGGGTGACGGTGCCGCCGGTCGGCTCATTGGTGAAGGCCGCGGCGGAAGAAGCGGTGAAGATGGTCGGCAGCGCCACGCCAGCGCCTGCCATTGCGCCGGTCCTCAGGACACCACGGCGCGAAACCTCAAATTTGGACATGTATTCCTCCCTAATATGATTGGTGCCTTGCAGCTCCTCACTTCTGCGCGGTACCAGCACGATGAGTGCAAAATCAGTATGAGAGCGTCATGTAAACCCAAGCAATAAAACCCTTTTGCAGCTTGAAAATTCTGTAAATAAATGAACAATATTCCGGGCTGCGCTGTAAACAAACTTATATTGCGTTGCAGAAAGCCCTTGAATTGAAAGTGTTTTGGGAGGCCTGTCCGCATGGCACGCGACACCTTGACCGGCAGCCGGATCCGCGAACGCAGGCTCATCCTGGGGTTGCGCCAGGCTGAATTGGCGCGGGAGGCCGGGATTTCAGCCTCTTACCTCAACCTGATCGAGCACAACCGGCGCAGAATCGGCGGCAAGCTGCTGGTCGGCATCGCAGGGGTTTTGGGGGTGGAGCCGTCGATGCTGAGCGAGGGGGCGGAGGCGGCGCTGATCTCCACCCTGCGGGAGGCGGCGGCTGACAGCGGCGTGCCGGTGGCGGAGCTGGACCGGGTGGACGAGTTTGCCGGACGCTTTCCGGGCTGGGCAGAGGTGCTGGCTTCCGGCCACCGCCGCATCGCCACGCTGGAGCGCACGGTCGAGACGCTCTCGGACCGGCTGACCCACGACCCCAACCTGGCGGCCTCGGTGCATGAGGTGCTGTCGACCGCCGCTGCGATCCGTTCCACCGCGTCGATCCTGGCGGAAACCGGCGAGCTGGAACCGGAGTGGCGCGACCGTTTCCACAAGAACCTCAACCAGGATTCACTGCGCCTGTCCGAAAGCAGCCGGGCGCTGGTCAGCCTTCTGGATGAGGGCGACACCGGCGAGGACCGCCGCGGCATGCCGCAAGAGGAGGCCGAGGCCTTCCTGCAGGCCAGCGGCTTCCATTTTCCGGCGCTGGAGGAGGGGACAGCGGAGCCGCAAGGGCTGGTGCAGGACGCCCCGGAACTGGTAAGCGAGGCGGCCCGCAGCCTGGCCCGCGCAGCGCTGGAGCAATACCAGGCGGATGCCCGCGCCATGCCGCTGCCGGCGCTGGCGCGCGAGATCCGCTCCGGCGGGCTTGATCCGGTGGCGCTGGCACGGCAGTTCGGCTGCGGCCTGCCTGCGGTGCTGCGCCGTCTGGCTGCGCTGCCGGAAGAGGTGCTGGGCCGCGAGACCGGGCTGGTGATCTGCGATGCCTCCGGCACGCTTTTGTTCCGCAAGCCGGTCACCGGCTTTGCCATGCCGCGGTTCGGGGCGTCCTGTCCGTTGTGGCCGCTCTACACCGCGCTGGTGCGCCCGCAGGTTCCGGTGCGGCGCAACGTCGTGCAGCAGGGGCGCAACGCGGCGGCCTTTGACTGTATGGCGGTGGCCTGGCCGCTGGAGATGCCGGATTTCGGGGCTGACCCGCTGTACCGGGCGGTGATGCTGATCCTGCCCGGCGGGCAGGACGCGCAGGATCCGCAGCCGGTCGGCGCCAGCTGCCGGATCTGCCCGCGCCGCGGCTGTCCGGCCCGGCGCGAGCCGTCGATCCTGAAGGAAGAGTTTTGACAGCAACATGGCCGCAGGGCTAACCTGCGCCAAAAGGAATGCGTGCCCGCACCGGCTTGTGCGGCAGGGGGCGCCGGGAGGAAATTCTGCTGATGGGCAGGCATGTTGTACTGATCGAAGATGAGCCGAATATCACCGAGGCCATCCGGTTTCTGCTGACCCGGGACGGGTGGAGCGTGGATGCCCACACCGATGGCGCCACCGCGGTGGAGGTGATCCGGGATGCCAATCCCGACCTGGTGATTCTGGATCTGATGCTGCCGGGCAAAAGCGGGCTGGAGATCGTGCGCGAGCTGCGCGCCGAAGCGGGGATGCAGGCGCTGCCGGTGCTGATGCTGACCGCCCGCGGCCAGATGCGCGACCGCGAGATGGCGGAGAAAGCCGGCGTCACCCGGTTCATGACCAAGCCCTTTTCCAACGCCGAGGTGCTGACAGCCGTGCGGGACCTGCACGCCCAGGCCGGGCAGGGATGACCCGCGACGTCAGCCCCAGAGAGCAAACGGGCACCCGCGCGGAACGCCAGACCTACCGCCGCCGCCGCCTGATGGACATCGCCCGGCTGCTGCCGGTGCTGGGAGTGCTGCTGCTGGCGCTGCCGCTGCTCTGGCCTGAGGCCTCGACCCACCCGGCGGCCCGCGGCGGGGTCAGCATGTCATCGGCGATCATCTATGTCTTTGCGGTCTGGATCGGTCTGATCGGCGCCTGTTTCGCCTTCAGCCTGACCGTGCAGCGGTGGGCCGACCACTGGACCGGCGGCGGGCCGGACGGGGCAGAGCTTCCCGGTGACGGCTCCTCCGGTGCGGAGGACGCCTGATGGCCTCCCTGAATGTGCTGGCCTTTGTCTGCCTCGCCTATGTGGCTTTCCTGTTCTTCATCGCCTTCTGGGCCGACCGGATGGCCGCCCGCGGCCGCAGCGCCGCCTGGATGCGTTCGCCGCTGATCTACACGCTGTCACTGTCGGTCTATTGCACCGCCTGGACGTTTTACGGCGCGGTCGGCTATGCGGCGCGGTCGGGCCTGGAGTTCGTGACGATCTACCTTGGCCCGTCGCTGGTGATGATCGGCTGGTGGTGGGGCCTGCGCAAGCTGGTGCGGATCGGGCGCAGCCAGCGGATCACTTCGATCGCTGACCTGATCTCCTCGCGCTACGGCAAGTCGAACCTGCTGGCCACCGGGGTAACGATCCTCGCGGTCATCGGTGTTACCCCCTATATCTCGCTGCAGCTGCAGTCGGTTACTTTGTCCTTCGCAATCTTCGCCGAGGCTGATCCTATCCGCGGCTACAATGAAACGTCGACCGTGTTCTGGGTGGCCGCCGGGCTGGCGGTGTTTGCAATCCTGTTCGGCACCCGCAACCTCAACGCCAATGAGCGCCACCACGGGGTTGTGACCGCCATTGCGCTGGAGGCGATCGTCAAGCTGGCGGCGCTGCTGGCGGTCGGGGTGTTTGTCGTCTGGGGTGTGGCGGGCGGCGTTGGCGAGACCCTGCAGCGCATTGATGCCTCTCAGATCGGCCACTGGAACGTCGATGGCAGCCGCTGGGCCACAATCACCTTTCTTGCCGCTGCCGCCTTTGTCTGCCTGCCGCGGATGTTTCAGGTGATGGTGGTGGAAAATGAGGACGAACGCCACCTGCGCATCGCCTCCTGGGCCTTTCCGCTCTACCTGCTGCTGATTTCGATGTTCGTGGTGCCGATTGCCGTGGTCGGGCTGGAACTGCTGCCCGCGGGCGCCAATCCGGACATGTTCGTTCTGACGGTGCCCTTGCAGCAGGGGCAGCAGGGGCTGGCGGTGCTGTCATTCTTGGGCGGCTTCTCCTCCGCGACCTCGATGGTGATCGTGGCGGCCATGGCGCTGTCGACGATGGTGTCTAACCATATCGTGATGCCGGTCTGGCTGCGGCTGCAAAGCCGCCAGGCCTCGGTCTCGGGCGATGTGCGCGATGTGGTGCTGTTTTCCCGCCGGGTGTCGATCGCGGTGATCATGGCGCTGGGGTATTTCTATTATCACCTGTCCGGCGGCGCCGCCGCGCTGGCGGCCATCGGTCTGATCTCCTTTGCCGGGGTGGCGCAGATCCTGCCCGCTCTGGTTGGCGGGCTGTTCTGGCGCGGCGCCACCCGCTCTGGCGCCCTGGCCGGGCTCACCGTGGGCTTTGCCATCTGGCTTTATACCATGCTGCTGCCGGCGCTGGGCGGCGGGCTGCTGCCGGAGCACATCCTGCGCGAGGGCCTGTTTGGCCTGGCCTGGCTGCGGCCGGAGGCGCTGTTCGGGATCGAAGGGCTGGACCCGACGGTACATGCGGTGATGTGGTCGATGAGCCTCAATGCCCTGGCCTTCTGCCTGGTGTCTCTGATGAGCTTCCCCAGCCCGCTGGAGCGGCTGCAGGGGGCGCAATTCGTAAATGTGTTCGACCATTCCGCGGGCCCGCGCGGCTGGACCGGATCCGTGGCGCAATCCGAAGACCTGATGATCATGTCGCAGCGGATCCTCGGCGCACCCGAGGCGCAGGCCTTCTTCCAGCGCGAGCGGTTGCGCCAGGGCGGCCGCGGCCCCTTGCCAGAGCCGACGCCGGCCTTCCTGGAGCGGCTGGAGCGCGAGCTCAGCGCTTCCATCGGGGCGGCGGCGGCGCATGCGATGATCGGCCAGATTGTCGGCGGCTCGTCGGTCTCTGTTCAGGATCTGCTGGCGGTGGCGGATGAGACGGCGCAGATGCTGGAATATTCCAGCCGCCTTGAGGCGCAATCGGCAGAGCTGTCGGCAACGGCGCGCAAGTTGCGGGAAACAAACGAAAAGCTGACCCAGATTTCTGAGCAGAAAGATGCCTTCCTCAGCCAGGTGAGCCATGAACTGCGCACGCCGATGACCTCGATCCGGGCGTTCTCGGAAATCCTGCGCGATGACGGCCAGCTCAACCCCAAGGAGCAGCGCCACTATGCCGGTATCATCCATGACGAGACGCTGCGGCTGACCCGGCTGCTCAACGATCTTCTGGACCTGAGCGTGCTGGAAAACGGCCAGGTGAGCCTCAACATGACGGCGGGCACCCTGCCGGAAGTTCTGGACCATGCGCTCGCGGCGGCGCTGGCGGGGTCGGACCGGCCGCTGAAGGTGATCCGCACCCCGGAGACGGAAACTTTCCGCCTCTCCTCGGACCTCGACCGGCTGGCGCAGGTGTTCATCAACCTGATCGCAAATGCCCAGAAATACTGCGATGCGGAGGAGCCGGAGCTGACCATCTCCGCCACTGCCGCCGGCGGCCGCCTGCATATTGATTTCACGGATAACGGCAGCGGCGTGCCCGCGGAGTTCCGGCAAATGATTTTCGAGAAATTCTCCCGCGTCAGCCCTGAGCGCGCGGGCGGTGCCGGGCTTGGGCTGGCAATCTGCCGCGAGGTCATGCAGCGGCTTGGTGGCGATATCTGCTACCTGCCGGGCCACAGTGGCGGCGCTTTCCGGGTTTCCTTACCCGCTGCGGGCGAAAAGGCGGCGTAACCTGTTGTGAGGTACAGGAGTTGTTAACCTCCTTTCGGGTAAAACCGGGGAAACGGGACGCGTATGGGGCAGGTTAAACAGCCTATGTCTGAGACAGAAGCAGCACAGGCGGGCAGCGGTAAGCAAAGTGTGCTTGCACGCAAGCTGGCAGCAACCAAGGAAGGCTCAGGGGCGATCAGCAGCTCCCTGACGCTGAAGGCGTTGCGCCGTTCCCTCGCGCGCGCGGCGGCTGATCTGTGCGAACTGCCGCTGGCAGTGCTGGCGGCCCGCCAGTGCAACCGCGTTTCCGAGGATCTGGCCCGGAACCTGTCCGACAAAGACCTGCTTGTGGTGCTGGACTGCCCGAACGGGCGGGTCGGTGCGGCCAGCATGGACGCGGCCACGGTGACGGCGCTGATTCAGCAGCAGACCATCGGCGCGGTTATCGGCAAGGCGCCGAATGAACGGCTCTACACCCCCACCGACGCCGCAATGACCGCGGAATTCCTGGAACGCTCCTTTGCCAAGGTGGTGTCGATGCTGGAGGGCCAGGCGGATCAGGCCATCTTTGCCGGCTACCGCTTTGGCGCCCAGGTCGAAAACGTGCGCAGCCTGGTGCTGGGGATGGAGGCTGACGACTACCGGGTGATCGAGCTGAACCTGGATCTGGCCTGCGGCGCCATGCAGGGCGTGATGAAACTGATCCTGCCGGAACCCACTGCTGAGGAACTGCAGGAGAGCCAGGGCGGCGGCGCCCAGGGTCCGTCGCTGGGCCGCAACCTCGATTCTATCCGCGCAGAGCTGACCGCGGTCCTGTGCAAGATGCGGGTTCCGCTGCGCGACTTCACGAGCCTCAAGATCGGCGACACGCTGCCGCTGGATCAGGCGTTCCTGTATGAAACCGACCTGCTGACCATCGGCGGCAAGCCGGTGGCGCAGGGGCGGCTGGGACAAATGAACGGGTCCCGCGCGGTCCGGCTGAACCGGTCGGGCGCGAGGCTGGCGGGTGATGGCGGCGGCGACGGCATGGGTTTTTCCGACGGGGGCGGCCTGGATGCGCTGCCGGACGCGCCGCCGGCCCTTGGCATGGGCATTGCCGACCAGGGTCTGCAGGATCCGATGGACGACGGCGGCCTGCCCGCACTGGAGGCCGCACCGGCGCTGAATGGCGGTGCCATGGGCGGACTGGGCGGAATGGACGCCGGCCTGGATGGTCTGGACCTGTCTGATCTCGACGGTGATGGCGGGTTTGGCATGGGGGGCCTCGACGGCGGGCTGCCGGATCTCCCCGATCTGCCGGATCTGCCCGATTTTCCCGCCGCCGACCTCGGCGATTTCGAGGCCGGCGATGCGGCAGAAATCTCGCAATTGGCCGGGCTGGACTGAGCCTTGACGGAGAACGGCTGAAGCCGGTTCAGGAGGTCCCTGGTTAAACGCGGCCTGTCCGCAGCCGCTCTCTGCTCGGTCAGCGGTCAGGCGGAAGCTGGCGGTCAGCTGTATCCGCAGTGCCGCGCCACTGTATCCGCCGCCATTGCCGCGAGGCAGCTTTAGCCGCCCGCCGGCACCGGCAGCGATTTGCTATCAAGCCATCTTTTGTTTTTGGAGAGGGTGCGGGTTTCAATCCGGAAGCAGCCGCTTGGGGGTGCAGGCCGCACCCCCTGCCGTTACGGCCTCAGCGGTTTGCCAGCGAGTCCAGCGCCGGGCGCAGCCCGTCCAGCTGATAGCCCGCCGCAGCGGTCTTTTGCAGGATGTCATCCGCGCTCATTTCGCTGGCCTGGCCCAGCGCCCAGACTACGGAACTGCGCGTGCCGGAAGCGCAATAGGCCAGCACCGGGCCTTCGCTGTTTTCATAGAACTCGCGCTGCGCCGCCACGTTTTCCGGCGTCATGGTCTGGTGGGTCAGGGGCAGAGCCTCAAACCGCAGACCGGCTGCTTCAGCCGCGGCGCGGATCGCGTCAGCCTGATGGCTGGGCGGCACTTCCTCGTCCGGGCGGTTGCAGATCACCATCGTATAGCCGGCTGCGGCAATGGCGGGCAGGTCCTCAGCCGAGATCTGCGGCGAGACCGAATAGCGGGGGGTGATTACACTTGCATCCATGGGCCGACTCCTTACGCGCTTGCGGCGCCGCGGTCCAGATGCCGGCTGACGGCCGGGGCGGCTATCATGCCGCAGGCCATTGCCGCCAGGAACAGCGCGCCTTGCCAGCTGTTGTAGCTGAGCGAGGCCATCGCCGGGCCGGGGCACAGGCCCACCAGCCCCCAGCCGATGCCGAACAGCACCGACCCAAGAACAAGCCGACGGTCCAGCTCGGCAGAGGGCGGGGCGGGAAAGCTGCCGCCGGCAGCCGGTTTGCGCCCTTCCGTAAGCCGCCAGGCAAGCGCCATCGGCAGCAGCGCGCCGCCCATCACGAAGGCCAGGGTCGGATCCCAGTTGCCAAAGATATCCAGGAACCCCTGCACCTTGGCGGTGTCGGTCATCCCCGAAAGCATCAGGCCGGCCCCGAACAGGCTGCCTGCGGCCAGTGCCAGAAAAATCCGCAGCATCAGATCACCCCCAGCAGCTGGCGCAGCACCGCCAGCGTCAGAATGCCCGCCAGCATGAAGACGGCGGTCGCCGCAATCCCGCGCAGGGACAGGCGGGAAATGCCGCAGACCCCGTGACCGGACGTGCAGCCGTTGGCAACGCGGGTGCCCACACCCACCAGCAGCCCGGCAAGCACCAGAACCGCTGCATTGCTGGTGACATGGGTATTGGGCGTGCCCCCTGTCAGCAGCCCGATCAGCAGCGGCATGCCAATCACCCCGGCGATAAAAGCGATCCGCTCCGCCGCGGTGTTGCGGCCGCTGCCATCCAGAAGACCGCCCAGGATGCCGCTAGCCCCCATGATCCGGCCGTTTCCGAGCAG
This sequence comes from Leisingera daeponensis DSM 23529, assembly GCF_000473145.1. NCBI lineage: Bacteria > Pseudomonadati > Pseudomonadota > Alphaproteobacteria > Rhodobacterales > Roseobacteraceae > Leisingera > Leisingera daeponensis. Next base: position 1,329,584 of record NZ_KI421500.1, on the reverse strand, counting down.
GTAAACCGCGCCGCCAAGCCCGATCAGCAGGCCGCCGCCCAATCCCCAAATCCAGTCTGCTTGCATTGTCTTTCCCTGGTCCTTTCCCGTGCGTCCGGTCAGATCTTGTTCACCGGGATCTTCAGGAACACATCGCCCTGCTCATCCGGCTCCGGCATCTGGCCAGCGCGCATATTCACTTGCAGCGACGGCAGGATCAGCCGCGGCATCCCCAGCGTCGCGTCGCGGGCGTCGCGCATCTTGACGAATTCCTCGATGCTGCGGCCTTGGCCTACATGCACGTTCAGCGCCTTCTGCTCGCCCACCGTGGTTTCCCAGGCGTAATCGTCGCGGCCCGGCGCCTTGTAATCGTGGCCGACAAAGATGCGGGTCTCGTCCGGCAGTGCCAGGATCTTCTGGATCGAGTTGTACAGATCGGCAGAGGAGCCGCCCGGGAAATCGCAGCGGGCGGTGCCGAAATCGGGCATGAACAGCGTGTCCCCGACAAACGCCGCATCGCCGATCACATAGGTCAGGCAAGCAGGCGTGTGGCCGGGCGTGTGCAGCACCTCGCCACGCAACTGGCCGATCATGAAACTGTCGCCTTCGCGGAACAACTGATCGAATTGGCTGCCGTCGCGCTGGAATTCGGTGCCTTCGTTGAAAATCTTGCCAAAGGTGTCCTGGACCACGGTGATCCGGTCGCCGATGCCGATCTTGCCGCCAAGATGCTCTTGCAGATAGGGGGCGGCGGACAGGTGGTCGGCATGGACATGGCTCTCCAGGATCCACTCCACCCGCAGGCCTTCGGCCTTGACCCAGGCGATGATGGCGTCGGCAGAGGCGGTGCTGGTGCGCCCGGCGGCGTGGTCAAAGTCCAGAACCGAGTCGATGATGGCGCAGGCTGTGCCCTCGGGCTCGCGCACCACGTAGGACACGGTGTTGGTGGCTTCGTCGAAAAAGGCTTTGACGGCGGGGGTCATCTGTCAGTCTCCCTGGATGCTGGGAAATCATATATTGATTTGAGAATATGTTTCAAGAGAGCCGGCGGGCTTTGCTGCAGGCTTCGGCAAAAATCATCGCAGCTGTCTGATGTGTGTCAAGGCGCGGCCCAAACCGGCCCCGTTAGAATCATATGGTGCTGAGTAAAGCCGCAAAAGCGTCAGGAAGCCGTAAAAAAAGCGTGAAATTGCGGCGCAAAGGTAACATTCTGCGGGATTTCGTATTCCTGTTGCGAAATACTGTCACAATCGCAGGACGTAGGGAGGACTGCTTATGACAATGGAAGATCTGTTTCACACCGTCGAACAGCTGGAAACCAGAATTCAGAAAGAGACCGGCGCGGCCCGCTTGGCCATGCGGCCCGAATTCATCCGGCTGCTGGATCACATGCGCAAGAAAGGGGCAGAGGTTCCGCGCCGGTTCCGCCGTCTTGAGGCTGCGCTGTGCGAAGAAGCGGTGGAAGAGATGTTCGATAATATGCCCGTCTGACGCAGACTGGTTTTCAGACAGGGGCGGGCCGGGCGTCAGCCCAGAAAGATGCCCGTCATCACCAGCATAAGGCCCAGAACCGACAGCAGAAGGGCGCCCAGGTTGTAGGGCAGCACCGATTGAACAACGGCACGCAGCGCGTCGTCATCCAGTTTCTGGCGGCGGGCGCGTGCGACCTTGATGATGCACCAGACCAGCCCCAGCAGCCCGGCAACGGACAAGGCGGCTCCGGTCCAAACGATAAGATCGAACATGGGTGTGCTCCTGCAGGGGTTGCGTCGTGCCGCGCCTAGCCGATCCGTTCGCGGCGCGCAAGCCGCGCAGGCACGGGTGCCGGTTTTTGCCGCTTGGCGCAGCTCCGCCGCTTTCCCTTCTTGCGGCGCGGCGGGCGGGGCGCTATCCCCTTGCTCCGACAGCAACTGACAGCATGTGCCGACGGAGCCGCAGATGGATATCACCGAAGACGAAAAAAGCGAAAACTACCGTGTGACCGCTGGCGAACTGCGCCAGTTTATCGAGCGGTTCGAGCGTCTGGACGAAGAGAAAAAGACGATCGCCGAGCAGCAGAAAGAGGTGATGGCCGAAGCCAAGGGGCGCGGCTACGACACCAAGGTGATGCGCAAGATCATCGCCCTGCGCAAGCGCGACGAAAACGACATCGCCGAAGAAGAGGCGGTGCTGGAAATGTACAAGGAAGCCCTGGGCATGTAAGCCGCTCGGGGCTTCGGCCCTGGCAGGGAAATTGCTGGCGCCGGGCGGGCAGCAGTGCCGCCGGCGCCAGTTTTGTATCTGCGTTACGGACGTTTAGTGCGAACTGCCCGGTGACGGCAGGTTTTCTGCCCCGGCGCGTCCCGCCATCCGCCTGAGGCGGCGGCCGGCTTCCAGCAGCACCACGGCGTAAAGCCCCCAGAACAGCGGATGCAGCGTATAGCGCATGCGCTCCTGCTCCGGCCCGTTCACGGCGTGCGCCACCCCCAGGAACAGCACGACCGACAGCAGCATCACCTGATAGAACGCCCGGCGTGCCGGATCCCTGTCCCGGCGCGCAAGCTCCGCCAGGGCGATCAGCGCGAACAGGTTCAGCGCCAGCGTCAGGAACCGCGACAGGCTGGGGTCAATCACGATCTTGTTGTCTTCGGTCAGCACCCGCTTGGTGTCCGGCAGTTTGGGGAAGCGGTCCCAGTTCAGCGGCGGGAACAGGTATTCGTTCGGCCACAGCGACAGGCTGGTGAAGGCGCGCACCACCACCCCGGCGGCATACTGCAACGGTCTGGCGGAAATCACCTCCAAGGACTTCTTCAGGCAGGTTTTGGAATAATCGATCATCCGGGGATCGTTCAGGGCGCTGCCAATATGCTGGCCGATCAGCCCATGCGTTTCCGCAAAGGTCTTGAAGGAACAGCCCTCGATCCGCTCGGGAGCCACTTGCGAGACATTGAGGCCCAGCCAGCTGCCGGAGCTGAAGATGCCGAACACCGCCTTGTTTTTGACCGACGGCAGCAGCGACACCGCCAGCGTCAGGGCCAGGATGGCGGCGCGGACCGGTCCGGCACCCGCGTTGAACAGCAGCAGGCCTCCGACCAGCAGGATGTAGACCGGGTGAAACAGCGTCCAGGTCAGCGACAGGATCGCGAGGCAGGTGCAGAACAGCAGGAAATACAGCGTGCGGCGCGTCTTCAGCAGCAGCAGGACGAAGAGGCACGACAGCGCGAAAAGCGCTGAGGTGAAATGGGCATAGAGGATGAAGTTCTCATAGTAGAACACCGCCGGCGTCAGTACATAGGCCAGCGGCAGCAGACAGGCCAGCTTTCGTGACGGCGACAGCAGCCGCAGGGCGGCATACATGCTGGCAGCGGTCACAACAGTCAGCAACAGGTGGCTTCCCCAGATCAGCTGGATCATGCAGGCCTCCTGCGCATTGCAGGCCTTGGCCGCCAGCCCCAGCAGAAAGTTCCAGAACGGCGGCTGCGAATGCAAGGCGATCAGCGCCTCCAGCAGCCCGTCATGCAGCTGCTGCACCGGCAGGTGCTGGTATGCCCCGGACAGGTGGACAGGATCGGGGCGGATCTCCAGCAGCAGCGCCGCCAGTGTTCTGCTCACCAGCACGATCGCCGCAGCGGCAAGGGTGAAAACTGCGGTATCGCGCAGCAGCGAAGCCAGCCCGGGCGCCGGAGCGCGCGCGATGCCGGAAACGTGCGGGGGAGTTGTCATGCCGGACCTCAAATGTTTTGTACCGTCATAGTGGAACTTGGGTCTCTATGAAATTCCCCCTGCCGGAGAGCGGCTCCGGCTCAGGCATCGTTGCAACAGGCGGCCCCGGCACGGCTGCGTTGGCACCTAGCCAAAAAGCCGGGCCGCTGGTACAAGCGGGGCAGGGACCAAAACCATCTTCCGGTTGATTTCATTTGACGACAGATTCATCGCTTCCGGCCGGGCAGCCCGGCATGCTTGCCGTCGACCTGGATGGCACCCTGCTGCGCAGCAATATCCTGTATGAAAGCTTCTGGTCCTCCTTCGGGCGCGACTGGAAAAGCCCCTTTTCCGCGGCGGTTGCGCTGCTGAACGGCCGGGCGGCGCTGAAGCGGCATCTGGCCGGCACCTCCCGGATTGATGCGGCCAGCCTGCCTTATGATCCGGCGGTCGTGGACTATGTCAGGGACTGGCGGCAGCGGGGCGGCCAGACCGCGCTGGTGACCGCCAGCGACCAGTCCATCGCCGATCAGATCGCCGCTCATCTGGACGTGTTTGACGAGGTCCATGGCTCCAGCGGCACCGAAAACCTGAAAGGGCCGGTCAAGGCGGAGTTCCTGCAAAGCCGGTTCGGCGCGGGCGGCTTTGCCTACATGGGGGATTCCCCGGCCGATCTGCCGGTCTGGCGGCTGGCGTCAAAGGCGGTCACCGTGAATGCCCCACCGGCGCTGCGCCAGAAGGCGGAGCAAGCTGCGTCCCGGACAGAGCATCTGGCGACGGCAGAGCCCGCGCTGACTGCGTATGTCAAGGCGCTGCGACCGCATCAGTGGCTGAAGAACATCCTCGTTTTCCTGCCGATGCTGGCCGCGCATCAGCTGGACATGGTAACTCTGGTGCAGTCGCTGCTGGCTTTCCTGTCGTTCAGCCTGATTGCCTCCAGCGTCTATGTGGTGAACGACCTCCTTGACCTGAACGCCGACCGCGCCCATCCGCGCAAGCGGTTCCGGCCCTTTGCCGCGGGAAGCATCCCGATTGAACACGGCAGCTGGATGGCGGCGGCGCTGTTTCTGGGCGGGTTGGCGGCGGCCCTGCCGCTGGGTCTGCTGTTTCTTGGGGTCATCCTGCTTTATTACGCGATGACAACTGCTTATTCGCTGCATTTCAAGCGGCTGATTGTGATGGACATCTGCCTGCTGGCGGGGCTTTATACCATCCGCATCGCAGCGGGAGGTGCCGCCACGGGCATACCGCTGTCGGTCTGGCTGCTGGCCTTTTCCATTTTCTTCTTCTTTTCGCTGGCCGCCGTGAAGCGCCAGGCAGAGCTGGTGGACAGCGCCAGGCGCCAGCAGCTGACCGCCAAGGGGCGCGGCTATCACGTGGACGATCTGCCGGTCATCTCGATGATCGCGATTGCCGCGGGCTATGTGTCGGTGCTGGTTCTGGCGCTCTACCTCAATTCGCCGGCGGTGGCCGCGCTGTACGCCACGCCGCAGGGGCTGTGGGGGATTTGCTGTGTGCTGCTCTATTGGATCACCAATACGGTGATGCTGGCCCACCGGGGCCAAATGCAGGATGACCCGGTGGTCTATGCGGCGCGCGACCGCGGCAGCCAGCTGTGCTTTTTGATCGCCCTGTCCTTTGCGGTGTGGAGCAGCGCACTATGACCCTGCAGCAGCTTCTTGTCCGCTACACCGCATTTGCGGCCGCCGCCACCGCCGTCAACCTCGCCACCCAGCGCGCGGTGTTGCAGCTGGGGGAGACCGGCGCCTATTTCACCGCTGCCATGGCTGCGGGCACTCTGGCCGGGCTGGTGGTCAAGTACATGCTGGACAAGCGCTGGATCTTCTTTGACCAGCAGGGCGGCTTGAAACACCAGGGCCGGACCTTTCTGCTGTATTCGGTGATGGGGGTGGCGACCACGGCGGTGTTCTGGATCACCGAGACGCTGTTCTGGCTCACTTGGGGCACCGATGCGGCGCGCGAGGCCGGGGCAATCCTGGGGCTGGTGATCGGCTACACGGTGAAATACCAGCTGGACCGGCAGTTCGTTTTCACCCGCCGCACGGCGGAGGCGGAATGAGGGGGCTGTCCGGCTGGGGCAACTACCCCGTGGCGCAGGCGCAGCTGCTGGCACCGCGCAGCGAGGCAGAGCTGCAGCGGCTGATCACCGATAGCCCCTCTGTCATTGCCCGCGGCAATGGCCGCGCCTACGGCGACAGCGCGGTTGGGGTGCCTGCGACCCTGCATATGCGCCATTTCAACAAGATGATCTCCTTTGATGCGGAGACCGGCCTGCTGGTGGCGGAAAGCGGCGTTCTGCTGGGCGATATCATCTCTGCCTTCCTGCCGCGGGGCTGGTTTCCGCTGGTGGTGCCGGGCACCAAGTTCGTGACCCTTGGCGGCGCCATTGCCGCGGATGTGCATGGCAAGAACCACCACAAGGATGGCAGCTTCCGCAGCGGCCTGGACTGGGTCGAGGTGATGGGGCCGGATGGAACGGTCCGCCGCTGTTCCGCTGAGGAAAACACAGAGTTGTTCAATTGGACCGCTGGCGGCATGGGGCTTACGGGTGTGATCCTGCGGGCCGCCATCCGCCTGCGGCGTGTACCCTCCGCCTGGATCCGGCAGGATACGATTCCGGCTGCAAACCTCGACGCGGCCATCGAAATCTTCGAACGCTCCGCCGCTGCAACCTATTCGGTGGCCTGGATCGACTGCCTGGCGGGCGGCGACAATCTGGGGCGGTCGCTGGTCATGCTGGGGGAACATGCCCTGCTGCAGGACCTGAGCTATGACCAGGCCGCGCGCCCCTTTGCCATTCCCCGCGCCAGCAACCGCACCGTACCGCCCGTGTTCCCGTCCTTTGCGCTGAACCGCTACAGCGTGCGGGCGTTCAATGCCGCCTATTACTGGGCAGGGGCGCGCAAGGCCGGGCGGCAGATCACCGGTTACGACAGCTTCTTCTTCCCGCTCGATGCGCTGTTGGGCTGGAACCGGATCTACGGACGCAAGGGCTTTGCCCAGTTTCAATGCGTGCTGCCGCTGGACAGCGCGCGGGCAGGCTTGCGTGCCTTGCTCGAGGCGATCTCTGCTGCCGGGCAGGGGTCGTTTCTGGCGGTGCTTAAACGGTTGGGCGCGCAGAACAGCGCGTTCTCTTTCCCGATGGAGGGTTATACCCTGGCGCTGGACTTCCCGGTCAACCGCCGCAGCCTGCAGCTGATGCAGGACCTCGACCGGATCACCATCGCCCACGGCGGCCGCTTCTATCTGGCCAAGGACAGCCGGATGAGCCGGGACACGCTGCGTGCCGCCGACCCCAGGGCCGCAGAGTACGCGGGGATGCGGCAAATGTCCGGGCTGCACCCCTCCTTTCAGTCCGCCCAGTCGCAAAGGCTTTCGCTATGAGCAAATCCCCCGTTTTGATCCTCGGCGCCCGGTCGGACATCGGCATGGCTGTGGCCCATGCCTATGCCGCGCAAGGCCGCCCGGTGCAGCTTGCCGCCCGCAATGCGGACAGTCTGGAGCCCCAGAAGACCGATCTGGAATTGCGCTACAGCGTGCCGGTCTCCCTGCATGAGTTCGACGCGCTGGCGCTGGAAGAACACGAGCGCTTTGCCGATGCGCTGCCGGAACTGCCGGGCATCGCCGTCTGCGCCGTTGGTTTTATGGGGGAGCAGGGCGAAAGCGAAACCAGCCCTGCCGCCGCGGCCCAAGTGCTGCGCAGCAACTTCGAAGGCCCGGCCAGCATTCTGTCGGAACTGGCCAGCCGGTTTGAACAGCGCGGCTCCGGCACGCTGGTGGGGATTAGCTCGGTTGCCGGTGAGCGGGGACGCGCGACCAATTATGTCTACGGCGCGGCGAAGGCCGGCTTCACCGCCTTCCTGTCCGGCCTGCGCAACCGGCTGGCCCGCAAGGGCGTGCATGTGGTTACGGTGCTGCCCGGGTTTGTCGCCACGCAGATGACCGAGGGCATGGACCTGCCGGACAAGCTGACGGCCCAGCCCGGAGAAGTCGCCCGCGCCATCACCGATGCCACCGCCAAGCAGAAAAACGTCGTCTATGTGCGGCCGGTCTGGCGGCTGATCATGCTGATCATCCGCAACATCCCGGAGGGTGTGTTCAAAAAGATGAGCATCTGAAGGGGGGAGCGACCCAGGCGGTCCCACGGGCTTGCTTCAGGCTTATAAGTTTTAAGCTTGAAATAATTCCCGCGGCGGCGCTATTGTCGGTGGCAGGCATTATCAGCAAAGGAGCCCCGCCATGCCGGCCATCAGTGTGCATCCCGAAGGGTGGAAGCCCGCCAAAGGCTACGCCAACGGAATGGTCGCAGAGGGCAAGCTGCTGTTTGTCGGCGGCCAGATCGGCTGGACCGCGGATCAGGTGTTCGAGGCGCATGACTTCATCGGCCAGATGAGCCAGGCGCTGCGCAACATCCTGGAGGTGGTGGAGGCCGCGGGCGGCACTGCAGAGGACATCACCCGGCTGACCTGGTATGTGACTGACAAGGCGGAATACCTTAGCCATCAAGCAGAGGTCGGAAAGGCCTACCGCGCGGTAATGGGCTATCACTTCCCGGCGATGACCATGGTTGTCGTCTCGGCGCTGGTCGAGGATGAGGCCAAGTTGGAAATCGAAGCCACTGCTGTGCTGCCCGGCTGACGCCGCGGATCAAGCACGGTTTCGTGAGCGCTCTTCCCCTGGTCCCGGCCAGCCGCCACATTGCTTGGCGCAGCAAAGGGGAGAGCCAGATGCGTATCAATGCCGATTTCACCAAACGCGCCGCGGTGCATTTCGAGGACACGCCCTGGGTGCCCAGCCCGGCACCGGGGGTAGAGCGCAAGATGCTCGACCGCATCGGTGAAGAAGTTGCCCGCGCCACCACCATCGTCCGCTTCGCGCCGGGCTCTGCCTTTGATGCGCATGTGCATGACGGCGGCGAGGAGTTTCTGGTGCTGGACGGCGTGTTCCAGGATGAGCACGGGGACTTTCCCGCAGGCTCCTATGTCCGCAACCCGCCCGCGACCAGCCACACGCCCGCCGCGGCGGAGGGCGCGGTGATCCTGGTCAAGCTGCACCAGTTCGACCCTGCAGACCGGACCGAGGTCAAAACCCGTGCCGAAGCGGATGCCGCGCAGCAACAGCTGTTTCAGGATGCGGTCGAAACGGTGACGCTGCAAACCTGGGCACCCCGTCAGGCGGTCAGCTTGCAGGCGTCCGGCGGGCTGGAGGTCTTTGTGGTGGACGGCAGCTACAGCGAAAACGGCGAGGATTTCACCCGCTGGGACTGGCTGCGCCTGCCGCCCGGCAGCCGGTTTGAGGCCACTGCCGGTCCGGACGGGGCAAAAGTGTGGATGAAAACCGGCCATCTTTCGCAAATGACTGCTCAATAGGCATCGCCTGATTTCGGCGTGAAATCAGGTTCTTGCACGCCGCTCCTTCGGGGGCGGCATATTTTTTGCCTGCGGGAAAAATTTTACCAGTTGATAAAAAATAGGACTGTGGCACTCTGAATAGCAAGAACAACCGAAAATCAGGGAGACACCCAATGGCGACCAGCCATCAGGCATCCGGTATTCAGGCAGCGCGGCTTGACGCTGCCGGGATCGCTGAGAACTTCTCGGACTTGCACCCGCCATATGACGCGCATGAAGCAGCCGTGGCCGCCGACCGCTGTTATTTCTGCTATGACGCGCCCTGCATGACGGCCTGTCCGACCAGCATCGACATCCCCCAGTTCATCCGGGAAATCCAGGCCGGCCACCCCGAAAGCGCGGCCCGCACGATCTTGGGGCAAAACATCCTCGGCGGCATGTGCGCCCGGGTTTGCCCGACCGAGACCCTGTGCGAAGAGGTCTGCGTGCGGGAGACGGCAGAGGGCAAGCCGGTGGAGATCGGCCGCCTGCAGCGCTATGCCACCGACACCCTGATGGCCAAGGGCGTGCATCCCTTCACCCGCGCCGCCGCGTCCGGCAAGAAGGTAGCCGTTGTGGGGGCGGGCCCTGCGGGTTTGTCTGCGGCGCACCGGCTGGCGATGCTGGGCCATGACGTGGTGGTCTATGACGCCCGCTCCAAACCCGGCGGCCTCAACGAATTCGGGATTGCCGCCTATAAGACCACCAACAACTTCGCGCAGCGCGAAGTGGACTGGCTGCTGCAAATCGGCGGCATCACCATGGATTACGGCAAGGCGCTGGGCAAGGATCTGTCGCTGGATGCGCTGAAGGAGGCGTATGACGCGGTGTTCCTTTCCATCGGTCTGGCCGGGGTCAATGCCCTGCGCGCGCCCGGCGAGGACATGGAGGGCGTCCGCGACGCGGTGGACTTCATCGCCGAACTGCGCCAGGCGGACGATCTCACTGTGCTGCCGGTGGGCCGCAACGTGGTGGTGATCGGCGGCGGCATGACCGCAGTGGATGCTGCGGTGCAGTCCAAGCTGTTGGGCGCCGAAAACGTCACAATCGCCTACCGCCGCAGCCGCGAAGAGATGGGTGCCAGCCGGTTTGAGCAGGATCTGGCGGCCTCCAAGGGCGTCAAGCTGATGTTCAACGTGATGCCGGTCGCGGTGCACGGCAGCGGTGCAGCGACAGAGATTGAATTGGAGTATACTCAGGTCACGGACGGGAAGGTCTCCGGCACGGGTGAGACCGTGCGTCTGGCAGCGGATCAGGTGTTCAAGGCGATCGGCCAGACGCTGGAGGGCCAGCCGGAGGCGCTGGCGCTGGAGGGCCGCAAGATCAAGGTCGATGCCAGCGGGCGCACGTCTGTGGCGGGCGTCTGGGCCGGGGGCGACTGCGCCTCGGGCGGCGAGGACCTGACCGTGACTGCCGTGGCCGAGGGCCGCGACGCTGCAATGGACATTCACTCCAGCCTGATGGGCTGAGCAAGCCAGGACCGGGTGACCAGTCCGGGCTAGCCTTAAGAGGAGAGATCAAATGGCTGATCTGACGACAGAATTTCTGGGGATCAAATCCCCCAACCCGTTCTGGCTGGCCTCCGCGCCGCCGACCGACAAGGAATACAACGTCCGCCGCGCCTTCGAGGCCGGCTGGGGCGGTGTGGTCTGGAAGACGCTGGGCGCCGAAGGCCCGCCGGTGGTCAATGTGAACGGCCCGCGTTATGGCGCCATCTGGGGCGCCGACCGCCGCCTGCTGGGCCTCAACAACATCGAGCTGATCACCGACCGGCCGCTGCAGACCAATTTGGAGGAAATCACCCGCGTCAAAAAGGACTACCCGGACCGCGCCGTGATCGTCTCGATCATGGTGCCTTGCGAGGAGCAGGCCTGGAAGGACATCCTGCCGCAGGTGGAGGCCACAGGCGCAGACGGGATCGAGCTGAACTTCGGCTGCCCGCACGGCATGGCCGAACGCGGCATGGGCTCTGCCGTGGGGCAGGTGCCGGAATATATTCAGATGGTCACCGAGTGGTGCAAGAAATACTACTCGAAGCCGGTGATCGTGAAGCTGACCCCGAATATCACCGACATCCGCCACCCGGCCCGGGCGGCGCACGCGGGCAACGCCGATGCGGTCAGCCTGATCAACACCATCAACTCGATCACCTCGGTGAACCTCGACAGCATGGCGCCGGAGCCGACCATCGGCGGCAAGGGCACCCACGGCGGCTATTGCGGCCCGGCGGTGAAGCCCATTGCGCTGAACATGGTCGCTGAAATCGCCCGCGATGCGCAGACCCGCGGCCTGCCGATCTCTGCCATCGGCGGCGTCACCACCTGGCGCGACGCGGCGGAATTCATGGCACTGGGCGCTGGCAACGTGCAGGTCTGCACCGCGGCGATGACCTATGGCTTCAACGTGGTGAAGGAGATGATATCGGGCCTGTCGAACTGGATGGATGAGAAGGGCTACACCTCCACCCAGGATTTCATCGGCATGGCGGTGCCGAATGTGACCGACTGGCAGTATCTGGACCTGAACTACGTCACCAAGGCCAAGATCAGCCAGGACGATTGCATCAAATGCGGCCGCTGCTATGCAGCCTGCGAGGACACCTCGCATCAGGCGATTGCGATGAGCGAAGACCGGGTGTTCACGGTGAAGGACGACGAATGCGTCGCCTGCAACCTCTGTGTGAACGTCTGTCCGGTAGAGGGCTGCATCACCATGGAGGAAGTTCCTGCGGGCCAGATCGACGAGCGCACCGGCGAGGTGGTCTCGGGCGAATACGCCAACTGGACCACGCATCCGAACAACCCGTCGGCAACGGCCGCGGAGTAGGTCTCTCCGGCGGGCGGGGCAGCACAGAAGCAAAGGCTCCCGCCCGCCGTCGGCCTCCTTTTCAGGAGACGCTCCTGCCGTTGGGCCCGGCGCCGCGCTTTGCGCGGCGCCGGGCCCAAGGCCGCCACGGGGGCATCAGCAAGGCTGATGCCACCTGAGGGCGCGGGAGAACCCGGTTGGCGTGCAAGCGGTCCGGCAAAAAGCTGAGGTCAGCTTTCGGGCGTAAGCATCCGCCGGTACAGGGTTTCCAAGTACTTCGGCGCGGCGTCGAACGGGTCTTCCTCGCCCATCAGGGTGCGCACCTGAGCGTCGAAATCCGCGTAATGCTGGGTCAGCGACCAGATCGAAAACAGCAGGTGTTTCGGGTGCGCCCGGTTGATCCGCCCGGCATCCATCCAGTCCTGCAGCAGCTGGGCCTTTTCTTCCACCAGAACCTTGAGATCGGTGGCGATCACCTCTCGCAGCCGCGGCGCACCCTGCACGATCTCATTCGCATAAAGACGGCTTTCGCGCGGGTAGTCCCGGCTCATTTGCAGTTTGCGCTGCACATAGGCAAGGATTTCCTCCAGCGGCTCGCCCTCGGGATCGAGGCCGCGCAGCGGGTCGAGCCAGGTGTCCAGCAGCCCCGCCATCAGCTCGTTGAACATCGCTTCCTTGGAGGGGAAGTAATAGAGCAGGTTCGGCTTCGACAACCCGGCCGCCTTGGCGATCTGATCCACGGTGGAGCCGCGAAAGCCGTGGCTTGAAAACACGTCCAGCGCCGCTTCGAGAATGGCAGCGCGATTCTTCTTCTGAATGCGGGTGGGCGCGCGGTCTGCGGGCATGATCGTCCTTGTCTGTTTCTGCCGCGTGCGGCGGGCGAAAGCACGGAATTTCACCTGTTTCCGGCAAAGGCGCCGTTTTTTGCAAGGGTCCTGCGGCAATTTCTTGACTGGTGGTGAACCCGTGATAGCGTGAGTTTGACCAGTTGGTCAAATCAATGTCCGGATTGCGAACAGCCCGGCATTGCAACGGACCAGCATTCGAAGCCACCTAACACGGCGCCAAGCCGGAGCCAGCCCGCAAAGACGGGCGCACAGGGAAGGAAGCTCGAGATGACGTCGCTTGGACAGAATCTGAAAATCAATGGTGACAGGCTGTGGGAGAGCCTGATGGAGATGGCCAAGATCGGCCCCGGCGTCGCGGGCGGCAACAACCGCCAGACGCTGACGGATGCGGACGGCGAAGGCCGCGCCCTGTTCCAGAAATGGTGCGAGGAGGCAGGCTGCACCATGGGGCTGGACCAGATGGGCAACATGTTTGCGATGCGCGCGGGCACCGACCCAAACGCGCTGCCGGTCTATGTGGGCTCGCATCTGGATACCCAGCCCACGGGCGGCAAATATGACGGGGTGCTGGGGGTGTTGGCGGGGCTTGAGCTGATCCGCTCGCTCAACGACATGAACATCAAGACCAAACACCCGATCGTGGCCACCAACTTCACCAACGAGGAAGGCACCCGCTATGCGCCGGCCATGCTGTCTTCGGGGGTGTTTGCCGGTGTGCATACCCAGGACTGGGCTTACGGCCGGGTAGATGCCGAGGGCAAGACGTTCGGCGATGAGCTGAAGCGCATCGGCTGGCGCGGCGAAGAGGAAACCGGTGCCCGCAAGATGCACGCTTTTTTCGAGCTGCACATCGAGCAGGGGCCGATCCTGGAGGCCGAGGGCAAGGATATCGGCGTTGTGACCCACGGCCAGGGCCTCAGCTGGACGCAGGTGACGATCACCGGCAAGGACGCCCACACCGGCTCAACCCCGATGCCGATGCGCCGCAACGCGGGCCTGGCGATGGCGCGGGTCCTGGAGGCGGTGGACGCAATCGCCTGGAGTCACGCGCCGCACGCGGTGGGCGCGGCGGGGCATATCGACGTCTACCCGAACTCGCGCAACGTGATCCCGGGCAAGGTGGTCTTCACCGTCGATTTCCGCAGCCCGGATCTCGACGTGATCACCGACATGGAAAACCAGCTGCGCGAGCAGGGGGCCAAGATTGCCGATTCCATGGGTGTGGAGATTGAATTCGAGAAGGTTGGCGGCTTTGACCCCGTGGCCTTTGACGAGGGCTGTGTCAGTGCGGTGCGCAGTGCGGCGGAGCGGCTGGGCTATTCGCATCTCGATATCATCTCCGGCGCGGGCCATGACGCCTGCTGGATCAACCGGGTGGCGCCGACCGCGATGGTGATGTGCCCTTGCGTCGACGGCCTCAGCCACAACGAGGCTGAGGAGATCAGCAAGGAATGGGCCGAGGCGGGCGCCAATGTGCTGTTCCACGCGGTGGTCGAGACAGCGGAGATTGTCGAATAGGGGGCGCTGCCCCCGCGGCCCTTCGGGCCGCTCCCCCGGAGTATTTCCGGAAAGATGAAACACGCTGCGCCAGACAGCGGAAGAGACAAGTGGAGGCGTGAAAATACGCCCCAGCTCAGGGAGTTATAAGCATGAGTAAAGTCATCAAGAACGGCACCATCGTGACCGCCGATCTGACCTATAAGGCGGATGTGCTGATCGAGAACGGAGTGATTACCGAGATCGGCCAGGGCCTCAAAGGCAGTGAGGAGCTGGACGCTACCGGCTGCTATGTGATGCCGGGCGGGATCGACCCGCATACCCATTTGGAGATGCCCTTCATGGGCACCTACAGCTCGGACGATTTCGAAAGCGGCACCCGCGCCGGTCTGGCGGGCGGCACCACCATGGTGGTGGACTTCGCGCTGCCCAATCCGGGCGAGAGCCTGCTGGACGCGTTGAAGCGCTGGGACAACAAGTCCACCCGCGCCAACTGCGACTATTCTTTCCATATGGCGGTCACCTGGTGGGGCGAGCAGGTCTTTGACGACATCAAGACCGTGATCCAGGAGCGCGGCATCAACACCTTCAAGCACTTCATGGCCTACAAGGGCGCGCTGATGGTGAATGATGACGAGCTTTATGCCTCTTTCCAACGGCTGGCGGAGCTGGGCGGCATCGCCATGGTGCATGCCGAAAACGGCGACGTGGTGGCGGAGCTTTCGGCAAAGCTGCTGGCACAAGGCAACACCGGCCCTGAGGCACACGCCTATTCCCGCCCGCCGCAGGTGGAGGGCGAAGCGACCAACCGCGCGATCATGATCGCCGATATGGCGGGCGTGCCGCTTTATGTGGTTCATACCTCCTGCGAGGACAGCCACGAGGCCATCCGCCGCGCCAGGATGCAGGGCAAGCGGGTTTGGGGCGAGCCGCTGATCCAGCATCTGACCCTGGATGAGAGCGAGTATTTCAACAAAGACTGGGATCACGCCGCCCGCCGGGTGATGTCGCCGCCGTTCCGCAACAAGCAGCATCAGGACAGCTTGTGGGCCGGTCTGCAATCGGGTTCGCTGTCGGTAGTGGCGACCGACCATTGCGCCTTTACCACTGAGCAGAAGCGCACTGGCGTTGGCGATTTCACCAAGATCCCGAACGGCACCGGCGGGCTGGAAGACCGGATGCCGATGCTGTGGACTCATGGGGTGGAAACCGGCCGTCTGACCCCGAACGAGTTTGTGGCGGTCACCTCAACAAACATCGCCAAGATCCTGAATTGCTACCCGAAAAAGGGTGCGGTTCTGGTCGGCGCGGACGCCGATCTGGTGGTCTGGGATCCAGAAAAGCGCAAGACGATTTCGGCGGATACGCAGCAGTCTTCGATCGACTACAACGTGTTCGAGGGGCATGAGGTGAAGGGCCTGCCGCGCTTTACCCTGACCCGCGGCCATGTGGCGGTGCATGACGGCGAGATCCGCTGTCAGGAGGGCCACGGCAAGTTCGTCGCCCGGGAGGCCAACACCACGGTGAACAAGGCGCTGTCGACCTGGAAGGAACTGACGGCGCCGCGCCCGGTGGAGCGCACCGGCATCCCGGCAACAGGCGTGTAAATCAGGAGCGGGCTGCCGGAAACGGCGGCCCGTTTTCCTGTGTGAAATCAAGGCGAAGATATGAATATGGAACCGACCACCCAGGCAATCCGCCCCGAGGCCGCCGCGTCCGCACCTGCCCCTGCAGACTGCGTGATCGAGGCCCGGAACCTGGACCTGACCTTTCAGACAAATGACGGGTCGGTGCATGCGTTGAAGGATGTGAGCCTGAAGATCAGCAAGGGGGATTTTGTCTCCTTCATCGGGCCGTCGGGCTGCGGCAAGACAACCTTCCTGCGCTGTATCGCGGCGCTGGAAACCCCCACCGGGGGCAGCCTGTCCGTGAACGGCATGACGCCGGATGAGGCGCGGCGGAACCGGGCTTATGGCTACGTGTTTCAGGCGGCGGGGCTGTACCCGTGGCGCACCATTGCCAAGAACATCAAGCTGCCGCTGGAGATCATGGGATATTCCAAGGCGGAGCAGGAAAAGCGCGTTAAGCAGGTCCTGGACCTTGTTGAATTGTCGGGCTTTGGCGGCAAGTTTCCCTGGCAGCTGTCAGGCGGGATGCAGCAGCGGGCAAGCATCGCGCGGGCGCTGGCCTTTGATGCGGATATCCTGTTGATGGACGAGCCTTTCGGGGCGCTGGATGAGATCGTGCGCGACCATTTGAACGAACAACTGCTGAAGCTGTGGGCGCGGACCAACAAGACCATCGGCTTTGTCACCCACTCGATCCCCGAGGCGGTTTATTTGTCCACTAAGATCGTGGTGATGTCACCGCGGCCCGGGCGCATTCACGATGTGATCGACAGCACGCTGCCCATGGAACGGCCGCTGGATATCCGCGACAGCCCGGAGTTCATCGAGATCGCCCACCGGGTGCGCGAGGGCCTTAGGGCGGGGCATGGCGATGATTGATTTTGCCAGAAAGACCCGCGGGAATTGGGGGGTGTCCCGTGTGCACCCCCTGTACACCCCCTGTGCACCGGGCGGCTGCCGGTTGCGGAGGGCACGGCCATGAAAAGCCTCGTTGCTGTGCTCACCGTTGTCGTCGCCATCATCGCGCTTTGGTATGCGGCCTGTGTGCCGATGAACATCAAGGGCGTGCTGGATCAGGCGGAGCGGGCAGGGGGGGAAGTTACCCCGGCCACCGCCAAGGCGCGCCGGGACATGAGCGAGATCGGGCTGGTGGCGAAGAACGCTTTTGCCATCAGCGAGACCTGGGGGCAGGAGCGCCCGCGGCTGCCGGCGCCGCATCAGGTGGCGGTGGAGCTGTGGGAGACCACGGTGGAGAAGAAGATCACCTCCAAACGCAGCCTGATCTATCATGCGCAGGTGACGCTGTCGGCCACTCTCCTGGGCTTTGCCATCGGCACCGGGCTTGGCATTCTGCTGGCCGTGGGGATCGTGCATTCCCGCGTCATGGATATGTCGGTGATGCCCTGGGCGATTGTCAGCCAGACCATCCCGATCATCGCCCTGGCGCCGATGATCATCGTGGTGCTCTATTCCATTGGGGTGCAGGGGATCATCCCCAAGGCGGTGATCTCGGCCTATCTCAGCTTCTTCCCGGTGGTTGTCGGCATGGTGAAAGGCCTGCGCGCACCGGATGCGATGCAGCTGGATTTGCTTAAGACCTATAATGCCAATACCTCGCAAGGGTTCTGGAAGCTGCGGCTGCCGTCCTCCATGCCCTATCTGTTTGCCTCGCTGAAGATCGGCATTGCGGCGTCGCTGGTGGGCGCCATCGTGGGGGAGCTGCCGACTGGCGCGGTTGCGGGGCTTGGCGCGCGCCTGCTGGCGGGCAGCTATTACGGGCAGACCGTGCAGATCTGGTCGGCGCTGTTTGCCGCCGCAATCCTGGCAGCGGCGCTGGTGGCGCTTTTGGGCCTTATCGAGAAGGTTGTCTTGAGCCGGATGGGGGTGCGGGCATGATCAATGGTTCGATTGAGGGCTCTGCCCTCGCCGCTTTGCGGCTCACCCGGGATATTTCTGGCCAGATGAACAGGGGGATCCTGTCATGCTGATGGTGGTGCTTGCCGTGATGGTCTGGTGCTTGGGGTGGTGGGTGAACAGCCGGCTGGCAAACAGCCCGGCGTCGAAAACCCGCGCGGTGCAGCTGCTGGTGCCCGCGATATTCGGCATTACCGTGCTGGTGGTCTGGGAGCTGCTGGTGCGCGGGCTGGAGGTGTCCCTGGTGATCCTGCCGGCACCCACGGTGATTGCCGCGCGCTTTGCATCCAGCCTGCCGGTCCTGTGGGAGGATTTCGCCCAGACCATCCTGAAGGGCGCATTGGGCGGCTATGTGATCGGCTGCGGCGCGGCGTTCCTGACCGCGATCCTGGTCGACCGCAGCGATTTCCTGCGCCGCGGGCTCTTACCGGTGGGGAACTTCGTGGCGGCGCTGCCGATTGTCGGCACCGCGCCGATCCTGGTGATGTGGTTCGGGTTCGACTGGCAGTCGAAGGCCGCGGTGGTTGTGGTCATGGTGTTCTTTCCGATGCTGGTGAACACCGTGGCTGGCCTGCGCGAGACCTCGGCCATGCAGCGGGACCTGATGCAGACTTATGCGGCGACCTACTGGCAGGCCTTCTTCAAGCTGCGGCTGCCGGCGGCGCTGCCGTTTGTGTTCAACGGCCTCAAGATCTCCACCACGCTGGCCCTCATCGGCGCGATTGTGGCGGAGTTCTTTGGCTCGCCCACCGTCGGCATGGGGTTCCGCATTTCCACCAGCGTTGGCCAGCTGGCGCTGGACATGGTCTGGGCCGAGATCGTGGTGGCGGCATTGGCGGGGTCCGCCTTTTACGGGCTGGTGGCGCTGATCGAGAAGAGCTTCACCTTCTGGCACCCGTCGCAGCGGGGCTGACAGAGAGAGGCCGTCCCGCCGGGCGCGGGGCGGCTTTGCCGAAATCTTGCGCGGGGGCCTCTCAAGGGCAGGCCATATAACAAAAAACTTTGAACGATGGGCCAAACCCGGGCAAGCTTCACATCATAATCAATAGGGAGAAATAAGACATGAAACATATTATGACTGCGGCGGCTCTGGCGCTGGGGGCAACCGGAGCGGCGCAGGCGGCGGATGATGTGACGCTGCAGCTGAAATGGGTGACCCAGGCGCAGTTCGCGGGCTATTACGTGGCGCTGGACAAGGGGTTTTACGAAGAAGAGGACCTGAATGTCACCATCCTGCCGGGCGGCCCTGATATTGCGCCGACCCAGGTGATTGCCGGCGGCGGCGCCGATGTGACGGTGGAATGGATGCCTGCGGCGCTGGCCGCGCGCGAGAAGGGCTTGCCGCTGGTCAATATCGCGCAGCCGTTCAAATCCTCCGGCATGATGCTGACCTGCTGGAAGGATGCCGGCATCGAAACCCCGGAAGATCTGAAGAACCGCACCCTGGGGGTCTGGTTCTTCGGCAACGAGTTCCCCTTCATGAGCTGGATGAGCCAGCTGGGCATCGGCACAGATGGCAAGAACGAAAACGGTGTCGAGGTGCTGAAACAGGGCTTTAACGTGGACCCGCTGCTGCAGCGCCAGGCGGACTGCATCTCGACCATGACCTATAATGAATACTGGCAGGTCATCGACGCGGGCGTCAGCCCGGAGGAGCTGGTCACCTTCAAATATGAGGATCAGGGCGTCGCGACGCTGGAAGACGGTCTCTATGTGCTGGAGGAGAACCTCGAGAACGCTGAGTTTGCGGACAAGATGGAGCGGTTCGTGCGGGCCTCGATGAAGGGCTGGAAATATGCCGAGGAGAACCCGGACGAAGCGGCCGGCATCGTGCTGGACAATGATGCATCGGGTGCGCAGACCGAAGAGCACCAGAAGCGGATGATGGGCGAGATTGCCAAGCTGACCGCAGGCAGCAACGGCGCGCTGGACCCGGCGGATTACGAGCGCACGGTGTCGACGCTGATGGGCGGCGGGTCCGATCCGGTGATCACCAAGCAGCCGGAGGGCGCCTGGACCCACGCGATCACCGATGCCGCGCTGAACTGAGCCGTCTTTGCCGGCTGCGATACGAAGGCCCGCCGGACAGGCATCCGGCGGGCCTGTTTTTGCTTTACGCAGGGTTTTGTAAAAATTTCGACAATTCTGCGCTAACGGCGAAACACACGCTGTAGGAGAAGATTTTTATGTTAACATCACTTCATGGGAGAGATGCACGCTGATATCCTTGAGGGGCAGACGGCAGATGGATACCCGCCGCATTACATATGCGTCTGCCGGCGGACCGAGACCCCTTCCTGCAACGCGCGGCATGCGCCGCGCGGGCGTCCGGCACTGCTGGATGTGGCCAGCAGGAGCTGCGAGCTGCCGCTGATGGCGCTGTGCCGGGCGGCGCATCAGCGCAAGCATGAAACCGGCCGCGCCCAGGTTCTGATCCTCTATGAGGTGGAGCCGGTTGTGCCGGCAGCGGTGGACCTTCCCCGCCAGGCAGAGGCCGCGGCGGATCTGATCCCGGTTCTGGTCTGCTGCCTGCAGAAAATCGGCCATGCCGACCTGCTTCACGCGCTGGCCTGCGGTTTCGACGTCATTCACCTGCAATCCTGCAACGGCGCGGCCGGTCTGGCGCAGCAGGAGCGGGAAGTGGAACTGGCGCATGTGCTGGGCGGGCTGGGCCGGATCCTGCTGTTCGGGGACGGCGGCACGCTGGCGCGGCGTTTGGAGGCCGGGATCTTTCCGTTTGCCTCCGTGTCGCCGGACGTTCTTGCGGTGGGCAGCCGCAGGGATACCGCACGGGCCAGCGCTGCGGCCCTGCTGCCCTCCAAGGCAGGCAATATCGCGCTGCCGGAACAGGCCCCCTATGGGGCTGTCAGCCTGGATGCCGCCCGCTGCACTCATTGCAGCAGCTGCGTCTGGGTCTGCCCATCGGACGCGCTGAGCCTGACGGAGAACGGCGGCGCGCTGAGCTTTGTGGAGTCCTTGTGCTTTCAATGCGGGCTGTGTGTCTCGATCTGCCCGCAGCGGGCGCTGCACATGGCGCCGGGGATGGACCTGTCCGCGGCAGCGGTCCTGCCGCATCGGCTGGGCGGGGCAACGGAGGATTGCGGCACTGCCGCCGCGGCAGAGGCCGGCCCCGCCGGGGCGCTGCCCGCAGACCTGCCGCCGGTTTTACCCGCCGGATGAGGATGCCCGCGCGGCCTTGCCGCAGGGTGCTCAGCTCTGTTCCAGAAAACCGCCGTACTGGCCGCGCTTGAAGATCAGTCCTTTGCCGGGCCGGGTGGTGACGCTGGCCACCTCGCCGACGACGATGGTGTGATCGCCTGCCGGATGGGCAGCAAAACGGCGGCAGTCGAAACGGGCGATCACTGCCTCCAGCGCCGGCGATCCCAGCGCATTCGGCTGCCAGGCAGCGGCAGAGAAATCCTCACCGTTGGCGGCGAAATGCTTGGCCAGGTCCAGCTGGTCCTCTGCCATCACGTGAATGGCAAAATGTTCGGCGCCGACAAAGGCGTCATGGCGCAGCGAGGCTTTGGCCGGGCACCACAACAGCAGCGGCGGCTCCAGCGAGACGGAGGTGAAGCTGTTGACGGTGATCGCCAGCGGGCCGCGCGGGGTCAGGGTGGTGACAACCGTCACCCCGGTGCCGAAGCAGCCGAGCGCATCGCGGTAGGCCCGGGCGGTCTCCGGCCCGGGGGTAAAGCTGGTGTCGGCCATGTCGCGCGCCTCTTTTTCGTTCCGGCAGTGACCTGCCATGCATGGGGGCGATTGTCCACCTTGCACCTGTATGTCCCGGATTACGCGGCAGATACAGGTGCTAATTCAAGTCCTCTAACAGGCGTCCGTGCTTGCGGGTCTCTTCAAGCACCGCGCCAAAGGTGCCGAGGCCGCGCGCCTCCAGCATCGGCAGCATCTTGCAGAACACCTCTGCCGTGGCCTGAGCATCCCCCATTGCGGTGTGGCGCAGGGCAGGCGGGATGGTCACTTCCAGCCGCTCGCACAGCGCATCCAGCGTGTGGCTCTGCGAGGCGCCGAACAGCACCGCGCTCAGCAGCACGGTGTCCAAGACCGGCTGGTCCCAGCTGACGCCCGCACGTTTGGCGTGGCGGCGCAGAAAGGCCATGTCGAACGGCGCATTATGGGCGACGATCACCGCGTCGGAGGCAAACCGGTGAAAGGCGCGGGCAGCTTTGCCGATGTCCGGCGCGCCCTGCACCATGGCATCGCTGATCCCATGCACCTTGGTGGAGGCGGCGGGGATCGGCGTGCCGGGGTCGACCAGGGTGCCGAACTGCTCGCCGGCAACTATCCTGTTTCGCACCACCCGCAGCGCGCCGATCTGGACGATCTCGTCCTTATGCGGCAGGAGGCCGGTGGTTTCGGTGTCGAACACCACATAGCTGAGGTTTGACAGCTTGCGGCTGTCCAGTTCCGCGTGCTCGGTGTCCAGCAGAGCAAAATCATAGACCAGCGGCCGCGAGTCGCCGGGGGCAAGGTCCGCATGGGCGCCTTCGAACAGGATGATATAGCCCGGCGCGCCGCCCAGCGGTTTCAGCCGCAGATCGAAAACCTGGCTGCCGCTGGCGCTTTTCACCTCGGCCAGAACTTCCAGGCCGCTGCGCACCAGCCGGCCGTAGGCGGCCTCCAGCCCGGTGCGGTCCAGGTAATCGGATAGCGGCGCGTTGAGCCGCGGCGGCGCTTCCTGCGCCAGCACCGCAGCGGCCTGGCCGTCATAGAGCACGATCTGATGCGCAGGGCTGGCCATGACCGTGGCAATCGGAATGTCGGTGAGCAGCGCCGCAAGACGGGCTTTCTCGGCTTCGAGATGCTCGGTCTCGCGGGCAATGGCCTCGGCCGCGGACAGGGCAGAGGCGCCCAGCTGGCCCGCCAGCCCCTCGGCAGCGGCCGCCAGGTCGCCCAGGTAGCGGGCGCTGTGGGTGTCCAGCTCCTTGTTCACGCCGGCGTGGGCGCGGGCGCGCATGCCTGCCGCCAGCCGTTCGATCGGCTTGGCGACGTTCTCGTCAAACAGCAGCCAGACCCCGGCGCACAGCCCGAGCATGGCAAAGCTGCTGAGCAGGCCGGAAAAAATGAAGGCATCGCTCAGTGCGGGCTGGCCCGCGCGGCTGTAGCCAAGCCACAGCGCGCCGCCGGTGACGGCAATGCCGCCAAGCGCCAGCAGGCAGAAGAACAGAAAGATCCGCAGACGCAGGCTCAGACGTGACAGCATCGCTACTCTCCGCAGACCGTGGTCAGCAGCGCGTCCTCCGGGCCGCCGGCAACCCAATCGAGCCCCGCGGGCAGGCTGTTGCCGGAAAAGACGGTGCCGCTCGCGACCAGAGCGCGGCGCCATTTGCCGCAGTCCAGCACCGCAGGCCGCTTGCTGAGCGGCGCCCAGCGGCCAAAGAAATACACCTCGGCCAGATAGACCTGCGGATGCGCCTCGTGGCTTTTCATGGTGGCGGTGTCGATGGCGGCAAACCGGTCCACATAGGGCACGGCATAGGTCCAGGGCCGGTAGAAGCTTTTGTTCTGAACCGTTTCTGCCACTTCCACCCCTTCCGGAAGGGCGGCCCTGGTGCGCCCGTACCAGCCGTATTCCGAGGCGATGGTGACGCCGATCATTGCAAGCCCCGCCGCCACCGGCGCCATCCAGCGCGGCAGCCGCCCCTTCAGCGTCCGGTTCAAGAGCATCACCACGCCCGCCGCCGCGATCCCTGCAAAAATCACCGCAATCAGTTCCAGAAACATCCCATCTCCCCGCAGGCCACCGGCCTTTTCATCTTTCTCAAAATACTCGCGCCGCAGGCTCCCGCACGCTCCGCGCGCGCAGCTGTCAGCTCAGCATTCCCTTACCGTGCCCAACTGCCGATTGCATCGTCTTTACCACAACAAAGGCATCGCGCAGATGACTTCGCTCAAAATCCGACAGGTCCGAGGGCGCCAGGTAATTGTCCGGCGCCTGGCCGCCGCGGATCTGCGCCGCCTGATGCTCCAGCCTGGTCTGGGCGATCAGGTCGTAAGCATCCGTCAGATCCCGCGCGCCGGAGGGGCTGAGCACGCCCGCGGCCTCGGCGGCCTCCAGCCGGGCGCGGGTGTTGACCTCCGCCAGTTTCCCCTGCAGCGCATAGACCCGGCCCAGGTCCACCACCGGCACCACGCCGTTGTGCTTCATGTCGAGCGTGTTGCGGTGCTCGCCCGAGCGGATGGTGGCGAGCCCGCGCAACAGGCCCAGGGGCGGCGTGTGTTTCAGCGAATTGGCGATCATATGGGCGGTGAAGATGGTATTGGCGCTGGCCGCTTGCAGGGTCTCCTGCTGCAGGTCGGCAAACAGCGCGGCGTCGCCGCCGATGGGGCGCAGGTCGAACATCACCGAGGCCAGCATCTGCGCCTCGGGGTTCGGCTTGACAATCCAGCCGCGGAAATAGTCGCGCCAGACGCGCAGCGGCTGCCGCCAGCGCGGGTTGGAGGCCATCATATCGCCAGGGCAATAGACATAGCCGCAGGTGTTGAGCCCGTCGCAGACAAACTGGGCAAGCTGTTCGAAATAGGCCTCATCGCCAGGGGCCAGCCCGTCGGAGAGGATCATGCAGTTGTCCTGGTCGGATACGCCCGTCTGCTCGCGCCGCCCTTGCGAGCCGCAGGCGAGCCACAGGTAGGGCACCGGGGCCGGGCCAAGTTTGTCTTCCGCCAATGCCAGCAGGCGGCGGGTCACGGTGTCGGCGATGTCGGTGATCAGCCGGGTCACCACCTCGTGCCGGTTGCCGCCTGCCACCAGCTGCACCAGAAGGCGGGGGATTTCGGCGGTGGCCTTGGCCATGTCTTCAGCCGACGCCGCACGGGCGATGCTCGACACCATCTCGCCGGAGCTGACGGCCTGGAACCGCGTGAGGTCGGTCTGCGTGACGATGCCTGCGAGCTTGCCAGCCTCGACCACCGGGATGTGGCCGATGCCGTGCTCCATCATCATGTGCAGCACGTCGGAGCCGATGGCGGAGGGCGCCAGAGTCAGCGGGTCCGGGGTCATCACGTTGCAGACCGGGGTGGAGATCGGCTTGCCTGCGGCAAGGATCTTGGCCGTCAGGTCGCGGGTGGTCAGGATGCCTTGCAAGCGGTCGCCGTCGGTCACGCAGACGGAGGAGATGCGGCGGTCCCGCATAAGCTGCGCGGCGCCCTGGCAGGTAAGGCCGCCGGAACAGGTGACGGGCGCGCGCGCCATGATGGCCTCAACCCGGGTGGTGGCAAGGCTGCCGGAAACCTGGCTGCCGGGACGGCGGCGGTCGAAGAATTTGGCGACCTTCGGCTGGTTCGCCATCAGGGCGTGGAAATCCGCCTTGGGCAGCAGCAGCAGGAGCGTGTCTTTGGTGGTCCGCGCAGAGGTCACCGCCCGGCCGCCGCGGGTCAGCCCGCGTTCGCCGAAAGAGTTGCGGGGACCCAGAATCGAAACGGGAATGCCGTTCTCATCGGTCACTTCCACCTCGCCGGTGTGGACCAGATAAAGCCCTTCCAGATCCTCGTTCAGCGCATAGACTGCATCGCCCGCGGCTGCATCGATCTGGCGGAACTTGGGGGCCAGCGCCTGCAGCAGTGCCGGTTCCAGGCTGTCGTAGGGGTGGACCGAAGTCAGAAAGCGGAGCAGCGCAGCGTCAGAAAGGGGCATGGGCGTACCTGCATGGAATCAGGAAAAAAATGGTCCCGCCGAGTGTGAACCGGACGGGACCATGAGGAAAGAGGCGGGCCGCTGGGAGGCAGCCCGCCCAGGGGAGGTTAGTGGTCCTGTGCGGCCCCGGCGCCGCGCGGGATGCGGACGCTTTCCACCAGCTCCTCGATCTCGGCCGGGATGGCTTCGGTCGATTTGGAGACAATGAAGGCCACTGCGAAGTTCACCATCGCGCCAACCGCACCGAAGGAGGTGGATTTGATGGTGCCTAGCAGCGGATCCGCATCAGTGAAGGAGTTGGTGTCCGGAATGAACATCCAGCCCTTGTGCAGGAAGATGTAGACCAGGGTCACGATCAGCCCTGCCAGCATACCGGCCACGGCACCTTTGTTGTTCACCTTGGTGAAGATGCCCATCATCAGCGCCGGGAAGATCGAGGCAGCAGCGAGGCCGAAGGCCAGCGCCACGGTCTGCGCGGCAAAGCCCGGCGGGTTCAGACCCAGGTAGGTTGCCACACCGATGGCCACGGCCATGGCGATACGGGCCGACAGCAGCTCGCCTTTTTCCGAGATGCTCGGGTTGATCGAGCCTTTGATCAGGTCGTGCGACACCGCCGAGGAGATCGCCAGCAGGAGGCCCGCAGCGGTGGACAGTGCAGCCGCCAGGCCGCCAGCCGCCACCAGACCGATCACCCAGCCCGGCAGGTTGGCAATCTCAGGATTGGCCAGAACCAGGATGTCGCGGTTGAAGTTGGTCAGCTCGTTGCCGGCCCAGCCGTTTGCCTCGGCAGTGGCCTGCAGATCGGCGTTCTGGTCGTTGTAGTACTGGATCGCACCATCGCCGTTCTTGTCTTCCCAGCCCAGAAGGCCGGTCTGCTGCCAGGTCGCCATCCAGTCGTACTTGGGATCTTCTTCGATCTGCTGCACAGTCACGGCGCCGCCTTCGATGCCGCCGTTGGGCCACATCATCTCGGTGATGTTGAGGCGGGCCATGGCGCCAACTGCCGGAGCGGTCAGATAGAGCAGCGCGATGAACACCAGCGCCCAGCCGGCCGACCAGCGGGCATCGGCCACGCGCGGCACGGTGAAGAAGCGCATGATCACATGCGGCAGGCCAGCGGTGCCGATCATCAGCGACAGCGTGAACAGGACCATGTTGAACGTGTCGCCATGGTGCGCTGTGTACTCATTGAAGCCCAGCTCCTTGACGATCGCATCGAGCTTCGCGAGCAGCGGCTCGCCAGAGGCGGCGTGATCGCCAAACAGGCCGAGCGCCGGGATCGGGTTGCCGGTCAGCTGCAGCGAGATGAAGATCGCAGGGATCGTATAGGCGGTGATGAGCACGACGTACTGGGCCACCTGGGTGTAGGTCACGCCCTTCATGCCGCCGAACACGGCGTAGGCAAAGACCACACAGGCGCCGATCAGCAGGCCCGCGGTGTTGGAGACCTCCAGAAAGCGGCCGAAGGCCACGCCAACGCCGGTCATCTGGCCGATCACGTAGGTGGTCGAGGCGACGATCAGACAGATCACAGCCACCACGCGCGCGGTCGGGGAGTAGAACCGGTCGCCGATGAACTCGGATACGGTGAACTTGCCGAACTTGCGCAGGTAGGGCGCAAGCAGCAGCGCCAGCAGAACGTAGCCGCCGGTCCAGCCCATCAGGAAGGTGGAGTTGTCATAGCCGGTGAAGGCGATGAGGCCCGCCATCGAGATGAAAGACGCTGCCGACATCCAGTCAGCCGCGGTTGCCATGCCGTTGGTGACAGGGTGAACACCCCGGCCTGCGGCATAGAATTCAGATGTGGAGCCCGCACGGGCCCAGATCGCGATGCCGATGTAAAGCGCGAAAGATGCGCCCACAAACAGCAGGTTGATGGTAAACTGGTCCATCTTATTCTTCCTCCACGCCGAATTCGCGGTCCAGCTTGTTCATCCGGAACGCGTAGAAAAAGATCAGCGCCAGGAAAACCAGGATCGAGCCTTGCTGGGCGAACCAGAAGCCCAGATCGCTGCCGCCGACCCTGATGCCTGCAAGCATCGGGCGCAGCAGGATGCCGAAGCCGAATGAAACAAGAGCCCAGATCACCAGGCTGATTAAAATGATGCGCACGTTTGCCGCCCAATAGCCTTTGTCGGCTTCGGCGGTTTTTGCCGCATTTGTGGTTTGATCCGCCATGGCGGCTCCTCCTTCTTCCTCCTGAGCCGCCGCGGGGGAGCGGGCGGTCTCTCTCCGTTTGCCAGCAGCCGGGTCGCGGCGCGCAGGCATGACTCCTCCGGTCTGCCAAGGCAGGTCCATCGGGTATCTCATTGTCCGGGGGGCGGGGTCCTGCCGCTCAGGGCCGGCCCCGCTTCTTATTCGTTAGCTGGTGGCCTTTGTCACAATGGCCGCCATGTCCTGGGCGATGTCGCCGATACCGCCCATGGCATCCGTGGTTTGCAGCACGCCCTTGCCGCCGTAATAGGCAATCAGCGGCGCGGTCTGCGCGTGATAGGCCTCCAGCCGGCTGGCAACGGTTTCTGCATTATCGTCAGCGCGGCGCTTCATCTCTGTGCCGCCGCATTTGTCGCATTTGCCGGCATCTGCAGGCTGCTTGAAGCTGTCGTGATAGCCCTCGCCGCAGCCGCCGCAGGTGTAGCGGCCGGAAATGCGCTCGACCATGGCCGCGTCGTCCACTTCCAGGCTGATCGCGGCATTGATCTTCTGATTGGTCTCCGCCAGCAGGCCGTCCAGCGCCTCTGCCTGCACGGTGGTGCGGGGGAAGCCATCAAGGATCACGCCCTTGGCGCAATCGGCTTTTGCCAGGCGGTCGCGCAGGATGTTGATCACGATCTCGTCGCTGACCAGCTGGCCCGCTTCCATCACTGCCTTGGCTGCGAGGCCCGCAGGGGTGCCCGCGGCAACCGCCTCGCGCAGCAGGTCGCCGGTCGACAACTGCACGTATCCGAACTTTTCCTCCAGCATCCGCGCCTGGGTGCCCTTGCCGGCGCCCGGAGGCCCCAGCAGGATCAGAACGGCGGGACGGGTCATAACTGCCATATTCATCGTTAAATCACCCCTTGTTCGCGCGGTTTTCGATCAGGTCTTCCACTACCGACGGATCGGCCAGGGTCGATGTGTCGCCCAGCGAGCCGAAGTCGTTCTCGGCAATCTTGCGCAGGATGCGGCGCATGATCTTGCCCGAGCGGGTTTTCGGCAGGCCCGGCGCCCACTGTATCACGTCCGGAGAGGCAATCGGGCCGATTTCGGTCCGCACCCAAGTGCGCAGCTCCTTCAGCAGCTCATCCGAGGGTTCGCGGTCGTTCATCAGGGTGACATAGCAATAGATGCCCTGGCCCTTGATCTCATGCGGGTAGCCGACCACGGCGGCCTCGGCCACGGCGGCGTGGGCGACCAGGGCGCTTTCGACCTCAGCCGTGCCCATGCGGTGGCCGGAGACGTTGATCACGTCGTCAACGCGGCCGGTGATCCAGTAATCGCCATCCGCGTCGCGGCGGCAGCCGTCGCCGGTGAAGTAGTACCCCTTGTAGTCAGAGAAGTAGGTCTTCTCGAACCGCTCATGGTCGCCCCAGACGGTGCGCATCTGGCCCGGCCAGCTGTCCTTGATGCACAGAACGCCTTCGACATCGTTGCCTTCGATCTCAGCGCCGGTCTGGGGGTCCAGCACCACCGGCTGGATGCCGAAGAAAGGCTTCATCGCCGCGCCCGGCTTCATCGCATGGGCACCCGGCAGCGGGGTCATCAGGTGGCCGCCGGTCTCGGTCTGCCACCAGGTGTCGACGATCGGGCATTTGCCCTTGCCGACAACCTCGTTGTACCAGGTCCAGGCTTCGGGGTTGATCGGCTCGCCCACGGTGCCCAGCACCTTGAGGCTGGAGAGATCGCATTTCTCGACCCAGGCGTTGCCCTGGCCCATCAGCGCGCGCAGGGCGGTGGGGGCGGTGTAGAACTGGTTGACCTTGTGCTTTTCGCAGACCTGCCAGAAGCGGGAGGCATCGGGGTAGGTCGGCACGCCCTCGAACATCAGGGTGGTGGCGCCATTGGCCAGCGGTCCGTAGACGATATAGCTGTGCCCGGTGACCCAGCCCACGTCCGCGGTGCACCAGTAGATGTCGCCGTCGTGGTAATCAAAGGTGATTTCGTGGGTCAGCGCCGCATAGGTCAGGTAGCCGCCGGAGGTATGCACCACCCCCTTGGGCTGGCCGGTGGAACCGGAGGTGTAGAGGATGAACAGCGGATCCTCGGCGTTCATCTCGGCCGGTTTGCAGTAGTCGTCCGCCTCCAGCGCCATCTCGTTATAGTCGTAGTCGCGCCCGTCCACCCAGGTGGTCTGGCCGCCGGTGCGCTTGACCACAAGGCATTTCACGGTGTCCTTGGTGTGCAGCAGGGCGGCGTCGGCGTTCGATTTCAGCGGGGTCTTGCGGCCGCCGCGCGGCGCCTCGTCGGCGGTGATGATCACCTTGGCGTCGCAGCCGTTGACCCGCGCCGCCAGCGCGTCGGGGGAGAAGCCGGCAAAGACGATGGAATGAATGGCGCCGATGCGGGCGCAGGCCAGCATGGCATAGGCCGCTTCGGGGATCATCGGCAGGTAGATCACCACCCGGTCGCCCTTGCGCACGCCCATCGATTCCAGGATGTTGGCCATCCGGCAGGTGCGGCGGTGCAGCTCTTTATAGGTGATGTGCTGCGCGTCCTCGTTCGGATCATCCGGTTCCCAGATGATCGCGGTCTGGTCGCCGCGGGTGTCAAGGTGGCGGTCGATACAGTTGGCGGAAACGTTCAGGGTGCCGTCCGCGTACCAGTTGATCGAAACATTGCCGAAGCCGTAATTCACGTCTTTCACTTGGGTGAACGGCTTGATCCAGTCGATGCGCTTGCCCTGTTCGCCCCAGAAGCCTTCCGGGTCGTTCAATGAGGCGTCGTACATCTCCTGGTATTTCGCGGCATTGACATGCGCGCGGGCAACAGTTTCGTCGGATGGCGGATAGACAGCGTCTGCGTGCAGCGCGTTCATTCGGTTTCCTCCCAGAAATTTTATTGGCAAGACAAACGACACCGCTGTGCCGTGGCTGTCAAACCGTTTCCTCCTAGGCACTGATAATACCGCGTGCTGAAAATTTGTGAATAAGCGACCGGTTTTTAAGCATTTCATTGTCAACGAATTTCCGATCATCTCGGGTGTCTGTAAATGTATTGACACCCGCAAACGCTGCATTCGGGAAAAACAACAGTTTAGGTGTAAACGCTTTTGCGCACATTTTGCGGCTGAGGCCGGGGCGGATTGACCAAAGGGCAGCCTGAGCGGCGGAAACAGGCCCAATCGCGCTGCGGCATATTGTGCCAGGCCGCGCGGCTGCGGCCGGACTGGGGCGCCCCGTGCCCTGAACGCGAGTCGCTGCGTAACGTTTCTGCCACGGGGGTTGGCAGGGCGCGGCCTTGCGGCTAGCCTGTCGGGCAAGCGCCCTCCTGCTGCACGTGCGGCCGGCAAAAAGGGCGCAATTCGGGAGAGTTACATCATGAACAGAATTCTGACTGCCGCCGTTGCGGCTGCTGCCGGCTTTGCAATCGCGGGAGAGGCCGCGGCGACGGAGTGGAACGTGTCCCTGTGGGGCAAGCGCCGCGCCTTCACGGAGCATGTGGAGAAACTGGCAGAGCTGGTCAGCGCGAAGACCAATGGCGAGTTCACCCTGAACATCAGCTATGGCGGCCTGTCGAAGAACAAGGAAAACCTCGACGGCATCTCCATCGGGGCGTTTGAAATGGCGCAGTTCTGCGCCGGCTACCACCGCGACAAGAACCCCTCGATCACCGTTCTGGAACTGCCGTTCCTGGGCGTGAACACGCTGGAGGAAGAGGTGGCCGTGTCCCACGCGGTTTATGCCCACCCGGCGGTGGAGGCGGATCTGGACCGCTGGAACGCCAAGCTGCTGATGACCTCGCCGATGCCGCAGTACAATATCGTCGGCACCGGCGAGCCGCGCGATGAGCTGGCAGAGTTCAAGGACATGCGGGTGCGCGCCACCGGCGGCATCGGCCAGGCGTTCTCCGCCGTGGGCGCGGTGCCGACCTCGGTGACCGCAACCGAGGCTTACAACGCGATGGAATCCGGCGTTGTCGACACTGTTGCCTTTGCCCAGCACGCGCATCTGTCCTTTGGCACCATCAACAAGGCCGACTGGTGGACCGCCAACCTGAACCCCGGCACCGTGAACTGCCCGGTGGTGGTCAACACCGACGCCTATGAGGCGCTGAGCGACGCCGAGCGCGAGGCGCTGGACAGCTCGGTGGATGAGGCGATTGCCCATTACCTGGAGAACTACGGCGCGCTGCTGACCAAGTGGGACAGCGTGCTGGAAGAAAAGGGCGTCGAGAAGGTGATGATCTCCGACGAGCAGCTGGCCGAGTTCCGCAAGGTCGCCGCCGACCCGATCCACGAACAATGGATCAAGGACATGAGCGCGCAAGGTTTGCCGGCGCAGGAGCTGTACGATCTGGTGCAGAAGACCCTCAGCGATCACCGCGCGGGCAGCTGAGCCTGACATGATACGGAAGGGTCGGCGACAGTACCGGCCCTTTCTGTCTTTGAAATACCACAAAATGGGGGCAGGGCATGGCAGCAGGAGCAGCAGTCCTGGAGGACGGCAGTCTGATCAGCAGGCTGGACCGCGGGTTATTGCAAGTGGAACGCCTGCTGGCGCTGCTGAGCGGGATCGCGGTGTTTTCGCTGATGATCCTGGCGGTGGTCTCTGTCGGCGGGCGCAACGCGATCAACGCGCCGCTGCCCGGCTATGTCGACTGGATCGAGCAGATCATGCCGCTGATCGCCTTCATGGGTATCGCCTATGTGCAGCGTCAGGGCGGCCACATCCGCATGGATATTGTCATCAGCGCGCTCAGGGGGCGGGCGCTGTGGCTGTTTGAGCTGGTCTCGGTGCTGCTGATCCTCTTGCTGATCCTGGCGATGATCTGGGGCAGCTGGGCGCATTTCCAGCGTTCCTTCGACTTTGCCGCGCCGCTGTGGAGCCGGGACAGTTCCATCGACATCGGCCTGCCGATCTGGCCCGCCAAGCTGCTGGCGCCGGTGGCTTTTGCGGTGCTGGCGCTGCGGCTGGTGCTGCAGATCTGGGGGTATGGCCGGGCGCTGGTGCTGGGGCTGGACGCGCCGGCGGCGGTGCCGCTGGTGCAAGGCGCCGCCGAACTGGCGGCGGCAGAGGCCGAGCAGATGCAAGGCCATGACAGCAGCGCAGGTGATAACGCGACTGGCGGGCAGGGGTAAGCAATATGGAACCGATTGAAATCGGCCTGTGGGTCACGGGCGGCCTGCTGGCGATGGTGGTCCTGGGGATGCGGGTGGCCTTTGCTGCCGGTTTAGCCGGGCTCATCGGCCTGATCTGGATCTTTTGGGCCAAGTTCGGCTATGACCCGGCCCGGTTCGGCAAGGCGCTGACCGTCTCGGTCAAGATCGCCGGGCAGGTGCCGCACTCCAAGGTGTCCAGCCAGGCGCTGTCGCTGATCCCCACCTTCATCCTGATCGGCTACCTGGCCTATTACGCCGGGCTGACGCGGGCGCTGTTCACCGCCGCGAAACGCTGGATCGCCTGGCTGCCGGGCGGGCTGGCGGTCTCCACCGTCTTTGCCACCGCGGGCTTCGCCGCGGTATCGGGCGCCTCGGTCGCCACCTCCGCCGTCTTTGCCCGGATCGCCATCCCGGAGATGCTGGACATCGGCTACAACAAGCGCTTCGCGGCAGGCGTTGTGGCGGCGGGCGGCACGCTCGCCTCGCTGATCCCGCCCTCGGCCATTCTGGTGATCTATGCCATCATTGTCGAACAGGACGTGGGCAAGCTGCTGCTGGCGGGGTTCATCCCCGGGGCGTTTTCGGCGGTGATCTACGGCCTGCTGATCGTCGGCATTGCGGTGGTTTTCAAATCCGTCGGCCCGCCGGTCAAGGGCTTTACCTGGGGCCAGCGCTTTGCCGCGCTGCCCGGGGCGCTGCCGATCATCCTGGTGGTCGTGATCATCATCTGTTTCGTCTACAACCCCTTCGGTGGCGACGCCTGGGGCACCCCGACCGAAGGCGGCGCCATCGGTGCCTTCATTGTCTTTCTTTATGCGCTGAAGGAAGGGATGAAATGGGCCGAGCTTAAGTCTGCGCTGCTGGAAACCGCCAAGCTGACGGTGATGATCTTCACCATCATCTGGGGTGTGCTGATCTATGTGCGTTTCCTGGGATTCGCGGATCTGCCGGGGGCGTTTTCAGACTGGATCACTTCGCTGGAGATGTCGCCGATGCTGATCCTGATCTGTATCCTGCTGGCCTATGCGGTCTTGGGGATGTTCATGGATGCGATCGGAATGCTGCTGCTGACCCTGCCGGTGGTCTACCCGGCGGTGATGGCGCTGAACGGCGGCGAAAGCGTTGCGGCGGCCGACAGCGCCTTTGGCATGAGCGGCACCATGTGCGCGATCTGGTTCGGCATCCTGGTGGTGAAGATGGCCGAGTTCTGCCTGATCACCCCGCCCATCGGGCTGAACTGTTTCGTCGTGGCCGGCGTGCGCGACGATCTGAGCGTGCAGGACGTGTTCCGCGGCGTGATGCCGTTCTTCGTGGCGGACGCGGTGACGATTGCGCTGCTTGTGGCCTTCCCGGGGATCGTGCTCTACCTGCCGTCCTTGGCCGGGTAGAAGACGGGCGCGGACAGGAAGGGCGCTCAGGGCTCACCAAAGCAGATGGAGACCGGCTTGGCAGGCGGCTGCACGGGGCCGGTTTGGCGCGGCGTGACAGAAATTAACCCTGTGCCCGGTCTCCCGATCACAAGTGCTGTCAAATTGGATGCTCAAGCACAGGGGAGCCTTCGCCATCAGCTGATTGGCGCAATCGGGATCATTCTCTGCCTTAGGACTGGGTCAACCGATAACGGCAGGTCTCCACATCGAATCCGTCAACTTTGTACCCCCTCGCGAAGGCCGAGGACATTTCTTCCCGCACGCGAAGCCGCTCGGCAACTGCTGCGTCAAGATCCGAAGCCAGCAGCCCGTCCAGGTCCTTGGGGATTTCAACTGTCATGGTGTCTGCTGCCCCCGCGGGCGCGACCGTTCTCCACCCTTTCGCCAGCGCCTCAACGCGGGGCGCCGTGAGGGACCAGTCGACCAGCAGACGGTCGGAGGGAATGCCGGCATTGATGCCGACCATTTCGCCGTAATAATCTTCGTAATACGTTCTGGCTGAACCGCCCAGACGAGCAATATTCAGTCCTGCGTTGACGCGGCGCAGCGGGTCGAATGTCCAGCGGACCAAGGTAATTCCGCGCTTCAGGCACCAGTCGCGCTGAAACCATTTCAGTTTCAGCCCCAGCCCCATGCCGCGGCTGTCGGGGTGCACTGCCAGCCGGTGCGAATGCTGGATATGCGGCTGGCTGGTGGGAAATCCGAACAGGAACCCAAGCATCCGGCCGTCCTTGAAGGCGCCCGCCACAAGGCCGCCTTCATGCTGGATTGCCAGCATCAAATCGGAATTGTCCGGCGGGTCTTCCTTGCCCCAGACCTCTTTTTGGAACCACTCCGCATGTTTAAGTTCGGCCACGCCGTTCAGTTCGCGCAGAACCAGTCCCGTGTTCACCATGTTCATGCAGTGATCTCCTCGGCGTGATCGGTGACAGAGGCGAGGTATTCCCGGTCCAGGGTCACGCCGATGCCCGGCCCGTTGGCGGGAACCGGCATTTCGCCCTTGGAGGCTTCGAGCGGTTCGTTGGTGATGTCGCGCGCGAAGTAGCGGCTGGCGCTGGATGTGTCGCCGGGCTTGGTAAAGTTGGCGAGCGTCGCAAGGTGGATGTTATGCGCCCGGCCGATGCCGCTTTCCAGCATGCCGCCGCACCAGACCGGAACCCCGAAGGCGGCGCAGGTGTCGTGGATGGCGCGCGCCTCGGCAAAGCCGCCGACGCGGCCGACCTTGATGTTGATCACCCGCGCGGCGCCGGTTTCCAGCGCCTTGCGCGCGTCGCTGGCGCTGCGGATGCTTTCATCAAGACAGATCGCGGTCTTAAGCGCGCGCTGCACCTTGGCGTGATCGTGTATGTCGTCATGGGCGAGCGGCTGTTCGATGTAATCCAGTGCGAAGGCGTCCAGCGCCTGCAGCTTCGGCAGATCCGGCAGCCCGTAATCGGTATTCGCATCGACGGTCAGCTTGATGTCCGGGAATTCGGCGCGCACCGCCTCGACGATCCGGACGTCGTGGCCCTGGGCGATCTTCAGCTTGGTGCGCTTGTAGCCCTGTTCAACCGCGGTGCTGACCCGTTCCAGCGTGGTTTCAATGGGCGCGATGCCAAGGCTCACGCCCACGCTGACATGGTCGCCCGTGCCGCCGAGGGCGGCTTTCAGCGGAAGGCCGAGGCTCTTGGCCCAGAGGTCCCAGAACGCCATCTCCACCACCGCCTTGGCCATGCGGTTGCCCCGCCAGGGCGACAGGATCGGCTGAAGCTCATAGGGCGAGGCAAAGCGCTTGCCGACGATCTGCGGCAGCAGCACCTCGCGCAGAAAGGCCATCGCGCCGGGGATGGTCTCCTCCAGGTAATCCGGGGTCGGGTCCATCACCGCTTCGGCGATGCCTTCGATGCCTTCGCCCTTCAGCACCAGCAGGGGGAAGGTCTTGGCAGTCATGGTGCCGGTTGAGATCACGAAAGGGGTGAGCAGCGGCAGGCTGACAATACGCAGCTCGGCGCTCTCGATGCGGATGCCAGGGCGCAGGAGGCCGGGGGACATGGGGGAATCGCTGGTCATTTCTGAAACCTGAATAGGGGGCAAAGTCACATCGCCTTGGCGATGAAACGGCGGAATTCTTCTGTCTTGGGGTTGGTGAACATCTCGTCGGGCTTCCCTTGTTCGGCGATGCGGCCTTCGTGCAGGAAGACCACTTCGGAGGACACCTCGCGGGCGAACCCCATCTCGTGGGTGACGACGATCATGGTGCGGCCCTCGGCGGCGAGATCCTGCATCACCTTCAGCACCTCGCCGACAAGTTCGGGGTCGAGGGCGGACGTCGGCTCGTCAAACAGGATCGCGTCGGGTTCCATCGCCAGGGCGCGGGCAATCGCGACGCGCTGCTGCTGGCCGCCGGACAGCTGCGAGGGATACATCTGCATCCGCTCTTCCAGCCCGACCCGCTTCAGGAGGTCTTCCGCCTTGCTGCGGGCTTCGGCCTTGCTTTCGCCTTTGACCTGGATCGGGCCTTCCATCACGTTTTCCAGAACCGTGCGGTGGGTCCAGAGGTTGAACTGCTGAAATACCATGCCCAGCCGGGCGCGGATCGCCTCGATGTGGCGCGCGTTCTGCGGCTTGCCGTTCTTCACCAGGATTTCTTCGCCATGCACGGTCACCTTGCCCGAGGTTGGCGTCTCCAGAAAGTTCAGACAGCGCAGAAAGGTCGATTTGCCCGAGCCCGACGATCCGAGGATGGAGATCACGTCATGGTTTCTGGCCTCAAGCGAGATACCCTTGAGAACCTCGACCGTGCCGAAGGATTTGTGGATGTCTTCAGCTTTCAGAATGATGTCCGGTGGGGTCATGCCCGTGTCTCCTTCAAAGGCTGGACGGTGGGTGGGGCTTGATGCCGGGCGCCGATATGGCGGCTGAGGCGGCGTTCAGCCTGCCGCCAGAGCAGGACAAAAACCGCGGTGATGCAGAGATAGATCAGGGCCGCCCAGAGGTAGACCGAGAAGTCGAAGGTCTTGGAAAAGATCTGCCGGGTGCGGCCCATCACGTCAAACACCGTGACCACGCTGGCCAGCGCGCTGGCCTTCATCAGCAGGATCACCTCGTTGCCGAGCGCGGGCCAGGCGATGCGGTAGGCATGCGGGAACACCACCCGGCGCAGGGCCGTGAACCTGCTCATCCCGATCGCCTTGGCGGCTTCGATTTCGCCGCGCGGAACGCCCAGGATGCCGCCGCGCAGGATCTCGGTCTGATAGGCGGTGGAGTTGAGCGCAAACGCCAGCAGCGCGCAGTTGAACGGGTCGCGGAAGAAGGACCACAGCCCCCACTCCTGAAGGAGCGGCCGGAACTGGCCCGAGCCGTAGAAGATCAGGAACAGCTGCGCCAGGATCGGCGTGCCGCGCATGAACGAGACATAAAGCCGGAGCGGCGCCTGGGCCACCGGGGACACGTGGACGCGGATCAGCGCGAAGGCCGGTGACACCAATGCGGCGATCAGCGCGCCAAGCAGTGTCAGCTTGATCGTCATCAGGGTGCCGTCAAGCAGCCGGGGCCAGTATTGCACGAGGATTTCGAGGGGGTTCATCTCAGGCCCTCCGGATGCCGCGATTGGCGCGGCGTTCCATCTGTGCCAGCACCAGTTCGGACAGAACGCACAGCGCCCAGTAGATCAGGCAGGCCAGCAGGTAGAAGGTGAAGGGCTGCTTGGTCACGCCCACGGCGACCTTGGTCATGCGCATCAGGTCATCCAGCGCAATGACCGAAACCAGCGCGGTATCTTTCAGCATATTGATCCACAGGTTGCCCAGGCCCGGCAGCGCAAAGCGCCAGACCTGCGGCAGCCGGATGCGCAGGAAGATCTGGCGCTCCGTCATGCCGATCGCCCGCCCTGCTTC
This sequence comes from Leisingera daeponensis DSM 23529, assembly GCF_000473145.1. Lineage (NCBI taxonomy): Bacteria > Pseudomonadati > Pseudomonadota > Alphaproteobacteria > Rhodobacterales > Roseobacteraceae > Leisingera > Leisingera daeponensis. The sequence continues at coordinate 1,291,568 of NZ_KI421500.1, read as the reverse complement.
GGCCTGGCCGCTGTCGAGCGACTGAAATGCCCCGCGCAGCACCTCCGCTGCAAAAGCGCCGAACACCATGCCAAGAGCCACGACCCCGGCCGCAAAGGGGCTGAAGTCCGTGGGCGCGGCCTCCGGCGCCCACCACCGCAGGACCGCGTTTATCAGAAGGCCTGCGCCATTGTAGACCACAAAGAGGGTCAGGATCTCGGGCAGGCCGCGCATGACAGTGGTGTAGCCGAACCCCAGAAGCCGCAACGGCAACAGCCGGGACATCGAGGCGGCGGCGGCCAGAAACCCGAGGAGCAGCCCGACGGGGAGAGTGACGACCGCCAGTTGCACTGTGATCGCAAGACCCCGCAGGATTTCGTCCCCCCAGCCTGCATCGCCATATGAGAACAGTTCAAACATGGATACCCTTTTCAGGCTGAAGGGACATTCCGTTTACTTCATCGTGTAGACGTCGATGTCGAAGTACTTGTCGTTGATCGCCTTGTAGGTGCCATCGGCGCGGATCTCGGCGAGGGCTGTGTTCAGCTTCTCGCGCAGCGCGTCATCCTCCTGGCGCACGGCTATGCCGACACCTTCGCCAACGAAGGCCGGATCGGTGATGGGGTCACCCGCCAGTTCGCAGCAGCTGCCGTCTTCGGACTTGGCGGTCCAGTCCAGCATCGGCAGCATGTCCCCGACCTGCAGGTCGATGCGGCCCGAGGCCATGTCGAGGTTCACCTCGTCCTGGGTCGGATAAAGGCGGATGTCGGCATCAGGGTAGGCGGCTTCGATATAATCGGCCTGGGTGGTGCCCGACTGCGCGCCGATCACCTTGCCGGCCAGCGCCTCGTTGGTGAATTCGGTGATGTCCGAACCTTTCCGCACGACATGGGTCATCGCCGCCAGATAGTAGGGATCGGTGAAATCGACCTGCTTCTTGCGCTCTTCGGTGATGAACATCGAGGCGATGATGAAGTCATACTTGCTGGCCAGCAGGCCGGGAATGATCCCGTCCCAATCCTGCGCCACCACGGTGCACTCCTCGCCGATGCGCTTGCACAGCTCCAGACCGATCTCAACGTCGAAGCCAGCAATTTTGCCATCGGATTCGATGTAGTTGAACGGCGGGTAGGCGCCCTCGGTGCCCAGCCGCAATCCGTCCGCCGAGACCGTGCCGGCGGCCATCGCCGCGGACGCCAGGGCGAGTGCCAGTGTCTTCTTCAGTGTCATGGGAGTTCCTCCTGTCGTTTCCAAATTTTGATTATTTTTCGATGGCGGCGACCGGATCGCCGACATGGCCGGTGAAGCGGCCGTAAAGCTCTGCAATCCGGTTCAGACGCTCTTCGACCTGCGGCCCTAGTTCCATGCACACGCCATTGATGATGAGATTGGACAGGCTCGCCATCTGCGCCGTGGAATCCCAGAACTGGTTGAACTGGGTCGGCACCGCAAAAACCTCGTCGGCGGTTTCGCGGCCCCAGTCGCAGAACACATCGGTGATCAGGGTCACCGGAATGCCGGCGGTCTTGGCTTCGCGCGCCAAAAGCTTGGCCAGGCGGGAATAGCGGCGGGCCTCGAAGATCACCAGACAGGCCTCCCGGCCGGAGGCCAGTATCTCGGCAAAATTTCCGCCCGCCAGGTCAACCAGGGTCACCTCGTCGCGCAGGTATTGCATCTGGTTGGCAAAATACTGGGCAAGCCCGCGCTCGGTCTGGAAACCGGCCACAAAAACGTGTTGCGTTCTGGCCAGCCTGGCAACCGCATTTTGCCACTCGGCGGACCGGGCATATTCATAGATCCGCACGACGGCCGCGATTTCCAGTTCCATACCCTGAGAAAGGTGGCCCTCGTCGTCACGGGCGGTAGTGCGCAGCTCATTCAGCCTGTCGCTCACCAGCCAGGGATGATCGCCCAAGTCGTCCTTCAGGTGCTCTTTCAGATCCTTGAAACTGGCGTATCCGTTGCTGCGGCAGAACCGGCCAACGGTGGCTTCGCTCACACCGACTTTCTCGGCGAGGCTGGCGGCGGTCTCAAACGGAACCTGCTCCAACGCGCTCAGCATATAGTTGGCAATGGCCCGCTCTGCTTTCGAACCGGTTTCGAGGGCATGGGCAAGTTTTGAGCGGACAGGGGCGGGCAATGTAGCGGACCTTGCGATGGGAATGAGCTGTTTGAGTAAGACTGCAAGAAAACTGTCATATGGTCAACATAGTTTAAAAAACTTACATATGTGCAAGGGGAGATCAGGTAAGTATCAGAAATAAATGGATATATTTTCGGGGTGGTTTCCATCGTGCTGGGCGGCGGCCCGGCACAGCGCGGATCGGGGTGCTGGAACTTGGGGTGCAAAAAGTGCCAAGCGGCGGCGTCGGCCTGCGTTTTTGCGGCAGAGCCGTCAAGAACGCAGCTGAATGAGGCCGAAACGGGGAAACCGCACAAAATGGCGAATTCAAAAAACCGCGAAATGTCAGGGTTTTCCGATGTCCGGCGGGCAGCGCGCCTGTCGGTTTCCCCTATGATGGGTGGAAGCGATTATGACGCGATTTCAGATATTTGCGTGGCGTCGTGTGCAGCTCATGTTCATGTTTCGATCACGCTGTATCGCGTCGCAGCGTGGGGCTTTCGGTTCAAGAGGCATGCGTAACTCGCAGTTCAAAGGCTAAACCGTGGGCCCGGATCGGCATGCACCTTCTCACGTGTCGATGTACAATCGGGTGTCGCCGAGAAACATTCGTCCAGACGAGCATGAACTCCGCTAGCGGGACCCAAACGTTCCGAGGACCGGTGGGGCCGCCACGGCATCCGGAACTGCCGCGGCAAGAATCTGGAACGACTGGCCAACGAAGAAGTCAAGCACGCAAAGAATTCGCGATCTCGTTTTTTTCTTCCTCGAGGTCTCATGGATATCGTGGACAATCGCGTATTAGCGGGGTTCGATTTTCCTGACTCGGATCAAGGTTTCTTCGGCCTGCACAGGGTAGGGAAGGGCTGATCGCACCCGCAGACGCATTTGAACTATCTGCGAAATCGACCTGACGGAGCTCTGAATCGCGCCGTCAATTTCTGATTAGACTGAAGAGGCTGGCTATGCGTGTCATTTTGATCCTCTTTCTCCTCGTCCTGTTTCTCGCGATCGCTGTTCTTGCACTCTGGCGTCAATCCGACCGGCGGGCCGACCGTGCCGAAATGGACCGGCTGATTGCGACCCAGCCGTCAGAGCCCGAGAGGTTCTCGCTGGACATGGTCGCCGATCTGCCCGAGCCTGCACGCCGCTTCTTCGCCTTCGCGATTGCCGAGGGTACGCCGCTCGCTACCGTCGCCTTCATCGAGATGGAGGGCCGCTTCGGGATGGGCGACAAGGCCGATCCCGGCTACTTGCCGATGCGCGCAGCCCAGGTTCTCGCCGCGCCCGAGGGGTTTGTCTGGGCGATGACCAGCGGGGGTGCGATGCGCATGGCCGGGTCGGACAGCGGAATCTGGACGCGGTTCTGGCTTTTCGGCCTCGCGCCGGTGGCTCGTTTCGGTGGCAACGCGGATCACGCGCGTTCCGCCTTCGGTCGCTACGTGGCAGAGGCGGCCTTCTGGACACCTGCGGCCGTTCTGCCCGGGCCGAACGTGATCTGGGAGCCGGTCTCCGAGAACGTCGCGCGCTTCACGATGCGGCAGGGCGAGCTGGAGCAATCGGTGGATGTGATCGTTGATGCGGACGGCCGACCGCAGCATGTCTCTTTCATGCGGTGGAGCGATGCGAACCCCGACAAGGTGCATCGCCTGCAACCCTTCGGCGGTTACTTGTCGGAATTCCGTGACTTCGGCGGATTCACTCTGCCTACCCATGTGGAGGCGGGCAACATGTTCGAAACCGATGACTATTTCCCATTCTTCATAGCCGACATCATCGACGTCAGGTTCCCGCAACTGGACCGATGACCGCTACCCTTCTGTTTGTCCAGATTGCGCTTCCCTTGGCTTCACTCTGCTGGCCGGTCTTTCTTCAGGTCGGCAGGCAGCTGGATTTGGGCATCTGCGGCATTCGGGGCCGTAGTCTCGGAATGACGCGGTCGGTCCCCACCAGGAATGGATGACCAGAATGGTCCCGCGGGTTTTGCATGTCAGCGCCGCTACTTCCATACTCTTTTCCTGGCTCGGTCGTCGAACGAATGGGACTTCCGCGTCAATTCCGCCGGACGTTGCGCATGACATCCCGCAGGAGTATTTCGATCGCACGTTCGGGTTCTCCGAACAGTGGGCTGTGCGCGGAGTTCTCGAACACGTAAAAGCGTTTAACAGGTGCCTCGATCCGGTCGAAATACGCGCGAGAAAGCTCCGGATTGGCGGTCAGGTCGTGGGCGCGGACAAAGAAGTAGACCGGCACCTCGAACTCGGTCAAACGTTCGCCGAGATCGTCCCGGATCAGATCGTCCCAGAAGAACGGCCGCGACCAGAGCTTGCCGCGCCAGATGTTGATCTTCTCGGTGATCGTATAGGCTCGGACCCGCAGCATGGGCAGGAATATGCCGGTGACGACCGAGTCCATGTCGTGCATATGCCTGGCACCGATCCCGTGCATTGCGGCATTCCTCAGCCGCAACCATTCGGGCGAGGTGCCCGCCTCCATGCTGACCTGGGCGGCCTCGAGCCTTGCCACCCTGCGCGTGTCACCACGCACCCGGTAGACTTCGATCATCGGGTCCCGGGCGATGATCTCGTAACGCAGCTGATGCGCGGTCTGGGTCATACCGACATAGGCGAGAATGCGGTCGGGCGCCTCTACCGCGACTTGGATGCCGAGATAGGCCCCCCAGGAGTGGCCGAGGAGAAGGATACGATCCTGCCCGAAGCGCGCGCGCAGATAGTCCGTCACCTCGATCGTGTCGGCGATCATCTGGTCGAGCGTCATTGTCTCGGGCGGGAAGTCGGTCGAGAACGACATGCCCGCGCCGCGCTGCTCCCACCAGACCGTGGTGAAATGGTCGGCCAGGCCCGTCGGATAGTCCTGCTCCATGAAGAACTCGACCATTCCGGGCCCGCCGTGGACGAACAGGAGCACCGGGTTCGACGGATCGGCGCTCTGGATGAACATGCCTTGGGGGATGCCGCCGATCTCGACCGTGACACGTTCGGAGAGGCTGCCGGGGATGAGCCGCCCTGCCGCGTCGCGCAACGGCGCCGGAACACCCGGGCTGACCGCCCAGAGCCAGGCGAGGCCGAAAGAAACCGCGGCCAAAAGGATGAACAGCGCGACACCCACGATGCGCACGCTACTCGCCGGCCGCGCGCAGGCCGGCCTCCATTTCGTCGAGCGCGGCGCGATCAAGGACGGTGCCGCCGGCGACCACCGCACGCGGGTGCCGCAACGTCGCTAGCCCGTCCAGCGGATTTGAGTCGAGCAGGACCAGGTCTGCCCGGCGACTCGGTGCGATTGTGCCGTCCTGGTCGGCGAGGCCGAAGAACCGGGGCGGGGCCACGGTGGCGGTGAAGAGCGCCTCGCGCGGGGTCAGACCTGCGGCGACGTAGATGTCGAGCTCGTCCAGCAGCGAGAAGCCATGGAACAGGTAGGGGTTGGCGAAAGAGGCGTCCGAAGAGGCAAGGATCGGCACGCCCGCCGCATGGGCCATCGCGAAGGTCTGCCGGTCGAGCGCGATACTGTCTCCAGCGAGCGCACGGACTTCGTCGGTCATCGCCTCCAGCCGGAAATCGGGTCGCCCCCAGGCCTCGCGAACCTCGGACGGGATCATTTGCATGCGTGGCGCGTCAGGTTCGGGCCAGTTGTCCGTGTAGAAATCGGCGACGACAAGCGTCGGGCTAACATGAATCCTCGCTTCGGCCATGCGCGTCAGCACCTCCGAGCAGAGGTCTGCATCCCACGTCTCCAGCACGATCCTGTTGCGCGCCGCCATGACACCGAAGATGGCGGCCTGATCGCCACCTGTGGCCATGACCGCACGCAGGTCGTCGAGCATCCGGGCCTCGTCGGTCGAACAGGCCATCGGAATGCGCCCGAAATGCTCCATCCCGTCCTGGTCCGCGTCGATTGCGGTGCCGAGCGCGACCCGTTCGGGGATATGGCCCACAAGTGGCAGGCCCGCATCCGCTGCGGCCTCGGCCAGCGCCATATAGATCGCCTCGTCCAGCATCGAATAGGATTTGACCGCCGCCCAACCCTCGGCGGCGATCCGGTCGACGACCGTGCGCGCCTCGGCGGGCGTGTCGGCGAGGAACATGCCGGGCCAGGACCCGGGGCTGGCATCGACCCAGGCGCCCGACAGGATCAGGCGCGGCCCCAGCACATCGCCCGCCTCGATCCGCGCCTGCAGCGCCAGTTGTTCGGTGATGGGCCAGAGCGCGCCCATGTCGCGGATGCCGGTGATCCCGTTGATAAGGTAGAGCGGCAGTGCGATGTCGGGTTCGGTGGGAGAGGAGAAAATGTGCACATGGCTGTCCCACAAACCTGGGATCAGGTATCCGCCCGCGCCGTCCAGCACCTCGGCACTGGGGGCCGACAAGTCTGGGCCGATCTCGGCGATCATCCCGTCGCGGATCAGGATTGACTGACCGGCTGCGAGCCGTCCGGTTTCAACGTCGACGATGGTAACATCGGTCAGCAGCGTATCGGCGGACGCAACGGCGCCCGCACAAAGCATGGCGGAAATCAACGCCGCGGGACGGATCATTCTGCGCATCATCTGTCTGACACCCTCCTCACCAGTTTGCCGTGATCCCAGTCTGTTTTTGCAGGGAATCGACGTCGGCCACCGCCATTGTCTTCGGGTCGCCGAGCTCAGTCAGGGATATTTGTGTGAATGGCATCTCGTCTCCTGTGCAGTTCAATTGTCTTGAACGGTCTGACGGATGAACGACGCAATCAAATCGGCCATGTCGTCGTCATGCCCCAACCAGATATGCCCGCCGGTTGGAAAGACCGTCAGCGCCGCGCCCGGCGTCCGTTCGGCCAAGCGGCGCGCGGTCGCGGCGGTGCCGAAAACGTCGTCCTCACAGGACAGGATGATCGTCGGCACGCTGATCCGGTCATACGCCGTGGGCGACGGCGTGCTGGCCCAAAACCCGTCGGTTCTGAGCCCGTCGATCTTCCGGCTGATGGGGAATATCTGGTCCAGAATGACATGGGCGCGTTGGCGCTCGTCGGCTGAAACGCTGTCCAGCAGCGCGGGATCGGTGGCCAGAAGCGTCCGGATCATCTGCCCCGGCGCCATACGCGACAGCGCCCAGAACGCGAAATCGGAGCCGAGTACCGCGCCTACGGCCAGCCGTTGCATTGTAGTGAACTCCACCGGGTCGCGGTTCATCAAATTGGCCGCCGGGACCAGGAGGCCCAGATGCGAACACCGGTCGGGATGGCGCAATGCGAATTCTGCCGCCGACAGCGCGCCCGCCGAGCCGCCCAGCACGGGGAGGCGCTCGATCCCGAGATGGTCGAGCAATTCGACCAGCACATCGGCCTGATGCATGGGCGAGGCATCGTCGGGAAAGGCGCTGCCGAGATAGCCGAAGCGTGAGGGTGCGATGATCCGGAACCCGCGTTCGCGCAGCTTTGCCGCGAACAAGAGCCCCCGATCGAAACCGCCGCCGGTGCCGTGGATCATCATCAGCGGCGGCCCGTTCCCGGCGACGGCGCATTCAAGCGCCCCGGCACTGCTGTCGATCACGCTTGCCTGCCCGAAGAGGCGCGACCCGGCCTGCCTCCGCGCCTCTCGAAACGCGCCCGCGGTAAACCCCGCTGCGGCAAGCGCCACCCCCGACAAGCCCAGAGGTACGCTGCGCCGGGTCGTCATCGTGACACCTCAGGCCAGTCGCGGCACGAGGTCGACGGCCCAGGCGTTGATCCGGTCCCAGTCGCGGCGATCCCCGACGGGGGATTTCACGAGCCGGATGGCGAGCTGGTCGAAAAGGGAAAGCCGCGCCGGGTCGATCTTGCCCTCGAAGAAGACCTCCTCCACCGGCTGCACTATCTCCCTAGCCTTCGCGGTGTATTTCGCGCGCTCGGCGATAGCCTCGGGCGTGTCCCCAAGTGCCAGCATGTGCATCGTGAAGAACGCGACGGGCCGTTCCGCCAGGCGCGCGCGGTGCGCGGCCAGGAAATCATGCATCTCGGGCAGCCACGCAGCGTATCGGACAGCGCTTCCCAGTACGACCGCTGCGTAGGCTTCGACATCCCGGACATCGGCAACCGGCAGAGCATCGGCGTCCATCCCGGCCGCGCAAAGACGCATGCCAATCGCCTCGGCGACCTCGGCGGTGGAGCCGGTGCGGGTGGCATAGGCGACGAGGATCATGCGTTCCATCGAAGGGTCTCCGGTACAGGTCGAGGCGATCAGATCAGGCGGAGGGCGCCGCGTCGCCAGCCAAGCCCCGAATCCCATGGCAGCGGCCACGCCCGCGGCCAAGAGGAACGTGCGGCGGCGCATCACACCAGAACCGCCTCGACCGGGCGCCTCAGCGACATCGGCAGCGCCGGGGCGCGCCCGAAGCGGATCACGAGGTTGGGGCGCATGCCGGGCAAGCCCAGCCAGCTGGCGAAGTCGGGGCGCACCGACAGAACCTCGACCGGCATGTTGAGGTGCGCATTTCGGATGCCGAGTGCGGTCGCCTGAAGCGAGAAGCGCTCGAAGCTGCGGCCGACCATGATCCAGTGTTCCGGGTCGTCGCGGTCTGCGACGAAGACGGCGATCCCGGCGGAGGTGTTGATGTGGGCGCGGTACTTCTCGTTCTCGGCATCCTTGGTGAAGAAGGACCGGAAAAGCCGAGAGCCGATGAAATCCGGGGCCACAGGGTTGCCCGAGCAGGCTGAGAAAAGCCCGTCGCCCATCTCGACAGCGCGGGAGGGGCTGAAGCGGAGCCAGTCCTGCAATTCCTGCACGAAGGCGGGGTCGTCCATCTGGGCGGTGTTGCCTGCGATGACGAAATCGAGGATCGCGTCGAGATCTGCACGTTCGGTAAAGAGCATCAGGTTGACGCCATCTTCGCGCGCCGCCGCCTCGAGCAGCTGCAGATCCTCGGTCGAGACCGGCTGCCCGTCGTAGACTGACCGCGTGGATTGCCTGAAGGGTATCGCTTCGTAGAGCGGGCCCTGCACGGCTGTCGAAGGAGACAGGGCGATGTCGATCTGCGCTTCCGCGCCCACCCAGATATCGACATCGGCCGCGCGGCCCTGCGCGGCCGCGGCGATCACGAGATTCTCCGCCGCGCATCCCAGGCTGACAAAGAGGTGGTGGTCGTCCGGATCGACGACTTCGGTGCGGCGGGTGAAGTCGGGAAGGATCGTCACGACGTCTTCGGCAAGCCGGAACGTCCACGGCTGGGTGTTGTGCCCGTTCGCCGCCAGTGTCGCCATGCGAACTAGGTCCCGCAGGTCGGCATCGTCGCCAAGAAGCCGCCGCTGCCGCTCGACCTCCTCGCGATACCCGTCCATGCGGGGCCAGAGGCCATAGCCCGCCGCTGCAAGCGCGGCGACTGAAGCGCCCGCGCCGACAACTGTCCGTCGTGAAATGCGTGCCATGTCAAATATCCTCCGACAAAGAGTGGGGACCTTCAGGTTTCATTGACCGGCATTCCCAATTGCAAGAGCGGCCAGCGCCGCTTCCAGCGCGGGCACCAGATCGGTGCTGTCGTCCGCAATCCCCACATCGCTGTTGATCTGGAAGGCGACCGTCACCCCGTGATCGGCGTAGTGCCGCAGGCTGGAGACATAGCCAGGGATCCAGCCGCCATGCCCGTAGACGGGACCGCGTGGCGTATCGGCATAGATCGCGACGCCGGCGCCATAGAGGATGCCCGGCGCGTCGGGGGAGACTGGGATGCCGTCGAGCAGCCGGTCGAGATAGGGCGCCTCTATCGCCGCACCCGCGAACAGCGCATGGCCCCAGGCGGCGAGATCGCGGGAGGTGGAGAGAAACCCGCCGCCGGTCCATTCCATGGCGGGGTCCCAAAGCAGACGACCCGAGACATCCGCCGTTCGCGGCGGCAACCCGAAGGGGTTGTCCTCGGCCACGTAGCCCACGGCGAGGCCTGGCAGGTCGGGCCGATCAGACGGCGCGGTGTCGTCAAGCCCCAGCGGATCCAGAAACCGCGTGTCCACGAGGTCATAAAAGCTGCGCCCGCTGACGTCCTCGATAACGAGGCCGAGGAGCAGGTACCCCGTATCCGTGTAGGCCCAGCCTGATCCGGCCGGAAACAGCGGCTCGGCATCCTGGACGAAGGCTAAGGCCTCCTCCGGTCCGATTGCCGCGCCGCCACCTGCCATGCGCGCGCCCATCTCGGTCTGGAAGGTCTCGAGGTGAACGTGGTCGGGCAAGCCCGATCCGTGGCGCAAGAGGTCGCGCACCGTAATCGTGGCATGGTTCGGAAGGCGCCCGAACCAGTCGCGGTCGCCAAGATGCCGCGCAACGGTATCGGTCGCCGAAAGCAGTCCCTCATCCTCAAGCATCAGCACGGTCATCGCCACGAAGGTCTTGCCGATGCTCGCCGCCAGCATTGGTGTGTCCGGAGTCATCGGCGCACCTGCCTCGCGATCCGCAAGACCGACGGCTGCCGTCACTACGGTGCCATCCGACAGCGCAATCGCTGCAGTTGCGCCGGGGAAGCCGTGGTCACCGTGAAACCCGGCCAGCAGGTCATGCAGACGGGTCTGGAGCGGATCGGCGGCAACAGGGGGCGCCACCGCAAGGGCCGCGGCGGCGACGACGGAAACGGCACCGCGCATCATGGCCGAAGCTCCCCTGGGATCACTTCCGTCACAGCGCCATCGCGCGAGAACATCTCGTTGCGCTTCCACCAGACGATGACTGCCGCCACAACGATGAGGATCCAGCTGTCCCACGGCTGCGCATCCGGCCAGAAGGGGTTGATGAGCTGCCAGTGGAAAAGCATTGGCAGCAGAAGGCTCCCGCGCGTTGCGTTGAAAATCGGCGTCACGAGAACCGCCAGAATGATGTTCCCGATCAGGAAGGGCAGGAAGCTCCAGTTCTCGTAAACCACGCCCGCAAGATAGAAGGCGGGCAGGTGCCAGACGCCCCAGGCCGTGCCGATCAGCGCCCCGGCCCACAAGGGGGCCATGTAGCGTTGCAGCAAGGGCTGCGCGACGCCGCGCCAGCCAAACTCTTCGACAGGCCCCAGAAACAGCATCATGACCATGAGGCCGACCATGGCGCCCGCGCCCTCGGGCGGGATTTGCGCCATGAGCGGACCGCCCTTGATTAGCGAACCGGCCATGAAGACAAGCGGAATGCCGACCAGGATGAACATCCACCACGGGGTCGGGCAGCGCCACAAAAGGAGCCGCGACAGGAACCGCTTCAGCCCGGAGATGCCGCCGTAGAGCAGCACCACCGAGAAGCCCGCGATGGCCGGAGCCCAGGTGGCGAGAAAGTAGAACGGATGAGACCCGCTGATCGCACCGAACTGGGCACTCATGGCGTCGGGCCAGAAGATGTAGCTGCCGATCACACCCCAGGTGATGGCGAAGGTCAGAACGAAGAATACAAAGACTGAAGTTGTGGGGAGACGTCTGTTTGGAAGATCTGATGCTGTGGTCATTCGAGCCACCTCACGGCATGGGGGATCTCACGATGACGCAGTCTCTCCCTTTTCCGATCCTTCTGAAATGTTCTGGATCAATCTTTCAGTCCTGTTTCTGGCCAAACCAATGGAACAGCGGGAACTTGCGTAGCGGAGGATCGGCCGGGTCCGCTAAATGCACCGCTAAGAACATCCTTTCAAACCCGCATAAGAACCGCCGATGGCCTGTCTTTGCACGGGGTAGGGTGGCGCGTTACGCATCGTGTGCGTATGGTGTGCAACACGGGTCCGTCCTAGGTTCTGGCGCGCCCGAGGAGATCGCTGAATGCCCTTGAACGCAGCCACCGAGGCAGCGCGCTTATCTTCTGCGCCTATGATGGATTGTAGCGAAATGTAAATGATTTCGGCGTTTTGCGCCATGCCCTGTGCAGTACATGTCCATGTTTCGATCTCATGATTTCGCACTGCGTCGCAGGCATTTCGGTTCGCCGTCAGGTAAGACCCAATGCGTCACGAGTGCGACGCACAAGAGAATAAGGGCTGTCGCCATGGCACCTAGCCGGTCGAGCGCGCGGTTCCGCGCCGGTGCAGCAGCATGCCAGAGCAGCAACACGCCGGGAAGCGCGATCTGCAAGAGTAATCGGTAGAGGGCCATGGCGGGTCGCCGGGCTGACCGTCTCCCTTTTCCGGGTTGAGAGAGGGACAGGCGGCTGAGTATCGGATGCGCCCGGGTTAACGCCCGCAATCCTGCAGGTCTTGTCGAACTCCTGAGGAGCTTCGGGTTTTCCCTCAGAAGGAGCGGATAGGCACTTATTGACCGTCGTGCCACAGCGCGCACTCTTAGAAAACCGGATCGGACCGGCGGCCAACAAGCGCTCTGGCTCAGGTGCCGTCGAGGAAATCCATCACCTTATCGAGCGTTTCACGCCAATGCGGTTCGGTCTGCGTGAGAATATGGTTGCTGGACGGTACCTCGAGAAACCGCGCCGCGGGGATGGCTTGTGCCACCGCCTTTCCGTGGTCCGATGGCACGGCTCGATCCCCGGAGGAATGCAATACCAAAGTCGGTATGTCGATCCGGGGGAGGAACGCGCGAAAATCGAAGTCCGCAATGGATTCGATGATCCGCACCGAAACATCCGCCCGGATGGTGTCGCGCAGATGTTCATAGAGCCAGCTGGTGTCGATGCCGGTCTTGTCCGGCAGGACGGCGTCCAGTGTGAGTTTCCGGAAAATCGGCTCTTCGGCGTCCCATCCAAGCCGCGCGATGGCCATGATGGCCTCGGTCCGCTCGGTCGTCTCGCCCCATTCCGGGTGGCGCCAGCCGGTCGATGTTGCACCATATAGTGCAAGCCGGCTGACGCGGTCCGGGTTGTGCTCCATGTAGTCGAGCGCCACTGCGCAGCCATGTGCCATGGCGAAGAGCGCAAAACGGTCCAGCTCGGCTGCTTTCGCGACCGTCTCGATATCGCGGGCGAGATCGCGCAGGGTCGTGCCGTCGATCTCGCGCTCCGACAGGCCCATGCCGCGATGGTCGAACTGGATCAGCGTGAAACGCTCGGCCAGCGCTTGCACGATGCGATTGCTGAGAGGATTGGCGTGCCCGCGTCCCAGGTGCCCGATCCAGCTGACCGATGCGATCAGGGGCGGCCCGGACCCGATGCGAGACCAGGCGATGCGGACCCCATCGGGTGCCGTGGCGTAGCGCACCGGATAGGGATCGTAGACCTCAGGTGGGGCGGCGGGGCCTCTTTCGGGCTTTCCGCTTCGCAAGCCCGCCTTTTTGAGCGCATCCGCGTAGGCGCGGCCCAGATCGGTCTTGAATGGCTGGCGCGCGACAGCGGCGGCAACGTCGTGATGCGGCAGAAGGCTCATGAGTGTCGCGGAGGCGCGCCGGGCTTCGACCAGCCGGCCCAGGCTCGCGAGAGACGCACATTTCATGCGGTGGCCGGACGGGTGGTTGGGGCTGAGCGCGATAAGGGCGCGGGCGGAGTCGAGCGCACCTTCGAAGTCGCCGAGGCCGAATTGCGAGATGCCCTTGCCCGTCAGCCACAATCCGCGCCGCCGGTCATTGGGGCTGAGCTGCATCGCCCTGTCGAAAGCGGTCAGTGCCTCCTCGTAGCGGCCGGAATAAGCAAGGACCCAGGACTGGCAGCCATAAGCCATGGCCGAGGCCGGATCGACGTCGATTGCCTTCCCCGCGCTCGCGACAGCAGCATCGAAACGGCGCAGGGAAAGCTCGCAGATCGCAAGGATCGACCAGGCCCAGCTGTCGTCGGGTGCAAGGGTCAGGGCCCTCTCCGCGTCGCGGGCGGCGGACGCCAGGGACAGCTCCGCACTCTCCGACCAGTCATATTTGTAATCCCACAGATGCGTCATCGCGAGACCTGCATGGATCCTTCCCGACCCCGGCTCGAGCGCCAGGGCGCGACGGAAATGCGATCGCGCTGCCGCGTTAGCGTCGCTGTCGGGGGCGGCGATCAGGTGCTGTCCCAGGACGAATTCCTGCCACGCGTTCCGGCTCTCGGGCGCGACGCGTTCGGCCTTGGCGCGTTCGGCTTCCAGGAGTTCGGGCTGGATCGTAGCCGTCACGATGGTGGAGACCTCGTCGAGAAGGCGAAAAAGGCCCTTGTATGACAGATCGTGGCGCGAGACGTGGATGTGCAGCGCGGGCTCGGTGTCGGTCAGTTGCAGGTGCAGGCGGATGTCATCGCCGTCGCGGAAGACGCCGCCTTCCACAAGATAGGTGGCGCCCAGTTCCCGGAAGGGATGGCGCGTCTCGGGCGGCAGTTCGAGGAACGTGCGCACGCGGTTCCGGGCGACCAGAGGGAACCACCGGGTCCGGGCGAGGGCCGCCATGACCTCTTCGGTCACGCCTTCGCCCAGGCCGTGCGCATCGCCGGTTTCGCCCACGATCTCGAAGGGCAGGACGACAATCGCGGGCGCGCCTTCGACACGCGGTCTTGCCGAAGCCTCGGCATCCTGCATGACCTCGCCGACGACTTCGGATCCTTTGCGTTCCTCGACCTCGGCGCGAAAGACGAACCCGCGGCCATAGCGCGTCGCTATGATGCGCTGTTCTTCGCCCGAGTCCCCGACCAGGCGCCTGGCATTTCGCACCAGCGTCGAGAGGGCCGCGTCGGACACGACCCGGTCGGGCCAGAAGGTTTCGTGCAGCATGTCCTTGGTCACAAGCTGCCCGCGATTTCGGATCATGTGAATCAGGAACTCCAGCGCCTGCGGCTCGGCCTCGACCAGCCCGTCGGGACCGGACAACTGGAACCGGTCCGTGTCGATCGTGAACTGTTCAAACCCGTAGATCATCGCGCGTCTTCGAAGCCCACCACGGCCGATATCCTCTTCGACCCCGAAAATATCAGAAACACCGACACATTGTTCAGATTTTACTCAGCGCTCTGCCAAGCTTCGCTGTCCCGACTGGGTTTATTCCGTTCTCGCGGCGTGCCGCAAGCTCAACCCACCAAGGAGTAACTATTATGAAGCGTATCATTGCCGGGCTTGCGGTCGCCACAAGCGCGGCCCTGCCGGTTCTTGCCGAAGAGCATCGCGTGACCATCCGGGGCATGGCCTTTGAGCCCGCCCTTCTGGAGGTCGCGGTGGGTGATACAGTGACCTTCGTCAGTACTGCACGCGTGCCCCACACGGCATCCGCGATTGTCCGAGGCCTCGATGCCGGACGGGAAGGTGCGGCGGCCTTCGACACGGGCCGAATCGAACCCGCCTCGTCGGTGAGCATCACCATCTTCCGAACCGGCGCCATCGACTACGTCTGCGAAGACCACCCGTCGATGCGGGGCCGGATCGTCGCGAACTGACGCCGGAGCCCGAACATGCAGAACCTCATGATCCTCTGGCGGGCGTGGTTTCTCGCGCCTCTTGCAGACACGCCCAAGCACGAGGCGCACCCACCCGAAAATCCCGCGCGAGAGCATCGAGCGGCCATCCTGGCCATCCTGGCCGACAAATAACGTGAAAAGGAAACGAAATGCTGAAACAATTGCTTGCAACCACCGCGGCACTGACGCTTGCGTCGGGGGCTGCCATCGCGGACAGCCATGGCGGAGCCGTGAAGATCGGTGTCCTGATGGGATTCACCGGTCCGGTCGAGTCGCTGACGCCTGACATGGCGGCCTCCGCCGAGCTTGCCTTCGATGAAGTCAACGCGTCGGGCCTGTTCCTGGGCGGTCGCCGGATCGAGGCCGTTCGCGGCGACAGCACCTGCGCCGATGCTTCCGCCGCCGTGGCGGCCGCGGAACGGCTGATCGGGGACGGCGTCGCGGCCATCCTTGGTGCCGCCTGCTCTGGGGCGACCGCGGCTGTAGCCATGAACGTGGCCGTGCCCAACGGGATGCTGGCCGTGTCGCCCTCGGCCACGAGCCCGGGCCTCAGCGACATCGAGGATCGGGGCCTGTTCTTCCGCACCGCACCCTCCGACGCCCGTCAGGGCGAGGTTCTGGCCGAACTGACCATCGCGCGCGGCATCGACGAAGTTGCCGTGACCTACACAAACAACGACTACGGTCAGGGCCTGGCCGATGCCTTCACGCGGGCCTTCGAGGCGCTCGGGGGACGCGTGACCGTGTCTGCCGCACATGAAGACGGACGCGGCGACTATACTGCCGAAGTCTCGACCCTCGCGGCCTCCGGCGCATCGGACCTGCTGGTGATCGGCTATGTGGACCAGGGCGGTCGCCAGATCATCCAGACGGCACTCGATCTTGGAGCGTTCGAACGGTTCATCCTGCCCGACGGGATGATCGGTGACACGCTTCTGGCCGATCTGGGCGATCAACTGGAAGGATCGTTCGGGTCCGTTCCAGGCTCGGACAGCGATGCCGCTGCGATCTTCGATGCGCTTGCGGCGGAGGCGCGGATCACTGGCATCGGTCCGTTCCGGGGCGAAAGCTACGACGCGGCGGCGCTGATCGCGCTGGCGATCCAGGCGGCGGGCTCTGCCGAGCGGGGCGCGATCGCCGCGCACATGGATCACGTCGCCAACGCGCCCGGCACGCCCATCGGCGTCGGGGACCTGGCCGAAGGCCTCCGCATTCTCTCGGAAGGCGGGGACATCGACTATGTCGGCGTGTCCAACGTCGAATTCGACGCGGGCGGCAACGCTTCGGGCACCTTCCGCGAAATCGAAATCACGGGCGCGGCCTTCGAGACCCGGCGCGTCTGGTAGGCCGACCGCCACGCGCCCCGTCGAGCCTATCGGCGGGGCGCTGCAAGGAAAACGTGACATGACATACCAATCAGCAATTCTCGACACACCAGTCATCGAAATCCGGCGCGCCACCCTGGCCGACCGTCCTGCCCTTGAAGACATGAAGGAGCGGTCGATTTCGGCGCTTCTCGATCCACTGATGACGCCCGAACAACGCACGGAGATGAGACGGATCACGCCCTTCGATCCGGTCCTGATCGAAGACGGCACCTACTACGTCGCGACCGTGGGCGGCTGGATCGCGGCCAGCGGTGGCTGGTCACGTCGCGCGGCATTGTTCAGTCCGACCGGGCAGGGCACGGGCGACGCCGCGTTGCTGGACCCGGAAACCGACGCTGCAGGCATTCGCGCGATGTACACGAACCCCGACTTCGCCCGCAAAGGCCTGGGCTCTCTTGTCCTGTCCACGGCGCTCGCCGCCGCGCGTCTTTCCGGGTTCCGGCGCGCACAGCTCCTGGCCACCGTGGCGGGCGAACGGCTCTACCGCGCGGCCGGGTGGCGCACCGAGGAGCAGGTCATGGTCGGGTCGGGAGACCGAGCCGTCGTGCCTGGTTATCGTATGCGGCGGGATATCTGATGAAGGCGTTCTACACACCGTTTCCACGGAGCCCCCAGCCGTCCAGCCAGTGCCCCGAGGATGGGGTTTTCCCCCGGCCATGGCGCAGGTCCCGCTATAGCAGGAGGCGTGCAGACACGGAGCGAACAAGTGTCTGCGAGGGATGCGCTGGTCGCTTTCCTGATATCGACGGACCGGTCCATGATACCCTCACCGTTTCTAAGGGCTGTTGGGCGCGGTTCGGACAGGCCCTCGCGCTGCACTACTCCGATCACCGCTTCTGGCCCGCGCATCAGCTCCTGACCGATTCCTACGTCCTCCAGCACAGCCGGGGCGACGACCGGCGCAGCCTCCGCTCGGCGCATGTGCATCTCGCCGCGCTCTATGCCCAGCTGTGTCTCGGCCAAACGGAGGCAAGGGTCATCGCCCTGCGCAGGGCGCTTTCGGAGTTTGATTTCAATTCACTTGGGCAACCATGGCCGACTCCGGGCCAATCGATCCTGGCCGTCGATCTCTCGTCGCCGGATCAACACCTGGCGACGGTCAAGGACTACGCCCGGCACGTGTTGGAGGATTGGCGAGCATTTCACGATCTCGCCGAAAGGCTTTGCACGGTGTGAGCACCGACCTGATCGAGCGTGTGCCATGCGACAGGCAGGGTGCGCTGAGGCTCGAATGCCTGCCGGATCTCGATCCGCGGACCATCGTCGTCGCGCAGGCCGGGAATGTGAATTCGGGGAGTTTCGATCCGATCGCCGCAATCTGCGCCCGGGCGCAGACCTCAGGTGCCTGGGTTCATGTGGACGGAGTCTTTGGCCTCTGGGCAGCGGCCTCCCGGTCCAGGCGACATCTGCTCGAAGGCTACGAAGCAGCAGACAGCTGGGTGGTCGACGGCCATTAATGGCTGAACACGAATTACGATTGCGGGCTTGCAATCTGCCGACATCCGACCGCCGTGCATGCGGCCATGGCGACCGAGGCTCCGTATCTCGAAACGGGGGGTGCTGCCTTGCCCAAAGACATGGTTCCGGAGTTTTCGCGGGCGGCGCGGGGGATCGAACTCTGGGCGGCGCTGCACTCTCTTGGCGGTGAGGGCATTGCTGCGTTGGCTGAGGAGTGTTGCGCGCATTCGAGGGCGTTTGCCGACGGTCTGGAAGCCCAGGGGGTTGAAGTCCTAAACGACGTTTGCCTCAATCAGGTCGTCGCCACCTTGCCAGGACACGAAAACCGGATGGCCGCGCTGGCGATCCGTGTGCAGCAATCCGGAGAGGCCTGGTTCGGACCGACGGCATGGCAGGGGCGCGAGGGGTTTCGCATCTCGGTTTCGTCGTGGGCGACGACCCAAGCGGATGTTCAGCGCACGTTGGCTGCCATCGCGACCGCGCTGACTGAAATCTGCGACGGGACTTATAGCTCCGTCATGAAATGAACCGCACGAAAGAAAGGGATTGCATCTGGGATAGCTTGAAAACCGAAGGAACACTTCCGGTCCAGCCGACGCGACGGCAGAGAACAATGCCTGCCGCAGGCTGTTTCAGCTCGGTATCGTCTGTTTCACGAACGCATCCGATGATCCGTTCTCCGAACACGGGCCGGGCTTCGGCGATACTTTTGTCAATAAACCAACCATGTCGATATGCCCCAACCAGGGGCCAGTTCGCTCCAGTCCCCAATCCATAGGCATATGTCCCCCTAGCTCAACCTGCTGCGTGCGCAGATGAGCGGATGGAAAGCAGTGCCAGGGCTGCAACCGCGATGACCGGAAACGACGCCATGGCAAGAAAGGTCCAGCCGGGTCCGGTCACGATGGCCCCCGCGGCAAGTGTGCAGATCGTGGCGGCGAGCGCGACGATCGTGTCGTTCGCGCCCTGGACCAGCGCCCGGTCACCAGATTCCACCCGTTCGGCCAGCATGGCGGTGGCACCGATGAAGCCGAAGTTCCAACCTGTGCCCAGGACGATCAGCGAGACGTAGAAATGCGGTCCGCTGAGGCCTGCGGCTGCCACGAGCGCGGCGATGGCGAGCAGGATCAAACCCGAGGCCACGACGGCCGTCGCCCCGATCCGCTTGATCACGAAGCCGGTCAGGAAGCTCGGAGCAAACATCGCAACGACGTGCCAGCGGATCACGTCGCCTGCCGTGGCTTCGGAAAACCCACACCCGATCATCGCAAGCGGCGTGGGCGCCATCATGAAGACCATGACACCTTGCGAGACAGCTCCCATCGCGATGGCGATCGCGATTCCCGGCTGTCGAAGGAGTGCGAGGGCCTGGAGGCTCGATCTGCCTCGCGCAGGCGCGATAGGCCGCGATGGACGAACGAAGGCCAGCGGCAGCAATCCGGCCAAGCTAATGCCACAGATCGCGAGGTATGCCCCCGCGAGAGGGATCGGCGCGAGGGCGTCCTTGGTCCAGATGAACAGCTGCGGTCCCACAAAGGCCGCAACCAACCCCGAGGTCAGCATGAGCGAGATCGCGACGGGGCTCCAGGCGGGGGGAACAACCTCCGCTGCGGCGAAGCGGAAATACTGGAAGCAGGCGAGCGCCGCGCCGAGGGCCGCATGTCCTGCGCAGAGCGCGGCAAAGCTGTCTTCCGCGAGGGCCCAGGCGCAGGCAATCCCGCCCGCCGCCGCCAGCAGACCTCCTGCGCAAAACCCTGCGCGGCGTCCGGCCCGCCCCATGAAGATCGAGAACGGGCCCGCCGCCACCAGACCCGCAAAGACCTGCACGGATGCAGGAAATGTCGTCAGCGCGGGACTTGGCGACAGGAACAGCCCGGCCAGCCCGCCCAGGATGATGAGCATAGGCATCGCCGATGACAGAATCGTGCTGGCTGTGAGCAGTCCGAGATAGGCACTCGCCCCTGTTGTGACCCGCGCGTCGTCCATGAGTGTTCACACTTGTCCTGTTGACATAGCGTCGTTGTAGCCGCCATTAATTGTTGTCCGATATGTCAAAAAGGTATCAATTTTGGACAAGAGGCCGAATGCAAGAACAATCGATGTTCTGATCTTCGACGGCATCAATCTGCTTGACGTCGCAGGGCCGGTGCAGGCCTTCGACACTGCACGCTTCCGCGGTGAGCGGGTCTATCGCCACCGCTATGTGTCACCCGATGGCCGCCCCGTGGCGGCGAGCTGCGGTCTGACCCTGCAGCCGGAGGATGCGCTCTCAGCGGCCTCGAAATCGAGCGACCTCCTTATTCCCGGGGGCTTGGGCGTCGACCTGGTCGCAAGAGACGCGACAGTGTTGGCGACGGTCCGGTCCTGGGCCGCCAAGACTGAGAACGCGCGCCTGATTTCGATATGCTCCGGAGCCCTGATCCTGGCGGCTGCCGGTGTATTGGATGGACAAACGGCGACAACGCATTGGTCGCGCAAGCCCGATACGGAACGCCATCCTGACGTCCAATGGGATCTTGACCGGATCTGTACCGCCGGAGCGGGCATTTACACGTCGGCAGGTGTGACGACGGGCATCGACCTGGCCTTGTCCATCATCCGCGCCGATTGCGGCAACGCCTCGGCGCTCGCCGTGGCGCGGGAACTCGTGGTCCAGCTCCGCCGGACAGGCGGACAAAGCCAATATGCCATGCATCTTGCAGGACAGTTCCAGCCGGAAGATGCACTGGCCAGACTGATCGAGACCGTGATCTCCGACCCTTGCCGAGACTGGACCATGGAGCGGCTGGCGGACGCTGCGGGTATGAACTCACGCACCCTTGCCCGGCGGTTCAGTGCCTCAATGGACACCACGCCAGCTCGCTTCGTCGAGCGGGTTCGCGTGGACCACGCTCGCGGACTGCTTGCGGACAGTCTGCCTCTCAAGCGCGTGGCTGCAGAGGCGGGTTTCCGAGACTACCAGAGAATGCGACGCGCGTTCCGGCGACAAGTGGGCGTCGATCCTGCGGACTATGCCCGGACGTTCGGATATCGTGCGCTCGGGACGAACGGCGGCACTGAACATTCTTTTGACTCTAACAGCTGATCTCGACATTCCGCGACCGCGAACTTCACGATCCGTGCCATCGGCAGGGTCAGGCGTTCGTTGTCATCGAAGCAACGGAAGAGGCGGTTCAACTCATCCGTGGTGGGGCGACGATCCCGCTCTGTGCCCTTGCCGATCAGCCCGAGACGCTTGAGCGCGACGCGCGCCAGATCAACGGGTTCCGGAGAAATGTGGAGGCCGTGAACGGCTGCCGCGTGGGTGATGATCATCTTGATCACCCCGATATCGATCCCCAGAGTCACCGGACCCGCGCCTTGCTCGGCGCGCATCTTGCCGTAGTCGATCAGCTTTTGCCGGTCGAGGTGCCCGATCTTCTCCTTGCCGAGATCGCGCTTGAGCGTTGCGGCCTTGCTGCGACGCGGCGGTTTCCCTACCTCGCACATATCGGTTATATGAAGGTCGATGAGGTGGCCAAAGGTCTGGAGGCGGGAAACGGACGCGCTTGTAGGCGCCAGCCCCTGATCGACCCGGGGCTCCGCCTGGCGGGCCCAACGGTGGGTGTCGTCGCGGCGGAGGAACGTCTCGCTCGCGTAGCGGCCCTTTCGTCTGATCTGGACCCGGTATGCACCGGAGGGGAGCTTGGTGATGGAGGCCATTTTCGTGTGCGCTGTGTGTGCAATGAGTCGTCGTAGAGGGGCAAATTCGGGGATATTGGGGCGTATTCCAGCGTAGCAGTATCCACCGCCAACAGTTTGAAGATACACAAAAAATGCAGACAAATCAACACGCTAGATTGTCCGCGGCCCCTATGATGGACTGGACAGACAGTTTGAAAAGGCTGTGATTTTTCAATTTTCTAGGGACGTGTTGTATTCCGTGTTGTAAATCATGTTGTAAGTCCGTCCCGCCTAGGCATCAGAAAAACAGGCTAGAATCCGGACAGTTGGTCGCCAGATGCCCCGGTTTTTCCACTGAATTTCAATAGACTGCGTGCAGGTTGGGTGACCATAATTCAATTTTGCGCCGAAAAGGCGCCAGCCTGCCTGATCTGCCGGTTCGATGCCGTGAAGAAACCCCAGGTGGATCACGCACAACGGGTCCTATTGACTCAGCATGGGCCTAGTCTCAGGAGGCGAAGGTCACTACTTGAAGGCGTCCCGCTCGTTCAGAGCAACCTCGCGACGCTTGTCGAGATAGGTGGCGAGATCCGAGAGGTGGACGCCCTTCGCGCTTTTCTGACTGCGCTCGGATCGCACCAGCGGCAGATCGATTTCACCTGAACTGACCTTTCTGAGAAACTTCGGCAGTGTCAGGTGGGAAAAGTAGTCCTTGCAGACCGTATCGACCGGTACAACCGCGCGGCCATCATACTGAGCCATAAGGAGAAAAAGCGTGTTCATCGGTCAGTTCGGTGTTTTTTCTACTCCGCATCCTGACCTCAGCTGTGTTGTCCATCAATGCGAGCGATAGGCAGCGTTTGGTGGGCCAAGAGACCCTGGTCGTGAAAAGGGCGGTTCGCGGCGGCGCAGGGTGGCGTAAAAATGGGACGGAATGCGATCAAATCGGCGGAACCTCCTGCGGACTTTCAACGGGTTCCAAAGAGTTAGAGGCGGGCTGGGAGGGCCGTGACGGGTTGAAGGCTGGAGGACGGGCCTCCGGCGCCTGTTGCGGAGGTTTTCCAATGAACACCGAAATGATCGATGCCGGGCGCGATATCAGCGGTGGCTACAAGGTGGATGTGTCGCGCGGCGAGAACGTGGACCGCGTGTCCTCGGAGTGGTTCGCGCGGCCGGATGACGAGCGACATCTGTCGCTCGACGACCTTTTCGCCTCGGTCAAGGGCCGGGCGGAGCGGAGCCGGACGCGCACGGTGGAGAGTGCAGCGATCCGGGTCGAGGTGCATCGCGACGACCCGGAGAAGCTCGGGCTCATCCTGCCGGGCACGGATGAAGCCGTCGCGCCGACGCATTGGAGCTTCGGCCAGCTCTCGAGCCTCGTCGGTGCGCCCGCGGCCTATCTGCGGCAGCTTCCCGCGCCGCTGGCGGGGATCAACCTGCAGAACGGCCTGACCAACCACCGGGCCGAGCAGATCAAGACCATGGAAGTTGCGGGTGGCCGCACGGAGTTGCGCGCCGTCACCGGCCCTGACTACGGCCGCATCTACGACCACGAACTGGTCTCCGCCGTGCAGCGCATCGCGGGCAACGGCACGGGTGACACGCGCTGGAAGGTGCCGGGCGTGCTCGACTGGTCGACGGGCATCTACAATCCGCGCGTGGACGTGACGAAGGAAACGACGACGCTCTACGCCTCCGACCGCGACGTGTTCCTGTTCCTCGTCGATGACCTCAACCCGATCGAGGCGGGGCTGCTGCCCGACGGCTCGCCCGACCTCTATTTCCGGGGGTTCTATTGCTGGAATTCCGAGGTAGGTGCCAAGACGCTCGGCATCGCGAGCTTCTACCTGCGCGCGGTCTGCCAGAACCGCAACCTCTGGGGCGTCGAGGACTTCCAGGAGATCACGATCCGGCACTCGAAATACGCCGCCTCGCGCTTTGCCCACGAGGCCGCTCCGGCGCTGAGCCGCTTCGCCGTCTCCTCGCCCGCGCCCTTCATCGACGGCATCCGCGCCGCGCGGGAGAAGATCGTCGCGCGGTCCGACGAGGACCGTCAGGATTTCCTCAGGAAGCGCGGGTTCTCGAAGGCGGAGACGGGGCGGATCGTCGAGACAGTGCTGGCCGAGGAAGGCCGCCCGCCGGAGAGCGTCTTCGACTTCGTCCAGGGCGTCACCGCGGTGGCCCGGTCGAAGCCGCAGCAGGATGCGCGGCTGGTGTTGGAGGGCAAGGCGAAGAGGTTGTTGGAGAAGTTGGTATAGACAGAAGACCAATTGGGTTTATCGCCGCCCAAAGGCTTTTCAAAGGCCTTGTTGCACAAATCGGGTGAGGGATTCACTGCGTGAATCCAGTATGGTAGCTGGGATGCATGAGCAGTTGGGCCCCTACAAGACCACGAACTGGTCGTCTTACAATGAAGCACTGAAGCAACGCGGATCTCTGACCATCTGGTTTGATCCGAGGATGATCTGGACGCCGCCGCCGACTGGCAAGCGAGGTCGCCGGTGCCAATTCAGCGACGCCGCGATCCAAACCTGTCTAACCCTGAAAGTACTGTTCGGCATGCCACTGAGGCAGACGACGGGCTTCGTGCAAAGCCTTCTGCGGCTGGTCGGTCTGGACTGGGCCGTGCCGGACTTCAGTACACTGTGTCGCTGCCAACGAAAGCTGAACGTGGCTATCCCGTACCGTGGCGGCGTGGGTCCGCTGAATCTGCTGATCGACAGCACCGGCATCAAGGCCGAGGGTGAGGGCGAGTGGAACGCCCGTAAGCCCCCTCTCGCACATGCCATGCATGTGCTGCCGGGCAGCGGGTGGCCCCAGGCGGCGCATTTGGCGCAAGATACACATCGGCATCGATGAGGAAACGCTGGAGGTTCGGGCCGTCGAAGTCACCGGAAGCAACATCGGTGATGCGCCCATTCTGCCTGATCTCATTGACCAAATCCCAGCAGACGAAGAGATCGGTTCCGTGACCGCCGACGGGGCCTACGACACTCGCAAATGCCACGAGGCGATCGCCGCCCGTGGCGCCACCGCTGTTATCCCGCCCCGCAAGAATGCCACGCCCTGGAAGCCAACGAGCCCGGGCGCAGCGGCACGAAACGAAGTCCTGCGCGCATCAAAGTATCTCGGCCGCGCCATCTGGCGACGGTGGAGCGGATATCACCGCCGGAGCCGGGTCGAGTCAAAGATGAACTGCATCAAGCTGCTCGGCCAATCCCTGATGGCAAAAGACTTCGAACGCCAGGTCGCCGAACTGCAAGTTCGCATCGCCGTTCTGAACGGCTACACCGCTCTCGGTATACCTGTCACAGTGCCCGTAGAGTAAATCCGTCCGGGGAAAGGGGCCCTGCGGTCAGACCCGGATTTGTGCAACAGCGCCACTGTGTGGTGAAAGAAGTGCGTTGAACGCCAGTTTTTCAGTCATTTCGCAACCAAGGCGGTTTTCCCTGAAGGGGGACGGTAGATGTCGCGCACGTACCTCCTCACAACTCAGATTGCCGTGTAACTCAGCAACTTGGAGCGCAACGCACGCAAGCGGATCGGGCATCATTCGCGCTGGATCCAAAACCATTGGTCCGAAACAATAACCAGCGCAGCGAGGGAACTCGAGTGGCCGGTGAGCAGACACTTGTGGCACTCATGGTGACTTGATTTTTTGAAACTTTTGCGCTTCGATAAACCGATGTCATGCAATCTTAAGCGGCTACTCTGCTGTACGACGTTACCATTGATCGCCTGGGCTGCAGCATTCGGCCCGGCGACAGCTCAGCAAGCTGAGCCTTTGATCGAGACCTTCGATGGCGGATGGCGTTCCGGAGACCGTGCCGTGACGTGCGACTACCGAGATCAAGCGTATCGACTCGAAGTTGAAAACGATGAAGCGCGTCTGTTGGTCGACGACGAATTTCAGTCTCCGCTACATATTCGCTTGTCGCCTGGCGGCGTGCTTTATGTGTACGGAGATGAAGAAAGCGGAATTCAAGGCGTTGCTCTTGATTTCGTCAATAATGAAATGGTGGCCCGCGACTTTGTACCGGGTGAAAGTGAATCCAACCCTTACTCAGACCGGATAAGGTGCAACGTAGTTAATTAGGAAACAAATAGGAATACAGAATAGTATTCGGGCGAGGGGGAATGAAGCCCAAACAGTTCTTTAAGATCTTAACTATTTCGGCCGCGCTCGTAACGTTTTCGGCAGGCGCCAGAGCGGAAGTTCAGACGCTCAACTTTTCCAAGCAAGATCGAGTTCTTTCGGCATTTGGTCTAGACGTTGAATACACTGGTTCGATTAATGAGGACTTGCAGTTTGAGGTGACGGTTGAATGTGTATCCGAAGAGGGTACGCCCGAACTAGTGTTTTCGGAGAAAACGGCTGCACCTGCCCGTTTGGTTAACGCGACATCCTCGGAGTTCGGTTGCGCATCTTATATCCTTTCTGTCGGCGACACCGGTGAGGTTGCCATCAATCAGTTTACGGTCGGTATCGCCATTGGCAGTATTGCGCAGCAGTACTTAGACGAAGCCGCTGTCTTTTTCTTCAATCCCGTAGAGGGAAAATGGACCAAAGCAGAAAAGTACCGACCGAACCAAAACGATCCCACGAAGTCTTACGCGAATTTATCAAGAAACCATGTTCAAGCAATTACCGGAGTCATAGCGGGCCCCAAGCTCCCATCTGCGGAACCATTCCAAGCGGATGTTCTGAATGGTGCTCTAGAAAGCGTCGACCCGCTGCAAGGACTTTTGAATATCTCACGTGTCGAGCCGGACTCAACCGGGAGCGTTTCAGTCGATCTCCCACTGCTCTTGCGTCCGAGCCGGGGGCCGGGACCAAGTTTCAGCATATCCAACTCTGCTGGTACAGGAACAGGAGTGCTTGGCCGCGGTTGGCACTTGAACGTTGGCGCAATCCAGGTGCGTGGGCCCTCTCCGATTTATCATCCTGGCTTCGAGACAGAAGACTATGTCTTGAATGGGCGAGAACTTGTCGCGTTGGATGCAAAGGGAAAAGAAATCCCCCCGCTCTACAAAGGTGGGCCAATTCTGCCTCGAGTGCACGGCGTGCGCGTCTTCCGGACACGGAATGCTACGCAACCACTGATCATACGACGGTACGGGGACGCCCCCGATAACTACTTCTGGGAAGTTTGGAATCCTGGCAGCAAGGTCACCCAGCTCTTCGGCGCGGTACTTGATGGCGACGCTCTCGTACCGGATTCGCAATCGACATTGACGACCACGATGGCACTTGGTGGCCCTTCCGCAGCCACCATAAGCCAAACCGTAAGCGGGAAGTGGGGCCTCAGTCAGGAATTTGACAATCAACCAGCCCGGTCCGGTGCGCGTTACCTTTACGAGGACGGGCTCGCCTGTGCCGATGAACTGCGTCTATTTTGCACTCAAGATCTTCGACTAAGGCGCATCATTTATAACGATGCCTTCAGCGAAACTCTTTCTGGGATCGCGGTTTCTGGCGTGACCTACGTTGATTTCACATGGAAGGAACGTGACCTAGAACGGATCACAACCAGTGCGCAGCTCGGGTTCCTAACGGCAAATCAGCACTGGTTGGAAGGCATTGACGTGCATTATCCCGCGGCAGCCCCGAACAAGTGGCTGGCTGGCGTCTCAGAACGGTTGAAAGGTCGGCTTGGCGAGGATCAAATAGACGCGAGTAATCACGTCCTGTACAGCAGCCATGTTTTTGACTTGAGTTTAGGCAACGACTTATGCCTGAACTTCGACAAAGTTCTGCGACGTGTGGTCGTCCGGGCAAACGCGAAATACAACAACGGTAGCGACGGCGATCTTACATCGCGCGACCTAGTTGGTGGCGCTCCATCCGAGCACGTAGAGCAAGTTTTTGAGTTCGCATACACGGGCGAGATCGGTGATCGTTGCCCGAAAGATGGCATCCTCGAATGGCAAGACGATACAATCGACAACCCCTATGCGGACACGAATGCAACAAGTGGGATCGGGTTTCCGGACGGGCTGCTCTCTAGGCTTGGACTGGGCACGCTTACAAGCTCCAGCCTTCTGGGCGAAAGCAACACCGACGAAACCGGTGCCTCAATATTCGTCGGGATTGGGTCGATCGGCGACACGAGCGACAAAGCCGTTACAGGCGGGATCAAAGCTGGGCACAGTTTCATGCAGACCCGCGGCGGGTCGACGCTGATCGATGTGACTGGCGACGGAATCGACGACGTGCTCATTCGGACCGGTAACGGTCTGAAATACTGTGCTGCAAGCAGGCATGCAGACGGTTCGATTACCTACAAGACCGGAGACCTCTGCGGCGACGTCTATGGACTAAACGACATTGCGATCTCTAGTGCGTCTACACGCAGCTTTGGTGTCGAAGGCTACGTTCCTTTTGGGTTCTTCGGCGTTGGGCACAACTCGGCATCGAGTGAGACTTACGTCTATCCAACGGATCGGGATGGCGACGGTTTGACTGACTTTGCGGTCTATGGGCGCGTCGTCTACGGGCAGGGCGAGACATGTCCTACCGAGCAGACCTGCTACGTACAGTTCAGTCCGGAAAGCTCACTGACACCGCCGATTCCGGGCGTCACGGGCGTCGTGGGCGCGGCGGAAGCGCTTGAACAGGAACGCAGACGGCCGCCGGGGTTCATGCAGACGATTAACCAGATGCGTGATTCATTTGCGGATCTGCAGACGCGGCTTGATGGTCTGTCTTACAGCCAAACCTCGATTTCTTGGGAGGCACCCCTTACAGGTACCCTGGCGATTGAAGGTCAGTTTCGGCTGGACGCCACGGTTTCCGGACCGCTAGGAGACGTCGTGATCGCTGACGGCTTTAGGGACTACCCCGGTTTGCGGACAGCGGCGCATGCCTTCGATCAATTTCTGAACGATTGCGAAGAGTTTCCCGATAGACCCCATTGCCCTAGCTCGGTCGCCGCGGGACATTCGATCTCGTTTCCAGCGACCCCGCCCGCTTTTATTCGGTTGGAGCTGTCAAGAATTCTCGATGGTTCTTACCAAGCTCCAGTCGACTGTGGTGTCGAGCAGCTCCCACGGGGGGATACATTTGAACTAGTAGATATCTTGGATGGGTCGGTCTGTGCGCGGGAAACGCCTGATGGTCCTGTTTTGGACGTAAGTGCCGGGGATGTCCTGTCCCTAAGCTATTCCGTTCATCCCGATCTCACTGCGTCGCTACAACCCGATGCTCGCTATGCATACAAGAGCTTTGTAATCGGCGGTGAGACGACGCGTCCTGAATTGGCTGTCAACAATCTGGACCCAGCCTATGACTTACAGTTGCGGTTTGGCGAGTTTGATATCGAGGATGTCTACAGTTGCACCTGGCGCGATCAGTTTTCACTCACGGAAGTGCAAACCGATTGCCTTCTTAACCGCCAGAACCGCTACTCGCACACCCTGGCTACGGGGCTATTGACCTCGAACGCATCAGCTGTCGCGCTTGTCCCAAAAGGGTCGGATCGGACGATAAGAGGCCAATTCTCGGTAAGCACAGAGTTGACGCAAGACTATCTTGTCACTCTCAATCTGCGGGGGCTACCGATGGCGTCGGGCAATATCCGGGCCGCGGATTTGCCGGTGATGTTTTCTCAGGATGTGACGGCCGCGTGTGTAACTTCGGCGGCCGAGGAACCCAGCCCTGTCTGCCGGGTCGACATTGATCTTATTTGTGCCGCTAACCAAGAACAGATGTGTAACGCGTTCTTGTCTGACGATGCACCGGCGTGGCGGGTTACCCTGCACCTCAATTTGAAGCATCGTGACATTCCCGATCGCCCTGTGTCCAATTTGGATGGCCGACTGAGTTCGTTGACGTGGCACTCCGCGCCCAGACTGACGACGGCGATCACCGAGATTGACGAAAACAATCCGGCTCAACCGCCTTACACGCGCCGTGACGGCGAAACCATGATTGGTAATCCCAGCGAGCCTGTTTCCAAGCTTGTCGCAATTTACCTTCCGGTTTCGATGGGCAGCGCTGATGTAGAACGGCGGCGCGTCACTTCAGGGAGGTTCGTGGCGCCAAACGAAAGCCTCAATGAAGGAAGTCCCGACACGGAAGTCATCGACTTCGCAAAGATTATTAACGACGAATTGTCAAACGTGGCCATCGCACGTTTGCGCCAGAACTCTCGGCTTTGTGGGTTCGCCGATGAGATCATCAGATTCTTATCATTACGCGACAGTGCAATAGTGGCTCCTTTCGCCCCATCGCGTGTAGCATTCTGGCGCGAAAAGTTCGAGCCATCAGAGCGCAGTTGCTATTTGGACGAGTTGTTTATCCAACAATTTGACTTCCAAGACAAAAATGACCCACCGCGTCCGCCCGAGCTTGATCCGATGGCTGAACGGTTGCGTCTGAGAGAACATCTGGAGCGCCTCCCTTTCGCTGAACAGGTGTCGAGCGCGGAGAGCCTCCTCGTGCGAGTCCTGAAGAACTTGGAGCTTCCGCGCGAGGCCCTGACCGCTCACCCTGAGCTTGGCGAGATGGGCTATCGCTTACCTGTGAAGGCCAATCCATTTGACTGCGGGACCATTCAAACCGTTCCCGTTGCCTTTGAGCAACCGATTTATGGGCCTGAAGCACCGTGCAGTTACCGCGTGCTCATGAACTTCGCGATGGAGAGCATCCTCAACCTCTTTCCGGACGACGAGGATAAGAACCCACACCCCAAGCGCGAAGCCTACGAGGCGATCCTGAAGGACCTTCTGGCCAGCGAAACGCCTGCTTTTGATCTGGAACTCGCGATTACCGTTAATGGTCGACCAACGCTGATCTCTGAACTGACCGGTTCCGCGGCTTCTAGCGTGGTGCGCAAGATTGCCGACACCGATCCCCTCAAGAGTACGTGTATCGGTAGCTATGGGGCGCATGGCGCGAAGGGCAGACCGCCGACCCATTTCTATCCCGACACCACAACCATTGGGGGTGCCCCAGGCAGCACGATCTTCCAACGCATCCTCACGAACCGTCGTCCGGGACGCGTTGTCGCCTTTTCGGACGACGTAATGCACACAGTGACCAGAGGGGCGGGTTCTGGCGACGGGCTGGGGCACTACAACTCTCTCTATGAGATGGAGGCCAAGCAGGATTGCGACGACATGGCCGGGATCGGCGGCCCAACCGCGAAGTACTTCGGCCAGCCCACGCCTACGGTCTCGATCCAGATCCTCGAAAACAACACGGTTTCTGGGCGCAACCGTGTGTTCGAGTTCGAAGCTCGTCCCTTGGACATCGTGGCGTTCCACGTCCGGCTTAAACCACGGCAGCGGATCTTTTCGACGGTCTCAACCACGAATGTTGCCTTTGAACTCGACGGGAAATTCTCGATCCTCGACAACGAACCACAGAATGGACCAGGTTCGATTCCGCGTGAGGAATACGTCATCCCGCGCAGCCCGTCGCAGATTGTTCCGCCAAATCTGGACCCCGTTGATTGCGGAGAAGATCCAGAGATTAACCAAAGGAGACTGCCTAGAACATGTCGTCCTTGGACGAGGATCGCCTGGTCAGAACTCCTTCTGGGGGCCGAGTACCGGACGTATTCGGACGCGCACAAGACGACTACGGATAAGGAATACTCGATCAAACGCCGACGCGACCTCTTGCGCATCTTCCCGGAGATCGAGATCGCGTCAGACGAGTTCCGGCTGGAGACAGAAAGGAACGTCAGCCAATTCGCTCCGATCGCTGGGAAGCAATATACTGAACCGGCCACCGCCTATTCCTTAGGTATCGCCGAGCGCGTCATCGCCGCGCCAGACTTTGTGAAAGAGGATACCAGCGCAATTGCAGAGATCGATGGCTTGGGACAGTTTATTTCTGACTTCAACGTTAGCGTGCTTGACCCGCTGACCGAAGAGGCATTGCGGCAGTCTAACTTCGAAGAGGCGTTGCGACTCTCTTACTTCAAGGTCCGCGAGCCGAACATCGCGCAAATCGCCGACGCATGGGCATTTTGGGCGCAAAAGAGCGACACGAATGGATCGCTGAGGGAGTCCCCCGCATTCGGCGACCTTCGATATTTGCGAGACACAGCCGCGCGGCCCGTCGGTGATCCCAAAGCCCGATACGAACAGGCCAAGGATGCTTGTTTAATTGGCGCCGGAACAGAAGATGAATCCCCGAAATTCGACAAACGTGAATTCGACACATGTGAAGAAGACACATCCAAGGACGGCGCTGCGACACTGAACCTTGAAATCGTGGATGTGTTCCCGCTGTTGCACCGTTTTGTGGGGCCAACGCACGAAGAACAGTCTAAGGTTTACGTGAACCAATTGATCGCTTCGACCGACATTTGCGCCATCCCGACGCCGAACACCTTTGCAAGCTGTTGGGCTGGGCTTGACGACACTGTGTTTCTTCACCAGCCCGTGACGAGTGATCCGTCAGATAGCGACGGGAGCGGCGAGCACCGGGTCAATCATCCAACGCGATCCGTGTCCGCGTTCATTGGATTTGAACAACCTCTAATTGAGGAGTTCAAGTTTGATCTCGACGCTTTAATGCGTGTTGCCTGTAATGGCAGCCCTAGCGCCCCTAGCAGTTATTGCGACGAACTCAATAACACATCGCCTGCGACAATTGACCCGGAGAAGTTCAGCGATTTTTTTGGAGCAGAAGACTCGGTTGGACCTTTCAAGTCCTCTCCTAGTGGGCCGGAACAAGGTGAGCCGGAACAAGAACCCTTGCTTGTCGCGCCGAAGCCATTGGAAGCGGGCGCGCTGGTGCGTGCACCTCCCGCTGTTCCGAACCGTCCCTATCCGCCCAATCCCGAGACCGCCCTCCATGTATTCGCGCCGATACAGAAAACTCAAAGCAATGCCGTCTCGAGGAACAAGGGCGTAGACATCGGTGGACTCTCCTTTAATACCAACAAGGTCTACAACTCAACGCGGACCCAATCTCTGTTTGTCGATATAAACGGGGACGGCTTTCCCGAACATCTGACCGGAGACGGAAGTCTCAGCGGCGCCCTGTCCTCACCCGTCGGTCTTCTGCGGTCGGATTGGTGGCGGTACTTCCGAGCACCGAACTATGCCAGCAATCTTGACCGAGGGGCGCATGGTTCGGGGTACATTCAAACCAGTAGAAGCGACAGCGCTGGGGCTGGAGTCGGCCTTACCCCTCCGACTTTCGCCAGGATCCACCAAGCGTCCATGGATGCCGCTGTGTCCCCCTCATTCAACCTGAGTTTTGAGAGTGGGAAACAGCAGACCTTTTCCGATCTGAAGGACTTCAATGGCGATGGGATACTTGATGTCTTAAGCGGCGAGACCGTCAACGGCGGGGTTCGTGTTCAACTCAACCACGGGAATACTGTCGCTTCTGCCTCTCAGAACGTAGCGATCGGCAGAGGTGGCGATGTGATTGTCGGGGGCGATCTTCCCGGGCACCAACCATATCGCACGACCTACTCTAGTGGATTTGGGATTCGCCTAGGGTTCGACATCAACAGTGGAAGTATAAGGGCCGGAATGGGCCTTGGAACTCGCGTCCAGGGATCCGACGGCGTGCTTATGGATTTCACTGGGGATGGTCGGGTTGATATTGTCGTGCCGATCCGCCAGAGCGGCAAGAGCTATTTGGCGGTGTTCCCGAACCTAGGCAACGGCTACCTTTACGGGCGCCTTCATGATGTCGCCGCCTGGAACGGCTCGGAAACATCGGCCGGGGAGACGACGCTAGTTGACGCCGGCGGCGCGTTCACCTTTGGGTTCAATGCTCTTTACGTCAGAGTCGTCTTCAACCCGGCAGTCAAAAAGGCCAGCAATCAGTTCCGGGAACTTTTGAGCGTCCGTGATGTCAATGGCGACGGCTTCCCGGATCTCGCGCGCGTTAGCGGTGCTTTCAAAGGGGCAACTAATGATGGCGGTTTCGTTCCAAACTTTGCGTTGCCAGACGAAATCGAGACCGTCTTCAACTATAGCCCGGATGCAGCGTACCACATGCTTGCACGGGTCACGAGCCCGACTCGTACCACGCAAGAGATCACTTACGACTTGCATGGGAACACCGGCCCGGAACTTGGGCGCACGATATGGGTCGTGGATAAGGTAAGCGAGTTCGACGGCTATGCGCCCGCGCATGGTGCTGGTTTCTATGCTGACGGGCAGGACATTCGGGTCGATACCTATTCCTACAACGACGGTTACTTCAACCGGGCGGAGAAGCGCTTTTATGGCTTCGCGGATGTGACGCAAACCACCTTCGGATGTGACCGCGACCCAAGCAGGCCCAACGAATGCTTGAGTCTGTTCGAGCAACAGCAAAGCGACGCGCCCCTGGCGGGCTATGTGCTTTTGCAAGAGCGTTTGAAGCAGTTCAACAATCGGGACTACCTAACCAAGGGTACGGTGGTCGCCGAGCTGATCACAGCGCCAAAAACGACATCGGTCGCGAACCCGAGCGAAACAGCTCCGAGACTGGAAAGCAAAGGTCCTCTTGAGATCTCAGCCGCCAAACGGTTTGCCTACGCCATCGAGCATCTTTCGACACTGGGGCAGATTGACAGCTCGGACTGCACATTGCCAGCTACCGTCGCTCAGGCGCGATGGAACCACGGCGCGTTTCTCGAGGGCTCAATCCTTCCACAAAAGTGGGTATCCGCCGGTGAACAGAACAAGGAACTGGACGGCGGAGTGATCCTTGGAAGCGAATCCATTTGTTCCTCCCTTGTTCGAGATTGTCATGAGGTTGTCACGGCTCGGGCCTGCGAATCTGGCTATCTTTTAGAGCAAACCCAGTTCTGGGCGCAGCAGAGTGGATCGGTTAGAAATCGGTTCTCGGATCTTCATGTCTTGGCTCCTGGCATCGCATTAGAGGAGGGCATGGACCTATCTTCGAAGGAACTCATCCCCGAAGAAGTGCTCTATTCGGCATCTGCCGCCGATTTTGACCAGTGGGGTCAACAGATCAATACCTACAGTATCGGGGACTTCGATATTAGCGCGAGCCCGATCCCTCACTCCTCTATTCATACGTACACGTCTTACGCTGACC
Source organism: Leisingera daeponensis DSM 23529 (assembly GCF_000473145.1). Lineage (NCBI taxonomy): Bacteria > Pseudomonadati > Pseudomonadota > Alphaproteobacteria > Rhodobacterales > Roseobacteraceae > Leisingera > Leisingera daeponensis. The sequence continues at coordinate 1,256,664 of NZ_KI421500.1, read as the reverse complement.
GGAACGGGCTGAGTGCGAAATTGAGAACGGGCGCAGATAAGCCAAGGAAATACCCTATACTTTCCCTTGCCCAGGCAGAGATGGTCTTTGAAGGACCTTGGCCAACGGATGCCGTCGACCGTCCTATCAGAATGCGTGAGGCCTTGTATCAAGGAGGAAAAGACGGTGCGGTCTCAGAGGCGAACGTCACTGACATCTGTCAGTACCCCGTTGCGCTGGATGATCCTCATTTTAGCTTCCGCCAAGGCATCTGCAGAGAATTCAAATTCGAGATGCAGCGCGTGCTGGGCGATGGCCTGAGTAGTTTGGTTGATGCACAAGAAATCGCATACCGAGTGCCAGGCTTGCCAGCCGGGACGGACCGATACGCAGCTATTCAGCACACGCGGGTCGTCAGCTACGATTCATTTGGCAACCCGACCAGAACAATTGGCCCCCTTAATGACCGCTCTGAATGGGTGGATCAACGCTATAGCCATTCAGCCGATGCCTTCCTGCGAACCCCCACTGAGATCCGCACCACTCGTTGCGTAGAGGACGGCATTGGCGTTGGCTCCGACAGCCCAGGCGTCCCGCCATATGAGTGCGACTTCGGCGTAGGTTACGCCTCCGCATCTGAGGCCAGAGTCGCGATTACGCATTCGCAAGTTCAGCGGGTTGATCCTCACCACGGTGTTCTGGGTGGAACAAAGGATGCGAACGGCAACCGCATCCTACTCGATTTCGATCAGTGGGGTCGGTTCCGTCTTTTAGCTAGAGATTGGGGTACGGCACCACGACAGAACAGAGCATTTGCGGGCAATCTGGAGGCGGCCCTTGCCAAGAATGCAGGCTTTGAGGGTGGCCGGTCCTGGAACATCCTGGCCGCCGTAAATTACGGCTGGCCCTCAGCCAGTGTCGGTGGGTTCAGCAGCCACACCCAAAAGTTTTCGAGCTCGAATGCCTACGAAGGTGCAAGCGGCCTATTAGACACGGCTCGAAATGTCGCCACGTTCAAGGACGGTCTCGGCCGCTTGATCCAGTCCAGCGTCGAGGCAGAGGTCTGCGACGAGGTAAACCAAAATCTAAAAAGGTCGATCAACCCGAAGGTCCAAGGCAACCTGCTGAACCTCTGCGGTGCAGCACCAGGAAGCCGGGTGACGGTCGGTGGCTACACGGATGTCTTGGAACGTGAATTCGCGACCTTCGAAGGCTATGGCGGCGGCCCGGCGAGCGACAAGATCGGCCCTTCATTCGAGGAACTTGTAGCGCCAAGCGTGCGAGAGATCCCTGTTATCACGCGAAACCTCGATAGTGGCAGCCGACAGAGCTCCGAGCAGCACAGGCTCTCCACCCTTCCGGAGTTCGACTCGAGTCCTGGTGTTTTGGCCACGACGCAGTTTGCCTATAGGATCGTGCAGGACGTACTTGGCGAGACACTAACCCGGCGCTTCCAAACCCTTGCTTTGTCGCCCCGATGTGCGCTGACGGTATCGCGGTCAGACCCTCGCGGTCTGCCGACAGCGTCGATTGAAAGCCAAGAGACTATCTATCGCGTCAACTTGGGCGAGAACGATAAACCAAAGGCCATAAGCGCAACTGGGGACTACGACCGCGACTACTCCGCAACGCTTGGTCATTGTCGCCCGATCGAAGAGGCCAGCCAGGAATGGGCGGAAGACACAAGTGATGAAGCAAAGGCGAAGGTGGCGTATGCATACGACGCCCTCCTGCAGCTTGTTGGTGTCGAGTATCCCCTGTCCGGCGACGATCGCGCGGCTGTCATCGTTGAGTATGATCGCCTCGGTCGCATGATAGGGCTCAAGGACCCGGATTCTGGGTGCACTGAGTACGTCTTTGACAATCTCAACAATCTCGTGGAGCGGCGCTCTAGCGCATACGACGGCCCCGAGAAAACCGGTTGTGTCGCCTCGAACAGTCCGCACGAGTTGCGAACGTTCAAATACTCCGCGGATCGGGTCATCGCGATGACCTATCGCTCGTTCGGCGGGAAAGGTGGCGAAAACGACCAATCTGATACAGTCTCATTCTTCTATGATCGACTGCCCCATACGACGGCCTTCGGAGAAATCCTTGAGGCGCCGCGGATCATTCCCAACGAGCACGCAAATCAGAGGTTCTTCGACGTCACCGGCAAGATCTGCGAGAACTGCATTGGTCAGGTTACTGTGGTCGCGGACCGAACCGGAGCCCGAAGCTACAATTTCAACCCTCTTGGCCAAGTCACGAAAGAGACGCGGTCAATCGTAGCGCCGCTCACCGATGCTGATGTCAGCGACGGTGAGCCTGAGACCTTTTTGCCCGAGGTTGCCTTCTACGAGCTTGAGAACTCCTATTCGTCGTTCGGCGACATCACGTTGCAAGAGTTCAACGAAAGCGTTCCGACAAATCCATCCTCGGCCTGCATAGAGGCAGGTCCGCAAACATGCGTTTCGCGCTTTTCCATCGGCACACGCTATGCGCCGGATGGGACGGTTGCGACACTTCTGTTCAATGATCAGCCCATGGTGCGCGCGGTCAATGACCGTCTGAACCGGCCGTCGGTGCGGCTGATGTCCGACGGCACGGTCAGCGGCCTATTCTACGATGACGTTGATCTAAAGCTGAACCAGATGGCGACGATCACTGCGGCGACCGTGGGCGACAAGCACAAGCCCGTTCAGATCACGGGATACCAATACGACGGGGGCGGTAATATTCACGGATACCGGAATGTTGCGGACATTGGCGACCCGTATCGGAGCCATTTCAATTTCGGCTACGACGGTGCGAACCGACTGATCGCGTTTGATGCCCACGCAGCGACTAATGCAGGGGTGATGAACGCCGATGGGGCCTACGGGTTTGATCTCGGTCACCGGCTCTCCAGCCGAAGTTTGACGATCAGTGGCGATCCCGGCGCCGTGTTCGCACGGGAGTGGGCTTACAGATACTCGAATACCCCTTCAAAGGGGCAACCGGTGCACGCGCCGAATGCGGTCACCTTCGGTGTCTCAACAAGCGATCTTCGCCGGGAAAGCCTCTTCGAATATGACGACATCGGACGGCTGGCGAAGGTCAGAAGCGGCGAAAACGGATCTGCACCGGGCGTCCTGTCTGATCGCCGCTTGGACTGGGACGCAGCAGGGCGACTGACCCGTGTGCTTGGCGGCCCGGACGATTATTGGCGCGACAATGTGGATTTCTTGCGCGAGGAGTACGTCTACGACTTCGCAGGGAATAGGGTTCTAAAAATCCATCGTCCCATCCTGGCGGACGATGGCGAACGGACGGAGCAAGAGGTCACTTCGATCTATCTAACGCCGTTCTATTCCCGACCGGCGGATGGACGGGGAACCGTGCAGCTATCGCGGGGAAGCCTGCCTGTAGCGAGTATGACGCCGCCAGTCAGCGAGACAGCCGAGCCAAGGATCACCTTCCTCTATCCCGATCTCGCCGTGGGCACGATCACAGCAAGCGTCCTCGCCACGGGCGAAGTGACAAACGCAGAGCATACGCTGATCGCACGGCGCGAGTTCAGTCCGTTCGGTATAGAGCTGACCGGCACCGCTCTGGCCAAGCCGGATGGCGCACCGGGGGCGCTTCCGCCGGTGTTCCACGGTAAGGAGCTTGATCGCACCACCGGGTTCTCGTCTTTCGGAGCGCGATACTATAGCCGCGACCTTGGTATCTGGGCCTCGCCTGACCCGATGCAGGCGGACTACCTCTTCGGCGGCCCGGCGCTCGGCGTCTATGCCCCGCGTAACCTGAGCACCTACGCCTTTGCGGGGCAGAACCCTGTCAATCTGACTGATTTGGACGGGAACGCAGCGGTGGCGCCCTTGTTGCTCATTGGGCTAGGAGCGTACACAGCTTATGAGGGCTACAAAGCTTACAGCGAGGGTGGAATCGAAGGTTTTGCGGTCTTCGCTGGTATCGAAGGGGCTGCTACAGTTGTGGCCGGGCCCATCGGTAAGGCAGGCTCCAAATTCGGTCGAGCCGCATTTGCTCAAAGCCTCCCATACTTGGAAGGCTTGCTCAAAGCAGCCCGCTCCGCCAGCGCCCCCCAATGGGTAGTAAATCGCCTTTCTGGGCGGGTCGCTGAAGTCCAAGCTGCCATCGAACTTATCGACAAAGGGCACACTGTAATTGGAACTCAAATGCATGCTCGCCTCAGAAATGGTAATACAGTTGTTCTGGATTTGGTCACTGTGAAAGAGGGTAAAATATTTGCTGCTGAAGTAAAGTCAGGCGGCGCATTGTTGCGCGGTGGTCAAAATCAGTTCTTTCATGAGGGAGTGAATGTAGAGGAGTTTTTTGGCAGGGGCACAATACAAAACCTTATTGAGGGTGGTTTAGACCCGAGTAAAACACCAGATATGCTAAGGCGCCTGTATCACGGCCGTCCAACACCATAGCAGAATTGAGTTTCATATGAAAAAGATCAGTGAGGTCGTTGCCTTTACAAAACTTTCTCGTTGGGGCCATCGTACGCGCAGTGATGATGCAACAGGGCTGAAGTTCGTTAACACCAAACCGACAGCTTTTACGGGACGAAGCATGTTGTTTGAATCCTCAAACACAAGGACAGCGTTGACGATATGCCACCAAGGGTCCGATGGAAAAGTAAAGCACTCAGCAAGAGAACATGGAACAGCGCCGCCTTGGCCACAATTTCTTGAAACGAAAAGGGGGCATATGTAAATGTGGACCAAAGTCGTTCTTTCGCTCCTAGTTCTTCAATCGCTGTGTTTTCCGAAGGCAATTGAAGCGCAAGAATCGAAATCTCTGGTAATTCCAGCGGTGGACACATTCAATTTGCCGCTTCATTACTCATCGGATGGAAATGCAGGTGGCCTGCTGAGTATCACAAGCGAGCCGCTAATTCACCTTGCACCCCAAGATGAACGTTTCGTTCCTTGGCTGGCTAGTTCCGTTACTACAAATGACGGTGGAAAGACTTGGCGGATCGCACTCCGCGAGAATGTTTATTGGTCAGACGGCGAACCGCTGGATACTTCCGACATTGATTTCACGTTCGACCTGATTTTGACCTCAAAGACATTCGTTGCCCCGATCGCGGTTGAGCTCCGTGCGCGGGTTGAATCAGTGGCGGCCGTCGATGATCAAGAATTTATAATTACGCTCCGCAAGGCGGATATGAGGTTTCCGCACAGCTTCCTGACCACTCGCCGCGAGGGCACTTTTTTTGTCATTCCTGAGCATGTCTGGGACGGGAAGATGGCCACGTTTTCGACGGCGGCCGTCGGCGGCGGCTTGCTCGACCCGCTTCTCGGTTCAGGACCATACGTCGCTGACTCGATCACCGCAGCCGAAGCAACGTTCATTCGAAATGAAGATTGGTGGGGCGCAAAGACAGGCCTTAGCGAGCTTCCGGAACCAGAACAGGTCGTAGTTCGCTTCTTCGAAGCTGACGAGGACGCCGTCGAGGCGCTGAAGGCGGATGAGATCGATATCGGGATTGAAGTTGACTTCGCGACGTTCGAGGAAATCCGAGTTGAAAACCAAAATGTCATTGCGTGGAGCGAAGCCGATCCCATTCCTTGGCCCGGCCATTGCCCGCGTCAGCTCGACTTCAACACGATCAGCCCGCCTTGGGATAATCCGGCCCTGCGCCGGGCTGTCGCGCATTTCGTCGATCAGACCAGGATTGTGGATGAGGCATTCTCAGGTCAGAACCTTCCATCGCCGACCTTGTTCCCGTTACTGCCCGGTCTTAAAGTTTACGTGGATGACCTTGTGTCCGCCGGTTTCGCAATGCCTTCCGCAGCCAACCCTGCTCAAGGGGACGCGGAACTGATAGCAGCCGGCTATGCCAAGGGCGACGACGAAATCTACGAAAAAGATGGCGAAGACCTGAGCCTTGTCATCCATGTGGCCGATGAACCTGCAATTGATGCTGCAGCAGCAGGAGTTCTCGCGCAAATCCTCACAGACTCTGGAATAGCTACCAGTATAGATGTCGTTTCGGGGGCTGAGCTTTGGGCTTGGATTTTACCGCCAGGCAAGTTCGATGCGGCATACTCTTGGCTTAGCTGCGGCTCGGTGGTGGACCCATTTGCCTCCTTAGTAAGATATCACCCCAAAAACGCAGTAGAAATTGGTGTCAGAAGCCCTGGCTATGACAACATAGCTCGCTGGAACACGCCTGCGGCTCAGCAGTACGGGCGAATTGTGGATGAGATCGCGACGAGGGCTCCAAGCGACGAAGAAATGCTGACCTTGACGCGCCAGGCCTACGATCTGATTTCGCAGGAGGCCCCGTTTATTCCGCTCGTTCAGGAGGCACGGATCGTGCCGTTTAGTACCGGCCGATGGAAAGGGTGGCCGACATCAGACAATCCGTACGCGATGCCAATTATCCAATGGGGTCAGTTTCACAGCATGATCCATAGTCTCACGAGTTCGAACTAGAGAGTAACGTTCCTTTGCTCAGTCGACGGACACAATCCAGAAAAGGAGACTATTCGCCGGCGCTTCGGCCGATGAGTTATCAATTCGATTCTGACAATTTCTATCAGGGCAGACCCGGTGCGTAGACGCGATTTCATCAAGCAGGTAACGATATCAAGTGCGGCCTTGGCGTCAGGCTGCGGGCAGGGCCAATTAAATTCCGGGACACCCGGCGCAGGACAGGCGTTTGTCGATGCCCATTGCCATGTCTTTAACGCCTCGGATCTGCCGACAGTTCGCTTTCTTCGGCAGGTCGTGTTTAAGCGATACCCTAAACAGGCGCTGATGCGCAGCGGTGTCAGAGACCCGGACGCGTTGGACGTCATGATTGAGTTCATGGTCGAGCTTTTGGGCGCAGGAGCCGCGCCAAGTGCAGACCAGGAGATCGCAGTGCTGGAGGGCCGAGAGTCGCCCAAGCCTTCGGCGACAACGGCGCAAGCCGCTCGAGCTTCGGCAATCGAGGACATGGCACAGTTCCTTCGAACGGTCGATGCAAGACGGCGTGCGCGTGGCCCAGAGATCGCGAGTGCGCCGACCGAGCAGCTGGAACGCAAACAAGTTGGGGACACCGCCTTCCTAAACTTTTTCCTCGATGGTCAGTCACGGGAAAGGGTGCTCACTAATGGCGAGCCACTTACCCTTCAGGAAGCCCGGGCCGCGAGCCGTAGAGCCTTTAAGCGGAGCGGAGGTATTGCGACATATCTCAATTGGTTCAGCCTCTTCAGGATGTATCGGCATGCGCTGGCGGACGAGTTGATCGCCGACGCGGAGCGGCAAGAATTCGAGATGAAGGTGATGACGCCGCTCTTGGTCGATTTCGACGAATGGCTCTATCAAGACGTTGAATCATCCATGGCGAAGCAGGTAAGGGTCATGGAGCTTGTGGCGCAGCGAGCTGCGCTTGCTTCCGACAAAGTGCCGGTGGTCTTGAATTTCGTAGGCTACGATCCTTTGCGAGAGGTTGCCTTCAGGGCTGGTACCAAGGGTTCATTTAGTTCGCTAGAAATTGCACGGAAGGCATTGACCGAAAGTGGATTTGCCGGGGTCAAGCTTTATCCGCCAATGGGTTTTCGAGCGTCTGGCAACCGTGGTCCGTATCCAAGACGCACTTTGAAAAAGCTTGGATTCGAGCCAAGCCATAGGCTAGATGAGACGCTGGACGATCTCTATAGTCTTTGCGCAGAGCTTGACGCTCCGATTATGGCGCATGGAGCGGCCTCAAACGGAGCCGGCGAACAGTACGATATCAGGGCCGATCCAGCTTACTGGATTCCTGTTTTCGAGAAGCATCCGGAACTCCGTGTCTGCCTTGCCCATTTCGGAGGGTTCGACAAGAAGTCTTACGGCCAGCTTGGTCCTTTGCCCGATTCGAGTTGGGAATGGGTTCTAGGAAGATACATCAAGGCACATCCACAACAGCCGGTCTTCGTTGATATTAGCTATATGTCTGAGGCACTTGGTTCTGAGATCGAGCGCACAAACCTTGCGACTAATCTCAAAGCATGGGTCCAAAGATATGACCCGAAAATCCGTCACATAATCTACGGTTCTGACTGGATCATGGTAGGAAAGGAACGCGGATACGAAAACTATCTTTCTGCTGTAGCCTCGTTCCTTAAGGACGAATGCGGCTTCGATGAAGGTGCCCGCGAAAGAGTATTGTATCTAAATGCGTTGCGCTTCTTGCCCTTTCAACGACTTTCTACAGGGCGGCAGAGACTTTCTTCTTGGTATCGTGCCAATGGGCTTGACCCACGAAAACTGCCAACAGTTCCGCCTTCGTTACTTCAGAATTTTTTTGGAGAATGAATTATCTCATTTGGAAGACGTGTCGTGTTGACCGATTGGTAGTACTAGACCCCCTTGCGTCTTTCTCTCTGCTATGAGTTTTCTAGCTAGCCTAAGTGTCGGACCCGCTTCGTTCTAATCTTGGCCGTGGAGCTTGGCCGCGCGGGTCGTCTCTTGCGCTGCCTTGGGTCTGTGGTGGTGACTTCCGCAACCCATGTCCAAGCCCCGAATTTGTCTCCGGCCTGGCGCAGAGGGGTGTAGCGCTTCAGAGACGTCCATGACCGGTGGCCGGAAACGGCAGCCGCGCGTGGGACGTTGTACCCGATCTCGAACAGGCGTGAAACGCCTTCGTGCCGCATGTCATGGAATCGAAGATCCTCTATGCCGAGAAACTGCGTGGCCCGCGTAAAGGCTGCGCTGATCGCGTCGGACGAGTAGGGGAAGATCTGGCTCGCGTGTTTGGTCATCGCCTCGATGATCGCCAACGCCGGATCGGGCAGGTCGCACCAGACGTCGTTGCCTATCTTCTCTCCGGGGTTCTTCATGTCGCGTACGAGGACCCGTTTGCCGTCCTTGTCGAGATCCGCCCACGTGATTCGGGTGATCTCTTCCTGCCGCCGGGTCGAGAAGATCGCAAAGGCGATAACGCGATGCATCGGGACGGAGGAGGGGCGGCGGATTGAGCGGTCGAGGAAATGCGCCATCAACTGGTCGAGTTCGTCCAGCGTAGGTCGCCGGTCGCGGTGGCGGCTCTTCTGCGTCAGTCCTAGCTTCTTGGCGACGATCATCGCATTACGCATGGTGCGTTCCTCCAGCGGATAGTTCCAGGCCGGACCGGCCACCGTGAAGACCGCGCTAAGATGGGAGAGGTAGTTGGCCACGGTTTGCGGTGAGACACCCGACTTTAGCTTCTCCTGAGCGAAGGCCACGATGTCGGCGCTGTCGATCTGGGCACAAAGCTTGTCCGCGATGTCGAACTCCTTGATGCTCTTGAGAACCTGCGCCTTAGTCCGACCGATTGCCTTCGCACTGTCTTCGCCATATTTGTCGATTGCGTCGCTTAGGGTCACTTCGCGGCGGCGGGTCTCTCCCATGGGCAGGTTTTCGAGTGCGCCGGGCTTTGCCAGGTCCTTCTCGTGCTTCTCGATCCAGGCCGCGGCGGTCGAGCGCAGTTCGAAGGTCCGGTTCTCGCGCCAGACAGTTTTTCCAGCCCGCCGAACGGCGATTTGGGCAAGCCACGCGGCAGAGCCGTCTTAGCGCTATCGCTTGATAATGGTACCCATGGGGTTACAACATTTGGCCCAAGTTACAACATTTGTTGTAAACCATGCCAAAAATGGGCGAGAATTACAACATATGAGACAGTAACGGGGCGGATAGATGAGCGGTAAATGGCTGATAAAAATATAAAATATAATGTTCTCAATGCGTCCCGCCTATCGGTCGCACCCATGATGGACTGGACCGACCGGCACTGCCGTTATCTGCACCGGCTGCTGAGCCGGGAAACGCTGCTGTATACCGAGATGGTGACCGCGCCGGCTCTGGTGCGCGGCGGGGCGCTGCATTTGCTGGAGTTCAATGCCGAGGAGCATCCGGTGGCGCTGCAGCTGGGCGGCTCGGATCCGGGGGAACTGGCAGAGGCCGCCCGGCTGGGCGCGGAGGCCGGTTATGATGAGATCAATCTCAACTGCGGCTGCCCCAGCGACCGGGTGCAATCCGGCGCTTTCGGGGCGGTGCTGATGCAGACGCCGGAGCTGGTGGCCGATTGCGTCGCGGCGATGCGGGAAACGGTGGATGTGGACGTCACCGTCAAATGCCGTATCGGTGTGGATGAGCAGGAGCCGGAAGAGGTGCTGCCGGAGTTCCTCGAGAAGATCCGCGCCGCGGGCTGCGGCCGGGTGACCATTCATGCGCGCAAGGCCTGGCTGCAGGGGCTGTCTCCGAAAGAGAACCGGGACATCCCGCCGCTGGACTATGAGCTGGTGCACCGGATGAAGGCGGCGTTCCCGGACCTGCATGTCTCGATCAACGGCGGCATTGCCACGCTGGCGGAGGCCAAGGCGCATCTGGACCGCGGCCTGGACGGGGTGATGGTGGGGCGTGCGGCCTATCACCAGCCGGCCGATGTGTTGTGTGCGGCGGACCCGGAGATCTATGGCACAGGCACTGTCAGCGACCCGGCAGAGGCGGTGCGGCAGATGCTGCCCTATATCGAGGCGCGGCTGAGCGAGGGTGCGAGGCTCAACCAGATCACCCGGCACATGCTGGGGCTGTTTGCGGGCAAGCCGGGGGCGCGGCAGTGGCGGCGGATGCTGTCCGAGGGCGCCTGCCGGGCGGGGGCCGGGCCGGAGCTGGTGCAGGAGGCGCTGGCGCAGGTGGAGACCCGCGCCGCAGCGTGACGGTACGCCTCACGCGCTGGTGCCTTGTGCAAGCGGGGAGCGGCGGCTAACCCTTTGCGGTGAACCAAAGCCAGAGGTGCCCCGCATGACCGATCCCGCCCTGACCGCCGCCCTGTGGCCGGAGCCCGCCTTGCTGATGCAAATGGGGGCGCTTCTGGTGGTGATCGGCGCCTTTGCGGGGGTGCTGGCCGGGCTTCTGGGCGTCGGCGGCGGCATCGTGCTGGTGCCTGCGTTTTTCTATGCGTTTCAAACGCTGGGGTATGGCGGCGATCAGCTGATGCAGATTTGTCTGGCGACGTCGCTGGCGACAATCATCGTGACCTCGCTGCGCTCTGTCATGAGCCACAACAAGAAGGGCGCGGTGGATTGGGAGATCCTGCGCGGCTGGGGGATCGGCATTGCCATTGGCGCCGTTGTGGGCGTCTTGGCGGCGTCTTCCTTGCGCTCCACCGTGCTGCAGGGGGTGTTTGGCGGGCTGGCGCTGGTCATCGGCTGCTACCTGGGGCTGGGCCGGTCGGAGTGGCGGCTGGCGGAAGCGATGCCCAAGGGCGTCAAGCGGATGGTCCTGTCGCCTGCGGTCGGCTTCCTGTCGGTGCTGATGGGCATTGGCGGCGGCAGCTTCGGGGTGCCGCTGATGACCCTTCACGGAGTGGCGGTGCACCGGGCGGTGGCCACCGCTGCGGGTTTTGGCGTGATCATTGCGGTGCCTTCGGTTGCCGGGTTTCTGCTCTTGGAGGTGGACCCCGCAACCCGGCCGCCGTTCACCATCGGCGCGGTCAATCTGGTGGCGTTCTTCATCGTGATTGCCATGACCCTGATCACCGCGCCATGGGGCGTGAAGCTGGCCCATGCGATGGATCCCAAACCGCTGAAGCGGGTGTTCGGGGCCTTCCTGGTGCTGGTGGCGCTGAACATGCTGCGCAAGGCTTTCGGGTACTGAGAGGGCGTCATGCCGGAACAGATCAAGAAGTTTCAGGACAAGGGGTGGGTGCGGTTCGGCCATGATTCGCATGTGGCCGCCTGGGCGGCGGATGCCTTGCGGCAGGGAGTGAAAGCGCTGCACGACCCGTCAAACGCCGATTGGTTCCAGTGCGAGCGGACCTGGTTCATCGGCGTCGATGCGCTGCCAAACGACGCCGCAGGACGCGTGCCCGGCGGCCCGCCGCTGGCGGGGGCGCCAATTGATTTCATCACGCAGCACCTCGGGCCCATTCCGGACCTGCACCGGGCGCAGGTGTCCTCGGTCTTTCCCGGCTACCCGCGCCCGCGTCCGGGTGAGGGCGAGGCTGCCTTCCGCTACCGCGTCAAACGCGATGCGGCGCATGTGGACGGGGTGAAGATGTATGGCGGGCACCGCCGCCGCAAGGTGGAGGAGCCGCATGCCTGGGTGCTGGGCATCCCGCTGAATGAAAGCAGCCCCGATGCCGCGCCGCTGGTGATCTGGGAAGGCAGCCACAGGATCATGCGCCGCGCCTTTGCCGCCGCGTTTGAGGGCGTGCCGCCGAAGGACTGGGCAGACGTGGATGTGACCGACATCTACACGGCTGCCCGCGCTGAGGTGTTCGAAACCTGCCCGCGGATCACGGTGCCTGCCAGGCCCGGCGAAAGTTACTTGATGCACCGGCTGTGCCTGCACGGGGTTGCGCCCTGGGGCGAGGGGGCAAGTGCACCGGAAGAGGGCCGGATGATCGCCTATTTTCGTCCGGAGCTGGCGGATTGGACCAAGGGGTGGCTGGCGGAGGGGTAGCCCTACCTCAGCCGAGCAGAGACCGTCCGGTGTAATGCCCACGTAGGTCTTGGCTGAGTTGCGCCTTATGAACGCCGGTCCGCTAGGAGGTTGCAAGGTATCTGATCACCCTCGCTATGGCCATCGGCACCTTGGCGAATAGGTCAGCAGTTCTGCCTGAATGTTTCGCGCGCGAAACATTGGGTCAGTGCTTATTCCGCATGATTTCCAAGCGGTTACCCCGCCGCGCGCCGCGTTAGCCGCGCTTTAACCTTGCGCCGCGGCCGCCGCGGCGTTTGACCAGTTTGCCGGCGCGGGCGGGCAGGTCGTTCATGATGCCGGCGCGCTCGTCGTTGGTCATCTTGGACCAGTCGCGGATCTCGTCGATGGAGCGGTAGCAGCCGGTGCAGATGCGGGCCTCCGGGTGGACGACGCAGATCTTGATGCAGGGGGACTGGATTTCGTCCCGTTTCCATACGTCGTCCGTCATCATTCACCCGTTCTTCAAATGCCGCATCCGGTCCAATGCGCCTTGCAAGATATAGGAGGCCGCGACGTGGTCGATAACCTCTGCGCGGCGTTTGCGTGTCGTATCCGCCTCAAGCAGCGCTTTTTCGGCTGCCACGGTGCTGAGGCGTTCGTCCCAGAAGCTGATCGGCAGGTCGGTCAGTTGCATCAGGTTGCGGGCAAAGGCGCGGGTGGACTGGCAGCGGGGGCCCTCCGTGCCGTCCATGTTGCGGGGCAGGCCCAGGAGGATGCCGCTGATGTCGCGGGCCTGGATGATCTCCAGGAGGCGCGCGGCGTCAGTTGAGAACTTCTTGCGCTTCACGGTTTCCAGGGGCGTGGCCACCGCGCCGATACGGTCGGAGACCGCGACGCCAATGGTCTTGGTGCCGAGGTCCAGCCCCATCAGCGCGCTCATCGGCGGCAGGGCGGCGGCGAAGTCTTCAAAGACGTCGTGGATCATTCGGTAATTCCGGACTGGGCGGCGATGGTTTCCAAAAGGGCCAGTGCCTCGGCGTCAGCCTCAAACGCACCGCGGGCCTCGGCATAGACGGTGCGCGCGCGTTCGGTTTCGCCAAGAACCGACAGGGCGCCGATCAGCCTTGCCCATTCCTCGGCGCTGCCGCCTTCGCTCGCCAGCCGGTCCGACAGGCGCGTGACCATGCCGCGGATCATTTCCTGCTGCTCTTCGGCGGAGAGTTCGCTGGCGGAGGACATATCCTCGGCGCTGGGGCCGGGCAGGGCGGGGGCGGTGGCGCCGCCGGGCGTGATCGGGCGGTATTCCACACCGGCGCGGAAGGCCATCTCCTCGATCTGGCCCTGGATGCCCTTGACCCACGGCGCCTCCGCCGGGCCGTCCCGCAGGGTTGCAGCCCATTCGCGGTAGGCGAGGTCCGGGCGGCCGATCTGGCCCAGCATCAGGCCCCAGTAATAGCGGGCCGGGCCGTGGGCGGGGTCAATCGCGCGGGCCTTCTGCAGGTCGGTTTGCGCCTCGGGGGAGACATAGCCGCCGGCCGCCATGATCTTGAGCTCGGCCAGTTCGGTGAAATCGCGGGCGTTGACCTTGCCTTCGGCCAGGCGGATGTAATTGGCCTTGGCTTCATAGGCGGCTTTGAAGTTGCCGAGGTTGGCCTCGTGCTGGGCCAGCAGTGCCTGGCCGCGGGCGTCACCTTCTCGCTCGCCTGCGGTCTTGCGAAGCTGTTCGACCAGTTTGATGTAGCCTTCCTCCACCTGCGGTTCCGGCAGGGCGGGAATCCCGGCCTCTGCCTCTGCCTGCGAGGGGCGGTTCTCGGCGCGCTCGCCCGCCATGCGGATGCGGTCCTTGAGGCCGAAATCGCCATACCCCGGCGCGCCGAGCTGCCAGTAGAGGCCCAGGGTGCCGCCGGTGATCAGCAGCGCGATGGCCACGGCAGAGACCAGCGACAGGGATTTGGGCTGGGCGTGGCCGGATTTGCGATTTTGCAGCTGGGCGTCGGCTGCCAGAATGCGGCGCGAGATTTCGGTGCGGATGCGCTCTGCGTCGCCTTCATTGATGACGCCGCGCGCCAGGTCCTTGTCGACCTCGCGCAGCTGCTGGCGGTAGACCCGCAGGTCATAGGCCGCAGCAGGTTCGCCTTGCTCGCGGGCGCGAATGATGATCATTGCCAGCAGCAGCGCTGCCGAGAATGCGATAAGGGCGGTGACTGTCCAGAAAACCATGCCGTCTCCGAAGTTTGGTTTTCATCTATATGCGGGGCGGGCCGAACAAAAGGGCCAAACTGCCGCGGGATGCCGCAATGCGTCATGTGCTTATGTCGCAATAACGCAGAAACAGGGCGATAAACGGCACTGGCCGGCCATGCGTTTCGGGCATACCCGCTAACAGACACGAACCATCGGATTCGCTCATGAAACGCTATTCAGTCTTTGCTGTCGCGCGGGAAGCCCTGCGCTATCACACCGGATGGGAGCGCGCCTGGCGCTCGCCGGAACCCAAACGCCACTACGATGTGATCATCGTGGGCGCGGGCGGGCACGGCCTCGCCACCGCCTATTATCTGGGCAAGAATTTCGGCATCACCAATGTCGCGATTATCGAGAAAGGCTGGCTCGGCGGCGGCAATACGGGCCGGAACACCACCATCATCCGCTCGAACTACCTGCAGGATCCGTCTGCTGCGATCTATGAAAAGGCCCGCAGCCTGTACGAGACCATGTCGCAGGACCTGAACTACAACGTGATGTTCAGCCCGCGCGGCGTGATCATGCTGGCGCAGACCGAGCATGAGATCCGCGGCTACAAGCGCACCGCCCATGCCAACCAGCAGCAGGGCGTTCAGACCGAGTGGATCACGCCGGAGCGCGTCAAGGAAATCGTGCCGATCATCAACCTGCACGGCCCCCGATACCCGGTGCTGGGCGGCCTGTACCAGGAACGCGGCGGCACCGCCCGCCACGATGCGGTGGCCTGGGGCTACGCCCGCGCATGTTCCGACATGGGCATGGACATCATCCAGAAATGCGAAGTCACCGGCGTGCGCGTTGAGAACGGCCGCACCGTTGGCGTCGACACTACCAAAGGCCCGATTGATTGCGACAAGCTGGGCATGGTTGTGGCGGGCAATGCGTCTGTGCTGGCCGAAATGGCGGGCTTCCGCCTGCCGATGGAATCCGTGGCGCTGCAGGCGATGGTGTCCGAGCCGATCAAACCCTGCATGGACGTGGTTGTGATGGCCAACACCGTGCACGGCTACATGTCCCAGTCCGACAAGGGCGAGATGGTCATTGGCGGCGGCACCGACGGGTTCAACAACTATACCCAGCGCGGCAGCTTCCACCATATCGAGGAAACCGTGCGCGCGCTGGTCGAAACCTTCCCGATGGTGTCGCGCCTCAAGATGCTGCGCCAGTGGGGCGGCATCGTGGATGTGACCGGCGACCGCTCGCCGCTGATCTCGAAAACGCCGGTCCAGAACTGCTTCATCAACGCAGGCTGGGGCACCGGCGGCTTCAAGGCGATCCCGGGCTCCGGCTGGGCGATGGCGGAGCTGATGGCCACCGGCCATTCGCCGCTGACCGAGGAGTTCTCGATGATGCGCTTCAAGGAAGGCAAGTTCATCGACGAGAGCGTCGCCGCCGGTGTGGCGCACTAACGCTGCAGAATTCAATTTTACGGAGCAAGCACCATGCTGATCCTTGAATGCCCCTATTGCGGCGTCAAAGCCGAAGAAACCGAACTGGCCGCGGGCGGCGAAGCGCATCTGAAGCGCTTTGGCCCCGGCTCCTCGGATGACGAGTTCCACGACTACCTGTTCATGCGCGAAAACCCCAAAGGCGTTCACTTTGAGCGCTGGCGCCATGCCAACGGCTGCGGAAAGTGGTTCCACGCCGCCCGCTGCACCATGACGCTGGAGGTCTTTGGCACTTACACCGCACAGACCAGCGTGCCGCCGCAGGAGATCCAGGACAAGATCTCTGCCAAACGCCCGGGCTGGACCTGGCGCGAATTTTCGGACGGTCAGAAATGATCCGCCGCCTGACTGAAACACCCGCTTTTCTCTTGAAAGGTCTGCGCACATGAGCACGCGTCTTGCCAAGCACGGCCGGCTGATCGACCGCTCCAAACAGATCGCCTTCACTTTCAACGGCAAGTCCATGAAGGGTTATGCCGGCGATACGCTCGCATCCGCCCTGCTGGCCAACGGCCAGGTGATGATGGGCCGCTCGTTCAAATACCACCGCCCGCGCGGCGTTGTCGCTTCCGGTTCGGAGGAACCCAATGCGCTGATGCAGCTGGGGGTGGGCGACCGTTATGAGCCCAACCAGCGCGCTACCACCACCGAACTGTTCTCAGGCCTTACCGCGCAGTCGCAGAACCACTGGCCGAGCCTGGAGTTCGACGTCCTGTCGATCAACAACAAGCTGTCCCGGTTCCTGACCGCCGGCTTCTATTACAAGATGTTCATCCACCCGCGTCCGCTGTGGAAGCACGTCTATGAGCCGATCATCCGCAAGTCTGCCGGTCTTGGCGCAGCCCCCGACAAGGAGCTGAAGGACGCCGACATCTACGAGCACTTCTACTTCTTCGCGGATGTGCTGGTCATCGGCGGCGGCGTTGCCGGTCTGCAGGCCGCCAAGGCGGCGGCGGCGTCCGGCGCCAAGGTTCTGGTGCTGGAGCAGAACAACTACTGGGGCGGCCGCGCTCCGGTTGACGGCGGCACCATTGACGGCGAAGCACCCGAGGCCTGGATCGAGAAGACCCTGGCAGAGCTGCGCGGGATGGACAACGTTACGCTCCGCGACCGCTGCATGGGCTCCGGCATCTATGATCACGGCTATGCCCTGGGCTATGAGCGCCTGACCGACCACGCGCCGGGCCAGGGCGGCCCGCGCCATCGCCTGTGGCGCATCCGTGCGTCGCAGATCGTCACCGCAACCGGTGCCATCGAGCGTCCGCTGTCCTTTGCCGGCAACGACGTGCCGGGCGTGATGCTGGCTGCCTCGATGCGCGACTATGTGGTGAACTGGGGCATCAACCCGGGCCAGAAGGTTGTGGTTGCCACCAACAACGACGACGCCTACCGCACAGCACTTGTGCTGCATGACGCGGGCATCGAAGTGGTCCGCGTGGTCGACACCCGCGAAACCGGCGGCGGCGCGCTGATGGAAGCGGTCCGCGAGAAAGGCATCCGGGTCGAGCTGGGCCGCGCCATCGCCAAGGTGAAGGACGGCAAATGCGTGACCGAGGTTGCCATTTGCGCACAGAATGGCGAGGGCGGCGCGCGTGAGGTCGTGCAGGCTGACGCGGTTGCGATGTCCGGCGGCTGGTCGCCGGTTGTCCACCTGTGGTCCCACTGCGGCGGCAAGCTGATCTGGGATGAGGCGAACGCCAACTTCCGCCCCGATGCCTCCCGTCCGCCGCTGAGCCATGACGGCAACGGCTTTGTGGTTCCGGCAGGCGCCGCGAACGGCGAATTCGGCCTGGGCGCCATCCTGGAAGATGCAGCCGCAGCAGGTGCTAAGGCGGCTGAGGCGGCTGGCTTCCCGGCGAAATCCGTGGCGGCTGCCAAGGGTGAGTCCGAGGCGGAAGCACAGATGGAAGCGGTCTGGCTGATGCCCGCCAAGGCAGACATCAAGCTGCGCATGAAATCCTGGCTGGATTACCAGAACGACGTGAAAGTGTCGGACGTGCAGCTGGCGGCGCGTGAAGGCTATGAGAGCGTTGAGCACACCAAGCGCTACACCACGCTGGGCATGGCCACCGACCAGGGCAAGCTGTCCAACATCAACGGTCTGGCCATTCTGGCCGACAGCCTGAACTCGGAAATCCCGCAGGTGGGGACCACCACCTTCCGTCCTCCGTACCACCCGATTTCGCTGGGCGCGATCGCTGGCGAGGCACGGGGCGAGATCTTCCAGCCGGTGCGCAAGACGCCGATCTACGACTGGTTCGACAAGAACGGCGCGGATTGGGAGCCGGTGGGCCAGTGGCGCCGTCCGTTTGCGATCACCCGCCCGGGCGAGGACCGTCATGCCGCGGTGAACCGCGAGGTGAAGAACACCCGCGAAAACCTCGGCCTGCTGGACGCCTCGACCCTGGGTAAGCTGATCGTCAAGGGCCCCGATGCAGGCAAGTTCCTGGACATGCTGTACACCAACATGATGTCCACGCTGAAGCCGGGCAAATGCCGCTATGGCCTGATGTGCACCGAGAACGGCTTCCTGATGGACGACGGCGTGGTGGCCCGCATCGACGAGGACACCTTCCTGTGCCACACCACCACCGGCGGCGCCGAGCGCATCCATGGCCACATGGAAGAATGGCTGCAAACCGAATGGTGGGACTGGAAAGTCTACGTTGCCAACGTGACCGAGCAGTACGCGCAGATCGCCGTGGTCGGCCCCAAGGCCCGCAAGGTGCTGGAGAAGCTGAACGCGGCAGCGGGCGGCGGCATGGATGTCAGCAAAGAAGCGCTGCCCTTCATGGAATGGCGTGACGGTAAGATCGGCGGCTTCGACGCCCGCGCTTACCGGATCTCCTTCTCGGGCGAGCTGTCCTATGAGATCGCGGTTGCGGCCTCTGAGGGCCAGGCGTTCTGGGATGCGCTGATGGACGCAGGCAAGGAATTCGGCGTCATGCCCTATGGCACCGAGACCCTGCACATCCTGCGCGCCGAGAAGGGCTTCATCATGATCGGCGACGAGACCGACGGCACCGTGATCCCGCAGGATCTGGGGCTGCATTGGGCGCTGTCCAAGAAGAAGGACGACTACCTGGGCAAGCGTGCTCAAGCGCGGTCGCACATGACGGATCCGGACCGCTGGCAGCTTGTTGGCCTGGAAACGGTCGACGGTTCGGTGCTGCCGGACGGCGCCTATGCGGTGGGCGAGGGCATCAACGCCAACGGTCAGCGCAACATGATCGGCCGGGTGACCTCGACCTATTACTCCGCAACCCTGGGCCGCGGCATCGCCATGGGCCTGGTCAAGCACGGTCCCAAGCGGATGGGTGAAGTGATCGAGTTCCCGGGCACCGACGGTCAGACCTACAAAGCCAAGATCGTTGACCCGGTCTTCTACGACAAGGATGGAGAGAAGCAGAATGTCTAAGGCTGTTTCCGTACTGAACGGCGCCCGGTATTCCGGGCTGGCCAAGGTCGAGGATGCCGGTCTGCAGGGGATGATCACCCTGCGCGGCGATCTGGAGTCCGCAGCGCTGAAGGCGGCCGTCCAGGCCGCCACCGGCGCCGGGGTTCCGGCACAGGGCGCCATCTCGGTTGCCGAAAACGGCGCTGCCGCCTGGATGTCGCCGGATGAGCTGCTGCTGCTGGTGCCTTACGAGGATGCGGTTGCCAAGACCGCCGAAGTGGCCGAGGCGCTGAAGGGCGAGCACGCGCTGGCGGTGAACGTCTCCGACGCCCGTGCCTTCTTCCGCCTGTCGGGCGAGGGCGCGCGCGAGGTGCTGGGCAAGGTGAGCCCGGTGGACTTTGACGCCGCCGCCTTCACCCCCGGAAAGTTCCGCCGCTCGCGCCTGGCGCAGGTGGCCGGCGCCTTCTGGATGAACGAGGACGGCAGCTTCTGCATCGTCTGCTTCCGCTCTGTGGGGGAGTATGTGTTCAAACTGCTGAGCGCAGCCGCTCACCCGCAAAGTAAAGTGGGTGTTTATTAAAATTACAACTCGCTTTTTGCTTGTGACGCCATGGCGCGTCATTTACGGTGCCCCGGAGATGATCCTGGGCACCATTTTATTTTGAGCTGATGCCCCTGGACACGTTCCTTCACAGGGATTGAAATTTGTATATTTATCAGCTGGTTCCTGGGCTTTGGGGGCTGCTGCGTAA
Organism: Leisingera daeponensis DSM 23529; assembly: GCF_000473145.1. Taxonomy (NCBI): domain Bacteria; kingdom Pseudomonadati; phylum Pseudomonadota; class Alphaproteobacteria; order Rhodobacterales; family Roseobacteraceae; genus Leisingera; species Leisingera daeponensis. The sequence goes on along the minus strand of NZ_KI421500.1, from coordinate 1,236,472 downwards.
AGATGTTTCGGGGGGCGGCTGATGGGTCTGCTGAATTGCGGCTATGTTGCGCTATTATTAACGTTCGCCGGGGCGGCTTCCGCAGCGGATTCCAGTTTCCGCTGCAACCTGGAACCGATCTCCGGCGACGCCTGGGTGCCCAGTAAAATCGCAATTGATTTCTTTGATGATTTCAACACGGCGCAGATCACCGATGCCGCCTTCGGCGTCTCTGTGCCCGCGAAAGTGGTCAAGCGCAGCGGATCTTCATATGTGCTCAGCTGGTCGCTGCCGGGCCTTGCCGTGCTGATGGAAAGCGGCGAGGCTGAACCGCGGTTTCGGGCCGTGCTGAACATGTCCAACTTGAAAATGAGCATTCAGTCGATCCGCCTGGAAGAGGGCACCACGCTGCCGCGCGGCTCCGGCAGCTGCGAACGGGTGGACTCGCTGTCGCTGCTGGCGCAGTACCAGGTCTATTTGCAGTAGCCAGCGGCCCGCTCCGCCAGGCGCTGTGCAGCGGTGCCGGAATGCAGCAGGTGTCTCTTTGGCCCGTGCATCAAACCCCTTGCGCCGGCACGCTGGTTGCATTCATCTCTCCCCAACGGATTTGAGGTTTTTAGAATATGAAGCGATTTCTTCTGGCGGGCTGTCTTTCGGCCGCGGCCGTTATTGCGCAGCCGGTCCTGGCTGAGACGGTCTATGACTGCGACATCAAGATGTTTACCAGCAACGGCTGGATTGCACCGCGGGTTCTGGTGCTGTGGGAGGACAGCAGCAAGACTGCAAAGATCTATGACGGCTACATTCAGGAACTGGTTGGTGAACCCCTGGACGCGACGGTCACGCATCGCAAGAACAATGCATATGACCTGTCCTGGCGGGTGAATGACATTCCGGTCAGCAACGCCCGGACCAAGGCGGACGGGCTCTACTCTGCCGTCTTTGACATGGATAAGAACACCCTGTCGATCCGGGGCGTCATCACCGGCTTTGCGAACGCGCCGCGCGGGCGCGGCAGGTGCAACGTTCAGCAGGACTGAGCGGGGGCATTGACCGGAGACCTTGCACGGATTTCGTGCCCTGGCCTCTTGACCTGCAACCCGCCGCACCGCATGTATCTGCGCAGGAACGCAAACAATTTTGACAGGGGGCCCAAAATGGCTTTTGAACTTCCCGATCTTCCTTATGCACATGACGCACTGGCCGCCAAAGGCATGTCGGCAGAAACCCTGGAATACCACCACGACCTGCACCACAAGGCCTATGTCGACAACGGCAACAAGCTGATCGCCGGCACCGAGTGGGAAGGCAAGTCGCTGGAAGAAATCATCAAAGGCACCTACGACGCCAATGCGGTTGCTCAGAGCGGCATTTTCAACAACATCTCCCAGCTGTGGAACCACAACCAGTTCTGGGAAATGATGGGTCCTGGCGAAAACAAGATGCCGGGTGAGCTGGAAAAGGCGCTGACCGAAAGCTTCGGGTCGGTCGACAAGTTCAAGGAAGAATTCTCTGCCGCTGGCGCAGGCCAGTTCGGCTCCGGCTGGGCGTGGCTGGTGAAGAAGGCAGACGGCTCGCTGGCGGTGACCAAGACCGAAAACGGCGTCAACCCGCTGTGCTTTGACCAGACCGCGCTGCTGGGCTGCGACGTGTGGGAGCACTCCTACTACATCGACTTCCGCAACAAGCGTCCGGCCTACCTGACCAATTTCCTGGACAACCTGGTGAACTGGGAAAACGTCGCCTCCCGCCTCGGGTAAGACAGCAGGAGCGGAAGCCGCTTTCCAGGCTGGCACCGCATCAGAAGATTCCGCCCGCGCAGCGTTGCTGTGCGGGCTTTTTCGTGGTTGTCTCAGGAACAAGTGCCTGCTGCTGCGCGTTGAAACACTACATGTGCAATACAAGGAGGCTCCCATGGCTGAACGCAAACGATCGACGGACGGACGCCGCGAAACGGACGAGATTCCCGGCGCGAAAGGGAGCGTCTCGCAGCAAGGCCGGGCTGGCGGCGGACTGCAGCGCGACATCGCCTCTGAAGACGAGCTGAAACGGGCCAAGGAACGTCCGGCGGGAACAACACGCGTGACGAAATCCAAGGAGGAGGAGTGACACTATGACCTTTCTGACGCAGGGCACCTGGGTGCTGGTTGCGGACAGCGAAAAAGCGCTGTTCCTGGAAAACACCACGGACGCGCAGAACCCGAACCTGAAGGTGCGGCGCAAGGACGAGCAGGAAAACCCCTCCAATCGCGAACAGTCGGCAAACCGGCCCGGGCGGTTCAACGACGGCCCCAGCGTTCACCGTTCGGCGGTGGATGACACCGATTGGCACCAGCTGGCCAAGGAACGGTTCGCGTCGGATCTGGCGGACCGGCTGTACAAGATGGCCCACAAGGGCCAGTTTGAGCGCCTGGTTCTGGTGGCAGCCCCAGAGGTGCTGGGCGAATTGCGCAAGAACCTTCACAAGGAGGTCGCCGACCGCGTGGTGGCCGAGGTCGCGAAGAACCTGACCAACCATGAGACCAGCAAGATCGAGTCCATGGTGAAAGAGGCGCTTGAGAACGGCTGACGGTTGAGCCGGGGGCTTGACCCTTGCCCCTGTCCGGTGTCTGTCAAAGGGCGCAGGGGCAGGGGCAAATCATGCGGGACACACAGTTAGGCGTCATGGCGATGATCGCGGCCTGCGTGGTTTGGGGGCTGTCGGGCATCTACTACAAGGCGCTGTCGCATGTGCCGCCGGAACAGGTGCTGTCGCACCGGGTGCTGTGGTCCTTCCTGTTCTTTGCGGGCGTTCTGCTGGTGCAAGGGCGGATCGGCGCCTTGCGCGCTGCTTTCTCGGACCGTCGCGGTGCGCTGCTGCTGGCCCTTTCCACCGCGATGATCTCCCTCAACTGGTTCGTGTTCATTTCCTCCGTCCAGAACGGCCATGCGACTGAGGCCAGCCTGGGCTATTACATCTTTCCCTTGCTGAGCGTGCTGCTGGGGCGTCTGGTGTTCGGCGAGCGGCTGGCCCGGGCGCAGTTGCTGGCGGTGCTGCTGGCCGCGGCCGCGGTAGCGGTGCTGTCCTTCGGATTGGGGGCCGCGCCGCTGATCCCGTTGGTGCTGAGTGTGAGCTTCGCGCTCTACGGCGTTGCCAAGAAACGGCTTTCCCTGGGGCCAGTGGTGTCGGTCACCGCCGAGGTCCTTCTGGTCCTGCCGGTGGCGCTGGCGGTGATCTGGATGACCGGCGGCGCGGGTTTCTTCGGCAGCCCTGCAGACGCGGCCATGCTGGCGTTTTCCGGCATCCTGACAGGTCTGCCGCTGATCCTGTTCAGCTTTGCCGCCAAACGGGTGCGGCTGGGCACCGTCGGGGTCTTGCAGTATCTGAACCCGACCTTGCAGTTCCTGGTGGCGGTGCTGCTGTTTGCGGAGCCCTTCACCCCCTGGCACGGCGCAGCATTCGCGCTGATCTGGAGCGCTGTTGCGGTCTTCTCCTTCTCGGCCTTGCGTCAGGAGCGGGCGTCGCGCAGGGCGGCGATGGCGGCCACCGGGGTGTCGGCCCAGATCAGGTAATCCGCCAGGTCCTGGCCGGCAAAGCCCTCCCCGATGACCTGTTCCACCAAGGCGCGCAGCTTGTCCCAATAACCGGCTGTGTTCAGGATCACGATCGGCTTGGAATGCAGGCCAAGCTGGCGCCAGGTGAGCGCCTCGAACAGCTCATCCAGGGATCCCGCGCCGCCGGGCAGCACGATCACCGCATCGGCGTTCCACAGCATCACCTTCTTGCGCTCGTGCATGGTCTCGGTCACCACATAGGTGGTGAGATCCGACTTGCCGACTTCGCGCCGTTCCAGGTGGCTGGGGATCACCCCAAAGGTCTCGCCGCCGGCCTGCTGGGCCGCGCGGGCAACCTCGCCCATCAGCCCGACATCACCGGCGCCATAGACCAGCCGCATGCCGTTGCCGGCAAGCGCGGCCCCCAGGGCGCGGGCGGCTTCTGCATAGGCGGGCTGCGCGCCTGCGCGCGATCCGCAATAGACGCAGACGGATTTGATGCTCATCGGCCAGCCTTTCCGTGGAATTTCAAGATGAAACGCAATTGCTGTTTTGACCCGTGATAGCTGGATTGCTAGGTTTGCTCAACTAAGCGGAAGGGAACATTCCGCAAACGTCGAAGGGGAAGACATGGCGGATGCATCTGGAAGCGGGGGGCTGGGGGCTCTCACACTTGGCGCTATTGCCGGGGTAGCCGTGGTGCTGGGCGGAGTGGTGCTGTACCAGCTGGGCGTGTCCGGCACCGGCCAGCCGGGGCGCGACGCCGCGGACGGGCAGGCTGAAGGGCAGGCCGTACGCGGCAGCGAAGAGTTCACGGGCGACGGCGAAGAATCGGGCCAGCCGTTGCAGAACCGCGCAGCAAACGCGCCGGTGGACGCGGAGGATGACCGCGCGGCAGCGGAGGCGGAGCCGGTGGAAAGCCCAGCGGTTTCGAAGGAGCCTGCGGCGGAAACCTTGGCAGCAGACACGCCGGCAGCGGCTGAGGAAGCGCCGGCAACTGCCTATGAAGAAACGGAAATCCCACCGGTTGAAGGCCCCGCGGAGGGTGAGGAGATTGCTCTGGCCGCGCCCTCTGATCCTGCAGCGGACGATCGCAAGGAAGACCTTTTCGTTCTGCAAGCGCCGGAGCTGGATCTGGTGCGGGTGGACCGCGACGGCGCGGTGGTGATTGCCGGGCGCGCGCAGGCGGGTGTCCGGATTTCGGTAATGCTGGATGGCAAGGTGCTGGAGCAGCTGGAGGTTCCGGCTGGCGGCGAATTTGTCTCGCTGACCACCATTGCCCCAAGTGCCGATGCGCGGGTGGTGTCGCTGCTGGCAGAGCACGGCGGCCAGCAGAGCGCCTCAGGCGACACCTTCATTCTGGCGCCGGTCAGCCCGGCGGAGGAAATCGCCTCTGGCGCGGGCGCCAGCGCACCGGCAGAGGCGGCAGCAGCGCCAGAAGAGCAGGTTGCAATGCTGGACCCGGCGGCCGGAGCAGAGATAGCGCAGCCCGCTGAGACCGCAGCAGGGGCGGAGCCGGACGGCGCCGCAGACGATGCAACCGGGGAGGCCGGGACGATAGCGGCAACCGGCGGCCAGCAGAATACTGCATCCCCCGCACCGGCAGCGCCGACCCCGGCGGTTGCCGCTGACCCTGCCGCGCCGCAGCTGCAGGGCCAGGCTGTTGCGGTGCTGCGCGCCGGGCAGGACGGGATCGAAGTGGTGCAGCCGGCGGTCCCGGACGACCCCGAGCTGAGCGATGAAGTGGCGCTGGATGCGATCAGCTATAACGGTGCCGGCGCGGTGCAGCTGACGGGCCGGGCGCGGCCCAAGTCGCGGGTGCGGGTTTATGTCGATAATGCGCAGGTTGCCGAAATTGACACGGCTGAGGACGGCCGTTGGAATGGTGAGCTGGAGAATGTGCCGCCCGGTCTCTACACGCTGCGCGTCGATGAAATCGAGCCGGGCAGCGGCAAGGTCGTGAGCCGCCTGGAAACCCCATTCAAGCGCGAGGCGCCCGATGCGCTGCCGCAGCCTGCGGGCGATGCCGCGCCGGATCAGCCGGCGCCGCTGGTGCGGGCGGTGACGGTGCAGAAGGGCGACACGCTCTGGGCAATCTCGCAAGAGAAATTCGGCAGCGGCTTCCTGTATGTGCGGGTGTTTGAGGCCAACAAGGGCGCGATCCGCAATCCGGACCTGATCTATCCGGGGCAGGTCTTTACCATCCCCGAATAACCCCGGGAAAACGCGCCCTTGCGGCGCGTTTTTTCTGCCTGCCCCTCGCAAATCCGTGAACAGGTGAATATCTGAAGCGGTCTAGCCAGGAAACGCCATGACCCAGACAGACCAGGCGGCCGTGCCGTCCCAAGCAGACATCGCCAAGGAAGAGCGCCGCTCCGGCCTGCGTACCCTGCGCAAAGTGGGGCCGTATCTGTGGCCCGAGGGTAACCGTGCGGTGAAGGTGCGCGTGGTGCTGGCGCTGGCGGTGCTGGTGCTGGCCAAGCTGATCGCGGTCTATACGCCGATGCTTTACAAGGGCGCGGTGGACAGCCTGGCGGGCGAGGGCGTGCCTCCGCTGGCGCTGGGGGCAGTCGGCCTCACCGTCGCCTATGGCGTGTCGCGGATTCTGACCACCGGCTTTCAGCAGCTGCGCGATGCCGTCTTTGCCCCGGTGGGCCAGCGGGCGCTGCGCCGTCTGGCGCTGGAGACCTTCACCCACATCCACCGCCTGTCCATGCGCTACCACATCACCCGCAAGACCGGCGGTCTCAGCCGGATCATCGAGCGCGGGGTGAAGGGCGTCGAGTTCCTCTTGCGTTTCATGCTGTTTTCCATCGGGCCGCTGATCCTGGAGCTGACGCTGGTCGCGGTGATCCTGACGGTGCTGTTTGACGCCTGGTATCTGGTCGTGGTGACCGTGACCATCGGGCTGTATGTCTGGTTCACCTTTGCGGTTACCGAATGGCGGGTGAAACTGCGCAGGGAGATGAACCAGCAGGACACGGACGCCAATCAGAAGGCCATCGACAGCCTGCTGAATTTCGAGACGGTCAAGTATTTCGTCGCCGAGGAGCGGGAAGCCGAGCGTTATGACAGCGCCATGCGCGGCTATGCCCGCGCGGCCCTGAAAACCGCCTATTCGCTGGCGGCGCTGAATTTCGGCCAAAGCCTGATCATCACCGCGGGCCTCATCGGGGTGATGGTGATGGCGGCCATCGGCGTGGAGCAGGGCAGGCTGACAGTCGGTGATTTTGTCATGGTCAACGCCTACATGATCCAGATCACCGTGCCGCTGAATTTCCTTGGCACCGTCTACCGCGAAATCCGCCAGAGCCTGGTGGACATGGGGGAGATGTTCGACCTTTTGGAACAGCCCGCGGATGTGAGCGACCGGCCCGGCGCCGGGAAGCTGAAGGTCAATGGCGGCCGGATCACGCTGGAGGATGTGCGGTTTTCCTATGATGCCGGGCGCGAGATCCTGAAGGGGATTTCGCTGCAGGCGGAGCCGGGCCAGACCGTGGCGATTGTCGGCTCCACCGGGTCGGGCAAATCGACCATCGGGCGGCTCTTGTTCCGGTTCTACGACGTCACCGGCGGGGCGCTGAAGATCGACGGTCAGGACGTGCGCGACGTGACCCAGAAAAGCCTGCATGAGGCGATCGGGGTGGTGCCGCAGGACACGGTGCTGTTCAACGACACGATCCGCTACAACATTGCCTATGGCCGCGACGGGGCCACCCAGGAAGAGGTGGAGCAGGCGGCGCGTGACGCGCAGATCCATGACTTTATCGTGACGCTGCCGGAGGGCTATGACACCCAGGTGGGCGAGCGCGGCCTGAAGCTGTCGGGCGGGGAGAAGCAGCGGGTGGGGATTGCCCGGACGCTGCTCAAGAATCCGCCGGTGCTGCTGCTGGATGAGGCGACCTCTGCGCTGGACACCGATACCGAGCAGGAGATCAAGGAGGCGCTGGCCCGCGCCGGGCAGGGGCGCACGGTGCTGACCATCGCGCACCGGCTGTCGACCATCGCCGAGGCGGACAGGATCGTGGTGCTGGAACAGGGCGAGATCGCCGAGACCGGCACCCATGAGGAGTTGCTGGCCCGGGACGGCCGCTATGCCCGGCTGTGGCAGCGCCAGCAGGCGGATCAGGACGCGGCCTGAGCAGGGGTTTGGACCGCGCCCGATACGGTCAAAAGGAAAGGCCGGTCAAACGAAAGGCCTTCCTGCATTTTCAGATGTGCCGCAGGGGTCAGAAATCGCTCCAAGCGGCGTTTGCGGCCCGGGCGGGCATCGGAACGGCGGCGCCGAATGCGATGTCTTCGCCGTGGGCGCTTGGCGCTGCAGGCGTCGCTGCGGGCGTTGCAGCGCCGGACGCGCCGTTTATCCTGAACTGCCCCATCAGCTCCGCAAGTTTGCTGGCATCGGTGTGCAGCATGTGGCCCGCGGCGGTGGCTTCCTCGACCATGGCGGCGTTCTGCTGGGTGACCTGATCCAGCTGGCCGACGCCGGTGTTGATCTCGCCAAGGCCGGTGGACTGTTCGGCAGCGCCCTCGGCGATGTTGGAGACCAGTTCCGCAATGGTGTTGACGCGGGCGGCGATGCTGGTCAGCGCGTCGCCGGTCTTGCCGACCAGATCGACCCCCTGCTTCACATGCGCCGAACTGTCCGTGATCAGCGCCTTGATTTCGGTCGCGGCATCGGCAGAGCGCTGCGCCAGCGCCCGCACCTCTGAGGCGACAACGGCAAAGCCCTTGCCGGCCTCGCCCGCCCGCGCCGCTTCGACCCCTGCGTTCAGCGCCAGCAGGTTGGTCTGGAAGGCGATGTCGTCGATTACGGAGATGATCTGGGCGATCCGCACAGAGGACTGTTCGATCCCGGTCATGGCTGAGACCGCGTTGCGCACCACCTCGCCGCTGGCTTCGGCCTCCTGACGGGCTTCCTGCATGGTGCGCTCGACATCGCGGGCGCCATTGGCGGAGGATTTGACCGAGGCAGTCATCTCCTCCAGCGCTGCGGCGGTCTGTTCCAGCGTTGCGGCCTGGCTCTCGGTGCGGCTGGACAGATCGTCCGAGGCGGAGCTGATTTCGGTAGCCCCGTTGTGGATGCTGCGCGTTGCCGCGATCACCTGTTGAATGGTGTCCTTCAGCGTTTCCACGGTTGTGTTGAAGCTGTGCCGAAGCTGTTCGTATTCCTCCGGAAAGGCCTCTTCGATGATGCAGTCCAGATCGCGGCGGGACAGGCGCGAGAGACGGTCGTCCAGCGTGCCCACAACGGCGCCGCGGTTGGCGATGCGGCTGGCCTCGATGGAGGCAAGCCGGTCCTCGGCCTCGGCCAGGGCGGCGCGGGTTTTTTCCATCGCCCGGCTCAGGCCGCCGGCTTCGGTCCGGTCGTTCAGATGGGCCGGTTCAAAGTCGAACTCCTTGCGGGCCAGCCGGTCCAGGTCCGCTTGCAGGCTGCCGAACTGCCGGGTGAAGGACAGGATCAGGCGCAGGCCCGTCAAACCGCTGAGGATCAGGGCAAGCGCAACCGCCGCCAAGGTCGCGATCAGCGCCTGGCGGGCTTGCGAAGCCTCCTGCTGCGCGCGGGCCGTCATCGCGTCCGTGACGGTGGTTTCCGCCGCCCGCAGGGAGCTGACCCAGCGGGTCGCCCGCTCAAACCAGTCTGTGACGGCAACCTCAGGGGCCGGGGCGCCGGGGCCTGCGCTCAGAACCTGCCCGCGGATGCCGGGCAGGCCGCTGGGGGCCAGGCCTGCGCGCAGATCCAGCGCCGGGAGGCTTTGGCCAAAGGCATGCGCGGCGATGTCAAGAAGCTGGCCCTCAACCGCGCCCGTGCGGGTGAACCAGCGGTAGGTTTCCAGGGAAAAGCTGCCCTGACCGAAACCGGAGGCCCCCGCAGCGCGCTGCTGGCCTGCGGCTTCCTTGGCGTAGGCGAGGCTCACCAGCCCGGTGCCAAGCTGCGCCAGTTCGGCATTCTTGGGGTGCAGCAGCCGGATGCTGACATCGCGCAGGACACTGGCGATTGCCTCCGAGTAGCGCGCGCCCATCTGGCCGGGCTGGAGCTGGCGGCCGCTCACCGCTTCCCGCAAGGCGGCCAGCCCCTCCAGATGCTTCAAGGAGGCGGCAGCGGCCGGCGGCACCTGACGGATGGCGTTGTCGGATCTGGCACGGGCTTCTGTGAGCGCCCGGGAGGCCGCCGTGCCGCCGGAGGACAAAAAGACGGCAGACAGGCCGCGTTCGACCTGAAGGTCGTGAATGACTTTCATCAAAGCCACAGATTCCCCCGTCTCGGCCTCAGTAAGTTGCGCGTCCTGAAAGCGGTCCCAGTCCGAAAGCGCCTTGAGGCCGCCGACCCCGGCCAATGCCAATAGCGGGATTATGATCAGCGCCAGAATTTGCGAGCGTAGTGACATTTTTCTTTGTCCCAACCAGTAAGTAAATGCGGAGCGGCAGTATCCCGGTTCCTGCCGCTCCGTTGCACGCAGGGGCTAACAAACTGTGAACGTTTGAATTGGCCTGAAACCCCATGAAATCATGCGGAAATTTTGGATGCTTTGTTTGCGTCACCTGGCGGCGCGTGCTGCCGCAAACCGCTGAAAAGGTATGATCGGGAGTCATTATTAGCCAAGGCCGGCGTGTTGGGCCGTTTTGAAATATTCAGGTTTTTCAGATGGTTGCAAGTGTGTGCTCGGAAACCCGAAAGCGATGCGAAATTTTTCAGGGTAGGCACAATTGTCGGGAAATTTCACCCCTGCAGCTCGGCAAGCCGCCGGCAGGCAGTGCATTTGCCGGGACTATGCGGGGCTGCGGCGCAAGGCAGGTCTAGCGGCAGATATGAAAACGCCCCGCCAGCCGGCGGGGCGCTGATTATTCGGCGGCGCGCAGCCTGCCTTCGGAGGGCGGCGAGGGTTCATCGCCGTCTTCTGCCTGCGGCTCCGGTTTTGCCGGGGCGGGGGGCACATCACCCTCCCACAGGATTTCCGTGGTCGGCAGGGCGCGGGCCTTCTTGAACAGGCGCGAGTCCTGCGCGATCCGGCTGGAGCGGCCGCGGGTGATCCGCGACAGCATCCGCCCCAGGGCCCGCATGTAGGTGGAGAACCACACCCGGATGGCCAGCAGCGACGGGGTGACGACCAGTGTCAGAACGGTGGCGATGCCCAGGCCAAAGACCACGGCGGTTGCCAGCTGTTTCCACCACAGCGCGGTGGGGCTGTCGATCGAATAGCCGCCGTTGATGAAGTCGAGGCTGACGCCGAACATCATCGGCGTCAGGCCCGCCATCGTGGTGATGGTGGTCAGCAGCACCGGGCGGATACGCGCCTCGGCGGTGCGGATGATCGCCTCGATCCGCGGCATCTGCTGGCTGAACTCCTGATAGGTGTCGATCAGCACGATGTTGTTGTTCACCACGATCCCCGCCAGCGCCACGATGCCGGTGCCGGTCATGATGATCGAGAAAGGCTGCTGCATCACCATCATGCCGATCAGCACGCCGGTGGTGGAGAGCACCACGGCCAGCAGCACGAGCACAGAGTTGTAGAAGCTGTTGAACTGGGCCAGCAGGATCACGAACATCAGGGCCAGCGCGCCGGCAAAGGCTTTGGACAGGAAGGCGCCGGATTCCTCCTGCTCCTCCTGGTCGCCTGTCCATTCCCAGTTGATGCTGCGCGGCAGCGGGTCGGTTTCCAGCCATTCGGTGAGAACGGCAATCCGCTCGTTCGAGTTCACAGGGCTGATCTTGGCGCCATCGTCCAGCGCTGCCAGTACCGCGTCAAAGCTTTCGGCGCCTGTCAGCGTCACCAGCTCCATCACCCGGCCGTTCGGCGCGGTGAGGCTGTCGCCGTTGGCCGCCGTGCCTTCCGGCACTTCCTTCAGCAGGGCGAGCCGGGTCATTTCACCGCTGTCCGGATCTTCCACGATGACTTTGTTCAGGCCGGCCTCGACGTCGGCCTTGACGTCATAGAAGCGTTCCTGGCCGATGCGGTTGATCTTGGCCAGTTTCGGCACCGGCTGGCGGGTGACGAAGTTCGACAGCGGCACCAGCCCGTCGGTGGTGCGGACCTTGAGGTTGTCGAGCGTCGACAGCACCCGGTCCTGTTCCGGCAGGCGGACGCGGATCTCGATCTCCTCGTCGGAGCTGTCGACCCGCATGGTGTCCAATAGGATGCCGCGGGTGACCAGCTGCACCATCGCGCCGACAGTCGCCACATCGGCGCCGTAGCGGCCGGCTTTCTCGACGTCCACGTCGATCTGCCAGTCGATGCCGGGCAGCGGCAGGCTGTCTTCGATCAGGATCAGGCCGGGGGTGTTCTCGAACTTCTCCCGTGCGGTCAGGGTGGCGGCGGTCAGGTCCTCCCAGCCGTCGCCGCGCAGGCGCAGGTGCACCGGCTTGCCGGAGGCGGGGCCCTGGGCCAGGGCGCGGACCTCAACCTCGAATCCGGGCAGCTTGGCGAGCTGCGCGTTCAACTGGTCGATCACGGTGTTGCCGTCATATTCCTCGGCGATGATTTCTTTCTCAAAGCCCAGGTATTTGCTCAGCAGCCCGCCGAACCAGCCGTCCAGCGGCTCGCTTTCGGTGGGGCGTTCTTCCCACGGGATGATCTCGAACTGGACCTGGCCGATGGTGTCCGGCGGCAGCTGCGCGCCGGAGCTGTCGGTGTTCAGGCCGCCGTCGCCTGCGAAGGAGAAGACGTTGATCACCGCCTGGTGCTCCAGAATGACCTCCTCGGCGGCGCGGACCATGTCGTCCTTTTCCTGAAGGGAGATGTTGCCTCGGGCGCGGACATAGGCAGTGGCCTGCTCCGGTTCCGAGTCGACGAAGAATTCAACGCCGTAGTTGTTCTCGCTGAACATCGAGAAGACGGTCACGATGGCGAAACCCACCGCGGCAATGGTCACCACCGGCATCACCGGGTTGCCTGCGATAAACTTGATCGCGTGACCGAACGGCGTGTGGTGGTAGCCGGGGGCGACCTCCTTTTCCTCGCGCTCGATCTTCACGGCGCTGAGGGTGATGGAGGCGGCGAAAGCGGCAAGGGTAAAGACCAGACCGCCGAACAGGACGCCTGCCATCGGCTCGGTTCCTGCGGCCAGCAGGTAGGAGGGGTTCAGCATCTGCATGGCGCCTGCAAACATGCCCCACATGGAAACCGGCACCAAAGCCGCGCGCAGCCACCAGGGCGCCAGCGTCCGCAGCCCGTGGGAAGCACCCTCGAACGTGCGGCTGATGCGGCCGGTGACGCCGCCCATCACGGGCAGGTAGATCAGCGCCACGACCAGCGAGGCGGACAGAACAAAGATCAGTGTGACCGGCAGCATGCCCATGAACTCACCCGGCACGCCGGGCCAGAACAGCATCGGCAGGAAGGCGCAGAGCGTCGTCGCAGTGGAGGAAACGATCGGCCAGAACATCCGCTGCGCCGCCTCGACATAGGCGTGCATCGGGCCGGTGCCTTCCTTGATCCGCTTGTCGGCGTATTCCACCACCACGATGGCGCCATCGACGAGCATCCCCACAGCGAGAATCAGGCCGAACATCACGATGTTGGAAATCGAGATGCCCATCAGCGCCAGCAGGGCAAAGCACAGCAGGAAGGAGGTCGGGATTGCAAAGCCCACCAGCAGCGCCGCGCGGCTGCCAAGCGCCGACAGCACCACGATCATCACCAGCGCAATCGCGGTCAGGACCGAGCCTTCCAGCTGGCTGACCATGGAGCCGACCACGCGGCTCTGGTCGTTGGAGGTGCCGACCTCAACCGCGGCCTGCAGCTCCGCCGGCCATTTGGACTTGGACTCCTCCAGAGTCGCCTTCACCAGGTTCACGGTGTCGATCAGGTTGTAGCCCTTGCGCTTCACCACCTGCAGAGCAACCGTGTCCTCGCCGTTGAAGCGGGCGGTGCCTTCGCGGTCCTCGAACGTGAAGTTGATCTGTGCCAGCTCGCCCAGCTTGACCACGCGGTCGCCGTTGGTCTTGACCGGCAGCTGGTAGATGTCCTGCACATCGTCAAAGGAGGAGGGGATCTTGACCGAAAACGCGCCCTGGCTGGTTTCAATCTCACCCGCCGCAATGAGCTGGTTGTTGTTCTGCACAACATTGATCAGCTCCAGCGCCGTGACGTTGTAGGCCTCCAGCCGCAGCGGGTCGATCAGCACCTCGACCATCTCGTCGCGGTTGCCCGCGATCCCGGCTTCCAGCACTGCATCCAGCGCCTCAAGGTCGTCCTGCAAGTCTTTGGCGATGCGCGCCATGGTGCGTTCCGGCACGGCGCCGGTGAGGTTCACGATGACAATCGGAAACTCTGAGAAGTTGATCTCGGTGATCGAGTATTTCTCGGCCCCTTCCGGAAACTCCGCCTCAGCCTTGTCCATGGCGTCGCGCACGTCGGCCATGATGGCAGTCTTGTCCCAGCCGAACTCGAACTCCAGCGCCACCCCGGCATAGCCTTCGGCGGCGGTGGAGGTCATCTTGTCGAGCCCGTCGAGGTCGGCAAGCTCGGTCTCCATCACCTTGACCATCAGGGATTCGGCGTCCTCGGCGGAGATGCCGGGGAAGGGGACCGAGATAAACAGGGCCGGGATCTCGATGTCCGGCTCGCCTTCCTTGGGCAGCATCGAATAGGCGAAGCCGCCGACAAGCAGCGAGATTGCGATGAAGGCGAGGACCATCCGGGCGCGGCCGGCGGCCCAATCGACGATGCCAATCACTGTTCAGTCTCCCGGTAGGTGGCCGCCACGGCGACGCCTTCGGTCACAAAGTCCTGCCCCACGATGATCACATCCGCGGTTTCGGGCAGGCCGCCCAGCCAGACGCCGTCGGCCTCATCCCGCAGCAGCTGCACGGGGTAGAATACCACGGTGCTGTCAGATCCGACAACGCGCACGCCCAGCTGGCCCTCGTTGTTCAGCGTCAGCGCCGATTGCGGCAGCTTGTGCGCCAGCGAGCCGGCCGAGGAAATCGCGATGTCCGCGGTCTGGCCGTCGCGGATGCTGAGGTCCGGGTTCGGCACGGTAATCTCGACCTCAAAGGTGCGGGTCGTGGGATCGGCGGAGCGGCTGAGGAAGGTGACCTTGCCCTGAACCGTCTGGCCGGTGGACAACTCGGCACCTGCGGTAGCGCCCAGTTCCACCTTGTTGACCTCAGCCTCCGGCACGTAACCCACCAGCTTGATGGTATCGAGCTGGATCACGGTGCCGCAGAGGCTGCCGGGCTGCAGCAGGCTGCCAAGCTCCGCGGTGTCGCTTTCCAGCAGTCCTGCGAAGGGGGCGGTGATGGTCAGCCGTTCCAATTCCTTTTGCGCCGCGGCAACCGCGGCCATGGCGGTGCGTTCCGCAGCTTCGGAGGCGGCCAGACGGGTTTCGGAGGCATAGCCGCCTTCGGACAGTTTCGAGGCGGCGGTGAGGTTGATTTCGGCTTCTTTCAGCCGCGCCTGAGCCTCCTGCAGTGCGGCGTCGCGGGTGCCCGGATCCAGCTGGCACAAGACGTCGCCCCGTTCAACATGGGTGCCCTTGCGCAGCGGCTCGGAAACCACGGTGGACGTGGTTTCGGCCCGCACCTCCACTTGGCGGATGGCCTGGGTCTGGCCGCGCAGGATCACCGCGCTGCCGATGGTGCGCGCCTTGCTTTTAAGCGCAACGACCCCCACGCGCGTTTCCTCCGCCTGGGCCAGGGCTTGGCCTTCGCCCTCTGCTATTTCGGACTGAGCGGCATCCGGGGCATCTTCGCCGCGGGCAAAGGCCATCAGTTCGTCACGCTGAATGACCACCATATAGAGGCTGGCTGTCACCACCACCGCGGTCAGCATCGGAATGATACGCATGTCGGGCCTTTCCTTGTTCCTGTCAGCTCCCTGTGTGCTGTGCTCTGGTGCCGCCGGGCGGCAGGGCCTGATTACAAGGAGAGTCGCGCGTATGTGATAGGCCTGATATAGGATATGTCCATTCTAAACTAAGTGGTTTAGTTCACATTTCTTGCGTTTGCGGCGTGAATACGGATGTTTCTGATGCAAACGGGCCACTTGGCTTGGCGTTTGAGCCGGGGTAAGAGGGGCGCGACGCATTCAATACCGGCAGGGGCGCAGGTCCGGGCCGCGCATACCAGGGGCTTTTCATGAGCGACACCGACAGCTTTATCGACGAGGTGACCGAAGAGGTCCGCCGTGACCGGCTCTTCCTGATGCTGAAGCGCTATGGCTGGATCGGCGGCGTGGCAGTGGCGCTGATCGTCGGCGGCGCGGCGTTTCGCGAATACAACAAGGCGCAGGAGCGTGCGGCGGCAGAGGATCTGGGCGACCAGATCACAGCGGCGCTGAAGGTTGAGGGCAGCGAAGATCAGGCCGCGGCGCTGGCGGCGGTGACAGCCCCTGGTGCCGGCGGCCACGCGATCGCTGCGATGCTGGAAGCGGCCGCGCTGGCCGAAGCAGGCAAGACCGCCGAGGCGGCCGCCCGGCTGGAGGCCGTGGCCATTGATGGCGAGCTGCCGCTGATCTACCGCCATATTGCCAGCTTCAAGGCGCTGTCGCTGCAGGCGGAGACCCTCAGCGTGGCGGACCGCCGCCTGCAATATGAAGCCCTTGCGCAGCCCGGCGCGCCGCTGGCGCTGCTGGCGTCCGAGCAGCTGGCGCTGCTGGACATCGAAGACGGCAACAACGACGCCGCGATTGCCCGGCTGCGGGAGATCGCGGCCGATGCCGCCGTAAGCGGAGACTTGAAAGACCGGGCATCTCAGGTGATTGTGGCGCTCGGCGGCTCCCTCGAGGGGGACGCTGCGCCAGAGGGGTAGGGCGCTCCGCGGATGGGAACTTGCGGAAGACTACGGCAGACAGGGCAGGGCAATGACAATAACCAAGACTTTCTCCCGGGCACGGGGTCTTCTGTGCACAACCGCAGCTTTGGCCGTGCTGGCCGCCTGCGGGGAAGAGGAAATCATTCTGCGCGGCGAGCGCGAGGATATCCGGCCCGGCGCCTCCGTGGAGGTGGTCAACCAGGCCCGTCCCATTTCGCTGCCCGCGCAGACCGCCAATGCGGAGTGGGCCCAGGGCCATGGCGCCGAGGCGGGCCGCACTGCGCATCCGGCGCTTTCTGCCGCGCCGCAGCGCATCTGGTCTGCCCCGATCGGTGAGGGCGACAGCCGCCGCCAGCGCATCACCGCGACGCCCGTGGCCGGCGGCGGCCGCATCTTCACCCTGGACAGCGGCGCGCGGGTGTCCGCGGTTTCGCCGCAGGGCCAGGTGCTGTGGCAAAGCGACCTGATCCCGGCGGCGGATGACGAGGGGCAGGCGACAGGCGGCGGGTTGGCCTATGACAACGGCGTTTTGTATGTCTCTTCCGGCTTCGGGGTGCTGACGGCGCTGAACGCCGCGGACGGCCGCCTGATCTGGCGGCAGGAACTGGAGGCCACCGGCTCCGGCCAGCCGCGGGTCAGCGGCGGGCTGGTCTATCTGGTGGCGGGCGATGACACCGGCTGGGCGGTCAACGCCAAGGACGGCCGCATCGCCTGGCAAATCGAAGCCTCGCCCTCCGCCGCCAACGTCCTGGGCGCGCCGGCGCCCGTGGTCACAAATGATCTTGCCATCTTTGCCTTTGGCTCCGGCGATCTGATCGCCACCTTCCGCCGCGGCGGCCTGCGCCGCTGGAGCGCGTCGGTGGCCGGCCAGCGCGTCGGCCAGACCCTGTCGCGGATCAGCGATGTGACCGGCGCGCCGGTGGTTGCGGGCAAACGTCTGTATGCAGGCAACAACTCGGGCCGCACCGTTGCCATCGACCTGGACACCGGCGACCGCCTGTGGACCGCGCGCGAAGGCGCGTCCGGTCCCGCCTGGCCCGCGGGCGGCAGCCTGTTTCAGGTGAGCGACCTCAACCAGCTGCTGCGTCTGGACGCGGGCACGGGCGAGGTGATCTGGGCCGTGGACCTGCCGGGCTATGTTAAGGACAAGCCGGGCAAGCGCGGCAAGATCTATGTGCATCACGGCCCGGTTCTGGCAGGCGGGCAGATCGTGCTGGCCTCCAATGACGGGCTGCTGCGGTTCTTCAACCCGGTGAACGGCAGCCTGACCCGGACCGCGGAAGTGCCGGGCGGCGCCACCACCGCGCCGGTGGTTGCGGGACGCACGCTCTATGTGGTTTCCTCCAACGGTGATTTGCTGGCATACCGCTGATCCGTGTTTGCGGGTGGCGGATGCCGCGCGAATGCGCTATGAGCCGCGTCTGAATCGCAGAAAGCTGGTCCGATGTCTTTTACCCTCGCCATCGTGGGCCGTCCCAATGTGGGCAAGTCCACCCTGTTCAACCGCCTTGTGGGCAAGAAGCTGGCCCTGGTCGACGACCAGCCGGGCGTGACGCGCGATCTGCGCGAGGGCGAGGCGCGGCTGGGGGATCTGCGCTTTACCGTGATCGACACTGCCGGTCTGGAAGACGCCACCGACAACTCGCTGGAGGGCCGCATGCGCCGCCTGACAGAGCGGGCGGTGGATATGGCCGACATCTGCCTGTTCATGATTGACGCCCGCACCGGGATCACCCCGACCGACGAGATCTTCGCCGACATCCTGCGCCGCAAGTCCGCGCATGTGATCCTGGCCGCCAACAAGGCCGAGGGCAACGCCGCCGAGGCCGGCGTGCTGGAGGCCTATGGCCTGGGCCTGGGCGAGCCGCTGCGCCTGTCGGGCGAGCACGGCGAGGGTATGCCGGACCTTTACGGCATCCTGCAGCCGCTGGCGGAGAAGTTCGAGGCGGAGGCCGTGGATCATTCGCCGGACACCGATGTCGAGGTCTATGAAGAGATCGGCGAGGATGAGGAAGAGGTGGTTCCGGTTCCGACCGACGCCAAGCCGCTTCAGGTCGCCGTGGTGGGCCGCCCGAACGCGGGCAAATCGACCCTGATCAACAAGATCCTGGGCGAGGAGCGGCTGCTGACCGGGCCTGAGGCCGGGATCACCCGCGATGCGATCTCGCTCAAGATCAATTGGAACGGCGTGCCGATGCGGGTGTTTGACACCGCCGGCATGCGCAAGAAGGCCAAGGTGCAGGAGAAGCTGGAAAAGCTCTCGGTTTCCGACGGCCTGCGCGCGGTCAAGTTCGCCGAGGTCGTGGTGGTGCTGCTGGACGCGAGCATCCCGTTTGAACAGCAGGACCTGCGGATTGCCGACCTGGCCGAGCGCGAGGGGCGCGCGGTTGTGGTGGCGGTGAACAAATGGGACGCCGAAGAGCACAAGCAGGACAAGCTGCGCGACCTCAAGGAAGCCTTCGGGCGCCTGCTGCCGCAGCTGCGCGGCGCGCCGCTGGTGACGGTCTCGGCCAAGACCGGCAAGGGGCTGGACCGGCTGCAAGACGCGATCATGCGCGCCTACGCAACCTGGAACCGGCGTGTCCCCACCGCGGCGCTGAACCGCTGGCTGGTTGGCATGCTGGAGCAGCACCCGCCGCCAGCGCCGCAGGGCAAGCGGATCAAGCTGCGCTACATCACCCAGGCCAAGAGCCGCCCGCCGGGGTTTGTGGTGATGTGCTCGCATCCCGACAAGCTGCCGGAAAGCTATACCCGCTATCTGGTCAACGGCTTGCGCGAAGATTTCGACATGCCGGGCACGCCGATCCGCCTCTATATGCGCGGGCAGGGGGACAAGAACCCCTATAAAGGCAAGCGGGCCAAGAACGCCGGAGCCCTGGCCAAGCACCTGAACAAGCGCGGCAACTGACGCGGCGGACGCGGGCGGCTCCCGCCCGGCCTCGCGGCATTCATAGAATACCTTGGCCCGTTGGGCCCGGCGCCGCCCTCACGGGCGGCGCTTTTCCGTTGCGCCCGGTTCGGCTGCCGCGGCTTCGGCGGCGCTCCGCCGTGCCGCGCTGACCGCGACAGGCTTGTTTCATCACGCGCGGCAGAGTGATACCCTTAGGGTTGAGGCGTCTGGACGCGGCCATCTTGCTTTTGAAACGGCCGGGATTATCTCAGTTTAATCTTCGGCGGGCTGCGCCGTTCTTCGCATGCCTGTCACATCGCGCATTTATGGAAGAATTCATGGATCTGAGGGCACACACGCGCAAGTTCACCGAAAAGGACAACTGTCTGGCATCGCTCAGCTATTTCGGGACATTTGCAGTCTATTTCCTGTCGCTTTATCTGGCCGTCGCCCATGCGGACCGCTGGTATGTAATGCTGCCTGCGGGGGTGGTTTTCGCCTTTGCCGCGGTGCGGCTCTACGTGCTGCAGCATGACACCGGGCACCACTCGCTGTTTGAGACACGCCTGCAGAATGAGATCGCGGGCCATGTGCTGTCGCCCTTCACCTTTGCGCCTTTTGAAGTGATGAAGCAGAACCACAACCTGCATCACTCCAACATCGGCAATCTGGAGCACCGAGAAACCGGCGAGATTCACACCATGACGGTGCGGGAGTGGAAGGCAGCCGGGGTCTGGGAGCGGCTGGGCTACCGGCTCTACCGCAACCCGTTTGTGCTGGTGCCGCTGGGCTCGGCCTTCACCTATTTCATCCGCTACCGCTGGCCCAAGAACACCGTGCGTTTCGGGGTCTGGGGCGTGCTCCTGCACAATCTGGTGATCGTGGCAATGCTGGCGCTGCTTTACTGGGCGGCGGGGATGACCGGCATCTGGGTGTGGCTGGCGTTTTCCTTCCTCGGCGGCATGATCGGGGTGTTCCTGGTCTACCTGCAGCACAATTTCGAGGACACCTACTGGGACCGCCGCCCGGATCTGAACCCGCAAGTGGCGGCGCTGCAGGGATCGTCCTGCCTGGATTTCGGCTGGTTCTTCGACATGGCGGTGGCGAATATCACCCTGCACGACATCCACCATTACAACGCGCGCATTCCGTCCTACCGGCTGCGGCAGTGCCATTACAGCCTGCCGCCGGAGCTGGGTCTGCGCCGGATCAAGTTCCCGGAAGCGGTGCGGGCGCTGACGCTCAAGCTTTGGGATGAAGACAAAAAATGCCTGGTGCCCTTTCCTGCCTAGGCGGAGCCGTGCCATTCCTGCGCCGGGATTTGGAAATTAAAGCGATGAACAGAAGGGAATAGATCAGGCATGACACCAATTCAAAAGCTGCGCGGAGTCGGGCCGGTGCTGGCCAAGCTGCTGAAGGACCATGGCGTGCGTTCCGTCGAAGACCTGGCCGGGATGGATGACGCTGGCCTGCGCGGCATTCCGGGTATCGGCGCAAGCCGCGCGGCAGCGTTGACGGCCTTGGCCGGCGAAGCTGCGGACACCGGACCGCAGGACCGTGCGGGGCAGGATGCCGCCGTCAAGCCGGTGAATGGCAATGCTGCCCCCGGCACGGGCGGCGGTCAGGCGGATGCCTCGCAGGCGCAGTCCTCGCAGGATGAGATGGACAGGAAGCTTGCCGAAGCCGAAGCGGCCCGCGAGGCAGCGGAGGAGAAGGCGGCAAAAGCCAAGGCCAAGGCCGCCAAGGCCAAGCGCAAGGCCGCCAATCTGTCGGAGGAGTTTGCGGCCGCAAAGATCAAGGCCAAGCTGAAGGCCAAGAAGGTGAAGGCCAAGGCCAAGAAGGCCATCGAAAAGGAGAAGGCCAAGGCGCAGGCGATCCTGGAGGGGAAGACCGGCGAGAAGAAAAAGAAGAAGGCGAAGAAGTAACGTCTGGCCTTAGATCCAAAAAAAACCGGCGCCAGATGGCGCCGGTATTCTTGTTTCCGGCTGGGTTGGGTCAGACCAGCTCGCCCTCGGCGCTCAGAGTCAGCTTGCCGCCAAGGTAGGGCGCCAGAACCTCGGGCAGCTTGACCGAACCGTCGGCCTGCTGGCCGTTTTCCAGCACGGCGATCAGGCAGCGCCCGACGGCCAGGCCGGAGCCGTTCAGCGTGTGCACGAACTGCGGCTTGCCGCCATCCGCGGGTTTGAAGCGCGCATTCATCCGGCGGGCCTGGAAGTCACCGCAGACCGAGACCGAGGAGATCTCGCGGTAGGTGTTTTGGCCCGGCACCCAGACCTCGATGTCGTGGGTCTTGCGGGCGCCAAAGCCCATGTCGCCAGTGCACAGGACGATGGTGCGGTAGGGCAGGCCCAGACGCTCCAGAATGTCCTCGGCGCAGCGGGTCATGCGCTCATGCTCCTCGATGCTCTTGTCCGGATGGGTGACAGAGACCATTTCGACCTTCTCGAACTGGTGCTGGCGCAGCATGCCGGCGGTGTCCTTGCCGGCCGAGCCAGCCTCGGAACGGAAGCACTGGGTGTGCGCCACATAGCGGCGCGGCAGGTAGCTTTCGTCAACCGTCAGGCCGTTCACGATATTGGTCAGCGTGACCTCCGCCGTCGGCACCAGCCACCAGCCGTCGGTGGTCTTGTAGCTGTCCTCGCCGAACTTGGGCAGCTGGCTGGTGCCGTACATCATTTCCTCGCGCACCAGCACCGGGGTCCAGGTTTCCGTCAGACCGTTCTCGTCCACATGGGTGTTGATCATGAACTGCGCCAGCGCCCGGTGGATGCGGGCCACCGCACCGGACAGCACCACGAAACGGCTGCCCGACAGCTTGGCCGCAACCTCGAAATCCATGCCCGGCTTCACGCCTTCGATTTCGAAATGCTCCTTGGCCTCGAACTCCAGCGCCTTCGGCTCGCCCCAGCGGCGGATTTCGACGTTGTCGTCCTCGTCCGCCCCGTCCGGCACATCGTCGAAAGGCAGGTTCGGAATGGTGGCCAGCATGTCGTTCAACTGCTGGTCCAGTTCCTTTGCCTCGGTGTTCATGGCTGCCACTTCAGCCTTTTTCTCGGCCACCAGCGCGCGCAGGCGCTCAAATTCGGCCTCATCGCCGCGGCCTTTGGCAGCACCAACTTCCTTGGAGGCCTTGTTCTGCTCAGCTTGCGCAGTTTCCGCAGCGAGGATCTTGGCGCGGCGCGCCTCGTCCAGCGCGAGAATCCCGGATGACACGCCCGCATCCCCGCGCCGCGCCACAGCGGCGTCGAAGGCGGCAGGATTTTCGCGGATAGCGCGGATGTCATGCATGAGAGTCTCTCCTAGCGTTGCAAACAATTGAATCAGTAGGCCCATCCTATGACGCAAGGGTGAACAAAGGGGAAGGGGGGCGTGCGGTCTGTCTGCAACAGGGAGCGCCGGTCACAGCCCGCTGGCTGCGGAATTGCAAAGGCCGGGTGCTGGACCCGGCCTCACTTGGCTTATTCCGCGGCCATCGGCAGCGTATGCACGTGATGCCGCGGCGGCTGCATGCGGATTTCGCCGGTCAGGAAGTCGGAATAGTCGAAAGTCAATTCCGTGCCAGCCGGAACATTGGCCAGCGCCCGGCCCCATACGCCGTCGGAGAAATCGAGGTTCGGGTACATGGAGTGGTTCAGAAAACGCCCTTCGTCGCATTGCAGGATCAGGTAGCCCGGGCGGCAGGGATCCGGGAAGCTGTAGCGTTCCAGGAACTCCTTCATGTGCGGTTCGACATTGTCCAGCTTGCTCTCGGGGAAAGTGGTGTCGAGCATTCTGTCGTAACGCCAGACAATGTCGCCCTTTGTGATGTCGTCATGGCAGAAAACGCCCAGCCCTTCGATGGACGAGGGGGCGAGATAGCAGCGCACCATCATCATGCGCCTGTTCCTTCTGTCAGGAATGGCCGGGCCGCCATCCGGACCGGAAAGAGGGAGGCAAAGCCCCGCGCCTGGCGGCTTGCGCAAGGGAAAGCAAAGCGCCGAATCATGCTGTTTTGCAATCAAAATCCGCGTACGGGCGGTGCCTGCCGGAGTTTTCCTTCGCCGCCCGCCGGAGCCGGTGCTGCCGCGGCCTGCACTCCGCCCCTGCGGGGCTGCAGCGTTCCCTTGCAAACCCCCGGTCCAGCGCATAGGTTCCGCTGCAAATTTCCGGCGTGACACCCATGCCGCTTTGACAGAAGGAATATCCCATGGACGGTGGCGCAGTCGCCCAATTTCTCCCGCTTATCCTGATCTTCGCGATCATGTACTTCCTGCTGATCCGCCCGCAGCAGAAGAAGATGAAACAGCATCAGGCGATGGTGGACGGCCTGCGCCGCGGTGACCAGGTGGTGACCCAGGGCGGCGTGATCGGCAAGGTGGCCAAGGTCAAGGAAGACGGCGAAATCGAGGTGGAGATCGCCGAGGGCGTCAAGGTGCGCGTGGTCAAGGCGACCATTGCCCAGGTTCTGAACAAGACCGAGCCGGCAGCTTAAGCGCTCCTTGCAACTATCTGAAAAGGCAGGGCAATGCTGCAAATTGATCTCTGGAAGAGGGTGCTGATCTGGCTGGTATGCGCAGCTGGATTGATGCTTGCCCTGCCAAACGGGTTTTACACCCGCGTCGAACAGGCCAACGACGCGGCAGCCGACATTATCGCCAAGGGCGAAACGCCGGAGCGGCTGGAAACAGCGGGCCAGTGGCCGTCGTTCCTGCCGTCTGGCCTGGTGAACCTGGGCCTTGACCTGCGGGGCGGTGCGCATCTGCTGGCCGAAGTGCAGGTGGAAGACGTCTATGAGGCGCGCATGGACGCGCTGTGGCCGGAGGTGCGCGATGCGCTCAGGCCCGAGCGTGATACCGTCGGCACCTTCCGCCGCCAGCCGGGGCCTTCGGATGAGATTCGCCTGAAGCTCTCCAAACCCGATGGCATGGCCCGCGCGCTGGAAATCGTGCGCGGTCTGGCCAACCCGATCACCACCCTGACCGGCGTGGGCGACAACGACATCGAGGTTTCCGCGCAGGGCGACATCCTGGTGGTTCGCCTGAGCGAGGCGGAGAAGATCGCCTCGGACGACCGCACCGTGCGCCAGTCCTTGGAAATCGTGCGCCGCCGCATCGACGAGGTCGGCACCCGCGAGCCGACCATCCAGCGCCAGGGTGCGGACCGGATCCTGATCCAGGTGCCCGGCATCGGGTCCGCGTCGGAGCTGAAAGCGATCATCGGCACCACCGCGCAGCTGACCTTCAACCCGGTTGTGGGCCGCGGCAGCGATCCCGATGCCGCCCCCGGCATGGGCAACAAGGTAATCCCGTCGCTGGATGAGGAAGGGGCCTATTACACCATCGAGGCCGCCGCCGTTGTGACCGGCGAGGACCTGGTGGATGCCCAGCCCTCCTATGACCAGAACGGCCGCCCGGCGGTGACCTTCCGCTTCAACACCTCCGGCGCGCGCCGCTTTGGCGACTACACGGCCGAAAACATCGGCTCGCCCTTCGCGATCGTGCTGGACGACGAGGTGGTCTCTGCCCCCGTGATCCAGTCGCACATCCCCGGCGGCTCCGGCATCATCACCGGCAACTTCACCATCGAGGAAAGCACTAACCTTGCCGTGCTGCTGCGCGCAGGCGCGCTGCCCGCCGGGCTGGAATTCCTGGAAGAGCGCACCATCGGCCCGGAACTGGGCCAGGACAGCATCGACGCCGGCAAGATTGCCACAATAGTCGCCTTTGTGGCAGTGCTGGTGTTCATGGGCCTCAGCTATGGCCTGTTCGGCCTGTTTGCCAATGTGGCGCTGATCCTGAACATCGCGCTGATCTTCGGTATGCTCAGCCTGATCGGCGGCACCCTGACGCTGCCGGGCATCGCGGGCATCGTGCTGACAGTCGGTATGGCGGTCGACGCCAACGTGCTGATCTTCGAACGTATCCGCGAGGAGCTGAAATCGGGCCGCGGCCCGGCCAAGGCCATCGACGAAGGCTACTCCAAGGCGCTGAGCGCCATTCTCGACGCCAACATCACCACTTTCATCACTGCGGTGATCCTGTTCGCCATCGGCTCCGGCCCGGTGCGCGGCTTTGCGATCACCCTGGGCTTGGGCATTCTGACCTCGGTGTTCACCGCGATCTTTGTCACCCGCCTGATGATCGTCATGTGGTTTGAACGGCGCCGTCCGAAAACGATTGAGGTGTGATATGCGGCTGAGACTTGTTCCCGAAGAAACCTCATTCGATTTCTTCAAGCGCGCCAAGCTGTGGCTGGGCATTTCCGCCCTGATGATGGTGGTGGCGATGGTCTCCTTCCTGTGGCAGGGGCTGAACTTCGGCATCGACTTCCGCGGCGGCACCACCATCCGCACCGAGGCATCCGAAGTTGTGGATGTCGGCGCCTACCGCGACGCTCTGGCGGTGCATGAGCTGGGCGATGTGTCGATCACTGAGGTGTTCGACCCGTCGTTCGAGGAAGACCAGCACGTTGCCATGATCCGCATTCAGGCACAGGGCGACGGCGAGGCGATCTCCGGCGAGATGATCGAAACGCTGAAGACCTCGCTGGACGCCGTGGCGCCAGGCATCAAATTTGTCTCGGTCGAATCCGTCGGTCCCAAGGTCTCGGGCGAGCTGATCACCACGGCGGTGATAGCGGTCGCTTTGGCGATTGCGGCGGTGCTGGTCTACATCTGGCTGCGGTTCGAGTGGCAGTTTGCGCTCGGCGCGGTGGCCGCGCTGGTGCATGACGTTGTGCTGACCATCGGCGTGTTCTCGGAGCTGCAGATCCGTTTCGACCTGGCGATCATCGCGGCGCTGCTGACGATCGTTGGTTATTCGCTGAACGACACCGTGGTTGTGTTCGACCGGGTGCGCGAGAACCTGCGCCGCTACAAGCAGAAGGATCTGGCCGAGGTGCTGAACATCTCGATCAACGAAACCCTCAGCCGGACCGTGATGACCTCTGTCACCACGCTGCTGGCGCTGATCTCGCTGTATGTGCTGGGCGGCGACGTGATCCGCGGCTTTGTCTTCGCGATGATCTGGGGCGTTGTGGTCGGGACCTATTCGTCGGTCTTCGTGGCCTCCACCATCCTGCTGAAGCTGGGGGTGAAGCGCGACTGGTCGAAGCAGGCGAACACCACCGGCAACCAGTTCTCCAACATCGATGCTTGAGGCCTTTCAGGCAGCCCTGGACACACCGGGGCTGTTCTGGCTGTTCCTGACCATTGGAGCCGCGGGTCTTGTCCGCGGCTTCACTGGTTTTGGCACCGCGATGATCTTTGTCCCTGTCGGCGCGCAGTTTCTGCCCGCGGCGGATGTGGTGTTCCTGATGGTGCTGATGGGGGTGTTTTCCACCATCACCCTGTTCCCGCAGGCCTGGAGCACAGCCGACAAGGCAGAGGTCGGCGCGCTGGCAATGGCGGCGGCGGTCACGGTGCCTGGGGGTCTGTGGGTCATGTCGCAACTGGATGCCCTGACGCTGCGCTGGCTGGCTGCCGCGGTCATCGGCGTGACGCTGGCCGCTGTGATCTCCGGCTGGCGCTGGCAGGGGCGGCTGGGCTGGCCGGGACGGTTTGCCATCGGCGGCGCGGCCGGTGCGGTCGGCGGCATGACGGGTCTGACCGGGCCGGTCATCATCGTCTTTTACCTGGCCAATGTCCGCGACGTGGCACGGGTCCGGGCCAATACCATCGTGTTCCTTGCAGCGCTCGACGTGGTGATCGCCGCAAACCTGATCTTTGGCGGCATGGCCAGCCTCAAGGCGGTGGGTCTGGCCTGTCTGCTGGGCGTGCCTTACGTGATCACCACGCTCACCGGCAAGGCGCTGTTCGATCCCGGATTTGACAAGCTCTACCGCTTTGCCTCCTATTCCGTGATCGGGTTGGCCGTGGTATCCAGCCTCCCGGTGTTTGATTGAAAGGACCGCACATGCGCCTGAACGAAGTGAGCTATAGCGACGCGCAGCCGATTGACGGCTATGGCGCGGGGTTCTTCCGCATCGGCGGGCAGGTGCATCAGGGGGCGGTTCTGACGTCTGCGGCCGGCACCGCGGCCTGGGGCGGATTTGGCGATGCGGAGCCGCTGCTGGCGCTGGCCGGGGAGATTGACGTGCTGTTCATCGGCACCGGCGAAGAGATCGCCCATATCCCGGCAGAGCTGCGCACCGCGCTGGAGCAGGCCGGTCTGGGGGTGGAGGTCATGAATTCGCCTGCCGCCTGCCGCACGTACAATGTTCTGCTGTCAGAGGGCCGGCGGATCGCCATGGCGGCGCTGCCGGTCTGATATTGTGCAGAGTCGTTTGACCTGCCGCAAAGCGGGCCGCGGCTAAATGGTCTTTTCATGCGCGGGCACAATGGGATAAGCGGGCTTCATGACATTAAATGTGACGGATCTGAGCGTGGCCCGCGGAGGTGTCCCGGTGCTGGAGGGGCTGAGTTTTTCCCTGGCCCCCGGCAAGGCGCTGATCCTGCGCGGCCCCAACGGCATCGGCAAGACAACGCTGCTGCGCACCGTCGCGGGCCTGCAGCCGCCGCTGAGGGGGCAGGTGGAGGGTGCCGAGGACCAGATCGCCTATGCCGCCCATTCCGACGGGCTGAAGCCGACGCTGACGGTGGCGGAGAACCTGACCTTCTGGGCCAGCGTCTTTGGCCGTAACGGCATCGAACGGGCGCTGGATGGCTTTGACCTGCAAACCCTGCGCGACCGGCAAGCCGGTGCGCTGTCGGCAGGACAGAAACGCCGCCTGGGACTCAGCCGGATGCTGGTCACGGGCCGCCCGGTCTGGATCATGGATGAACCCACGGTGAGCCTCGACACGACATCGGTCGCGATGTTCGCAAACGCGGTGCGGGCGCATCTGGGGCAGGGCGGTTCGGCGCTGATTGCCACTCACATCGACCTGGGGCTGGAGGCAGACGTGCTGGATGTCGGCCCCTACAAGGCCAAGCCGCCGGAGATCGACGATTTTGACGGAGATTTCCTGTGATTGCGCTTCTCCTGCGGGATCTGAAGCTCGCCCTGCGTGCGGGCGGCGGCTTTGGCCTGGGCCTTGCGTTCTTTCTGATCGTGACCGTGATGGTGCCGTTCTCCGTCGGCCCGCAATCCGAGCTTTTGGCCCGCATTGCGCCGGGCGTGCTGTGGCTGGGGGCGCTGCTGGCGTGCCTGTTGTCGCTGGACCGGCTTCTGGCCTTGGATTGGGAGGACGGCTCGCTCGACCTGCTGGCCACCGCGCCGCTGCCCTTGGAAAGCACCGTTACGATCAAGGCGCTGGCCCATTGGATCACCACCGGGCTGCCGCTGGTGATGGCGGCGCCGGTGCTGGGGGTTCTGCTGAACCTTCCGGTTGCCGGTTTCCAATGGCTGGTGGTCTCGCTGCTGCTGGGCACGCCTGCGCTGTCGGTCATCGGCACCTTCGGCGCCGCGCTGACGGTGGGGCTGAAGCGCGGCGGCCTGCTGATGTCCTTGCTGGTGATGCCGCTCTATGTGCCGACGCTGATCTTCGGCTCCGAGGTGGCCCGCCGCGGTGCCGAGGGTATGGCGGTGCAGACGCCGCTATTGCTGCTGGCCGGGATCTCGGCCGCTTCCATCGCGCTGCTGCCCTTTGCCAGTGCGGCCGTCCTGCGCGTCAATTTGCGCTAGGGTCCACCCAATTGAGAAACCCGAGAACAAGAGCTAAATAGCCACCATGTCGATCTGGGAATACGCCAACCCGAAGAAATTCCTGGCCACCACAGAAAAGGTGATGCCGGCCTTGTGGGCCGGCTCAGCGGTGCTGATCACCGTGGGGCTGGTCTGGGGCTTCTTCTTCACGCCTGATGACTACCGTCAGGGCTCTACCGTCAAGATCATCTTCCTGCACGTGCCCTCGGCGCTGATGGCGATCAACGCGTGGTTCATGATGCTGGTCACCTCGCTGGTCTGGGTGATCCGCCGCCACCATGTCAGCGCGCTGGCGGCCCGGGCTGCCGCGCCTGTGGGCGTGGTGATGACGGTGATTGCGCTGATCACCGGGGCAATCTGGGGCCAGCCGATGTGGGGCACCTGGTGGGCCTGGGATCCGCGGCTCACGTCCTTTTTGGTGCTTTTCCTGTTCTACCTTGGCTACATCGCCCTGTGGGAGGCAATCGACAACCCGGATACCGCCGCTGACCTCACCTCGATCCTGTGCCTGGTGGGCTCGGTGTTCGCGGTGCTCAGCCGCTACGCGGTGAACTTCTGGAACCAGGGGCTGCACCAGGGCGCGTCGCTGTCGCTGGACAAGAAGGAGAACGTCGCCGATGCCTTTTCCAACCCTCTGTATGTCTGCATGGCGGGGTTTGTGCTGTTGTTCATCGCGCTTGTGTTCTACCGCACCGGAACTGAAATCCGCGCCCGCCGCATCAAGGCACTGATGGCGCGCGAACGGCTGGAGGCCTGATGCCCGATCTTGGAAAATACGCCGATACGGTGCTGTCGGCCTACGCCGCATCGCTGCTTTTGCTGGTGGCGCTGGTGGTGCTGACGATCTGGCGCGGCCGCAAGGTCCGCCGGGAGATGGAAACCCTGGAAAGCCGGGTGAAGCGCAATGGCTAAGATCTCTCCCTTGATGGCGGTCCCTGGCCTGGTGTTTGCAGGCTTTGTCGGCCTGGCGCTGGTGGGCATGTTCCGCGAAGACCCCAACAGCCTGCCCTCCGCGCGCGAAGGCCAGCCCGCGCCGCCGGTTGTCCTGGAAGAATTTCCGGGCAAGGAAATGTTCAGCGACGAAACCCTGCGTGACGGCAACGTGAAACTGGTGAACTACTGGGCCAGCTGGTGCGCGCCCTGCCGGGTGGAGCATCCGAACCTTGAGGCGCTGTCCAAGGAAGGCATCCCGATTTACGGCATCAACTACAAGGACCAGCTTGCCAATGCCGAGGCGTTCCTGAAGGAGCTCGGCGATCCCTACACGGCCATCGGCCGGGACGAGAAGGGGCGGATGGCAATCGACTGGGGCCTTTACGGCGTGCCGGAAACCTATGTGGTGGATGGCGAGGGCAAGATCGTGCTGCGCTTTGCTGGGCCTGTCACGCAGCGGGTGATCGAAAACACCCTGCGCCCGGCGATGGAGAAGGCCGCAGGCCGGTAACCGGGGCAGGGCGCTTCAGGCGCCCGTGCCCAAGGCAAAGCTCTTGAATCCCGGCTCCGCCGCCAGCAGCGTGTGAAGCTGCGCAAAATCTTCCTGTTTGGAGCGCCAGATCAGATAGTCGCTGAAAGCCTCGGCGGATTCCCAGCGCTGAAAGATGGCAATTTCGTTCCGGTCCGGGGCAAGCAGCGTGTCGGCTTGCAGGCAGCCGGGATACTCCCGGACCTGTTCCACCATCTGTTTCACCAGTACAGCCAGCCGGGTGTATTGCCCCGGCAGCGGCTGCAGCTCAATAATTACTGCCTCGGTCAAGGGAAGCTCCGCGAGTCAAAAGGGGCAGCGGCCTGGCCGTCTGCCCGGAAGTTTCTGCTGGAGGCGCCGCATATCAGCTGAAAATGCTGAGATCCAGAGGCAGTCCGGCCCCCAGCCAAATACCGTGATCGCGATGGTCCGCGAGCGCGTCGCCGGTTTCCGGATGGGCAAACACGATCAGCCCCTGGCGGTTCAGGGCCAGCCAGGGCAGCAGCCTGGCGAATTGCTCCGGGCTGGCGGCCAGCTGGCAGGACCACCTTGGATGCGGGCCAACGTTTTCCCGGTGCACCCGGCCCATCTGGACGCCGAACTCCCCGGCGGCCTGCTGGCAAAGGGCGCGGGCCTGTTCAGCGGTGGTTTCGCCGAAATAGACGTGGGCGTGATAGCCGGTGATGCTGCTGGTCTGTTTCATGAGCCCACTATTGCCGCGCCCGGCGCGGCGGGGCAATCTGCGGTTTGCGAACAGAGAGTGTGCAGGCGGCTGCAGGCCCGCGCAGGTCTTACGGCACAGAGTAAGTGCGGAAGTCCTGTTCGCGCCGCATCGTGGCGCTGCGGGCGTCCAGGTCGCCGCGTTCGGCGCGCCAGGTCAGGTAGCGGTCCAGGTGATCGTTTGATTCCCAGAAGTGGAACACAGCAATTTCATGGCGCGCGCGGTTGATGCCGGCATAGGCCTCGATACAGCCGGGAAAGCTCCGGGTCTCGCAGATCATTGCCGCCACCGCCTCAGCATGGTCTTCAAAAGTGTCTATGTCCGGATAAATAACGGCAAATGCGGCTTCTTTCATGCGTTCTGCGTGCGGCCTCTGAATGCGCCCTGAAAGGGAAAAGTTATATTCTGAATTTATGTTTACACAATATTAACCTTTGGTAAAGCAGCCGGCACTGCGGGAATCAGCAGCTTTTCGTGCCGGCGGGGGCCATGAATTGGCCAGCACGGGTGGCCCGGGGGCTCTTTCAATCTGCTGCGGAATGCTGCAGGATTTTATGGTTAAGAATTTCAGGGTTCCGCGGCACTGCGTGCCGGCCAAACATATTGTCCGGGAAAGAGATGAAAGCGATTGATCCCGCAAGGTTTTTGAGAACAAGCCTGGGCTGCGTTCTGGCCGCCTGCCTTTTTGCCGCAGCCGCGCGGGCGGAAACTGTCCTGACCTTCTGCTACGATCCTTATCCGCCCTACACATTGGGAACCGGCAGCATCCCGTCCGGCGGGCTGAAGGTGAACCTTCTGGACGCGGTGATGGAGCGGATAGACGGCCTCAGCGCGGTCACCGTTCTGCTGCCCTGGCAGCGCTGCCTCGCCCAGGCAAAGTCAGGCGAGGCAGACGGCATCCTGCCGCTGTTCAAGTCCCCGGAGCGCGAGGCGTTTCTGGCCTTCAGCGAACCCGTCTTTCAGCAGACAAGCACCCTCTGGTACAACCGGGACCGCTTTCCGGACGGGCTGGCATGGGGTGCGGGCTATGCCGGTGTGTCGCATCTGAAGCTGGGCATGGTGAACGGCAGCGTCATCGACCCGGAGATGGAAGCCGCGTTCAGCGCCCGCAACCGGATCGTCAAAAGCGGCGATGCGGCCGGTCTGATGCAAATGCTTCTGTTCGGCCAGCTGGATCTGATTGCAATCGACGACGCCGTGGGGCGGTACCACATCGGCCTGAATGGCTGGCAGAACCGGATTGCCGCCGTCGGGGAACCGGTTTCCAGCCGTATGTCGCACTTCGGGCTGTCCCGGGCCAGCGGTGCAGCGGCCTATCTGGAAGAGTTCGACCGCGCAATCAGGGAGCTGAAGGCCGAAGCGGAGATCGGCCTGATCCTGCACAGCCGCAACTACAGCCACTAGCGGGGACCGCAGGGCAGTTCCTGACTGCAAGCAGACGCCGTATCCAATGGAAAAGGGCGCCCGTTCGGGCGCCCTTGACTGTCTGGCGGCGGCTGGCCTTACTGCTTGGCCAGGTTGCGCAGCACGTAGTGCAGCACGCCGCCGTGTTCGATGTATTCGATCTCAGGCGCGGTATCGATACGGCACTTCAGCGTGATGGTCTTTTGCGACCCGTCCGCAAAGGTGATTTCGCACGGCACCTCCTGCAGCGGCTTGATGCTGTCCAGTCCGCGGATCGTGACGGTTTCCTCGCCGGTCAGGCCCAGGGTCTTGCGGGTGTCGCCGCCGGTGAACTCGAACGGGATGACGCCCATGCCCACCAGGTTGGAGCGGTGGATCCGCTCAAAGTTCTCAGCGATCACCGCCCTGACGCCCAAGAGCGCGGTGCCCTTGGCCGCCCAGTCGCGCGAGGAGCCCGCGCCGTACTGCTCACCGC
This sequence comes from Leisingera daeponensis DSM 23529, assembly GCF_000473145.1. Classification (NCBI taxonomy): domain Bacteria; kingdom Pseudomonadati; phylum Pseudomonadota; class Alphaproteobacteria; order Rhodobacterales; family Roseobacteraceae; genus Leisingera; species Leisingera daeponensis. The sequence continues at coordinate 1,203,627 of NZ_KI421500.1, read as the reverse complement.
CGAACACCACCAGCGGGGTGCCGTTTTCCTGATGCGCCATCGCGGCCTCATAGATTGAGGTCTGCTTGCCATCGGGGCCCTTGGTATAGCCGCCCTCGACGCCATCCAGCATCTCGTTCCGGATGCGGATGTTGGCGAAGGTGCCGCGCATCATGATCTCGTGGTTGCCGCGGCGCGAGCCGTAGGAGTTGAATTCGCGCGGCTGCACCTGGCGTTCCAGCAGGTACTGGCCCGCGGGCGTGGTGGTGGCAAAGGAGCCCGCCGGCGAGATGTGGTCGGTGGTGACCATATCGCCCAGGACCGCCAGAACCTTGGCGCCTTCGATGTTTTCGATGGTGCCCGGCTCGGGGCCCATGTCCTGGAAGTAGGGCGGGTTTTGGATGTAGGTCGAACTTGCGGGCCAGTCATAGGTCTCCGCGTCGGTGACCTCCACCGCCTGCCACTTCTCGTCGCCCTTGAAGACATCGGCGTATTTCGACTGGAAGGCTTCGCGCGTCACAGTCTTTTCAACCAGGTCGGCGATTTCCTTCTGGGTCGGCCACAGGTCCTTGAGGTAGACGTCGTTGCCGTCCTGATCCTGCCCCAGCGGCGCGGTGGTGATGTCGATGTTCATGTCACCGGCCAGCGCATAGGCCACCACCAGCGGCGGCGAGGCCAGGTAGTTGGCGCGCACGTCCGGCGAAATGCGGCCCTCGAAGTTGCGGTTGCCCGACAGCACCGAGACGCCGATCAGGTCGTTGTCGTTGATGCACTTGGAGATTTCCTCGGCCAGCGGGCCGGAGTTGCCGATGCAGGTGGTGCAGCCGTAGCCGACCAGATTGAAGCCGATGGCGTCCAGATGCTCCTGCAGGCCCGCGGCCTCCAGATACTCGGACACCACCTGCGAACCCGGCGCGAGCGAGGTCTTGACCCAGGGCTTGCGGGTCAGGCCGCGCTCATGCGCCTTCTTCGCAACAAGACCCGCGCCAATCATCACATAGGGGTTCGAGGTGTTGGTGCAGGAGGTGATCGAGGCGATCACGATGGAGCCGTCGTGCAGCTGGTAGCTGCTGTCTTCGGTGGTGACAAAACCTGTTTTGTGGTGGCCTTTGTCGCCGGGAATTTTCTGCGGTTCGGGCTGCCCGCCTTCGGCCTCCCAGCGGTTTTCGGCACGTTCGCTTGCATCCTTGCTGCTGCGCTGGCCTTCGACGTAGTCGTGGAAGGTGGTGGCGGCCTTGTCCAGCGCGATGTGGTCCTGCGGCCGTTTCGGGCCGGAGATCGCGGGCACGACGGTGCCCATGTCCAGATGCAGCGTATCGGTATAGACCGGATTGTAGCTCTCGTCGCGCCACAGCCCGTTTTCCTTGGCATAGGCCTCGACCAGCGCGATGCGGTCCTCGTCGCGGCCGGTGTTGCGCAGGTAGCGCAGGGTTTCGCCGTCGATCGGGAAGAAGCCGCAGGTGGCGCCGTATTCAGGGGCCATGTTGGCGATGGTCGCCCGGTCGGCCAGCGGCAGCCGGTCCAGGCCGTCGCCGAAGAACTCGACGAATTTGCCGACCACGCCCTTGGCGCGCAGCATCTCCACCACTTTCAGCACCAGATCGGTGCCGGTGGTGCCTTCGGTCATCTCGCCGGTCAGTTCAAAGCCGACGACTTCGGGGATCAGCATGGAAATCGGCTGGCCCAGCATCGCCGCCTCGGCCTCGATGCCGCCAACACCCCAGCCCAGCACCGCAGCGCCGTTCACCATGGTGGTGTGGGAGTCGGTGCCGACGAGGGTGTCGGGGTAGGCGACTTCCTCGCCGTTCTGATCGGTGTCGGTCCAGACGGTCTGGGCCAGGTATTCCAGGTTCACCTGGTGGCAGATGCCGGTGCCCGGCGGCACCACGCGGAAGTTGTTGAACGCTTTCTGGCCCCATTTCAGGAACTGGTAGCGCTCCATGTTGCGCTCATACTCGCGGTCGACGTTCATCTGGAACGCGCGCGGGTTGCCGAATTCGTCGATCATCACCGAGTGGTCGATGACCAGATCCACCGGCACCAGCGGGTTGATCTTGGCGGCAGAGCCCTTGAGGCCGACGATGCCGTCGCGCATGGCGGCCAGGTCGACCACCGCGGGCACGCCGGTGAAATCCTGCATCAGCACGCGGGCCGGGCGGTAGGCGATCTCGCGCGGGTTCTTGCCGCCCTTGCCGGCCCATTCGCCAAAGGCCTTGATGTCATCGGTGGAGACCGAAAAGCCGCCATCCTCGAAGCGCAGCATGTTTTCCAGCACCACCTTCAGCGCTGCGGGAAGTTTGGAAAAGTCGCCAAAGCCTGCTTCGCTGGCTGCGGGAATGGAATAGTAGGAGATCGTTTTGCCGTTGACGCTGAGAGTGCGGCGCGCGCTGGCGTTGTCCTGTCCGACGGTGATAGGCATGGGTGGCCTCCCTCAAGAAATTGAAACTTGGGAATTCGCTGCTTTGTAAATGCATGAGGTAAGCGCTGCATTCAATAGTTCAAACGCCGCAGGGGCAGTTTTGTATGCGATTGTACACATTTTCCGCCGCGCTGCCGCTGCCGCCGGGCCTCAAAAATGATTGATTGGCCTTACCCCGGGCACATCTTTAGACCAGTGGGCTAAGTAGCAGAGAAGGCGATTCATGAGATTTCTGGCATCGATCATGACGGTTCTGGCCCTGGCCCTGCCGGTGCATGGCCAATCCGCAGCAGACCCCGTGGTGGTGGAGCTGTTTACCTCGCAGGGCTGTTCGTCCTGCCCGCCCGCCGATGCGCTGCTGCATGAGCTGGCCGCACGCGATGACGTGCTGCCGCTGGCGCTGCATGTGGATTACTGGGATTACATCGGCTGGAAAGACAAGTTCGCCAGGCGGGAGCACACCCGGCGGCAAAAGGGCTATGCCCAGGCCGGCGGGCGCCGGATGATCTACACGCCGCAGATGGTCATCATGGGTCAGGAGGACGTGGTCGGCGCCGATGCCGTTCAGGTGGAGAGCGCGATCCGGAAGCACCAGAAGAAGCCGCGCCCGGTGGCGCTGAAGCTGCAGCGGCAGGGCGGGGAATTGGTGATCCGTCTGAAGCCCCGGTCCCGGATGCCGAAGTCCCGGCTGCTGGTGCAGCTGGTGCGCTTTACCCCGCAACGCACCGTCAGCATCACCCGCGGCGAGCTGGCCGGGAAAACCCTGAGCTATGCCAATGTGGTGGAGGACTGGCAAGTGGCGGCAGAGTGGGACGGCGCAGAGCCGCTGGAGCTGACAGTGCCGCTGACCGGCAGCCAGCCTGCCGCGGTGCTGGTGCAGGAAGCGCCGTTCGGTCCGGTCATCGCCGCCGCGCGGGCTGACTGACCCCGGCACGGCGCGCCAGCAGGGGCGCGGCAGCGGCGGTCAGGTTTTCCAGCGCCGGTGGATCCAGAACCACTGGCCGG